>NZ_CP022523.1:0-618750 GCF_002850255.1 Pseudoalteromonas sp. NC201
GCAATGCGACGGGTTTTTTGCTATGTGTGATTTAAAAATCTCGCGAGGTAAACTCGCTCCTACCACAGTATAGGCACAGTGCAACATGGTGAGAGGTGGTTCACCCACCGATGGCTTGCAATGAAGTTCCAGCAAAAAATGTACCTCAAAACCCGTTGCAGTAATGCAACGGTGGGGTATAGAGAGTCACGCGAGGTGAGCTCGAGCCCACCATATACATTGCTAGGGTGTGAAAAAACTCCAGGCGATAAAACGGCTTGTCTTATTACCTTGCTCCATCTCGATCACTTTTACTTGCTCTGCAGCGAACTGTTTAAGTTGCTGTTTAAGTGGTTTGACGTTGTCTTTATTAGAGATAAGGGAAGTAAACCAATAAACTTGCTCTTTGAAAGTGGCACTCTCAGAGATCATATCCAGTATAAAACGCTTTTCTCCACCTTCACACCATAACTCTTGAGCTTGGCCGCCAAAATTTAGCGAGGCTTGTGGTGCTCGGTTAAGGTTTTTCCACTTTCTTTGCGTGCCCTTATTTGCATCTGCTTCACTGGAATGGAAGGGCGGGTTACACATTGAAAAATGATAAAACTGGTTTGCTTTTATTATTGTTTTAAAAAAGTGATTAGGCTGCTTTTGTTGCATCACTTTTACCGGCAGCTTATTTAGTTCTGCGATGGTTTTGGCACACTTCACAGCAAGAGGATTGATGTCAGAGGCCACAAAGCGCCAGTTATATTCTCTTGATCCCAAGATGGGATAGATCAAATTGGCACCAGTGCCAATATCTACGCCTTGCACCTTATCTGGCAAGTTACTTTCATCTAACAGATCTTTCAACGCATGGATATAGTCTGCTCTGCCTGGAACCGGCGGGCATAAAAATTGTGCGGGGATATCCCAAACTTGTATATCGTAGTCTGATTTAAGCAATGCTTTATTTAACAGTTTTACGGCATCTGGATTAGTGAAGTCGATGCTTTTTATGCCATCAGCTCGGTTGTAAGTAAAATTCTTTAAAGCGGGTTCAATCGCTATAAGCTTGTCTAGATCATAGCCTGAATTATGCTTGTTTCTTGGGTGCACAGGATTCTTCGAATAAATAAAAAGGATTATAACACTTTTAATCGAACGCTTAAGTCTTGAATACTGGCTTTATCTTAAAGGCATATCAACCCTTTTATTTGCTTCGTTTAAGAGTTTACTTATCAACCAGTCAACTGGTACGATGAGGTTAGTGTTAAAAGAATAAAAACAAAGAAATGATAGAGCAAAAATCACTATTAGTAGATATAGCAGATGGACATAAACTCCACCTCAGATATATAGCAAAACCGGATAGTAGCGGCCCCGCTGTGTTTTTTATGCATGGTGCGGTTGAAAATGGCAAAATTTTTTATACTGAAAGTAATAAAGGGCTAGCGCCTTTTTTAGCTGAACACGGCTATCGCTGTTTTGTTGGTGATCTTCGTGGGCGAGGAGAGAGCATACCTAAAATCGACGCTGAAGCGGATTATGGTCAAACTGAATCAATCTTGCACGAAATCCCTGAAATGCTGAATTTTATCGAACGATATACCGGATCTAGAGCACAATATTGGATTGCGCATTCTTGGGGAGGAGTATTGATGAATAGTGTTTTTGCACGCTTTCCTGAAGAAATTCAGCATGTTAAAGCATGTGTTTATTTTGGCTCTAAGCGTAGTTTACATAACAATCACCCGAGCAAATTACTTAAAGCAAACCTGATATGGTTTAACGTTGCGCACTATTATTCGAAAAAGCATGGGTACTTACCTGCGAAGAGACTTGGTTGGGGAAGTGATGATGAGTCTTTAAAGTCACATGCACAAAGCGCTGACTGGGCACAGAAGCACCCATGGGTTGACTCGGATGACGGTTTTAATTATGCCGCGGTATTACAAGACATGACGTTGCCTCCAATCTTGCACATTGCTGGCGTTAAAGATAAAGCACTGGCACAACCTGTCGATATTCAAGCGTTTATTTGTGAATCTGGAAAGGGGATACAAGAACTCAGAATTTATGGAAAAAAGCACGGCCATCGGCACAATTATGGGCACATAGACATGTTAACCCATAAACATGCACGTGATGATCAGTTTAAAGATTTGCTGGCGTGGTTTGATCGCTTTGTGGTTGAGCAATCATCTTCTCAATAAATGCTTCATAGCGCAGCCACTTTTCCAGTGGCTGCGTACTGATTGGCTTTCTGACCTGCGCCTTACTTAGGGTATGCACCGGCTTTTTAGATTTGTGAAACTCCAAGCATTCAGGTTCGTATTTTTGATATAAAAAGCTCAAGCATTGTCTGAGGGACTTTTCAGGCTCTGCAATAAGTTGTTCGTAACTGAGCGTAAAAATATCTCTTTTCATAAATTGGTTAAAATGTGACATCAAGTCGCTTTGCGCTTGCGCATACAAGGCAAATTCACTTAAAGAGCAAAAGTAAGGCTCGCTTTCGGCGAAATGATTACTGTAGACCGACCAGGCTGTTGCATTGAGGTTGCGAGTTAAATGAATAATTCGCGCCTCAGGGAAGAGCTTGTGGATTAAGCCCAGATTTTGAAAATTAGCTGGAAGTTTATTGATCACCACTTCTTCCGGCACTCGATGTCGCTTTATCTCGTCGACATAGAGTATGCGGCAATGATCTAACATAGAGTTACTTAGTTGGTCTAAACAACCTGGGAACTCTGAATTGTTGCGTTTACTGAGGTAAGGGACAATTTTATCGCTGATCACGGTATTCTCGCCTAGTGTACCAACATGTGAATGTTGTACTAGCATTTGTTCTAGGAGAGTCGAGCCAGTTCTTGGCAAACCAACAATAAAAACAGGGGTAAATGTTGTCTTAACCTTATCACTGGGTTTATCAAAAAACGCTTTGCCACAATACTTTTTGATTGATTCAAAAAATGGCAGCATGTCTACAGTACGAAACTCGCTCATCAGCAGCTGTGTATCATTCGCTAAAGCATAGTTATCTTGGGCTGCATTAAAGTTACCTAATTGTTCATGACACTTAGCAAGAGCATAGTGGACCACGGTTTTTAGTCTCGGTGCTTCAAACTCATTTTCCAATTTTTCTAAAATCGCTAAATATGTAGGTAATTCTTTGGCTGAGGACATTTGTACCAGTTCGTACAGCATAAAGGCAGTCACTGTACTATGAGGACAATCTAACCCCGCTTTAAAGACATTTTTGGCTTGTTCAATAAAGCCATAGTCCAGATAAAATTGACCGAGTTGGTAATGGGCTTGGGCATTATGTTTTGCCACGCTTAAGGTGTATTCAAGTACGGTTTTTGCGTCAACCGGTGAACCTACGGCTAAAAATGCATCGGCCAATGCGAAGAGCGGCTCAAGCATTTTTGGTAAATGTTCGCAGGCTCTTTTTAAATAGTAGATTGCGTTATCATACTGCTCTAAACGCATGCAAATGCGGCCTAGACCAAATAGAGCTGGACCGTTGTTTGGTGACTGTTTTAGTACAGACTTGTACATAAACTCAGCTTCTCTAAGCTTGTTTTCGGCTAATAATTCGTTGGCTCGCTTTAATAACAACATGTTTGTATTCAAAATTAACTGCTTTGTTATATAGGATAAAAATAAAAAGGCGAAATAGCTAATGCTAGTTCGCCTTTGTTTCTGGGTTACAGTAAAAGTTAGAACGTATAGGTTGCTTTCACATAGTAGAAACCACCATTAATACCGTATGGTGAAGTTTCATAGTATTTGCCACCCCAGTTGTTATTTGGGATACCTGTAGCGTCAAAGAAGTCTAGTTCTTCAGCATCTTGGTCAAAGATATTATTTGCACCAACAGATAGACTGATCGAATCTGTTGCAAAGTAGGTAAGCTCTGCATCAAATGTGATTGTCGCGTCCGCTGTTTTTGCTGTTGCATCATAATCGACGTGAACGCCTTGGTATTCGCCAAAGTAGTTCATACGAACAAAACCTGAGAAGTTATCCCATTGCTGAGCCCAAGTTAATGTGCCTCTGTGCTTCGGTAAGTCGTTTTCTAAACGAGATACCTTGAAGTCACCTGTGATAGCAGAGAAGCGGTCTACTTCGGTTTCATTCCAGTTGTATGCGGCACTGAATGTTGCATAACCACCCAGCATATCCATAGAATAGTTACCAACTAAGTCGATACCTTGAGTCGTGGTATCGAAGTCGTTAGTGAAGAAGCTCACCTGCGCTAAGTTATCAACGTTAGGAACACCCGCCGCTTTAAGGGCTGCTTTGTCAGCATCACTTAAAACGATTTTTTCAGACTGGCTTAGACGGTCAGTTACTTCAATGTTGTAGTAATCTAACGTAATAAATAAGTCGCCAGAGCGATATACCGCACCTAGTGTGTAACTTTCTGACTCTTCAGGAGTCAATTCAGTACCACCAAGCTGCTCTGAAACAGGGTTTGTTGGTGGTAATAGTGCTGAATCTACCAATACACCACTGCTTAAGTTTGTCTGCACGTTAGACACGTTAGCTTGACCTACCGTTGGCGCGCGGAAACCGGTACTGATTGAACCACGAACCGAGAAGTCTTCGGTAACATGATATTGACCCGTGATCTTAAAGTTTGTAGTCGAACCAAATGAATCGTAATCTTCGTAACGAAGCGCCCATCCCATCATAAACTCTTCAGTAAATGGGGTCTCGATATCCACATAAGCAGCATAGTTACGACGAGTGTATTCTCCTGCTGCAGAAGGTTTGAAGCCTGGGAAACCATTTGAACCTATCCCAAAGCCTTGCTCAGTCAGTGGCCCTGCAATAAATGATGCTTCATCACCTGAAAGTACTTCAAATGTTTCTTCATGCCACTCAAGACCTGCTGCAACGTTTACATCGTAAGCTAGGTCAAAGTCATAGCCTTTTGACACGTCAAAGTTAAAATTCTTTTCCAGTTGGATGTATTTACCTGGGCTGAAGTCCATAGGCGTATCTGCGCCAAGTGAAGCGTTTACCGTGTTAGTGATGAAGTAACGTGATTCGTTACGACCAACCGAGCCACTTAAGTCCCAGTAACCCCCCTCCAAAAAGCCGTCTTTAAACTCACCTTCAACGCCGATAGTTAGAGAGGTATCAGTGATGTTACCACCAAAGTTCGGCGTGAAACCTCCAGGTAAAATTTCATTAAAGGCAAAACAGTTTCTACCTAACTCGGTATCAGCAGCAATTAATTGATACGCTGGGATGTTCGCTACATTTTTATCCGTCAAGTTAACTACCGGACATTCGATACCCACACCTACACCATCTAAGTCTCCCACTAACAGCGTTTCACCACCGTCGTTAGAGTATACACCAGGACGGGTTTGTGGATTTCGATAATAGAATCCGCCTTTAACGTCTCGCTCGGAGTAGTTGCCAAACATATAGAATCGAGCATTGTCAGTGACATCTACGCCAACATTACCGAAGATACTTATATCATCTTTAATTTCTGGCGCACCCCAGATCTGCGCCGGGTCGCCAACTCCTTCAACTCCGGCACCAATGTAAGCTGCTGCATCAGGACGCTGAACACTGCGGCTAGTCGCATCCGCTTCTTTGTACTGAAAGCTTAAGTTAGCAAAACCATCATCTGTAAATGGCAAACCTACGTTACCTTCGATAACCGTCGTGTCGCCGTCACCTTCGTAGTATTCACCTTGACGAATAGAGAACGAGCCCCCTTCGCTAGCGTCTTTAAGTACAAAGTTCATTACACCCGCGATTGCATCTGAACCGTACTGCGCGGCAGCACCGTCGCGAAGTACCTCCACCTGTTTGAGCGCGATACTAGGGATCACTGAAATATCAGGACCTTGAGCACCGTCGTTAATACCGCCACCTAAAAAGGCAATAACCGATGAACGGTGGCGACGCTTACCATTTAACAAAATCAGCGTACTGTCCGCAGGCAATCCGCGTAAGTTAGCTGGCCTTACTAGAGTCGCTGCATCACTGATTGGGTTTGCATGTACGTTCAAAGATGGTACAGATCCTTTCAGTAATTCCAGCATGTCAGAGCCCGCAGCTTTCGACATATCTTCAGCACCGATGATGTCAATTGGCACTGGTGACTCGCCTACAGAGCGAGGAGCAGCCCGGGAGCCAACTACCGCGATTTTTTCAATTTTTTCATCTGCTTTTGCTTGGTTGGCTTCTTCAGCCATTGCGGTGGTAGTAAGAAGTGAGGTTGTTGCTGCTGAAGCGAGCGCGAAGCGAATTGCACGGCGCACCGTGTTACTTTTTAGTTTCATCCTGTTTCCCCAGTTGATTGTTGTTGTCATACCAATAAAAAGGCCATTTATAATATTTTTACCTTTAATACACATATAATTTAATTTGCTATGTGTTGGCAAGCGCTTTTTTAAAATTAGCAGTGATTTCTGAAACTGCAACTTTCTTAATAACTTTTTGTTTAGGCTAAGAAGAATTGCAAAGGTTGAATGATAAGTTATTGTTGAAGATGAACTTTTGGACGGTTTAACTAGTTTTGAAGAGAAACACCCAGTTGCTTATAATTTGTTGTTACAAAGTTTAGCGAGATTACGGAAATTTCATTATTCAGTTTTTGTAGATTAATTGAGCAATGCTAGGTGCTAGTCTTTGTGTGAGTGATTATTGTACAGTTTTGTGTGGTAATTGAGGTTGATTTTGTTCTAGTTCGTTGTTTTACACACTTTACGTATAACTTTACTCGTTAGAATAGCTAATTTGTACCAATGGCTAATAGCTAAAGTGCTAAAAATTTTGATAGACTCTGGACAACACTATCTTTGAGTTTATTAATGAAACTGATCAAAGTTGTCCATAAAGCACCGATGCGCGTTGCTCGGATCAGTAAACGCAGACAGCAAATAAGATTGCGCAGAGCAATGATTGCGCTCAAATGCGCACTAGAACAAGAGAAACAAGAAACGAAAGAAATGCTTGAGATATACAAGCGATATACTTTGGGGCGAGCGCATAAGGCTGAGTTAAAAACAGCAAACGCCCAACTTGTGGATATTCTCAAAGGATTAGGATTGGGTGTGTTTGCCGTTTTACCTTTTGCCCCCATTACCATTCCGATAATCGTAAAGGTCGGTCAATTAGTGGGCGTGGATGTTTTGCCTAGCTCATTCAACTTGAAAAAAAAGCCAACAAAAACCGAGGAACAGTGAATTTTCTTTTTAGCCTTGGTAATCTAAGTACGAACATAATAAATTTGAGGCCTACATGAACAACCTACTCGTTCACTCTGCGAAGGGTACACCCATTTCTATCTTCTCTGCTGCAGAATTAGCGTCATGGCAAGCGCAGCAGTCAAGTACGACACAGCTTTTCGTAAAAACCGCACAACTTCAATCGCAAAAAAATATTCTTATTCCGAATGCTGATTCTGGAGAAGTAGAGCGAGTTATTGTTATTGCTGAAGACGATGATTTTTGGCTATTGGGCGATCTTGCAAAGCAGTTACCAAAAGGTACTTATTTTATTGATATCGCTTCTGAGCAAGTTGAGAGCCACGCTATTGCGTTTTTACTGGGGGCGTATCAATTTTCTGCTTATAAAGAATTGCCAGCGATTGTCGCAAAGCTTGCTATCGAAGATGCTGATATATATGCCAAAGTAAAAGCGGCTGTCGAGTCTATTAATCTTGCAAGAGATTTAGTAAACACACCGGCTGCCGATATGATGCCTCAGCACATGGCTGAAGTAATGGAAGAACTTGCCGAGCAATATGGCGCATCATTTGAACAAATCATTGGTGATGAGTTATTGGAGCACAACTACCCAACAATCCACATGGTGGGCCGTGCGAGTGACAATGCTCCGCGTTTGCTTGACTTACGTTGGGGTAATGAAAACCACGCAAAACTTACGTTAGTTGGTAAAGGCGTATGTTTTGACTCTGGTGGTCTGGACTTAAAACCTGCGTCTGGAATGCGTAATATGAAAAAAGACATGGGCGGAGCGGCTCATGTTATCGCGTTGGCCAATATGATTATGGCGGCAAAACTGCCTGTAAGATTACGCGTACTTATCCCAGCGGTAGAAAATGCGGTTTCTCGCAATGCCTTTAGGCCAGGTGATGTGATCAAAACACGTAAAGGTATTACGGTTGAAATTGACAATACCGATGCCGAAGGACGCTTGGTTTTATGCGACGCATTGGCAGAAGCGCAAACAGAAGCGCCTGAGCTATTGATTGATTTCGCAACCTTGACTGGTGCGTGTCGCGTTGCACTTGGCACTGAACTACCTGGTTTTTATTCTACAGATCAAGCGATTGCTTCTGAGCTAATGGAAATTGGTCTGGGTAATGCGGATCCTATTTGGCAACTGCCTTTGTTTGATCAGTATAAGGCGCTGTTCAAGAGCGATATCGCCGATATTGCTAACTGTGGTTCGACGCCGTTTGGTGGTTCAATAACAGCTGCACTGTATCTAAAAGAATTTGTTGAGCCAGCCACGACACCTTGGCTACATTTTGATGTGATGGCTTGGAACGTGAGAGCGTTACCGGGTAGACCTGTTGGTGGTGAAGCATTGGGTCTTAGAACCATGTTTAGTTATCTTGAGAAAAAGTTCGGCTAATCACAATCACAGAGCCTGAAATCTATGAAAAACCCAGCTACGTAAGCTGGGCTTTTAGTTTGTCTAATAACCGAATTGGTATAATTAATTTTAGATTAGTTTTACTGCTTTTCAGGAATGTTTTCTAAGATCCCTTTCATTTGCTGCCAATATAGGCCAACGCTTGAAATTTCTACTTTTTCCTCGGGAGAGTGTGGAAATTTGATGGTTGGACCAAAAGAAATCATATCCATGTTCGGGTAAGGTTCTTTGAACAAACCACATTCAAGACCAGCATGAATAACCATAATATGTGGCTTTTCACCGTAGATTGATTCATACATATCACGGAAAATAGCTAATACTTCTGAGCTTGGATCAGGTTTCCAGCCTGGGTAAGCACCACTAAATTCAATGTCTGCTTGTGTCAGCTCAGCCAGTGAACGCAACATACCCTCGACATCACTGCGACCAGAATCAATTAATGAACGGATCAAACATAGGACTTCTAAACTGTTATCTGTAGTAGAAATTACACCCATATTAAGTGAGGTTTCAACAACACCTGGAATATCGTCGCTCATGCGTACAACACCATTAGGGCAAGCATTGAGAAGCGCTAATACTTTGCTTTCAGAAGCTTGGCTCATTGGCAACGTGGTACTTTTTGAGGTGCTGAGCGCAAATGTGATCCCGGTTTCTATGGCACATAATTCTTGCTTAATGATGGTTTCATAAGCTTCAATCAGCGCCTGGAACTCGCTTATTTGCGTTTCATCAAAACTAATGACAGCGTATGCTTCGCGCGGAATTGCATTGCGTAGGGAGCCGCCTCTGATCTCGATAAGTCTTAGATCAAAGTCTGCAATATGGTGTTTTAAGAATCTTGCGAGCAATTTATTAGCGTTTGCACGACCAGTGTGAATGTCGACGCCAGAGTGTCCGCCGCGTAAGCCTTTTAGAGACAGCTCAAAGATTTGATGGTGTTTAGGTAACGCTTCTCGCACGAGTTGTAGAGTTAAGGATGCATCTACACCACCTGCGCAACCCATATAGATTTCGCCTTCTTGCTCTGAATCGGTGTTGAGCAGAATTTCTCCTTCTAACCAGCCAGATTGCAAACCAAACGCGCCGCTCATGCCTGCTTCTTCATCAACGGTTAGTAACACCTCAAGTGGACCGTGTTTGATATCGTCAGCGTCTAATACGGCCAAACATGATGCCATGCCGATACCATTGTCTGCACCTAATGTAGTGCCAGTTGCAGTTACCCAATCATTATCAACATATGGTTTGATTGGATCGGTAACGAAGTCGTGTGCTGTATCGTCATTCTTTTGTGGCACCATATCAATGTGTGCTTGTAGTACAACAGGCTTACGATTTTCCATGCCACTTGTTGCAGCTTTTTTGATGAACACATTACCAGTGTTATCACGACGTACGTCTAAATTTTTGCTTTTAGCCCAGTCAACAATAAAGCTTGCTAGCGCTTCTTCGTGTTTTGAAGGGTGGGGAATGGCACAAATTTGGTCAAAAAACTTCCAAATTGCTTGTGGTTCTAATTGACTGATCTCGGTATGCGCTTTGAGCACAATAAACTCCTTGGATGAGCGATAATAATATTGCAATATTACCACCCACCCAAGGGCAAGATCGAGCAATTAACCTTAATTCGGGAGAGTAGGTTAGTTATTGAGCTTGACTCGCAGCCACTGCTGGTGCAATCAACTCAAGACCTGTTTTATCGCAATCAGGTAAACGTGCATCCGACATCGCAATTGGGGTCGTTCTTTCTCCCCATTTTAAATAGCTCGCAGCCCAGGTTAATCCAGCGCCAAATGCCGCCGACATAATATTAGCGTGTGGCTTAATAAGACCACTTTCGACAGCTTCACACAGTGCAATTGCAATTGTTGCAGCTGAGGTATTACCGTACTTGTCGATATTGACCATGACTTTATCATCTGAAATTTCCAAACGATTTTGGATCGCTTGAATGATACGAAGATTTGCCTGGTGCGGGATAAGTACATCAATGTCTTCTAGTGATAGCTGTGCTTGGTTGAGTACATCATCACATGCTTCACTCATACCTTTTACAGCACGCTTGAAGATTTCACGTCCCTCAAAAGAGAGGTCAGAAGGTCCGGTGCCTGCACAGCGGTCCATATCGGTACCATAGTTTGGAATGTGTAATATACTTCTGTCAGTGCTATCACAGCCAGTTTTGGTGCCTAATAGGCCGGTTGGTTCCTCACTTGCTTCAAGCACGACAGCACCAGCACCGTCGCCAAATAATACCGCGCTGTCGCGCTTTGCCCAGTTTACATACCAAGTCATACGCTCAGCTGCAACAATGACTGCTCTTTTAATCATACCGGCTTGGATCTGTGCGGTGGCATTTTGTAATGCATACAAAAAGCCCGAACAGGCCGCATTGGTATCACATGCTGCAGCACCCACGGCTCCAATATTCTTTTGTACTAAAGAAGCTGTATTTGCCACCATAGTTGACGGGGTGCAGGTTGCAAGTAGAACAAGATCGATGTCTTTACCTTCAAGTCCTGCACATGCCAAAGCGTGTTGGCTTGCAACCGTTGCAAGTTCGGCAGTGCTAACATGACTAACGCGTCTGGATTTTATACCTGTTCTTGTACTTATCCATTCATCATTGGTATCAACGATGGTGCTAATTTCATCATTACTGATGCTCGCTGGTGGAATGCACTTACCCCAGCCCGTGATTTTTGCATAAACCATAGTGTCTCTTATTCTAATCCGACCAGTTGGCCAATTTTTTATTTATACCAAATCCTTCACAGTATTGCCATAAAAGCGAAGCTGTGGCTTGTAAAACGGCGATATAACTGAGTTCGATCACACCTATTTTCGCTAGATTAGGTATAATTCTTTTATCTTAGCTTAGCTTCTTATATTTTCATGAAAATTGCGTTTTCTCCCAGCTCTGCATTGGGTCAACTGTTGTTGTTGCGATCTGTGGCAATCATCATTCAAATAGTGATGCTCGCTATCGCAGCTCTAGTTTTTGGTAAACAATTTGATTTTGTTGCAGTGGTTGGAGTGGTGGCAGCGGAGTCGGTATTTCAGCTATTAAGTATTTACGCCTACCGTAACACAAAAGAAGCCGCGTCTATTGGTATGACAATGCAATTGTTGGCGGACATTTTGTTTCTTACTATTTTGTTGGACCTGACGGGTGGAGCGACCAATGCGTTTGTGTCCTTGCTGGTATTGCCAACGGTTATTGCAGCAGTAACTATTCCAACTATCAACATGTTGATGGTGTCGGCTGGGGCGATTGGGGCTTATCTTTATCTTTATATAAAAATGTCTCATGAACATGTCCACCATATGGACATGAGCACTCACTTGCTCGGGATGTTAGTTAACTTTACTTTCACTATTATAGTCGTTGTTACCGTGGTGAGCATATTGGTAAAGCAAAATCGAAAAAAAGAGCGGGCAATTGCCATGTTACGAGAGCAGCAGCTACAGCAAGAACAATTAATCGCATTAGGTAGTGCGGCCGCACAAGCAACCCATCAACTCGCCACGCCAATCGCACATTTGGCGCTATTACACGAAGAGCTGGAGGAGTCGTATCCAAAAGATCCATGTGTTCAAGAAATGTCGGAACCTCTTGGGAAATGTAAGGAGCAGCTTAATGTCTTTAGAGAATTCACTGAGTATATAAAGTCAGCGTCTAAACAAATGATAACTGCAGAGCATCTTGCAGAGCAGTTAAAAGAATTAACGAATTTACAATTTCCACGGCAGCATTTTCGATTCGATATTACTAATGTTCAGGGGGGGCTGTGCGATGATCCTATGTTGATGCCTTCGATTTTGAACCTTATTAGTAACGGTGTGCGAGCAAATGAGCAAGCAAAACAGACGGACATAGAGGTGATATTTACCTCCGAGCCGACTGAGCATGTGATAACCATTCTTGATAAAGGTGAGGGAATAGCAGAAGAAAGGCTAGCGCAGCTGGGGCACAATGTAGTGAATAGTGAATCTGGGCTTGGCATGGCGGTACTGCTTAGTCATGCGACAATTGAACGGCTTGGTGGACATCTGCTTATTGAAAGCGACGTTACCGATGGGACAAAATGTACGATTAAACTACCAAGGGTGAGTGATGAATTTACTGCTTGTTGAAGATGACGTGCCTTACGCACAAACATTGATGAGGCGCTTGGAAAAACAAGACTTTGGTGTTGAACACGTCACTTTAATTGAAGATATGCAGGTGGCTTGTAAACGAGAAGCTTTCGACTACATATTGTTGGATATGAAGCTGGGTGAGTCCAACTCAATAAACTTCATAACACAAATCAAGCAGCTCAATCCAAGCGCTCGCATTGTATTATTAACGGGTTATGCTAGCATTGCAACTGCAGTTGAGGCGATAAAATTGGGTGCTGATGACTACCTAACTAAGCCAGCAAGTACCAGTTTGATAGTACAAACGCTATTGGGAGAGAAAACTCAAGAAATCGTAGAAGAAGTCATGTCTCCAGAACGACTTGAGTGGGAACATATTCAGCAAGTTCTAAAGGCAAACGAAGGTAATATTTCTGAAACTGCACGGCAACTTAATATGCACCGAAGAACGCTGCAGAGGAAATTACAAAAGAAACCTGTTTATAAGTAGGTTTTCACTTATACTCATTATTAAATAAAATGAAATATGCTGAGTTAGTCGATGATATTCTCATTTGAAGCATTGAACCTTTGGGCAATTATTCTCGCCGCTTTGTCTTCCTTTATGTTAGGTGGTATTTGGTATTCGCCTATGCTGTTCCAAAAAACATGGATGGAGGGGTGTGGGTTGACAGAGCTTGACTTACAAACGAGCGATCCCAAGATGACTTTTGGCGTCGCATTTCTGTTATCTTTGTTGTCCGCTGTGTTTATGGCTGTGATGCTTGATCTATCGCTCTCTTTGTTAGCGGCTACCGGAGTTGGGCTTGGTGTGGGAGTTTTTTTCGTCGCCTGTTCATTAGGAATAAGCTATATATTTGAGCAGCGCCCGATGAAACTGTTTTTAGTCAACGGTGGCTATCATGTGTTACAGTTTACGCTCATTGCATTTGTACTTAGGATCATGAGCTAACTCGGTATGGCAAAACCCAATAAAAAAGGCCCTGTTAGAACCGTCGATATTTATTGTTCTGGATGCCGCCAGCAGCTATTTAAGTATCGTAAGGGAGGCAAGGGCAGCCTCGTCAAATGTTTTAAAGAACGGATCACCCAGGACTTTACCACCAACCAAGTAAACTGCCCCAATTGTGAGCAAGAGTTTGCCCGGGATACATTAGTGAGAGGTGCGCCAGCACTGAAAATGATTGGTGGCAAGGTCACCTTCAAGTAGTCATTACTTGAATTTTCATTGCTCACTTTTTGTTGTTATCAGACAAATGTCCTGTCTTGAATTTCCCAGTTTGTTACTATTTCGCCGTTTGGCTTTGCTGTTTCAATGAATGAAAATGACCCTTCCCATGGAACTGGGCCAGCCTATTGGGTCTTGCTAAATGGAAAAAACATGATCGATTTAATGTTCGATATCATCGGTATGACAGGCACTTTCTTGGTTGTTGGTGCATTCTTTATGCTACAGCTGGAAAAGGCATCTCCCGATAGTTTAACGTATAACTTGATGAATTTAAGTGGTGCGATCCTACTACTGATTAGTCTTTGTTATAACTTTAACCTTGCAAGCTTTGTGATAGAGTTATTTTGGATCGCAGCGTCTTTAATTGGTTTATTTAAATATTTCAAAGCGAGAAAGTTGGCATCTGCTTAGGGTCTAAAAGAAAAGGCTAATCAAAAACTTGCGTAGTGGCTAGGAGCAAGTATTATTAAGTTAATCATATGCTGCTACGTAGGTTAGAGTAATCTAACACTACGAGTGAAGTGTGGGAACATAGAGCTCGTATAATATGAAAAACTTAAGCGCGTTAATTAAAGTCACTCCATTCTTAATTCCTTTTGCGGTAGTCGCTGAACCAGAAGCTATGGACGCCGACCTTTATCAGCTGTCGTTTGAAGAGCTGTTGAATGTAAACGTCTCTATCGCAACCAAAACCGATGAGACTAGGGCATCGGTTCCCTCTAGTATTACTGTCTTTAATTCAGAACAAATCAATAGCCTAGGTGTCGACAATGTTTATGATTTAATGAATTTTGTACCTGGCTTTCAATCTACTCGAGGCGATTGGGTTGGAGCCGTGCCAAAAGAGCATACCCGTGGTGTGTATCTGGATACTGGACATGTGTTAGTGATGATTGACGGGCAAAGGCTGAATGAGTCTTCATTCGGTAAAGCGTCGGTCTACACCCCGTACATTCCCATTGAAATTATCAATAAAGTTGAATTTATTCGAGGCCCGGGCTCCGCACTTTATGGCAGCAATGCCTTTCTTGGTGTAATGAATATTATTACCAAAAAACATAGTAATCAGCTTTCTGTTGGCTATGGTGAGCATGGCAGCGCTCAAGCGGCGATCAATATTTCAAAGCAAGTGTCTAACGAAACACTGGTCTACGCTAATATTGCATTTAATAAACGCACTGGTGATAGCTATTTTGGAGGTGCCGTAAAAGACCCGTTAGAATCACTTTTTGCTGTGTTTGGCGGCAATCATCAAGCGTTAACATGGCAAGTAAGGTTTAACCGCACTCAACTTGACGAGTTTTTAAATCTTTCCCGTTATTCCCCTGAAAACGAACACAAAAGCGAGAACTATGCGGCAACATTTGAGTATCAGTGGCAAATTACTGAGTTACTCGAGTTAACCCATAAACTGAGCTTTATTGAGCATAACATTGAAAGTGCAGGGCTCATCGTTACAGCAGCAGAAATAGGTATCACGCAAGGAGGTGACTTTTTAGTTGGCCCAGCTTGGCAATCTAGAGACTTAACTTATAACCTAGATGGTGGTTATAAACAAAATGACCATTTACAATGGAATTTCGGGATTGAGTTGTCAAAGGAAGAGCAAAGTAAAGCAGGTGTAAGAACTACTTACTATGACCAAACTGCTGGTGACATCATTATTTATAACCATACCTATTTGGGTGGTGTGCAGACAATATCTGACTACGCGCCATTTTATTCGCTACGTCAGGATTTTGATTCTTATGCGGGTTATGTTCAAGCTAAGCATCGATTTAGCGAGCAACTTAGTATGTTTGCAGGAGCACGATATGACGAAGTGAAAGACATAGACGATAATTTATCGCCAAGGCTTGCATTCGTTTACGGCTACGATGAAGCAAACACTTTTAAGCTACAATATGGAGAGTCTTTTCGTACACCAGTCAGTAATGAGCTTAACTCAAACGATGACGTTACATCAGGTAATTCGAACTTAACTTCAGAATATGTAAAAACGACAGAGCTGGTCTGGCATTATCAAGACGAGTCCAAACAATTTGACGCGGTACTGTTTAACAATGAACTAGAAGATTTTATTAATCTTGTATCCATTGATGATGAGCAAGCTGAGTTTACATTTGATAATGTCTTTGAGACGAGTATGCAGGGTATTGAAGTTAATGCTAATTTTAATTTAAGTGACTCAACATGGATACAAGGTGCATACACCCAGTTATTTGACGAGCCATTAAACGGCAGTTTTAAAAAGTTTGCTGCGCTTGCCTTTACTCATAAAAGAGGGGCGGTAGAAGTTACTTTAAATGCAATTTGGCGAGACACAACATTGATACTTGCACCCCCAGAGTCAACTGTAGATGATTTCAAGCAGTCAAGTTACTACCTCATTGGCGGTACCGTTTCTTTTAATTTGGATAACAATACTAAAATTCAACTGAAAGCTGAAAATCTTTTTGATAAAAAATACACTGTATTTGATCCAAGATTGATTGATGGTCATGTGCCACAACAGGGCAGAAATTTATTGATTCAGTATATTAAGAATTTTAATTAGCTGATGGGGTAGGTGTTTATAGAATGAATGTGCCACCTATACGGTGGCACATTTTTTATTACTTAAAAGAAGGTATAATCAACACGCAGGCTGATTGTGCGGCCATTTAGGTAGTTAATATACTCTTGTGCTGCTGAATTATTGGCGTTTCTAGAGCGAGCACGCATATAGGTAGCAGTTTCTTTATCAAATAGGTTATTAACGAATACACTTAGTTTTAGACTATCACTTAGCTGAATACGTCCTGAAACGTTAAAGACACTATATGCTGGTGTTTTATCTTCATCACGGACATTAAAGTGTGTTTTATATTCGTCATAGAAAGAGTATTCACCTCGGATGTAAGCATCTTTACCGAACAATTGAATATTTTGATCAAGCGCTAGATATGCATTCCATTCTGGTACCATTGTCATCTTATCACCAGCGCTTGCTGAGATAGAGTCATTGTCTTCTGTGATCTCAGAGCTTGTGTACGACGTGTTGAATGACATCGTTAGGTCGTCAGTTAAACGAGCTGTTGACTCAAACTCAAAACCTTCAGACTTAGCTTCACCACCGTTAGCTGTATATGAAAATCCACAAGTGTCCATATATACTGAGGTTTTAATATCAGTCCAATCGATACGATAGATTGCAGCAGAGAAATCCACTTTTCTGTCAAGTACACTTGCTTTAAGACCTAGCTCATAGTTTTCGATAGCATCAGACGTGTAACGGTCTTTACGATTTTTAGCAAGCGGATCAGCCTCACATGAAGCTGCTAATGGACCATTGTTACCACCTGGTCGATATCCTTCTGAATATAAGCCGTATACAGACATTTCTTCACTTGGACGGTAAGAAACACTGAACTTATAGCGGTTACCTGATTCTTCACCACTTAAATTATCTTCAGAAGTTGCCCAAATACCTTCTTGCGTGTAGTGAGAACCATCTTTAAGTTCAAAACGGCGTACACCACCATTCACTTCAAGGCTACCGGAATCACCTAAATCAAATTCGTATGCAACATCAGCGAAGAATGCGAGTTCTTCCGAGTAATCACGAATGTTGGTAAGGTTCCAGTTGTTCTGAGGGTTGCCAAATGTGTCTTTACCAATTTGTGTAGCATCTGCCCCCCACCAATTAAGTGCTAGCGCAGATACTTTGTCGCCTTTTTCATGATATTGATTTTGGTAGTCTGGATCGTAGCCGTATTCAACTTCGTCATAGTAAGCGCCGATAGTCCAAGATAGAGGCGAGTTTACATCAATATTTTGGAAGCGCAGTTGGTGAGTCACACGCTCATATTTGCGATGGTCAATGATCCAAGTACGGAACATATCTGATGCATCTAAACGACTCCATCCGGTTTGAATGCTGTCTTCTTCATAAGTACGGTGAGAGCCTGCGTAAGTTAAAGACGCTATATCTAGGAAGTTATCATCCTGAATATTTAAAGTGAAAAGATCATTAGTTGAGTCAGACCATGGGTCCATTAAGTCCCACACTTGGTATTTTTGTGGCACACCTTTGTTAGCAATTGGTGCGTTGCCCGCGTTACATTGAGGGCGCTCAGCTGTCTCAGGACAAGAAACTTTAAAGAAATCGACATCATATCCGTAAGCTGCTTCCTCATTGGCTGTTAGGCTGTAGTCCCAATAATAACCTGGTGTAGAACGGTCACCTGTTGTCGTACCTGTGTCGCTGAATGTCGTATGTGCGTAGCCTAGAGTAACAGAAGTTTCTGGGTCCACTTGCCACAATAGTTGGCTGCGGATAAAGCCTCGGTCTGCGTTACCCTGAACACCAGTATTCATATTAACCATTTGATAACGTTCATGTTCTGTATTACCACTTACACGCAGTGCTAACGTATCATCAACAAGTGGAATGTTAACACCCATTGAAATATTACGATGTAGACCATCTACATCTTTTTCACTTCCAACCTGTGTAGACGCGAAAAATTCAAATTCATCAAGTACAGGCTTTTTAGTGATGATCCTAACCGTACCACCGATAGCGTTTGAGCCATAAAGTGTACCTTGTGGTCCTCGTAAAACCTCAACTCGCTCTACGTCGTTTAAGTTTTCAAAAGTAAAAGGAACGTCGTCGACAAAAACGCTGGTTGTATCTGGAAATGCAGTGTTACCTCCACTTAAGCCACGCAAAATAAGTTGACCTCTAGGAGAAGCAGCCCCAGCGAGCGTTCTATAAAAGTCTTCTGCTGATACTAAGTTACGATCAGCGATGTCCATTGCTGAGATAGTAGAAACCTGCATTGGAATTTCTATGATGGTTTCTTCTTTACGACGAGAGGTAACGGTAATTTTTTCTATTTGTTCTTTAGCACCGTTTTCTGGTTGTTCTTCCGCGGTTACGTAAAAGCTTGCTGATGCAGCCAGCATGCTAAGGCAGAGAGTACTCTTAGCAAATGGTATCTTCCCCAGTGGTTTCATTGTGATTTCCCTTATTGTTTTTGTGTGAAAAATACAATAGTACCGATATTTGTACTATTGCCTATGTATCAATGAAGGGTAAAAATAATTTATTAATGTAAATTATTCAAGTTTAATGTAACTTTATTTTTGTTGTGGTGTTTTTGTTTTATTTAAGTCTATACTAATCATACGGTTATTAGTTTGAAAATTAATACTTAGAAATATGGAATTAGCCAAAAGTCTAATAGGGTTTGGAATATTTAATTCTAATAAAACGTTAGTCATCGGAGTTTCTGGCGTTCAGGGTTCTGGTAAATCAACACTAAGCTATTCTCTTTGTAAACAACTTAGGGAAGTTGGCATTACTTGTAAGTGTGTGTCGCTTGATGATTTTTATTTAGACCCAGAAGAGCGGGCATTACTTGCTTCAAAGTTTCATCCGCTGTTTCAACAAAGAGGCTTACCTGGTACACACGATCTTCAACTATTACAAGATGTTATGAGCAGATTTAAACGCGGTGAAGCATTTACTTTACCAGTATTCGATAAATCAATAGATAGGAAGTTGCCAAAATCAAAATGGCGAAAAGTTGATGCGGGTTTACAGGTACTTATTATCGAGGGATGGTGTATGGGAGTGGAGCCGCAGTCTAGCGATGAGTTAGCACCTCCCGTTAATCAATTTGAGCAAGAATTTGATAAAGACGGTTCGTTTCGCTTAAAAGTGAATCAAATTTTATGTGAAGAGTATCAAGCTATTTTTTCACAATTAGATAGTCTCATTTATTTAAATGGAATGAGCTTCGACAGAGTATATCTGTGGCGGCTGCAACAAGAGCATGTGCTCAAAGCATCGAACGGAAAAGGGATGAGTGATGAGCAAGTTAGACAATTTATTCAGCCATTTCAACGCCTATCGGCATGGGGAATGCGAAGCTTGCCAAGAATCGCGGATATTGAAGTGTGTTTGGGTGAGAATAGAGAAGTGCTGCAAATAAACACTCAGCTTGGCGAATACACAAGCTGAGTGTAATTTTTGTTAAAGTTGATGAGTTATGCTGCTAGCTCTTCAACACCAACGATTAGCCAAGGTGCATCTCCCGTCGTTTTACGCTCTAAGTGCCATATTTCGTGGATAGGTTCCTCTTGCATGTCGCCGAGATCACGATATTTTCCAGTAAACTTAATGCTTACTTCCCAAACGTCAGGACGTGTATCAGCACGAACTAACTCAGCGTCAACAAACATCACCTCAGTGTTAACGTCACCTTGTTGCTCTCGTTCACGCTTGAACTCTTCAACCAACTCTGGGCTCAAGTATTCAGAAACCGTCGAAAAGTCGTTGTTATTCCAAGCGGTTTGGATAGTTTGATAATGCTGTCTTGCGCCTTGTAAAAAGCCATTGATGTCAAAATCTCTCGGCAAATTCATAGGCACGCTACCTGCGCCAAAACCACCGCCAATTGGTCCTTGGCTTTGAAATTGCTGTGGTGGAGTATTGTTGTAGCCACCCATAGGTGGCGCGCCGGCATAAGTTGGCTGCTGTTTTCTTGCAAGCATGCCCTTAACCAATTTGAAAATTAAAAAGGCAGCAGCGGCAAGCAGAATCATCTCAAGGAATTGGAATCCTTCAAAATCATCGCCAAGCATCGCGGCAATTAGACCACCGGCTAGTAATCCGCCGAGTACACCAGCCATAATGCCTTTTTTACTCGATTTAGGCTTTGCTGTAGATTTTGCATTTAATGCTTGTGTATCAGTTTGTTGCTTTTGCTGAGTCGTTTGCGTTTGCTGGGTTTTGCCTGAGCTCTTACTACCAAACTTCTTTCTCGCTTCAGCATTAAAACTGGCTGTAAATAAAAAAGAAACAAGGGAAAGTAACACAATGAAATGTTTCATAAAGTTCCTATATACCAAAATAACTGTCGCCATTGTAAAGAACTAACATGGCTATTTAAATAGGTATGTACCTCAATTAAATTTGTATTTTGAGAGGTTTAGTAAGGATATTGAGACACCGCCCCAAAGAGTGGGGCGGTAGCATTATAACCAGCGTAGTGAGCTTGTCACTTCTGATTGGAAGGTTTCAATTGGCGCACCTCGGTTTGCCACCAGTATAGTGTTGGCTTTACCATCATGGGCAATTAAGCCCTCAAAGCGGCTATCACCAAAACTATCTTTGCCGTCAATCGTACTTTGTTGACCTGCTGGCACGACAAAAACCGTGAGTGGACCAAATTCGGATTGCATAACCAAGTGAAGGCTTTTTTGACCTTTAAAATTACAAAATGTCGCGTAAACCACTTTACCCGGCAAGTTGTCGAACTTACCCCCAAACATCGCGAGCTTCTCATTCACGGTTTGCAGTGACACTGTTTCTTGCTTCTGCAGTGCATTTTCTTCGTAATACACATGAGCAAGCGCATGTTCACCGGTATCGACAGGGTGTCCAAAACCGCCAAAGTAAAAGACCACGGCGGCAAAAAATACACTGGCGGCAATCGCAAATGGTGCGGTAGCGCGTCTAAACCAAGACGCTTTCACCACTTTTTGTTCTTCCGTTTCAAGCTTCTTTTGTTTTGCAATTATCTTGTCAGCCAACCCCTCTGGCACATCAATATCGAGTGATTTACCCAAGAAATCGTCGAAAGCTTGCATTTCTTCGACCAGCACTTGCAACTCAGGTTGCTGTTCGGCCTGTTTTTTGACCTCTTCATCATGAGGATCAGCAACGAGGCGGCGTCGAAATTCGAGTTCATCCATTAGTTTGATGCCCCCTTTATT
Source organism: Pseudoalteromonas sp. NC201 (assembly GCF_002850255.1). Taxonomy (NCBI): domain Bacteria; kingdom Pseudomonadati; phylum Pseudomonadota; class Gammaproteobacteria; order Alteromonadales; family Pseudoalteromonadaceae; genus Pseudoalteromonas; species Pseudoalteromonas sp. NC201. The sequence continues at coordinate 21,767 of NZ_CP022523.1, forward strand.
GGTTCATATTCAGTCGTTAAAGCGTCTTTCAGCTGGTTTCGAGCACGGTATAATCTTGTCATCACCGTGTTTTTATTCAGCTCAAGTATATCGGCGATTTCATCCCCAGAACATCCCATCACCACTTGCAGAAGCAGTGGTTCACGATATTCTGGTGCTAAGTTGGCTATTTGTCGTTGTACAACGGTTTGCTCCATTGCATCATCCAAAGCCGAACTGGTATCGTCGACCAGCGTATCTTGTTCAACCTCCGCATAGTCAAATTGCTTACGCTCAAAACGACGTGCATTCTCTCGTCTTAAAATAGTTAATAACCAAGGCTTTGCTGCATTCTCATCTTGTAATGAATCGAGTGCGCGCCAAGCCCGCAAAAAAGTTTCTTGTACTAAGTCTTCTGCTATTGTCGGATCGCCAGACAACCAATAAGCGAACTTATATAGCTCTTTGTGGTACATCCGAACCAGTGACTCGTAGTGATGTTGTTTACTGGCCATATCTATGAGACCTATCTTTTTGCAGGTTTATTTCAACAAAAACTCATTTTATTTTAGTTGATTCTGGGAGTGTATCTCACACCAAGCATAATTGATCTGTTAATTATTTACTAACAAATCTAATTCGTCTTGCAATAAAAAAGCGCCCTGAGGCGCTTATTGGTATAGATTACCTAAACTTTGGCTTTTATTTGTGTGAACAGTGCTTTTAACACTGGTTTTAACTTCACCATATAGTTGAGACAAGTCTACTTTTTCTCTATTGCCTCCATACAACGAGCTTTGCAGCGTTTGTACTTGTGCTTGCAATGAGCTGGGTTGAAGTGCTAGCCATTGTGCCATGGTGATATTTTGTTGTTTGATGTAGTGCAGTAGCGCTTGATAAAAGCCCGCTGGGTTATCTTGCTTAACCGCTTTTTCAAACGAAATAAAAGGTGCTGAATTTTCATCAGTGACCGTATTTACTATGGGGCTTGCGGTCGGTTTTGTTCTTAGACGCCATATTAGTAATGTTATTAGCCATAATGCGTATCCGAAAGCGGCGAGTCCCCACATCCACAGCGGGATAATTTGTTCTGTGACCACGTTGGTTTGCGTAGCAGGTGATGGGTTTACGCTTGGGCTTGAAAGCGGCTGCTGGATTGGAGCTGTCTGTGGTAAAGTAGGCTGGTTTGGATCGAGAATCACGCTGATAGACTTACTTGGTAACGTCGCAAACTCTTCACGTTTAGTGATGGTATTAAACCAGGGGAGTTTTACTTCGGGCAGAGTAAAATCACCTGCAAGTTGCGGTAGGTAAGCAAATGAAATGGTTAACTGTGAGATGACTTTCCCATCTCGGGTAATTTGCTTGCGCTCTGACGCGTCTGGATAAATTCTAAATCCATTAACGTCTTCAAGCTGAATGTCAGGAAGCTGCTCTTTAGTAACACCTACTGCAGTGAGTGTTAATGTTCGCGTAATAGGCGTTCCAACGGTAAATTCAGCGTCTTTGGGCTGCCACTCTTCAGAAAAATTTAAATACTCACTTGGTAACCAGTTGTCAGCAGCGTTGGCTGGGATAGGGGACACTGAAAAATCGATGGTATTGCCAACCGCAGAAGTTGCCATTCTACGATAGCCATCTCTGATCTGCCCGTTGAAGATAGGTGGTTCAATAGTGAAATTGCCACTCTTTTGCGGTTGGATCATGTATTCTCGGGTGAGCACCATGAAACGTCGGCCATCTATAACTTCATATTCTTCATGGCCTTTGCCCAATTGTGTGAAGTTAGCACCGTCTGAAACTGGAGCACTTAGTTGGCCATCTAGTAACTCCTTTCCTACATATAGTTTAAGGGTATAGAGCGCAGCCTGTTGAACATATAGGTTTTTTGTCTTGAGTTCGGTTTTTACGAATATATCGTTGCTTTGTTGTTCATCATCACGAGCGACAACTTTGATTTCGATCGGCTGGGTCGTTTCACCATCTACCTCTAGCGCAGGAATGGTGTAAGTACCCGGAGTGCGCGCAACGAGCTGCATCTGCCAGGTAGTGGAACTTGAAACGCTGCCATTAATAATACTGGTTCTAGAGCTAGTATTTACAGGGCTGGTGACAAAATCATTACTAAGCGCTGAAACATCCGGAATGGTGCCTTTGACCTTACCCTCAGCGATAATCGACAACGTGAAATATTCGCCTGTCAGTACCGGGTTTTTGTCTACGCTTGCTGTGAGATTATCCAAAGCCAACGATGTCTGGCTTAATATCAACAAAGACAGAAAAAGTATAATGCGTTTTACCATGATTTTTCAGCTCCCCTTGGCAGACGTCTTTGTTTACGTTGTTGTGCTTCTAATTGCATTTTATTTCTCAATAATATGGCTGGATCATCAGGTACTTTTCTAAGCAGTTGATTAAGCTGTTGCGCTTTCTCAATTTCTTCAGGGGTAAGTGGCCGACTATCTTGCATCATTGCTGCCTGTGCCTTTTCTTCATCCTGCGGTGATTGTTCGGGATCGGGCGTAGGTGCGGCTTGCGCTTGCTGTTGTTTTTGCTCTTGAGTTTGTTCCTCGGCTGCTTGCTGGTCTTGGCGGGCAGCATCTAGCTCTGGCTCGTTGTTATTTTGTTCTGATTCACTTCCTGCTTGTGAATTCTGTTGGTCTTGCTGACTTTGTTGGTCTTGCTGACCTTGTTGGTCTTGCTGACTTTGTTGGTCTTGCTGACCTTGTTGGTTTTGCTGACCTTGTTGGTCTTGCTGACTTTGTTGGTCTTGCTGACCTTGTTGGTCTTGCTGACTTTGTTGGTCTTGCTGACCTTGTTGGTTTTGCTGACCTTGTTGGTCTTGCTGACCTTGTTGGTCTTGCTGACCTTGTTGGTCTTGCTGACCTTGTTGGTTTTGCTGACCTTGTTGGTTTTGCTGACCTTGTTGATCCTTTAACGCTTCGACTAGCGCTTTATTATCCTTCGCTTGCGTAAACTCAGGATCTAAGGATAAGGCTTTTTCGTAGGCAGAAATCGCGTCGTCTAACTTACCAAGCCGTGCTAGTGCATTGCCTAAATTGTATTGGCCTTCTGCTGAGCTTGTTTGTTCGAGTGTTTTTACCGCTCCTTCGTAATCTCCGGCTTTATAAAGGGCTGCGCCTTTTAGTACCGAATTATCGGCAAGGGCTGCCTCATCAAACGCTTCATTTTGGTAGGCCTGCAGTGCGTTTTGGTCGCTATTTTTAAACCACTGTGTCCATTCATTCGCCAGCGCTTTTTGCTTTGGCAACATGGCAAAAACAATCAAAGTACTGAGCATAACAGCATGATTTCTAAGCAGTAGTAGTGCGAGTGGGATAAGTGCAACCAGCAGATATATTCCAGCATCTACTCGCCACTTAGCATTTTCTCTGTCCCGTTTTACCACAGATGTATTTGCATCCAAATTAGGTTCGAATGTATCTATATCGCTACTGTCAGTTGTGTAGCTGGCAAACTTTCCACCCTTTACTCTAGCGAGTTTTTCGAGTCGAGTAGGGAATAGTTTTGGCACGACTATTTGACCATATTGGTCTTTTAAAAAGCCGCCTTCAGGTAATTTGATGGGGGCGCCTTGCGCCGTGCCTAAGGCATAGATACTTAGCTTAAATGGGCTGTCAGAAAGGAGGCTTTGCACATCTTCAGCGTCTTTTTGCTCAAGTCCATCGGTTACCAAAATAATGTCACCATAGGTTGCACTTGCACCTGTTAACAAGCTAACTGCTTCTTCGATGCCTGCATACACGTTTGAGCCTTTTGAGGGCATGATCTCTGGACGAAGGCTCGGGATCAAATTCTCAAGTGTGGTGACGTCCGTTGTGAGTGGCGACACGGTAAATGCATCACCTGCATAGGCAACTAAACCCGTCTCGCCTTCTTTAAAAAGCTTGAGCATATCTAAAGTTTTAAATCTCGCTTGTGTTAAGCGGTTTGGCGCGAGATCGGTTGAGTACATAGAATAAGACATATCGAGCACTAACACTCTAGGTGCTTGAGTTTTAAATACTGGTACTTCTTGTTTTTCAATACTTGGTCCCGCAACCGCAATAATGGCCAACAAAAAGAACACAATACTAAGCCAAGAGTTACTTTGTTTTTGGTGTTTTTGACCACTGGATCCCATCACCACCTTCATCAGGTGCGGTGCGATAAGTTGCGCTGATTTTTGATTGGACTTTTTAGACCATTGCAGTGCACTGTATATCACCCAAGGAATAAGTAACCAAAGCAGATGTGGGCGAATAAATTCAAATTCCATATATTTACCCTCTTAATTTTGTTCTTAATACGAGACTTAGCTGAGCCACAAAAAGCAAGCCGAGTATCGCGAGGAGAGGAATATAAAACAGTGAAATCTTAGGACGGAAAGTCTGTGTTTCATCACTTATTGGCTCTAGCTCATCGAGCATAGCGTAGATCTGTTGTAGGCCTTCCACGTCTTTTGCGCGAAAATATTGCCCACCAGTTTCTTTGGCGATATGTTGCAACGTTTTCTCGTCGATACTACTACCAGCCATAGAGTTAAAACCAAATAAACCAAAACCGCGTCTGCCATCAGAGCCAACGCCAACAGTATAAATCTTTATGCCTTCTTCTCGGGCTAAGATCAGTGCTTCTTCTGGTTGAAGGTTGCCCGCGGTGTTTTGACCATCGGTCAGCAAAATCAAGATTTTGTTACTTTGTTCACGTTCGCCAAAACGTTTTACCGACAAACCAATAGCATCGCCAATCGCTGTGGCGCGTCCAACTAAACCAATTTGTGCCTCACTAAGCATTTGGCTAACCGTCGCTAAATCTCGGGTGAGTGGCGTTTGCAAAAACGCGGTGTCACCAAAAAGAATAAGTCCTAGACGATCTCCTTGGCGCGCTTCGATAAAGTCGCTAACAACGGCTTTGACGACAGACAATCTGTCCACTAAGCGACCTTGGTATTCCATATCTTGCTCTGTCATTGAAGCCGATAAGTCAACGGCAAGCATAATATCGCGTCCCTCGTTTGGCACAACGATTGGGTCGTCAAGCCAAGTCGGGTTTGCCGCTGCGGTTACCAGTAGTAGCCAGACGAGTGTTTCCACTAGGCTTACTTTTGCGCGCTTATTGAGTTGATTTGTGCTCGCGAGTTGTAACTTTGCGGCACTTGGCATACGAATATTAATGTTGGTCTGCGCGATACTCGGTTTAAACTTCGCAATTAGCCAAGGCAGAGGTAACAATAAAAAGGCAAGGGGCCAACTAAACTCAAACATCGAGACGCTCCTTCACTTTGAAGGTATTAATCGCACGACATAGTTTATCGCTGAGTGCGGGGTCTTGAGTCGGAGCATATAACGAGTCGAGCTCTTGCTGAGTGAGTTCAACACGTGTGAGTCTTGCTTGCAGCGTTAACCATGCTTGGCCCGATCTACTCGCAGCGGTATCACCGTAATAATGTTTTACTAAACGTTTGAGTATGGTGTGTAATGCTTGGGCATTATCCTGCGAATGACTCAGTTTTACGGCTTCCTTTTTTGCCTTTAAAAATTGCTGGCGACGATATAATAGCCAACACGTAGCCCCAAATATTGTGAGTAGAACACAAATGGCTCCCCACATTGGATAAGAAAGTGGCCACCAGCTCACGCTTTGAGGGATGACCACATCATTAAGCTGGTCGAGTGGATTGACTTGCATTTAACCCCTCATGATTTGTAATTCGATTGGTAATGACGCGTCGTACTTTTGTAACGACATACCAGAACGCTTAAGTAGCGCTAATCTTCGATTGAAAAAGTCAGACGCATTTTGCGAGAATTTGTCTCTAAATTGCTTGTCCATCAAGGGCAATGTCCAGTTTTGTTCTCCAGCTGAGACCTCAATCGCTTGACTATATTCAGGCAGATGATGCTCAAAAGGATCGCTTACCATACAACCAATGACTTCGTTATGGCGAGTGGCTCGCTCTAGCAATTTAAAGCTTTCATCATTCAACTCCGTAAAGTCCGAAATGAGATAAATCAGGCTGCCAGGTTTGGCTAGATGCACAAGTCGTTTTAAATTCTCATTGAAACGATCCCCCGAGGGGTGAGTCTCTTTTTGAATTAATGCTTGTTCGTGTAGGGCACAGAACTGATGAGCTAGCGCAAGCACTCCACGGTCGCGAGCAATCGGCTTTAGCTCGTGGTGATTGCTGTCATTAAATACCACCCCACCAACACGGTCGCCGCGTTGGCATGCAGCCCAAGACACTAAAATGCCTAAGTGCGCAGCAAGTACTGACTTAAGTAACAGCTTTGAACCAAATAGCATGCTTGAGGAAAAGTCACAAAATACAAAAACGGGTCGCTCTTTCTCTTCTTGAAAGAGTTTCGTGTGTGCTTCACCGGTACGTGCGGTAACTCGCCAGTCAATTGCACGAATATCATCACCATATTGGTATTGTCTGACTTCAGCGAACTCCATACCTCGACCTTTATGCGGTGCAAGGTATTGACCTGATTGAGCACTTTTCACTTTTCCTCTCGGTTTGAGCGAAAGTAAATGCGCTTTGGACTTATAAAAAAGTAGCTCTTTCAGGCTGAGTTCGACACCATTACTGTGGCTTTCATTAAACCAGCTGGCCGAGTTAAACTGCTTGATGTCGTTCATAGTATTATGGAACAGCAACCAATTCTAAAATCTTACTGATCACCTGATCTTTGGTGATCCCATCGGCCTGTGCTTCATAACTCAGCACGATACGGTGGCGTAGCACGTTATGCACCACAGCTTGAATATCTTCTGGTGTGACAAAATCTCTGCCTTGTAGCCAAGCATGAGCACGAGAACATTTATCAAGCGCAATTGTAGCTCGAGGGCTCGCACCATAATCAATCCAGCTTGCAAGCGTTGCATCAAAGCGTTGTGGCTGTCTGGTCGCAATAATTAATTGTACAAGATATTGCTCCAGAGGCTCAGCAAGGTGCATGCTTAGTACGGTTTTACGGGCCTCAAATAGGGTTGCTTGACTGATCGGTGTGAAGGTCGCTTGGTACTCCTCCAACGCCTCGCCACGAGTGAGGCGCAAAATATCGACCTCGGTTTCTGCATCCGGATAATCGATATTCAGATGGAGTAAAAAGCGGTCAAGCTGTGCTTCAGGTAGCGGGTATGTACCTTCTTGTTCAAGCGGGTTTTGCGTTGCCATTACCATAAACAGCTCAGGTAACGGATACGTTGTTTTGCCAACGGTTATTTGGCGCTCGGCCATTGCTTCTAGTAGCGCTGATTGCACTTTGGCTGGCGCTCGGTTGATTTCGTCAGCCAAAATCAAATGATGAAAAAGCGGGCCTTTCTCAAATACAAATTCATTGGTTTGTTGGCGATAGATATCTGTACCAGTTACATCAGAAGGCAATAAGTCAGGGGTAAATTGGACGCGTTGGAAGCTCCCTTCAATGCCTTTAGCTAGCGCATTTACTGCGCGGGTCTTAGCTAGACCTGGGGGGCCTTCAACCAATAAATGACCATCTGCTAAAAGCGCGATAAGCAAGGATTCGGTCAGTGCACTTTGTCCTAAAATTTGGGTGTCTAAATATTCTTTTAGTTGAGAAAACTCGTTTACTGCCATGAGACTGCCTTTTAAGCCGACAAAAATAAAAATAGTTATATGGACGCTGAATGAATAATCAAGTTGATTAGACCCATAATTTTAGAAAAGTTCATAAATTTTAAATAACAATTTCAAATACTTTGAGATTGCTTGAAAAAGCATCTAAAGTTGGTTTTCACGGTTTAAAAAGCAGCCATTTCGTGCTTTGCTATTGGCAACTTCGATTTGGTTGTTTAGAATCGGAGGAAATTAACAGGTCAGACCTGTCAGCGGGAGAGCAAAATTCATGTCTGAACAAAACATACTAAAAACATCAAAAGGCGACCGAATCGCTATCGTGAGCGGCCTGCGTACGCCATTCGCAAAGCAAGCTACCGCTTTTCACCACGTTCCAGCCCTAGATTTAGGCAAAATCGTCGTCAACGAAATGCTTGAGCGTTTGAACTTCGATCGTAAAGAAATCGACCAACTGGTATTCGGTCAAGTTGTACAAATGCCGGAAGCACCAAACATTGCGCGTGAAATCGTGCTTGGCACTGGCATGCCAGTTTCGGTTGACGCTTACTCTGTATCACGTGCATGCGCAACCAGTTTCCAAGCGATTGCTAACGTTGCAGAGAGTATTATTTCAGGCCAAGTGAGTGTCGGTGTTGCTGGTGGTGCGGATTCTTCATCAGTGTTACCGATTGGCGTGAGCAAAAAGCTTGCCGGTAGCCTTGTTGACTTGAACAAAGCACGTACGCTTAAACAGCGTTTACAGATTTTCTCAAAGCTAAGACTCAAAGACTTACTGCCAGTGCCACCGGCAGTTGCGGAATATTCAACTGGCTTATCAATGGGGCAAACCGCTGAGCAAATGGCTAAGACTCACGGGATCAGCCGTGCAGATCAAGATGCGATGGCGCACCGTTCACATACCTTAGCTGCAAAAGCATGGTCAGAAGGCTTATTAAACAATGAAGTGATGGCTGCCCATGTTGAGCCATACAAAAGCTTTATTGATAAAGATAATAACATCCGTGAAAACTCCTCATTGGAAAGCTACGCTAAGTTAAAGCCTGTATTTGACAGACAGCACGGCTCAGTAACTGCAGCAAATGCAACGCCACTGACCGATGGTGCAGCGGCAGTATTAATGATGAGCGAAAGCAAAGCAAAAGCGCTTGGCTACGATATCTTAGGTTATGTGCGTAGTTTCGCCTTCTCTGCAATCGGCGTACACGAAGATATGTTGATGGGTCCTGCACATTCAACGCCTGTAGCACTTGACCGAGCGGGTATTACCCTTGCTGATCTTGACCTGATAGAAATGCATGAAGCTTTCGCAGCGCAAGCGCTGTCCAATATGAAAATGTTTGGCTCAGACAAATTCGCGCAAGAAAAACTTGGTCGCAGTAAAGCAATTGGCGAAATCGACATGGATAAGTTTAACGTGCTTGGTGGTTCACTTGCATATGGTCACCCATTCGCAGCAACCGGTGCACGCTTGATCACGCAAAGCTTACATGAGCTTAAACGCCGCGGCGGTGGTCTTGCATTGACAACTGCCTGTGCTGCAGGTGGTCTTGGAGCCGCATTCGTATTGGAGAGCGCATAATGTCAGTATTTTCTTATGAATTAAACGACCATAAAGTCGCCATCGTCACCATCGACGTGCCGGGCGAAAAAATGAACACCCTACGTGATACATTTGCTGATGAATTATTAGAGATCATCGCAAAGAGTAAGCAAGACGACGTAACGGGTATGGTTTTTATCAGTGGTAAAGACGATAATTTTATCGCTGGTGCAGACATTAAAATGCTAGACAGCGCGAAAACCCGTGAAGATGCGTTAGCGATTTCGGAAATGTGTCATAAAACCTTTTTTAAATTGGCTGATTTACCATTCCCAACCGTTGCCGCGATCCACGGTGTAGCACTGGGGGGCGGCTTGGAGTTTGCGCTGGCTTGTGATTACCGTGTTTGTACCGAAGACAGCAAGACTAAACTGGGTCTTCCTGAAGTACAGCTTGGTCTATTGCCAGGTGGTGGCGGTACACAGCGTCTACCAAAATTAGTTGGTATTCAAAAAGCACTTGAATGGATGCTAACTGGTAAACAAGTTCGACCTAAGCAAGCGAAAAAAGCGGGCCTAGTTGACGATTCCGTGCCGCACAGTATTTTACTCGACGTAGCGGTGAAGCTTGCGAGAAAAGGTAAGCCTAAGCCTCGCAAACCGAATTTAGACAAAATTAGCCAATTGCTAGAGTCTAACCCGTTCGGACGCAATATCATTTTCAAAAAAGCACAAGAAAATGTTGAGAAGAAAACGGGTGGTCACTATCCAGCGCCGTCCGCTATCATCAAAGCGGTACGTGCATCTGTAGAGCTGGACAAGCTTAAAGGTTATAAAACCGAAGCCGAGGGTTTTGCTGATTTAGTGATGTCTGAAGTATCCCGCTCGCTACGTGGGATTTTCTTTGCGACAACGGAAATGAAAAAGGATTTCCAAGGTGAAGATCTTGCTCCTGTGAAGCGTGTTGCAGTGCTAGGTGGTGGCTTAATGGGCGCAGGTATTACCCATGTTAGTGCGGTTAAAGCAGGCACTCCAGTACGTATTAAAGATGTTGCGCATCAGGGCATTAGCAACGCATTAAATTACAGCTATAAGATCCTAACGCAACGCCAAAAGCGTCGTATTATTTCAAAGGCAGAGATGCAGTCAACTTTGAATATGATCACGGGGACAACAGATTACTCTGGTTTTAAACACACAGACATGGTGATTGAAGCTGTATTTGAAGACTTAGACCTTAAACAGTCGATGGTAGCGGATATTGAACGCGAATGCAGTGAGAGTACAATATTTGCAAGTAATACGTCATCATTACCAATCGGCCAAATCGCGGCAAAAGCAACGCGTCCTGAAAACGTAATTGGTTTGCATTATTTCTCGCCAGTAGAAAAAATGCCGCTGGTGGAGATCATTCCGCACGATACCACCAGTGATGAGGTTATTGCGCGCACTGTGGCGTTTGCTCGCAAGCAGGGGAAAACCCCAATCGTAGTAAAAGACAAAGCTGGTTTTTACGTAAACCGTATTCTGGCTCCTTATGTCAACGAAGCGGCAAATCTTTTGCTTGCCGGTGAGCCGATAGAGAAAATCGATCAAGCCTTGGTTGAGTTTGGTTTCCCTGTTGGTCCTCTTGCGCTTCTTGATGAAGTAGGTGTAGACATTGGCTCTAAGATTGCGCCAATCCTAGAAAAAGAATTAGGTGCTCGCTTTAAGGCGCCGGATGCTTTTGCACGTATGATAGATAGCAAACGTCTTGGTCGCAAATCTGGTCGTGGTTTCTACACCTATGAAGGTAAAAAAGGCAAGCAAGTGGACGAGTCAGTTTATGAGTTACTCGGTGTCACGCCTTCTCCTAAATTGAATAAACAAGAAATTGCGAACCGCTGCGTTGCGCAGATGCTCAATGAGGCTGCTCGCTGTCTTGATGAAGGTATTATTCGTAATGCAAGAGATGGTGATATCGGTGCTATTTTTGGCATTGGTTTCCCACCATTCTTGGGCGGCCCATTTAGTTATATGGACAAAAAAGGCGCCAATAAGGTGTGTTCAGAGCTATCAACATACGCTGCTGACAACCCTGTATTTACACCTGCGGAGCCGCTACTCGCAATGGCCGAAGAAGGCAAAGCTTATTACGAGTAATGATACCAATTTATCTTAATTGAAAATATCCTATCTGTAAGCCGCTGTAATGCGGCTTTTTTCGTTCTCTGGTCTAGACTTAGTAGCTGTAATGGTATGTAACTTTTGTACCATCGACATGGATTCTACAGCACCTAGACGGCCTCTAATTTCTTCTTTTGCTTACTGCACTCTAGGATTTGCTGAATTTGGACAGCAGAGTATATGAATAAACGTATTTTTTTGCAGATCAGTGGCTTAGTTATATTTACTATTTTGGTGAGTGGTGGTCTATTTTATTGGTCCACTTTGTTAAACCACTCCATTTCCTCATTTCATCAGTCATGGCAATCAGAAACTGAAGTTGCAATTAAACGTGCCGAGCTGCTAGCTGAGCTAGAGCGTAGTTTTGGTTATAACGGCTTTATTCATCACTTCAAAAATTATGTACTACGTCAAGACGAGATTTATTACGAACAGGCTTTAGCTGATGTTGAAGCCACCAAAGCGACCATCTTAAAATTGCAAAGTACGGTGCTAAGCAGTCAAGAGACAAAGGCATTAGCCGTTATTCAACACACCTTTGATGAATATACACAAATGCTTGCGCTTGCTAAGTCAAAATTTACATCAGGTAGGTTGAGCTCTGAAGTGGTGGACCGCTTAGTGAGAGTAGATGACACTGACGCAGAAGTTGCATTTAACTATTTGCGTAAGTTGATTGGAGAAAAATTTGAGCTTGCAAAGCAAAATCAATCTGTAAAGCTTGCTCAAACCCAAGAGTTGAGTAACACCGGTGTATTGTTGTTACTACCAATAGTCTTGTTGTTTGCTTGCTTAAACATCTTCACGCTCATTTTTGTGGTTAAACTTATCAACGAGAAACGAAAGTTATTCAATTCTACTCCTGATGCCATTTTATATTGTGACAAAGACGGTAGGCTTAAAGAAGTCAATAAGGCGTGTACTGACTTGTTTGGTTATCAACCTCAAGAACTACTAGGTATGAAGGTTGAAGACCTCATCCCAGAACGGTATACCGGTAAACACGTCGCGGACAGAGAAAAGTTCCAAGGTACCTCTACGATGCGCAGAGTGACGCATGATGGCCTTAAAATTGTAGGGCGACATCAATCAGGTGTGGAGATCCCGGTGGATATCGCGTTATCCACGGTGTCCGTCTCTAAAAATGATGTTTTCATTGCGGTGATCCGAGATTTACGTCAAGAACAAGAATTGAAGAACCGAGCTGAACTGGATTTCTTAACTCAGGTTATGAATCGCAGAAAGATTGAAGCGCTGCTGAAAGAAGAAGTGCAGCGGGCCATACGTTATCATCGAGCGCTATCGCTACTGGTAATCGACGTTGATCATTTTAAACAATTAAATGATACCGCAGGACACCAAGATGGTGATAATGCATTGAAGGAAGTTGGGCAGTTTCTAAGAGAGCAAGCACGCCCAAGCGACCATATTGGACGATGGGGCGGTGATGAATTTGTGATTATCTGCCCTGAAACTCGGCCGGATGCCGCGCTTAATTTTGCACAACGACTGGTGCATGAATTTACCCGTTTCACCAGTTTTGGACTGACATTTAGCATTGGCGTCGCGGGGTACGAGCTTATTGGCGAAAGCTTTAATCACAAACGATGTTTTGAAGAAGCTGATTTAGCCCTCTATGAGTCGAAAAAGTCAGGTCGAGATCGTGCTTCGCTTTATATCGCGCCACGCAGCTCGTTGGACAAAAAGGCATAGTCTAAAACGAGATCTTTTACTTTAGCCGCTAAAAACTTTACAATTTGCGCCCAGTTTAGACTTGTGGCGGATGTTGATGCATAAAATAGAAGACCTCATTGCTGTTTTTAATGGGTTATTCCTGCACACGCTCAACACGGAGCTGGTAGTGGGCGACGACGAGCCCATCTATCTACCTGCAAATGAATCATACCCTCATCACCGCATTATTTTTGCTCATGGCTTTTATGCTAGTGCTTTGCATGAAGTTGCGCACTGGCTTGTTGCGGGTGAAGCGCGTCGTCAACTCGAAGATTACGGCTACTGGTATTGTCCCGATGGACGAGATAAAGCGCAGCAGCTCGAATTTGAAAAAGTGGAAGTGAAACCACAAGCGATTGAGTGGGCGTTAAGCGTCGCAGCTGGTTTTTCATTTAATGTTTCCGTTGATAACCTCAACGGTGAACAAACTTGCCGTTTCAGCTTTCAACAACGGGTGCATCAGCAAGTGCTAGCTTTATTAGAAAGCGGATTTAATACCAGAACAACTCAACTACTCAACGCATTACGCAATTTTTATAATACACCTTGGCCTTTACGCCAGCAGCAATTTAACTGGGATATCCCGACAGAGCTAAGCATGGAGTTTGACGATGCAATTTAAGCTTGGACTTATCATCAATCCTTTAGCTGGACTTGGTGGGAGCGTTGCACTAAAAGGTAGCGATGGCGCAGAAACAGCTCAACAAGCTTTGGCGTTAGGTGCAGAGCCTCGCGCTAATCAGCGAGCAAAAACGGCTTTAACACAACTGCTTTCACATCAAGAAAATATCGAAATATACACTGTTAATGGTGAGATGGGGGAGCGTACGGCAAAAGAGCTGGGTTTTAACACCCAAGTGATTTATCAAACTCAAAGTACGGCAACTCGTCCTGAAGATACCGAGACCGCAGCGCAAATGATGCAACAGCATGGTGTCGATTTGATTTTGTTTGCTGGTGGCGATGGTACTGCCCGCAACATTTGCCACGCGGTGGGTGATTCATGTCCTGTACTTGGGATCCCTGCTGGGTGCAAAATTCATAGCGGCGTATACGCGATAACGCCAAAAGCAGCAGGTAGAGTCGTTGAACTTTTGGTTACCGGAGAGCTTGTCTCCATTGGCGAAGCCGATGTGATGGACATTGATGAAGCAGCATTTCGTGAAGGGACTGTGCGCGCTAAGCGATTTGGTGAAATGCAAGTGCCGACCGAGCTGAGATATGTACAAGCGGTGAAAAACGGTGGTAAAGAAAGCGATGAATTAGTGTTAGCCGATATCGCTGCCTACGTGGTTGCCGAAATGGAAGAAGATGAAACCTACATTATGGGGTCTGGTTCTACCGTTGCAGCAGTGATGGAAGAGATGGGACTTGATAATACACTTCTTGGTGTTGATGTTGTAAGGGACCAAGCGCTGATCGCCCAAGATCAAACTGCGCAGCAATTGTTGTCCCTTGCTGATAACAAAACAAAGCTAGTGATCACATTAATTGGTGGGCAAGGACATATTTTTGGCCGCGGTAATCAGCAGCTAAGTCCTAACCTCATCAAAAAAATCGGCAAAGATAATATTATCCTTATCGCCACAAAATCGAAATTAAAGGCCTTAAATGGTCGTCCTTTAATTGCTGATACCGGTGACGAACAACTTGATGAGTCCTTAGCTGGATTTATTAAAGTGATCACTGGGTTCAATGACCATGTAATGTACGCCATAGGCCATCAAGAATAATTTAGGAATAACTATGTCTTTAGTAGAATATGTAGAGAAAGCGCAGCAGTTTTTTGATGAGCTTGTTGATAGAGCGAGCGATGATGAATTATTTGCTGGTGGCTATTTACGCGGTCACTTTGATTTAGCGGTAGGCTATGCACAAGTAGAGGAAGCAGATCTTTCGATTGATGAGCTAAATGCCAAAGTTGAAAGCAGCTTGGTAAAAGCATACCGAAATGGAGAGCTAAATGACGATGATAAAGCGCACGTGGTTTCTATTTGGGAGCAGGTGCAAAATCTAAAATAACCGCACCTCGCTCGAGTGTAGCAGATGCTAGAAGTCTAATTTGCATCTGCTACTTCGCCTCGCTTGGCTTTACATCAAAAATCGCCAATAGATGAATAACAGTGCAAAGCCCACTAAATAAACCAGCCCCAGTCCCGTCAAAATCTTGGTGTACATTGGTTGACTGCGATAGATCTCACCTTTCACTAATCCTAAATTCATCCAAGCAAAGATAGGAGTAGTGACAAACGCTGAGCTCATGGCAAACATTAGCATGCTCTTTAAGTCGGCTTTAAAAAACAGCACTACGGCCATACCAAGCGTTGCTTGTAGCAATACAATGAGCGTGTAACTCTTTTTCGTTGTGTTCGGTCGTAACAGCTGAAGTGATTCACTAAGCACTCGGGAGTAGCCATCTAACACTGTGATCGTTGTTCCAAACATACACAAAAATGCGACGCCAGCAATTAGCCATCTGGCCCATTCGCCGATTGTATTGGCATACATATCAATGAGCTGCTGTGAGAACGCAACACCAGCGAGTTCCACAGGCTTATCTTGACCGTATTGCATTAGCATACCCAGTAAACAAAACACGACAGCAAGACCCAGCGTAACAAAATATCCCACCTTGAAATCCAGTAGGATCTGGCCACTTGTTAGTGATTGTTTAGCCATCTTCGTCTTTAGCCAAGAGGAATTAATGGCTGAAATCTCGATTGGTGCGGGCATCCAACCCATTAAGGCAACTAAAAAGCCCAGTAACGCGATGTCGTACGGGGATATCGGATCAATGGGGGCTGGATGGGCCGGTCCATTATTAGCCGCAATGGCAAGTGCTATGACAGTGGAAATTGTCAAAATTATCATCACCCATTTGCTTGTTACATCGAGTATTTTGTAGTGTCCAACCAGTAAGATTGCCAAGCAACTAGTCAAAAGTATAAAGCTTAACAATTCAATATTTATTGGAAATGGCAGCGAGTAGCTCAAGAGACTTGCGGTAAGTAATAGCACACCCGCGGTATTTACAATGGCTGCGAAAATATTGAGTAGCACAAAAACCTTAAATCCGAAGCGGTAATGTGCGTGATAACCTTCGACGACACTATGCTTAGAGTGGCTTGTGTACTCGACTGCATATTTAAAAAAGGGATATTTGAGCAAATTAACAGCAACTATTAACCAGATCAATTGACTACCAAATAGTGCTCCAGCCTGAGTTGATGAAACGAGATGTGAACCACCGATAGCAGCAGTTGCCATTAATATTCCAGGCCCAAAGATGGCAAATTTGCCTTTAAGAGATAGCAGCGCTGGCAATGTAAATTCCTTAAGTTTTTTTATTTTAATTTTGCTGCCAGTCTACGAAGTTTTAAGAATTGCCGCAACAGTGTCGTTGAGTCGCATTTCACAGGCGGTGTTGAGTGTGAGATAACTAGTTGCTTACCCCATCCTGCTCTAAGAAGTATTCATCTAGGTCTTCTTTGATGTCCTGATAATCATCTTCATCTAAATTTAAAACCTTCAATACATCCGCTTTCATTAAGTGCCAATCAGGCGCTGCAACAAAACGTTTATTGATATGTACAAAATTTTCCGCCATTTTTAGAGCAGAGAAAGCTAATTTCTGTTCTTCATCTTTACAGTTCCCCAAAAACTCGGGGTCATGATGGCATAAAATCATCTGACAAATACTTTGTGGCAAGTTCCAGGAAGCCGCGAGGAAGTAGCCGATAATAGCGTGATTGGTCTCGTACTTTTCTTCTTCGTGTTCGACTAACAGCTTGTCATAATCTTTGTTAGCGGCAATGAGCGTTTCCATATAATCGGGGTAATTTACTGCCATAGCGGCAATCCCTGCGTCGTGAAATAAGCCTAGTAAGTGCAAGTTTTCGATAGGAACACGCGATTTAAGTTTATTACCAATCACCATGATACTATCCGCGATGTCTGAAGCGTTATCCCAAAACCGCTCCAAACTGATACAACATTTACGTTGGTCAAAGGTTTGTTTGAGCAAAAAGCCGGTCACCAGCTTACTAATAGAGTCTAGACCTAGAAAGACGACAGCCTGTTTTACATCAGTGACCGTTCTTGCCAAGCCGTATAGGGGCGAGTTGATGATTTTTAGCACCGCGGCTGAGGTGCTGACATCATGAGCGATAATAGAAGCGATGTCGTTCAGATCTGGATCTGCTGTAGCAAGTGCTGCTTGCAATTCGCTTATCAGCGCAGGTTTAGGTGGTAAATTGAAACCATGTTTGACGTCAGCTAACACTTTGTCGTCTAGATCTATCATCTAAAAATCCTTAATTTCAGACATATAAAAAGCATAGCGTAAATTCTTTATTGAACACTGACTTGAGACAAAAAAATACCAAGTCGGCTACTAATTCGGCAAAGTGTCTCGTCAATAGGCACGTTTTCTTGCTTAACATGTAAATATTAAGTTATGGTTAAGCAATTTTTTTCTTAGGGCAATGGTATGCACGAAACACAACAAGCGAACTCGCAAAACTCTGCGATCACCCGTTTTTTAAACGGGATTGAGCGGGTGGGGAATAAACTCCCTGATCCTGCAATCATTTTCTTATCAGCAATGTTGCTGATTTGGCTGCTATCTTGGTTATTTTCAGGCGTAGAATTTAGCGCTATTGATCCAAGAACCAATCAGGCGATTGTCGTTCACAATTTATTAGACCCAAATGCGCTTGCCGGATTTATGGCAACGATGGTAAAAACCTTCACGGGATTTGCGCCATTAGGCGTAGTGCTAGTTGCTATGCTAGGTGTGGGGGTTGCTGAACATTCTGGCTATATTAATACTGGCCTTAAAATCATGCTTAAACGCACGCCTCAAGCACTACTAACTCCTTCTATTATTCTTATCGCAATTGTAAGCCACACAGCGACAGACGCTGGATACGTGTTAGTTATTCCGCTTGCTGGTGTTATTTTCTATGCGATGGGAAGACATCCTCTTGCGGGTATTGCTGCGGCATTTGCTGGTGTAAGCGGCGGATTTAGCGCGAACTTTATTCCTTCAGGTATCGATCCGTTGCTACAAAGCTTTACCCAAAGTGCAGCGCAGATCATCGATCCAGAAATCGCGATTAACCCGCTAAATAACTGGTTTTTCACTTCAGCATCGAGTTTATTCATTATTTTATTAGGTTGGTATATCACCGATAAAATCATAGAGCCAAGACTAAAAGCGACAGAAATTGACGGCGATACTGATAGTTTGCCTTCGTTTGATGAGATCACAAGCAAAGAAAAGAAGGGCTTTGTGGTGGCGTCTATGGTGATGTTAGCAGGTATCGCGTTATTGGTTTATGCATCAAGCGGTGAAGATTCAGCACTACGCAGTCCGTCGGGTGCTTTAACTGATTTTAGTGCACCGTTAATGCAATCAATTGTGCCACTTATTTTCCTACTGTTTTGGATCCCAGGTGCGGTATACGGTTTCGTTGTTGGTACGTTCAAAACTTCAAAAGACATGATTGATGCCATGACTAAAGCCATGAATAGCATGTCTTACTATATTGTTATGGCGTTTTTCTGTGCACTTTTTATCAGTGCCTTCAGCCATTCAAATTTGGGCGCACTGCTTGCTATTGAAGGGGCCCAAATATTAAAGGCATTGGCGCTTCCAAGCTATGTTACCGTGGTTGGTATTATCTTCCTCACCGCATTTGTAAACCTATTTGTAGGGTCAAGCTCTGCGAAGTGGGCGTTGTTGGGGCCGATTTTTGTTCCGATGTTAATGCAATTGGGTATTTCACCAGATTTAACACAAGCGGCTTATCGTGTTGGTGATTCCGGCTCAAATATAATCACGCCGCTTATGCCTTACTTCCCGTTGGTTGTGGTTTACTGCCAGAAATACGTTAAGTCGACCGGGATAGGTACTTTGATAGCGATGATGTTGCCTTACTCAATTGCCTTTTTGATTGGTTGGAGCATCTTCTTATTGATCTATTGGATGCTTGGTATTCCGCTAGGTCTACAAGCAAGTTATACATACCCTGCTGGTATGTAATTTTAGGTTAAGTAAAAAAAGCGCTGTTCAGTAAAGTGACAGCGCTTTTTATATACTGCTATTTGTTCTGCGCCTTACGCGGCCTTATACCAATTGAATTAATTCTCCAATCAATTTGAAGAGTGAAATATCATATTAGCTTCGTTAAAAATTTCTCATTTAGAACAACTAAATAGCAAAATTTTTGCCTTGCTACTAAAGCTATTTCCCCGCTTCAAAATAGCTCATTTACTTAATACAATTGGTATTATTGATACCCAGCCAAGAAAATGAGCGATGTAAAAATGCCCCAGCGCCTGTTGTAATGCATTCACCATGGGCAATAACAATATATTGGGGTTGCCATGCGGCCATTTTTGAAAAACAGGCTCGGGCTTGCTGCTTCCCAAACATAAACGAAGTTCGCCAGTCTATGGGGGTTTTACCGTTAGGGCTAATAATCCCGGTGATTTTCGCTAATACTTTTTTAAAACCGGAGAAGTGATTAGGGTGAAAGTTTTCGATAAGATCCGTCAAAATTAATGTGTCACTCTCTTTGTGGAAGAATACGACTTCTTCCATAACCGCGCTGCCTTTAAAAATGAGTTGATCAATATCTTCTTGCCACTCGGGTTCTGCAATGTTGCCCAGTTGGCGCTGAAAAGTAAGATCAGGACGTTTTTTGTCGACACCTGGAGAAGCAAACATAATTGCATATGGGAACTTCTCCTGCCAATCTCCCATAAATAGGTGGTGTAGTTTATTTGGAGAAATTAGATATTTGACTTGCCCAAGTTGCGTCAATTCACGGAGTAATCCTGCCGTTAATTTTCCAGGAGAGTGCACCCATAATGCGCCAGAGGAAAGCTTTACTATAGTGCTTCGGGTAGTGTACGGCATGCCAAAGAATGGTACCGCGGGGCCGTTGTGGATCCAAATGTTTTTACCAATTGCAATTAATTCGCTCATCTGATTTCCTTACTCTTGCTAGCGTGGATAACTATATCAGGGAAGCTTTTTGTTTGAAATATAGCCTTATGCAAGTTGGTATGAAATTTATTTAAATCCTCGTATTAGCATACCTTATCATTAATCTTGGGCGCGTTGTTCAGTCCCATATCTCGCCATAAAAAGCGCAACGCTTTGCTCTACAATAAAGTCCATTTCCTCCATATTTGTGAGATCAAATCCATAAAGCCGTGGGTAAAAGATAAAAGACTTGAGTTGATATAAGAACTGTTGTGCTGCGAATGCCTGATGTTCGATATACAGTGCATTATTCGCAACTGCATCTGCTAAAAACGTTTCTAAATAACGCATACAACCTACTTTACTGTTATTGAAATGCGCAGCCAATGTAGGATTTTGCAACAACTCGATAAATGCCACGCGAGCCACTTTGATAAATGATTCAGAGGTGAGCAGATTGACTTCTCGTAAAGCGATTTCTTGAAGTTGTTTTGCAATCGAGACATCGGGTCGATATTGATAAATATCACCTTGGTCAACTTGAAGCATCATGTGTTCAAGTACGTTATAGAGTAGTAGCTCTTTGGTCTCAAAGTGATTATAGATCGTTCGTTTAGACACTTCAGCGTGCTTTGCGATGAGATCCATACTGGTATTTTGAGCACCGTGCTGAGCAAATAATTGCTGGGCAGCTTCTAGAATTTGCAGTCGCTTTCTTTCTGATTGTTTCATTTTATCTATTACAGGCAAGGGAATATCAACAAATGGATACTCCACATTCTAGCAAAACTAAAATAAATTACACTGCTTAGTTTACTTTCTATTCTCGATGTGTAAACTACACTGTGTAGTTTACTTTTGGTGGTTATATGAAAAAGCGAACATGGTTTGGATTGATTGTGGTCTTGTTGATAGGAGTAGGAGGAATTATGGCTTCTAATTTAAATGCTGCGGTAAATCAAGGTGGGTATTCATCAACCCAATATAGTGATGGTAAATTTCATAATACTCATGAAACGAATAAAACGAGCCTAGGTAAGACGCTGGAAATTTTTTGGCGCTTTTTTACCGAACAAAAAGTCAATGCGGTGCCGAAGGTTGATATGCCAATAAAAGAGCTCACAGAGGCGAATTTAAAGGCACTTTCAGATACGCAAACTCACGTTATTAAACTGGGACACTCATCAGTACTCATTAAAGCGCAAGGGCAGTATCTTCTGATTGATCCCGTTTTTGCTGAACGAGCATCGCCATTTTCATTTATTGGTCCAAAGCGTTTTCATCAACCACCGATTACAATTGAATCATTGCCTCAAATTGATAAGATGCTGATTTCACATAACCATTACGACCACCTAGACAAGGAAAGCGTAAAGCGATTAGCAGACAGAGTGGGGGCATTTTATGTACCTTTGGGTGTAGAGGGGGATTTGCAAAAGTGGGGAGTTCCCGCTGAAAAAATAAAGCAGTTTGACTGGTGGCAGTTTGAAGAAACCGCTGAGTTAACACTCACCTTTACACCTACTCAACATTTTTCTGGACGTGGACTTGGAGATGCAAATAAAACCCTTTGGGGAGCGTGGGCTATTCGCACAGCAGACAAAAATATCTTTTTTAGTGGAGACTCTGGTTATTTTGCTGGATTTAAGGAAATAGGTGAAAGACTTGGCCCGTTTGATCTAACCTTAGTAGAGACTGGTGCCTATGATAAAGATTGGTCTGATATTCACATGACGCCAGAGCAAAGCGTACAGGCTCATATAGATTTGCGAGGAACGCATATGATCCCCATTCATAATGGTACCTTTGACTTGGCCTTTCACTCTTGGTTTGATCCGCTCGCAAGAGTGAAAATCGCAGCTGAGCAAAATCAAGTAGCACTGGTAACACCTGTTGTGGGTGAAGTTTTGACGCTATCAGAAACGCTATCAAGTAGCAGCTGGTGGGAAGCGTTGATGCCCTAATATCCGTATTTTAGTAATTGAATAAGGGCTAACGCATGAGGCTGAAACCCTTATTCAGCATTCTTGTGTTAAGCAATCAACAGCCTTAATGAGAAGGCCATAAGCAACATAGCAAGTGCCTTTTCAACCAAGTTCATCTTGTTCAAGAACCAAGCGCGAGAAGATGGAGCTGAGAATAATAAGCTGACACAGATAAACCATAAAGCGTTAACACTGCACATCCAAGCGCCGTAAAAAAGTTGAATATGTAACGGAGTTCCTTGGCTGACGACATTGGTTACCACGGCTAAGAAAAACAGGGTTGCTTTTGGGTTGGTTGCATTAGTTAAAAAACCAAGACTAAAGGCTTTTTTGAGCGACTGTGAGCTTACATCAGCTTGGGCATTTTCTGTATCCAGTTGAATCGTTCCTGCACTTTTGAGCAGATGAATAGCGATGTAGATAAGATACGTAGCGCCGATTAATTTAGCTACTTGTAAAACCCAAGGTGAGGCCTGCATCAGTGCGCCGACACCAAGTAAGGTATATAAGATATGAACACTAAGTCCAGCGCCAATCCCCAAGGCTGTCATTGCGCCATGTAGTCTGCCGTATTTTAAGCTCTGTCTGACTGTAATAACAAAGTCGGGGCCCGGCAAGATCACTGCAACAAAATGAATGATGGCTAATGACAAAAACTCTGGCCAATACTGCACCATAATAAGCTCCCAATATAATATTGAATAATTGAGAACATTGTATTTTCAATCTCCTGAGAAGATAATAATCTAAAAATAGAAATAACTTTTGCGTAGAGCGCACAAATGGGAGAGCTATGGCGACCAGTAAACATATTGAGCTACTGCAAGAAATGTCGATTTTTGTCTCTGTTGTCAACACTGGAAGTTTTTCTGAAAGCGCTCGGCAATTAGGTGTCTCGCCGTCATCAGTGAGTCGTGCCATAAAACAACTTGAGCAGCAATTGGGGGTGTGTTTACTTCAGCGTACCACCCGCAGCTTAAGATTGAGCGAAACAGGACGAGCTGTGTATGAGCGCTGTACTCAGTTGGAACAAGCCGCCAAAGACGTCATCTCGCTTTGTGAAAGCCATCATCAAACGGCACAAGGAACAGTTAAAATTGCAGCGCCAAAAGCGGTCGCACATACACTAATTCATCCAAGTGTAATGGCGTTTCTAGGCGAATTTCCAAACATTGATGTTCATTTGGTGTTGGATGACAACGCACTGGACCTGATCCGAGATGAAATAGACATTCTATTTAAAATTACTAACGAACCACCGCAGGGTTTAATAGGCAGAAGCGTAATGACGATAGAACATATAGTAGCGGCATCACCAAAATATCTTGCAACACACTCAATTCCTACTCACCCTAAAGAACTAATACAACACAGCTGCATTGCTTTGGGGGAAACGGATGCCGATGCTAAGTGGCGATTCAGAAAAGGCACACAAAAACACACAACCCCAGTTAACGGGCGCTATAAGGCAAATCACACTAGAGTAAGGTTAGATGCTGCGCTGCAAGGGCTTGGGATCACAAGCTTACCTATGTTTGTAGCTAAAGATGCGTTAGCGTCAGGGGGGTTGATACAGGTATTACCTGAATGGCAATTTGAAACGAATTATTCTGGCGAGCTGTGGATGCTATACCCAGCTACTCGCCATATTCCTGCAAAAGTAAGTGTTTTTGCTGACTTTATTGTACAGAGACTCACCAGGGGTTGTTGAGTTTTACTGTATATTAAAACCCGCTCGTAATAATTACAGTGAAAAGCGATAACTTAATGTTGCACTCGCTTGATATTGGCTCATTACCTCACTGTCGAAGTGCCAGCTACAAGTATTTTTGGTGTCTGGGTCGACATCACAACTGACTTTAGAGTTGTTGTTAAGGATAGTTGCAATCCATCGTGCTTCAGCACCGAGATGAAAACCTGCACCAAGGTTGTATTCAAAACCCGTGTATAACCCTGATGCAAAAAAAGTGTCAGAGTCGATAAAGTTTGGATCCATGAAGGTAGCACCAATTTGTAAACCTAGATAAACATCTAAATCATCATTGATAGGGCGTAGTACTGCAGTTTGAAATAGTAGGTATTCCATTTCCACTTTATTTAGAGGGTATGCGGTAAGCTGAGTCTCGGTTTTACTGTAGTAGAAACCATAACGGCCTTCAGGCACATATTTGTCTACGCTCACTCCAAAATGCGAATCGTCTTCTAATTCGTATGTTTGGTGGCGAGAAGTTTCGATATCACTGCTATAAGTTTTGCCACCATATATAGAGATACCAAAGTCTCCGAAATCTGTAGCACTGACGTTGCAAGATGCTGCCAAAGCTAAAATAGTTGTTACTGTAACTAATTTCATATAGTTCATTTCCTTGAGTTGGAGGAGTTTTTTAGATTTGGGCGCTAGTATATCAATGATGAAAGAAAATAATAACGAGGTTGGGTGATTTACTTGCATTTCTTTGGTTAGGTTTTTATTATTAACCTGATTTTTGATTTGGAAAAGTACCTTGCGAGTATTCTTACGTTTACTTATCACATTGCTCGTGGTGGCTACACTCAGTGGTCAAAACGCGGCTGCCTCCATGGCAGCATGTGAAATGCATGGTACTGCAAGTCATAAAACATCTCATCAAATGCTTCAAAGTGACGTGCAATTGGCTGATCCTCATCACCATGAAATGATGGTTGAAATGGATTGCTGTGACCCTCAGATCACAGCACAATGCAGCGATTGTACTTGCCCTACACATATGTGCTCTACAAATCTTGCAGCGTTTTCGCCAAGAGAGTGGATAGCGCCTATTGTACTGAAAAACGATAAATTAAGTTTCACAACTGGTCAGCTTAGCGACCACCCTCGCTCTCTTTATAAACCCCCAATACTTGCCTAACCTCAGGGCAGATCTGCCTTAATTTCAAAGTTTTGTACGATTAATCGTCTTTTTTGGCGTAATTTTCAACGATTTTATTGATACCAGTTGCAGTAATTCAGTTGGTATTACATGCGAGGTTAGCATGAAAAAGTTTTATTTAGTGATGACGCTATGGCTTATGAGCGCCATGGCATATAGTAAATCTAATATAGAATTGGAAGTCTTTAAGTCCCCAACCTGCGGCTGTTGTGAACTGTGGTTAAACCATTTAACTGCACAAGGTATCGCGCACAAAGCCACCGATTTAAATTATCTTGGCTCACTTAAGAGTAAGTTTGGTATTAAGCAAAATTATCAATCTTGCCACACTGGGGTTTCTAAAAGTGGCTTTATTTTTGAAGGGCATGTTCCTGCCAAGTTTATTAAACTGTTTTTGCAAAACGAAACGTTAACTCAAGACATACAAAACATCGGCTTGAGTGTGCCTGCGATGCCACTTGGCTCGCCCGGTATGGAAGTTGGCGAGCGTTTTATGCCTTATCAAGTATTGCTACTCAAAAAAGATGGGAGCTATGAGATTTTTGCTAAAATCGACAGCTATGAGGAGCAATTCTAATGACAATCAAAGTTTCCCTGTTTATTGCAACTCTGATACTGCCACAGATAGCACAGGCCAATATTGCAACGTTAGAGCAAGCGATAGATGCAGCCATCAGCAACGATCCTTGGCTTCAATCTAGCCAATACAAGCGATCTGCGATGCAGTCGATGAGCCGAGAAGCACTAAGCTATCCTGATCCTCAGGTGTCCATAGGCATGATGAACCTGCCTGTTGATAGTTGGGAGTTTAATCAAGAGGGGATGACCCAGCTTAAAGTTGGTGTGATGCAGATGTTGCCGCGAGGAGATAGCCTCGAAATTAAGAGCCAACAATTGGCACTTGACGCTAAAAAGCAACCGATTTTACAAGCGGATAGAAAAGCGCAAGTGCGCCGCGATGTTTCTCAGGTGTGGCTTGATATTGTACAAGCCAAAAAGACGTTAGAATTGATTGAACGCGATAGTGTGTTGTTTGACCAAATGGTAGAAATTGCCAATGCTAGCTACTCCAATGCGCTTGGTGCTACACGCCAGCAAGATGTGATCCGTGCTCAGCTTGAGGTGATGCAATTAGATGACAAGCGTTCTGCGGCTTATCAGCAGCTTAACACTGCTAAGGCAAAGCTTTCGCAATGGCTGTTAAATGATGCATTCACTAATTCAAATGCGCTGAGTATCCTTGACCAAAACGAAGTGACACTGCCGTTGATCCGCTCAATTGCGCCAAAATTGATGCAGCAACGCCCAGTTGATAGCCAAGCTGTAGTACAACATTTGACTCATCACCCGTTGGTTGTTGCAGCCGACGTTGATACATTCCGTGCTAATCAAGGGGTAAAGTTAGCTGAGCAGGCATATAAACCACAGTTTTCAGTCAATGCGAGTTACGCGTATCGGGATGATGCACCAGATCAGATGTCTCGCACCGACTTTTTTAGCGTTGGTGTGTCATTCGACGTTCCGTTATTCACAGATGGAAAACAAGATCAGCAAAAAGCGGCAGCGACTGCACAAGTTGAGGCGAGTAAAACCGACCGGTTGCTGGTGCTAAAGCAGCTGTTTTCAAACTTAAATGGAGAAATTCAAACTATCCAACGATTGCAAGAGAGGCAATCGCTATACGCAAAATCAATTGTGGCACAAAGCGCTGAACAGGCCGAAGCTGCGTTGACTGCTTATACCAATGATGATGGCGACTTTTCCGAGGTAGTGAGGGCGCGTATCGCGAAACTGAATGCGCAGTTATCAGCACTTTCCATTGATATTGCACTGTTAAAAGCGGTGGTACGCAGTAACTACTATTTGGCTCAAATTGAAGAGGGTGCAAGCCATGAATAACAACTTAAAAATGACGCTGGTTGCCGTCACGACATTAACGGCAGGCGTGCTAGTTGGGATAAATCTCTCTTCAAGTAACGAGTCTGCGGTAGCGCAAAACGCTGAGAAAGCGCCACTTTATTGGGTTGCACCTATGGATCCGAACTATCGTCGTGATAAGCCAGGTAAGTCTCCGATGGGAATGGATCTCGTACCTGTGTACGAAGAAGAGTCTGCGAATGCAAAATTTGGTGAGGGGGTTGTGGAGATAGCGCCTCACGTTGAAAACAACTTGGGCGTTCGTACTGCGGTGGCCATGCGTCAAGCGATGTCTCACCAAATCCGTACGGTTGGGTATGTTCAGTACAACGAAGATAGCTTAGTTCACATTCATCCTCGAGTTGAGGGCTGGGTTGAAAAGCTCTACGTGAAAGCAGCAGGAGATCCGGTGAAGCAAGGTGAACCACTGTATACCTTGTACTCGCCGCAACTGGTTAATGCGCAAGAAGAATACCTTATTGCTAGAAAGCGTAATAATCAGGCGCTGATAAACGCAGCGCATGAAAGGCTCAAGGCATTGCACCTGAGTGATGACTTTATCAATACGCTTAAAAAAACGGGTGAAGTGCATCAAAGCATTACCTTTTATGCGCGTCAATCTGGGGTGTTGGATGGACTCCAGATCCGAGAAGGGTTTTACGTAAAACCAGGCACAACGCTCATGAGTATCGCCAAACTTGACGAAATTTGGGTCGAAGCTGATGTATTTGAACGTGATGCTATGTTGGTCGCTCAGGGGCAAGCGGTTTCCATGAGGTTAGACTTTTTACCCGGCAGAACGTGGCGAGGGCAAGTCGATTACGTCTACCCCTCACTCAATGAAAAAACACGGACACTTAGAGTAAGGCTCAGGTTTGACAACAGTGATGCGCTATTAAAGCCAAATATGTTTGCGCAAGTGAACATTCATGCCGATTCTCGTGACGATGTATTGCAAGTGCCGAGTGAAGCTGTGATCCGCACTGCCAAACAAAATCGTGTTGTCGTTGAAGTTGCACCCGGTAGCTTTAAATCGGTTGCCGTTGAACTGGGTCAAATTGGTGATGAAAACATTGAAATCCTCAAAGGCCTTAACGAAGGAGATAAGATTGTTACGTCAGCCCAATTCCTGATTGATTCTCAATCGAGCATTACTTCTG
Source organism: Pseudoalteromonas sp. NC201 (assembly GCF_002850255.1). Taxonomy (NCBI): domain Bacteria; kingdom Pseudomonadati; phylum Pseudomonadota; class Gammaproteobacteria; order Alteromonadales; family Pseudoalteromonadaceae; genus Pseudoalteromonas; species Pseudoalteromonas sp. NC201. The sequence continues at coordinate 49,756 of NZ_CP022523.1, forward strand.
ATTTTATGCGTATGGCGCCAGTTGCTGAGACTAAGTCAGTTTGGATTGAAGGAGAAATTCAAAGCGTGAACTACCAAAGTCGAGTAGTGAATATCGATCATCAATCCGTACCCGAGTGGGAATGGCCTGAAATGGTGATGGATTTTACCGTGGCTGAAAGTGTCGATGTTGACGAATTAAACGCTGGACAGATTTTGCATTTTGAAGCCACGAAACAGGATGACGGTAGCGTATTACTGACAGGCATTCACATTATGTCCGAAGGAAGTACGACCAAAAATACCTTACCAACAGCAACCGTGGGTGGCGTGATAAACACCATCACCCCTGACACCCGAGTGCTTAATATTTCTCGCGATGCCATTGAAAAATGGGACCGTCCCGCAACAACGATGGACTTTGTTGCAGCTGAGCACATTGATTTAAGCCAGCTTATGACAGGAATGAAGGTGACTTTCACCTTTGAAGTGGGTGACGAATTTGTGGTGACTGATATCAAACCTGCAGGCGAGATGTCGATGAATATGCACTCTGGCCACTAAGGAGCATTTACAATGATCCAAGCAATAATTCACTGGTCAGTATACAACCGTTTTTTTGTGGTACTGCTGACACTGATGCTGGTGGGGGCTGGGCTATTTACCCTTAAAAACACACCTGTCGACGCCATTCCGGATTTGTCTGATGTACAAGTTATTGTCAAAACACCTTATCCAGGACAGGCACCACAAGTGGTTCAAGATCAGGTGACATTTCCGCTGACCACTGCCATGCTCTCTGTGCCGGGCGCAAAAACCGTACGTGGTTATTCCTTCTTTGGGGATTCCTATGTTTACGTTATTTTTGACGATAAAACGGATCTTTACTGGGCGCGCAGTCGGGTGCTCGAATATCTAAGTCAAGTCGCACCACAATTACCCGATGCGGCAAAACCGCAGTTGGGCCCTGATGCCACTGGGGTGGGTTGGGTGTATCTTTATGCATTAGTTGATAAAACCGGTAGACACGATATTAGCCAGCTACGCAGCTTACAAGATTGGTTTTTAAAGTTTGAGCTGCAATCGGTTGCTGGCGTGTCAGAAGTAGCGCCGATTGGCGGTATGGTGAAACAGTATCAAGTACAGGTTGATCCCAACAAATTGCGCGCTTACGGTATTCCGCTTACGCATGTACAGCAGGCGCTGCAGCGGGGTAACCAAGAATCGGGCGCTTCCGTGATTGAGATGGCTGAAGCCGAATATATGGTGACCAGTACGGGATACATTCAAAGCGTTAAAGATATTGAAGCTATCCCACTTGGGCAAGCTGTCAAAGGCACGCCATTAACGATAGCAGATGTTGCGTCTGTCAATATTGGACCGCAAATGCGTCGTGGCATTGCTGAGCTTAACGGCGAAGGAGAAGTTGTTGGCGGTGTTGTAGTCATGCGCTTTGGAGAAAACGCGCAAAAAACCATCGACGGCGTAAAGCAAAAACTTGCTGAGCTACAACAAGGCTTACCTGAAGGGGTGGAAGTGGTGACGGTTTACGATCGCTCCGAGCTTATCACCAAAGCCATTGATAATCTTTGGTCTAAACTGCTCGAAGAGCTGGTGGTGGTGGCCTTAGTGTGTGTGGTGTTCTTATTTCATATTCGCTCTTCCGTGGTTGCCGTGATCACTTTGCCACTTGGCATTCTGGTGGCTTTTATCGTGATGTATTTTCAAGGGGTGAACGCAAATATCATGTCCCTTGGTGGTATAGCCATTGCTATCGGGGCGATGACCGACGGTGCAATCGTGATGATTGAAAACATGCACAAACACATGGAAAAAACGCCACTCAATGATGAAAATCGCTGGGAAATCGTCGCAAAGTCGGCTTCTGAGGTTGGTCCTGCGCTGTTCTTTAGTTTGCTGATTATTACCGTAAGCTTCTTACCTGTGTTTATTCTTGAGGCGCAAGAAGGGCGTATGTTTGCCCCTCTGGCATACACTAAAACGTATGCGATGGCCGCATCGGCAGGGCTTGCCATTACGCTTATTCCTGTGCTGATGGGATACTTTATTCGCGGTAAAGTTGTGCCCGAGCATAAAAATCCAATCAATCGAATGTTGGTTGGCGCGTATATGCCCTTGTTGAAACAAGTTTTACGCTTTCCTAAGCTGACGTTGTTGGCTGCTGCTGCTATTACTGTCGTTGGTTTTTATCCAATGGATAAAATCGGCAGCGAGTTTATCCCTCCTTTGGATGAAGGGGATTTAATGTACATGCCGACTACATATCCAAGTATTTCGATTGGTAAAGCCAGAGAAATTTTACAGCAAACCGACAAGTTGATAGCGACGGTGCCTGAGGTAAAAAATGTCTTTGGTAAAATTGGTCGCGCGGAAACCGCAACCGATCCTGCCCCGTTGACGATGATCGAGACCTTTATTCAATTAAAACCTAAAGATCAGTGGCGTGCGGGAATGACCACTGAAAAGCTCAAAGCAGAGCTCGATAAGCTAGTGCAGTTTCCGGGCTTAACCAATGCTTGGGTGATGCCCATCAAAACGCGTATTGATATGCTCGCGACGGGGATTAAAACGCCTGTTGGAATTAAAGTCGCGGGTCCAGATCTAGATACTATCCAAAAGATTGGTCAAGATCTTGAACGTATTTTGAGTCAGGTAGAGGGCACCGCTTCGGTCTATTCAGAGCGGGTAGCTGGGGGTCGTTATATTAAGGTCGATATTCAACGTGATAAAGCCGCGCGATTTGGGCTCAATATTGCTGATGTACAGCAAGTGGTCGCAACTGCAATTGGTGGAATGGACGTCACGCAAACCATTGAAGGACAAGAGCGCTATCCGGTTAGTTTGCGCTACCCGCAAGACTTACGCGATTCTCCAGAAGCACTGCGGAAGCTTCCTATAGTCACCGCCGAGGGATTAAATATTGCCCTAGGTGATGTGGCAACTATCTATATTGAAAACGGGCCACCGGGCATTAAAAGCGAGAACGCTCGCATTAATGGCTGGACGTTTATTGATTTAGATGGTGTCGATGTTGGCAGCTATGTGGCAGCCGCTAAACAAGTACTGAGCGAGCAGGTGGAGTTACCTGCAGGTTATTCCATCAGTTGGGCTGGTCAATACGAATATATGGAGCGTGCTAAAGCTAAATTGACTTATGTGGTACCGCTCACGCTTGGGATCATTATCGTTTTACTCTATTTGAACTTTAGAAGCTTTAGCGAAGTGGCAATTATCATGGCGACGTTACCTATGGCGATGATTGGTGGACTGTGGTTACTATACCTTGAGGGGTTTAACTTTTCGGTCGCAGTTGGCGTTGGTTTTATAGCGCTTGCTGGTGTTGCCGTTGAAATAGGCGTTATCATGCTCGTGTATCTCAACCAAGCCATCAGCGAGCTTAAGGAGAAACAACCGATCATAACCCTTGAAGCCATTAATAATGCCATTTTAGAAGGTGCGGGCAAACGCATTCGTCCAGTCATGATGACGGTGGCAACAATTATTATCGGGTTATTGCCAATCCTTTACGGTTCGGGCACAGGTTCTGAGGTAATGAGCCGCATCGCCGCGCCTATGGTAGGCGGCATGGCAAGCGCACTATTACTTACCTTAGTGGTGTTACCTGTAGTGTATATGTTGATGATCCGTTGGCGTGAGAAAGTTAATGATTAACCTGAGGTTTGGATAAGGAATGAACTAACTAATTGTTTTTAAACACACATTAAATTATTCCCTTATCTAGCCAGAGAGTTTTAGGGATAACTAGACGAATTTACGCACCAATAGCTGGCTATTGGAAGTGAATTCAACGCAGTTAGCGCTAAAATTGGCTGCTAGAAAGGCATTAATTATCCGAAGCTCAGGTTAGTTAATCGATAGCGGAAAAAGTTTGCCTCAAGCGCAGTAATATTAAGCGCTTGAACGGCAAACTTTGGTTTGGTAAAACCCGATTACATCGAAAAATTGGATAAAAGACTCCTAGGACTCTAACTAACCCGAGATCAGGTTAATAACGCTTCCTTGGCGCACTTATTGCTGTACTAGAACAGCCAATGCACCAAGGAGCGAGTATGTACATTCAAAATTCACCTTATTCACAAATGTATGGTTCGAACGATCTTTATAGTCGAAAGAACAATAATGCTGTGAGCGATCAAGACATTTCTAATTCAGTGGCAAAAAATTCAGGAACACCTTCGTTTATGGAAGCCGCAAAGGCCGTTCAAGAAAAAGCCCCGAACAACACCCAATCGACCTACCTTACCAAGCATTTTGAGCAAGCTGAAAAGCTAGCCCATGAAGCTCTGGTGAGTTCGAATCACAAAATAGGCAGCCGCGAATATAACATCGAGATGTATCGTGAAATGATGACGAACATTGTAGAGATGCCAATTGAAGTAGAAATTGCACCAGAAGAGATGAACCAAGCACTGTTATTTAATCATCTGGGATTGGACTTTAAAGAGTATAAAACGGTAACTGTACGCTCAGAGTTGTTAACTATGCTTGAGCAAAAAGTCGAGCAGGACAGTACGCTAATTAGATCAGATAAAGCAAAATTAACAGCAATTATTACTGATACGCAAGATAGGCTAGAAGCCGCGCAAGCGGCGCTACTTGAAGGTGAAGACATTACCCAGCGACTGCAAGATAGCAAAAAGGCTATCTATCATTCTTACGAACAGCTTAAACTTGGTAAGGTGAGTCAGCGAGACCTGATTTCGACTTTGTAGTTATTCTTGACCAAGGATGCTTTAACAAAGTGAAGAAAATGCATTTTGTAGTCTGAAATGATTGAGGCTTATGTTTTATTCTAAAAAGTACAATTTTTTGTTCTGCCATATTAGCCGCACTGGCGGTACGTCGTTATGTAGTGTCCTCAGGCAAACGGCGCCAGACCTAAGGATGATATGCAGCCAGCATGCATCGCTTCTAGAGGCTAGAGCGGCATTGCCGGAAGCGTTTGAGAGTACGTTTAAATTTGCTTTTGTACGTAACCCATGGGAAAGACTCGTTTCTTGGTATTCACTATTAGAGAAAGGTAAAAGTCTACACTCAGAAGCGGTATCTGAGAAGCATCATTATGCAGAGAAAGAGAGGTTTGAACTATTTGTACAAGAGATGGTTGCAGAGCAGCACGGCGGAATAGCGTGGAGTCAATGGTCCCAGTTATCTGACCATTTGGGAAATTCACTCGTTAATGAAATTTGCCGCTTTGAAAACTATCAAAAAGACAGTAAGCGAATTTTAAGGAAGTTGGGGAGCAAAGATTATTATTTACCTTATTATAATCAAGCATCAAGTAGGCACTACCGTCATTACTACTCTGATTTAGCGTTAAAATTGGCTGAGGAGCTTTTCCTAGATGATATTTATCAATTTGGGTATAAATTTTGATAGTGGTCGGCCTTGTGAAAAACGGTAAATATCCAAGCAAGAAGGAAATTGGAATAAATATTTGTATAAATCACAAGTTGTAACAATAATGTGTTAATTGTTACTTAAAAGAGCTTCTGAGTGTTTATATGGATATCACTGAGTTAGATGAAAAGGCATTTGTTGACGTATTTAACCTGCCAGAAAAAATCACCATAAAGACTGCTAGCACCGCAGATATAGAGGAAATGGCTTTAGTCACCAAGGTGAGTTGGCAAGCGGCCTTTAGCGGGTTTTTACCAGAGCACGTGCTAAAAAGGGGAAACGTCGAATTTTTTGCAACTATTTGGTCTGAGATTATCAAAAATTCGACAACCCAAACAGCATTGCTTGTGACTGATGGCAGGAAAATATTAGGCTGCGGCGCAGCTGGGATTTATCGCCGAATGTATAACCCGGTTAGCCAAAAAGTATCGAGAACGAATGCTGGCGAGCTTTATCGTGGTTACATTTTACCAAGTCACCAAAACCGCGGGCTCGGTAGGGCGCTGTTGAAAGCACGCTTGTTAAAGCTTTACGAGCTGGGTTGTCAAAGCGCTTACACCTGGATCTATGAACAAAACCAACAAGCAAGACGCTTTTACGAAAAGCATGGGGCGGTAAACCTCGACCAAGCCCAAGGGATAACAATGAAACGATTTAGGTTTGAAGAAGTGTGCTATGGCATTGAAGTAAATCGTGTTTTTGATTTTAGCTAAGGTGAAGTGAGAGGAAATTTCAAACACCGTATGGTCAGAGGTAATTGTCATCGATAAGCGGTGACAATTACTTCATGCAGACTAACGTAGGTCGGCGGGTGTAGGATAGTCTGGGTGCTCAACAATTTTCGGTGCCCAAACAGCTGGGATAACGGCCTCTCGTTTCTGTTTGATACGCTCTACTAGCGTATTCAAATCATAATTGGGTTCACCATAAACGGCTAGCCAATTCTCAGGCACGTCTTCTGGGTCTGCAGCCTGAATAACGTGTGCCATCCACTGCTTTCTAAGCTCAGCCCATTCACTACTTTGATTCTCATTGACACCTGCAAGTGGTCGAAGCTCTACATATATTGTCCTTCTCGGACCTTCACTGCGTTTCGGCTCAGAGCCATGTAAAACCATCATGTCTTGAACTAAGATATCTCCGGCTTTAGCTGGTTGCTGTACAACCCCTGGAATGTTCCAGCCATATTCGCTCGAGAGAGAATAAATATCCAAAATTTGGTGTTGGGAATTTGGCAAATAGCGTAAGCACCCGTCATCTATATTCGCATCATCAAGATAGATACCGACATTTAAATATGCAAAATGACGAGAATGAGGAGCATCTTGATGCCAAGCTATGTGAGGGTGGGGATGTGGATATTTGCAGACTAAGTCACATTGCAATGGAACACTGCCTACACCACAAAGGTGTTCACTGATCGCTAACATTGCTGGTGTTGCGAGTAGTTCGATAATTAACTCGGGCGCTTCAAAAAGCAAATCATTATAACGAAAGAGTTTTGGCTCACCTGATTCATTTGATAAATGGTATTGAGTCGCGACTTTTCCATCTTGCTGTGCTTGTTTTGCTTTACTCTCGAGCGCATTAGATAGTCGCTTCAGTTGTTCCAGCAGTGTGTCGGGTAAAGTTTGTTCAAATAAAACGAAGCCGTTGTTTTCGTAAAAATCGAGTTTGCTTTTGCTCACAATCGTCATGCGTGTACTTCCTAGTTATTTTGTTGCTTGTGAGACTTAAGTGTTGTTTGTCGAGTATATTCACTCGCCTGCCAATAGAGTCTGTCTCAGCTACAGCACTGACTATAGTGTCGTAAAATGCCAGTTAGCGCAATTACGGTGGGTTACATTGTGGATTTTGTTTATATTAACTCAACTCGAATAAACAGAAACTTCCATTGGCACCACTTTGCATCCTCAAGTACAATTGGCGTTTTCGATTGCAACACACCGGAACCTTCCAATGGAAATCAAAGTAAATTACCTCGACAATCTCAGAATTGATGCCAAATTTGACGACTTTTCTGTCATTGCAGATCAGCCAATTCGCTATAAAGGCGATGGCTCAGCACCAAGTCCATTTGACTACTTTTTAGCTTCTTCAGCGCTTTGTGCAGCTTACTTTGTGAAGGTGTATTGTAATGCGCGTGACATTCCAACGGATGGAATTCGTGTGGCGCAAAACAACATCGTTGATCCTGAAAATCGTTATAACCAAATTTTTAAAATTCAGGTGGAGCTTCCGGAAAGCATTTCTGAAAAAGACCGCCAAGGTATCCTGCGCTCAATTGATCGCTGTACTGTTAAAAAAGTGATCCAAACAGGACCTGAATTCCAAGTGGAAGCGGTTGAAAGCCTTGAAGATGACTCGCAGGCTATGCTGATGGTTGATACCAGCGAAAGCGACAGCACTTTTATCCTAGGTAAAGATCTTCCGCTGGAACAGACTATCGCAAATATGACCAAGATCCTGTCGGATTTAGGCATGAAGATTGAGGTTGCATCATGGCGTAATATCGTGCCACACGTCTGGTCTTTGCATATTCGTGATGCTGCTTCACCAATGTGTTTCACCAATGGTAAAGGGGCAACCAAAGAAAGCGCGCTATGCTCAGCACTTGGTGAGTTTATTGAGCGTTTAAATTGCAACTTCTTTTATAATGATCAGTTTTTTGGTGAAGAAATCGCAAATGCTGAATTTGTTCACTACCCGAACGAAAAGTGGTTTAAGCCTGAAGCTGATGATGCGCTTCCTACTGAGATTTTAGACGACTACACTCGTGAAATTTACGACCCTGAAGGTGAACTACGCGGTTCACATCTAATCGACACAAATTCAGGTAATGTAGCGCGCGGTATTTGTTCTATTCCGTATACTCGCCATTCTGATGGTGAAACTGTGTATTTTCCGTCAAATCTAATAGAAAACTTATTCCTAAGTAACGGTATGAGTGCCGGTAATAACCTGTTTGAAGCGAAGGTGCAGTGTTTATCTGAGATCTTTGAACGCGCGGTGAAAAAGCAAATCATCGAGCAGGAAATCGTGCTCCCTGACGTGCCAGAGTCTGTACTTGCTAAATATCCAGGTATTGTTGAAGGGATCAAAGGGCTTGAAGAGCAGGGGTTCCCTGTGGTGGTGAAAGATGCATCTCTTGGCGGTCAATTCCCCGTAATGTGCGTAACCCTGATGAATCCTAAAACAGGCGGTGTGTTTGCTTCTTTTGGGGCGCATCCTAGCTTCGAAGTGGCACTTGAGCGCAGTTTAACCGAGTTGTTACAAGGGCGTAGCTTTGAAGGCTTAAACGATGTACCAAAACCTACGTTTAACAGTATGGCGGTATCTGAGCCGGAGAACTTTGTTGAACACTTTATCGATTCAACGGGGGTGATCTCTTGGCGCTTCTTTAGTGCGAAGCATGACTACGATTTTGTTGAGTGGGATTTTACAGGCACTAATGAAGAAGAATGCGATAAGTTATTTGGCATTTTGGAAGGGTTAGGTAAAGAAGCCTATATTGCGGAATTTACAGACTTAGGGATCGCTTGTCGTATTTTGGTTCCGGGCTTTTCTGAAGTCTACCCTGCCGAAGATCTGATTTGGGACAACACCAATAAAGCACTGCAATATCGCGAAGATATTCTCAACATCCATTCTCTAGATGACGAAGCATTAGCTAACTTGGTTGAGCGCTTAGAAGACAGCCAGCTTGATAACTATATTGATATTATCACCCTAATTGGCGTTGAGTTTGACGAAAATACGGTGTGGGGTCAGCTTACAATTCTTGAGCTTAAGATTTTAATCTATCTAGCGCTTGGCGATATCGAAGCGGCCATTGAATTAGTTGAAACCTTCTTGCAGTTTAATGACAACACGGTTGAGCGTGGCTTATTCTACCAAGCAATGCATGCCACGCTTGAAATTGCGTTGGATGAAGAGCTAGAAATAGAAGATTACATTCATAACTTCACTCGCATGTTCTCTAAAGACGTGATGGATGCGGTTATTGGTTCAATTAATGGCGATGTGAAATTCTATGGCTTAACGCCAACTAACATGAAGTTGGAAGGTTTAGATAAGCACCTGCGTCTTATTGAAAGTTATAAGAAGCTTCATGCAGCAAGAGGGAAATTAGCGCAGCGCTAAGCTTTATGTTTCTAAGTAAAAGCAAGATAGCATGACTGCTTATCTTGCTTTTACTGTTTGATAGACTGGTGTGTATTTAGTGGTTACACATTAACTGTAGTAGCTAAGCCCCGAACCTCAGGTTAAAAACCTTAATTTGATTTTTCCTCTTTGATACAGTTTTGGTTTTTAAACTGTGTCTTTGCATCGTGATATATAAAAGAGAAATCTGCTGTACGTGGTGTAAATATTGGTTTGCCAGTACTCTTATCGCATTCAGTTGCGATCCCGCCTGCCGCATGACAATTCATACAAGAGGAGCTTTTATAATAAAGCGCTTCTTCTTTACCTTGAGGTTGGTTTCCTAGTTGTAAAAATGTCTCAATCACTTCATTGGTCAAATAAACTGGGTGAGGCATTCCTCCCGAATAATTAATGAGTTTGGTTTCAATCGTATCACTTGCTTGGCCGTTAATATCAGTCATTGGCTTACTTCGGTTATTAGTTGAGTATTGGGTACCAATCAGTTTGTAATATTGAAGGACAGCGTTTTCTTGTTTAAACAACTTAGAAATATGCTGGTTCACTTGCTCAACAACAGGTGATATTTGCTCTAATCGCACCACCTGAGTAGGCTTAGTGCCTCCTACTGGATGATTGATTGCGCATGTTGGGCATTGCTTGTTGAAAAATGTTGGTGAGTTGCCCCAAACATTATTCTGATGTGAAAAGGTTGCGTAAATCCAGTTACTAGACGTGCCAGTTTTCTGCATTATATGAAATCCAACAACGCCAACTTCTTTTTCTTCGATTTTAAATGAACCAGCTTCGCCATTTTGTATCTGGTTGTAGCGCTTTACGGGTAGTTTGGCTCGAATATATTTACTAGGGTCATCTGACTCATCTAGCAATTTCCAAGCTACCTTTATCTCTATAGCAAGGCCTGGCGGCTTAGGGTCAAAACTTGTCAAGTTTTGTGGCAAGTTACAAGTTGGTAGTGAAGATTTGTCGGAACAAGCTAAAAAGCCAATAGTATTCATGTTGATACACATATTACTTGCCTGCTGACTTTTGCACGCCCAACTATAAGTCGGGTTATTCGCGAATTCAATTTGGCCATCTATGCTATATAGTTTGTTTTTAGTAATAAAATTGAAAACATATGGACTGACGAACTTTTGATAATAAACAGGATTGTTTTTTTGATCGGTTAAAATAGCATGTTTTTTCGGTTCATTTTTAGGCGCAACTTGTTCCACAGCAGATAAAGGCTGCATCATGGCAAAGTTTTTGGATATATCCCAGTTTACCGGAGGCGTTGCATCTACTGTGAAAATGGTCTCGGTTTCACGCCAGTTTATCCAAAGTGGAAGCGGGCAGTTGGCGCCTGAGTCGGCAGTACACACTTTTAGATTATTTTGTGTGAGCTTATAATTTTCGTCCAATTGCCTGTTTAGTGCAATAAAGCTCAACCATGAAAATAGTGCGTAACGATGATCCAAATAGTCAAGCTTCTTCGATTCAGAGGGTTTTACGGGTTTTAACTTTTCACATGACTTCACTAACTTATTGTATGCGTCAAGAGGGTAAGGTTTTAGCTGAGTCAAGTCGCTAGGAAAAGGAAAGGGCTCAGTTAATGTGCATTCGTCTTTGACTAGCCAATCTGGAAAAATGCTGTATTCAGTAGCAAAAGTACCAGTACTTACTAATAGTAAAGAGAGCTTCGCTATTACACTTTTCATGGTTATTTCCTTTTCTTATAAGGTGAAGAATATAAATATGATTTGATATTAAATTCAGATGTTGATGTGAGGGTTATTTTTATATAGTAACCAGTTTGTACTTTCAGGTTGAGCCAAGGAGTTAAGTTAGTGCTTAATTTTTTGTCTGTTATTTTTCTTAGTGCGCTCAAAAAGCTGTCATGTAGGTAATTTTCGTCAAGGTTTGTGATCCAAGGCAGTTCAATTTCAATTTTTTCTGACAACTCCGTTGAATAGGAAAGCCCAACTTGTATTTCATCTGATACATGAACAATAGCATTTAATAACTGTTCCAGTAGATATAAGTTTCCTTTCCAGTCTAGATCTTTGAGTAAACCGGGAAGTTTCAATGTTTCTAATTTAAAAACGAATTTAGCTCTAAATTCCTTTCGTCCAAATGTAAAGCTGAAGTGGTTTATCCTAGTATTCTCTAAACTAGGAAGTAACTCTTTTGTTTTATTTAAAAATTCAGGAGCTAAAAACTCAGATGCGTTAATTATAAATGCGCTTAATAGGCTGAAGTCAGCAAACTGACAATGTTGTGTACTTATACAAAATGTTGGGACTGTGCTATAACGACCATCTTCCCAGTCAAAGCTAAACCATATTAAGTTTACAGGTTTGTAAGTAGAAGAAAGCTTCCTCCTCTTTATAAACTTGTTTATTCTGTGGGCGTATTCATTTGGAAGTTTTTGGTTTATATAAGATAAAACGCTATCTAAATTATGAGGAGAGCAGTAATAGCATACTAGGAAATCAACTGCTTCTTCAAACTGTTCAATTCTCTTTTCAAAACATATTGCATGTATATTTTCAGGAATGCCATTTACAATTGGCTGAAGCTTTTCCGTTATTGTGCGATTGAGATGTTGAACCTCACTATCAAGTGCAATGCTATAAAGCTCACTTTTACTATATTTCATGATGAATGCGGGTGAAATACCAATTTAACTTAATTTTTGGTCTATTTTTTGTTCTGTTTCTGATGTTAATAACATTAGAATTTTACAAAGTAAAACAACTAAATCGTTCCTGTACCGTTGACAGAGTTTCACTACAAAAAAATACACGCTTGATTAAGCTAAAAATCACCCGCTGCTCCTATGTATTACCAAATTGTTTTGATAGTGTGTTGAACTTCAGGTCTTAGTTCTGCAGATAGTTGATCCCACAGATCATCTGTCAATCCAGTCTCTAAAGAAATTTCAGTAATAATGCGTTTTTGATCTGCTGTTAAATCAAACTCAGCCATCACTTCAGCCAAGTTATCGGTCGCTCGTTGTTTCAAAGCTTCATCGTTAGTTACATTATAGATATAAGAGATTAAACCGGTTGGTAGTTTTGTATTATCACTCATTTTTCATTTCCTAATTTTCATAGTTTTGGAGGTATAAGGTTTTAGTGCTAGCCTTATCATTTAAGTATTCATTATAAGCATCATCTTTCATTGTGTTTTTATTAAATAGTAATACTTTATATAAAAAGTAATAATAAAAAGTTCGATGTGAACGATACCCAGCAAAGCTTGATATTTTTTCTTCGAATTCTTGTAAACTACCTATATCATCTAAATTTGCCAAGTAGTTGAGCATATTATTATAACCCAACCAGCCAGCGTTATTAGAGTTTTTTGCAAGGCTTACCCCTGTTGATGAGTAATATTTTGCTTCATCTTGATATTTTTTAAAATTAATGGAATCGTTTTGTATTGAAGCATGTATTAGCTTAAACCACGCCCATATTCCATTTGTTGCTGAGCTAATATCATTTATATTTATATCTTTGGAAAGTTCAGCTAAATTATTCATAGCGCTGTGTGCCAAATCAACCTTACCAGTGAGCAACTGTGATAGAGCTTTAAAAGCAATACAAGTGAGTTCAGAGCAAAAGCCGTAATTATCAGTTATGGCTTGAGAGCTATTATCGAAAAAGCCTTCTTTTGGTAACGTATCGACAAGCGCTATTACTTTGTCAAACTCCCCCAGTGAAAAGTAGGATTGCGATAAAAGCTCGAAGATCACTGGGTGTTGGTGAGGTGGATATTCGCTTTTGTTTTCGTGCAGCTGTAATCCTATATTATGAGCTTTTAAAATATCACCGGTAGCGTAGGCGTGCAGCCATTCGCCTCTCATCGTAATGAAGCGCTCTTTAGGGTCTAAAATTGTGGCGAGTTCACTGATATTTTGAAGCACGTGCTTTTTTGCCAACGTATCTAGCCAACCATTGTATGCAATCCTAGATGAGGCAAGTGCATTTTTAATCTTATGGAGTAAAGGCTGGTTATCGATTAAACCATTTTGGAAGAAATTCAATGCCTCTGCATAGTAAATACTGGCCTCTGCGACAGAATAAATCGCAGCGGCGCTTTTTGCTGATGTTAGTAATAATTCAACAGCCGCATCATGCTCTCCCACTTTTGCTAAATGGTGGGTTGTAAGCAGTGGTTGCTTTTGGCTCATTCCTGTATTGTTGAGTACCTCAATTATACTCATGTGGTGTGCATGCGATTCATGCTTACCCATACTTTCATAGGCAGCATCACGTACCAAAGCGTGTTTAAAAATATAGCTATCGTTATCAACACGACGTTGCTGCACAATAAGGTCGTTTGCTATCAACTCATTTAAGTCGTTTTGGATCTGGTTTTCGCTTAAAGAAGATGCCGCAACGAGTAAATCATATTCAAACTCTCGGCCAATTGTGGCTGCTAGTTGGGCTGTTTCTTTGGCGTGACTGAGGCTATCTAGTTTTTGTTGTAATGACTCTCTTAAACTCGTAGGTACATGGTCAAGTTTATCTGGTGCGAGGAAGTCAATCTCTCCGCCTTTATCTCCAACTAATGCCTTTTGTTTAAGCATGTTGACGAGTTCTTCAATAAATAGCGGGATCCCGTCGGTGCGGCTGGTAAGTAATTTGAGAACTTGCTCTGACACTCGGCGGCCATCAAACAAATTAATGATAAAATCTTCTGTGGCTTTTTCGGTTAGTTTTTTCAGACAAACATCCACTAAGGTGAGGTCTTTTAACTGAGTTGGTACCGCTTGTCTTGAAGTGCTTAGTAAAACATCACCTGAAGCGAGCGCACCGACAAAGTGATGTAAAAACTCTAAGGTGGTGCTATCTGCCCAGTGAATGTCCTCGATAATGTAAAGCTTAAACTTGCTGAGTCCATGGCGATTTGACAATAACAATGCACAAAGCCCTTTAAACAACACTTGCTTTTGCTCATCGGGAGAAAGTGTAGAAGGCGTGATTTCATCATCAAGTGAGATATTGAGCCAAACTAGCAACACAGGGATAGCTTGTGCTAAATCGAGCTTACTATCCATGTTGGATAATACATAACTAAAAACGGTATTGGCTGAATGAGCATCTAGCTGCTCGGTGTTAAATAGATACTTGACCAGCGTTAAAATTGGATACAAAGCATTATTTTGATGCTCTGGTAAACACTGGGCGACTAAATGTTGATATTGCGGTGCATTAGCACGAATTTCTTGCAGCAGCCGAGATTTACCTATGCCAGCCTCACCATGAATGTGAGCGATGCGGGTTGCACCTTCGACCTCGTTATTAATGAGTGAAAGTGTCTGTTCAAGCTCAAGGTGACGACCAACAAGTTCGTGATGGTTCTTTGTACCACGCATAAAGCCAAATGCTTCGATGCGACGTTCTCCTTGCAAGTTATAAACCGGCGTTAGTTCAAATAACGGGCCTATTTGTACTTGGCCGTACAGATTGAATTCAGAAAAAGCATCAAGGAGTGAGCGTGACTCTGCACTACATAAGACTTGGCGCTCGCCAGCTTCACGGGAGAGTGCTGCTGCAATATTCGCGTGATGTCCTTCAGGTACGGCATTAGCATAGGTAATAAATATCCCAGTGTGAATTCCTATATGGGCGTTAAGCGCGACTCTGTGAGCTTCTTGCATTAGCGCGTTACGCTTCGCAAGCTCGCTTATCATTTCAAGTGCGGTACGGGCAGATAATCGCGCATCATTATCGCTGCTAACGGGGTAGCCAAAATAAAACAAACTGGTATCGGCGAGATTACCCACATGATAAGCGCCGTAACGAGTCGCGATATCAATAAAGTGATTGCGTTGAGATTTATAAACCGTGTCTATGACATCGAAGTCTTTTTCATTGTTGTCGAGTGCTTTGACACTTAACCTTACAGCAAGAACGGTTAGCTGCTTGCGCTCAGTAAGCGCAGTATATTCTTGAATGGCGCGATGATTAGGATCGTCATCACGGATCATTACTGTGGTTTCGTCGTAACCATGCTGGGCTTTAACATCATTTAGCACACCAACAAGGTTCGATACGTTCATCCGAGCAAGTTCAGAAAATGCCTCGGTTGCGGTGATCACACGTTCCAACGCACTTTTATTGAGTACACGCCTAAGCAGTCCCGCAAGGGGGTGGCCAAGTAGGGCGCTGGGAATTGGAATGTGTACATCGCTTAATTGTTTGTGATAAATCGATGCGACGCTAGTGCCCGTCACCGCAGGCACGCCTGTTAAACATTCTAAGAATACTAGACCCCATACATAAAGATCTGATTTGGCAGAAGCTGGCTCGCCACGTAATTGTTCTGGTGCGCTGTAAGAAGGCGTGCCCAATGTTTCTTGCGTAAGCGTGATTGTTTCAAAGTCATGTTGGCGGCTTTCTTGCGCAAGTGTACCGATACCAAAATCAAGTATTTTGGCGTAAGTCTTAGCACCAGATTGGCTTAGCATAATATTGGTTGGTTTTATGTCTCTGTGAATAATGCCTTGTTGATGGGCATGAATAAGTGCATCTAGCACCTGCAACATGATGTCGGTTGCATACACAGAATCAATCGCGCCATTTTGACTTAGATAGTCCCTTAATGTTTGTCCTTCCACATACTCGAAGACTCCAAACATTAAATTTTCATTTAATTGTCCTTTATCTAATAATCGTACGATATTTGGGTGGTTTAATTGACTACAAAGTAAGGTTTCACGATTGAAACGTTCTGCATATCTTTGTTTTTTCGTCGCTTCTAGTTGTGGTTCTAACGCCAAAAATTTTAGTGCAACGATTTGCCCTGTGTTTATTTGGCGCGCCTTAAAAACTTTACCGAATCCACCTTCTCCAATTTTTTCAAGTAGTTGGTATTTGTCAGACTGGAATACATCGACAATATGGCTATCCGAAAACTGTGTCAGAGACATATGATTACTAATTCTTATTTTTTGTTAATGGTATAGGGTAATTGGAATGTAAATACTTGTCTAGCATGAGAATTTTAATTGTTTTTTAAAATTGGATAATTAACAGTCTGGGTTGACTGTGGGATTTCGTAAGTATTTGAAAATATTCTATTTTTATTTGGGTGGTTTTTTTGGAATATTGCTTGTAATGGAGTGTAATTCCTTCTGCTCGAAAAAGTTGGCATACTTTACCTATAAGAATAAAAAGGAAAAATGAATGAAACGCCGAACGTTTATGTTTGCTGGTGCAGCACTCACGGTTGCATCAGTCTTGCCTCCTGTTAGTTTTGCTAGACAAAGCTTCACTGCTTCTGGAGTATCAAAAGATACAACGGAAAGGCTTCCTGAAAATCTATTGAATGAACTCGGTATTCAAGTACCTATCAGGGATGTTCTAAGCCCTTCAGGGGAACGAGTTTCTTTTAAAAAAAGAGCCAATATAATTAGGCGTTACGGAGATTCTCTCTACGTTTACTTCGAACATGAGAGGGTGATCAGGGTTTTTGATACCCAGGGTAACCCTGCTTCCAATGAATTGCCTTTACCTAAATACATTAGCGATCTTAAAGATTTTGCTGTAGATCCGACACAACAACAGCTTTATTTATTGCAACCTGGAAAGCACCACATAGTGTTAGCCGACTTTAGCGGTGAAATATTGGGCACTTTTGGTGAGTTCGGAATTGAGCAAGACTATCAACTTAATGGTCCAAAGAGCATCACCATTGGTAAGTCTAATCAGTTATTTGTTTTGAATTCTGGCAGTTCTAGTATCAAAGTTTTTGAAAGCAATGGAGTATTTTTAAAAAACTATACATTGAGTCAAAAGCAAAAACGCACAGTTACAAGTATCGATGGCGCTAATCAGATTATTATCAATGGTGGGAAGTTTTCAGATCGCCAATGGAAATTAGATCAAAATATTCGCAATTTTATCGAGGTGGACTAAGCTGAGGAAGGGCTTGATCGGATTTTACTTTTTTGCCACTTAAGCAGTTTGGAGCTTGAGTTACGTTAGGTTAGTTATCTGTGAACTTAAGGATGGTTATGCCATATAGTAAGGAACGGTTAGCTTATTTTAAGCTTCCAATTTTTCTTGAACATCAACAAGTACTCGACGAGCTTGGGACGCTGAATGAGCTGGCCTGGACTGACCATGTAAATAAAGCAAATTACGACGGCGGGTGGGACGTAGTTGCGTTGCGTTGTTTGTCAGAGCATTTATCTGCTCACCCGATCTTACAAAACTTTGCGATTGAGTCAGGCACTCACTGGCAAAACTTACCTATATTAGAAGAAAAGCCGCTACTTAAATCATTCGTTGATAATTTCCCCTGTGAAGTTCTCTCTGTAAGAATCATGCGATTGAAAGCAGGTGCTTTTATAAAACCTCACAGAGATGGCGGCCTTTGTATCGAAAATGGTGAAGCAAGACTTCATATACCTTTGGTCATCGACACTGCTCTTGAGTTTGTCGTTGATGGTATGCAAGTACCAATGAAAGAAGGAGAGGTGTGGTACATAAATGCGGACAAAATACACAGTGTCGCTAACCGAGGAAACCTTGATAGAGTCAATATCGTTATTGATTGCAAAGTAAATGATTGGTTATTAGATTGCCAGTCAGGGTCAATGGGCGTTCCTTGTGAAGAGTATACAAGCTAAAAAATGCAGTGTGTTTCGTTAGCAAGCGATTTAAAAATAATAGGTTGAAGGATCTGTAATGACGTCTGGCAGCGTGTACCAAGTAAAAAAATTGCTAGAGCACTCTCAAGCTTTGCTCCTAAATGATATTGATGCTGGGCTAAATAGACCTCACGCACTATCTATGTCTGAGGCTCTAGCTGAGCTAACAGGCGTATCCACTGACTTCGATATGAATGATTGGTCTGATATAAACACTGACAAAGGGGTCGCGATTTCACCTGTTCAGGCAGCTAAATGTTTACTAGAAACGCTACGTAGTCAGATACTTATGCAGGGCGTTGCGAGCGCGATACGAGACAAAATCAATCAGCAAGATAATATAAATATCCTCTACGCAGGGACCGGGCCATATGGTGTATTACTATTACCTTTTCTCGCGCTCCACAAAACGAGTCCAGTCTCAGTAACACTTTTAGATATTCATCCAGAAAATACGCAAGCAATACATGAGCTGGTAACTAAACTTGATATCGCTCATATGGTGAAACGTATAGTGCACGCAGATGCAACGACTTGGCTACCTGAAGAACCAATAGAGTTTGATCTCATTATTTCCGAGACCATGAATACCTTATTACGCAGAGAGCCTCAAGTATGGATTTTTAGTCACCTTCAACAGTTTTTAAAGCCAGATGGAGAGCTCATACCTCAAGAAATTGAGCTTACTGCTTGGCTATGCAATCCAAGTTCTCTGACGAAAAGTGAGCAAAGAGTCAACCCAGCTGAGCTTGGTTCGTTTTTCCGTCTCGATAAAAACACAGCAAGCGCACTCAATGAGAATAATCTAGATGTTTTATCTGGTTCGTTTGAGGTACCGGATTGCGGGAAAGTTTATCATACACTGGAATTGAAAACGGAAATCAAAGTCTATAGGGAGCATAGACTCACCGAAAACCAATGCAGCTTGAATTTACCAATTAAGTACCAAGATAAAAATCTAAAGGCCGGTGATCGGATCATGTTTGAGTATATTAACGATCCAATACCTGAGTTTATCTTTAGCTTCCCTGATGAAAGTTTACCAAATCTTCCCGCTTATCATGAGGTGGGTGAGTCTGGAATTTTCCAAATTAAACGTATCTTCGTTAAATGCCAATTAAATAAAGTAAATAAGCTTGATATTAAAAACCATGAATGTGAGTGGTCTTTGGATACACAAATATGGGGTGAACTTGAGTTAAGTTTAGAATTGGTTTTAGAAGCCTTGTATCGGTTTAGGTTGTTTGAGGAATTTGAGTTTTGGCTGCTTGATAAAATTGGTAATCGACTTGATGATAAATTAGTTGGTGCTATTAATCGAAAAGTAGTTGGTTTTTATAGTTAAAATATAAAGGTAAGAGTGATGAAGTTTACGCCTCCAGATGGTTTATATGTTAGACCGTCAAAACCAGAAGATAAAGGCTTTCTGGAAAGCTTACACCATAGCACTCGGCAAGATTTGCAGTTGATTGATGGAGATAAGGATTTTATAGAGTCAATTATTGAAATGCAGTTTAAAGCGCAAAGTAATGGCTATGGAGATCAATTTCCAAACGCTATGTATTTCATTATTGAAAAACACCATGAGCGAATAGGCAAGGCGACAATTGACTTTGGTAATAATGAAGTGAGATTAATAGAAATTGCTTTAATACCTCAAGCTCGTGGATTAGGACTCGGTGCAGCAGTTGTTCAATCTTTCCAGCAAGCTGCTGCTCAATCCGGCGTGCCGATGACTCTGTCGGTATTGCAAAATAATTACGATGCAAAGCGTTTATATCAGAAGCTAGGCTTTAAAATTGAATCAATTAAGGCTCCTTATGAGTTACTAATTTGGTATCCGCCAGCGTTGAGGAATATAGTTTTAGGTTAATTTAAAAAGAGGGGTAATGAACGAAAGGTAATAAAGCGCCTCGCTTGATCATTGGTATTAATAACTGTTTTTTAGTTAACAAGAGCGAGTCTAACTTAATGAGCAAAGGAGCAAGTGTTGTGAAACTAACTAGTAGTTTATTTGAAGACTTAATCGGTCAGGATGTTGAAGTATTTACGGCCGATGGCAAGCATAAGCTAAACGAGTTGCAAGTTGATGCTATTGATGAGTGCAAGCTAAACAGTAATGAATTTGAAGGATTTTCTGTAACGTTAACCGCCAAATCAAATTTTCCGCTTACTGATGATACGTATACATTAAAGCATCAAAAGTTGGGTGAAATGCCACTGTTTTTATCTGCATACGAAAAAGACAAGTATCAAATAATTATCAGCATAAAAAAAGAAGCATAAAGGAGTTTAATAATGTCAGAACCCTATATTGGACAGGTTACCCTCTATGGCTATAATTGGGCACCTAAAAATTGGTCTTTATGTAATGGTCAGCTAATTCAAATTAGCCAAAATCCAGCGCTTTATTCTCTTACCGGCACCGCGTATGGTGGTGATGGTAGAACAACCTTTGGTCTACCAGACTTTCGTGGCAGAGTACCGGTGGGGCTTGGTGACTTAGGAAACGTTAGTTACGATAGAGGCAATGCTGGTGGCGCTGAAAACGTAACCTTAACCTTAGCAAATATTGCACACACCCACAGCGTGCAAGCAAGTACGAAAACGGCTAACTTTCCATTCGCAAATTTTCCCACACCAAACCAAATGGCGACGCAGACGGCAGAGCCTATATATGCTGCAGCATCGAATTTGGTAAATGCCTCTGGCTCTACGGTATCAAGCATTGGCGGCGGTCAGAGCCACAATAATATGCAACCCAGCTTATCTCTTAATTTTGCCATCGCACTAACTGGCATTTATCCAAGCCGAAACTAAGGAGGCCGTAAATGGAAGGGTTTATTGGACAGATAACGATGTTTGCCGGCAATTACTCGCCGTTTAAATGGGCGTTTTGTTATGGGCAGATCACTGCAATTACAGGGAATGAAGCATTATTCTCTTTGCTTGGGAATATTTATGGTGGTGATGGAAGAAGTAGTTTTGGGTTTCCTGATATGCGAGGTCGATTACCTATGGGATTTGGCAATGGTCCCGGGTTAACGCCAACACAGATAGGAACAATGAAAGGGGTAGAAACGGTCTCCTTAGATATCAGTCAAATACCATCGCATAGCCATAATTTTCAGGTAAGTAACAATACCGCGACGGGTACAAACCCTGGTGGGCAAGTGTTGGGTAAAGCTGATATTTACTGTGAACCAGCAACGGCCCAGCACAATGATGGCCCTTCAGCTATGTATGATGGCATCATTGCCTCCACGGGAAGCAATCAGGCTCATGAAAACAAAATGCCTAGCCTTGGGGTTAATTTTATCATATGCCTAAATGGCATATATCCACCTAGAAATTAAGGAGAAGAATAATGGCTGATTGTTTTTTAGGTGAAGTTCGAATGTTTGTTTGCAATTTTACACCAGAGTGGTGGACCAGTTGTGGAGGACAGCTACTACCTATATCGCAAAATTCAGCACTTTTTGCGGTAATAGGCTGTAACTTTGGTGGTGATTGTCGCACCACCATGGGGGTGCCAAATTTACAATGTAGAGTTCCGATGGGGACGGGGACAGGTCCAGGCCTAACACCAAATTGGTTAACCGAAAAGCAAGGCGACAATGAAGTTGTGCTAGTTGCGTCGGACTTACCTGCTCATACCCACACTTTTAATGGTACGACTTCGCTAGCTGGAACCGTTGATACGGGGCAGGGAAATCTACTCGCTCAGTCTACAGTTGGTGCTATTTATGATAACGCTCCTAATGCGCAAGAGCAGGTAGAGATGGACTATACTGCGCTTGGTGCCAATGGTATGGCAAATGCTGGACATGAAAACCGTCAGCCATTTTTGGCGATTCAGTTTGCATTGGCACTAGATGGTACATTTCCACCAAGGAACTAGCTTAGTAAGGCGCAAAGTATTGGTAAGAGATTGGTTTGGTGCTGATCCTTACTAATACTTATATTTTACGGCGGTAATTGGGTGTTATTATAGCTTTTAAATTAGTAACTTACTGTGGTGTTTGTAAGAGTGGTAACCAATGTGTAAAAAAGAGGTTTGTCAGCTTTTTTATCTAACAAGATTTAAGCTGGTGCTGTGCTTTATATTTGTTGTTTTATCTATTGGTACGACGAATGCACAGGGAATTGAGCTTGTTAATTTTGGCAACAAGATAAAGCTTGAAAAGAGCAGCGCTGAACCTAAGAGTGTGTATAAGTTTGCTAATTCAGAACAATTGTTAGAGCTGAATAACAGAATAATCATAAAAATAAAGGCTGGGATGGGCGGTGGCGTTACAAACGCCTTAAAACAAAAAATAGAGGTGGGTCAGTTAGCCACCTTTGGGCCATTTGCAGAGCACGAGTTTATGGTGGTATCGCTAAAAGACGCGTCCGCAAAGCGCTTAACTGCTGCACTAGCGATTGCCAGTGGTTTAGAGGGGGTAATATATGCCCAACCAGATATTTTACAAATAAAAAGTAAGCTCGAAGTTGAAAATCATAACGCTGCGCAATGGTTAACAAAAACCTTGTCGCAATCAGGTTCTATGAAAAGCTTACCCTTTCGTTTATTTCAGTTAGAGAAATGGCAAAAACAACTACAACAATTGACTCAAGGTGAGGGAGTAAAAATAGTTGTTATCGATGATGGCTTTGATTTAAAACATGAGGCCTTAAGTAAAACTAAGGTATTACTCACCTACGATATTGAAAGAAGAGTCAAGGACGTACAGCCGCAAAACCGCTTTGATAAACATGGTACTAAGGTAGTCGGAGTGATCTTTGCCAGAGAAAATGACGCTTTGCCAGCTGAAATGGCGGGCCTTGCAATCGACGCAGGGCTTATTGCAATAAGGCAAACAAAAAGCTGGACAAGCCATACATTGGAGTCGTTACATATTGCGCAACTGGCGCAAGCCGATGTTGTTAACATGAGTTGGCGAACACAGTTACTACTGGAACCAATAAAAGATGCCATTGATGGCCTAGCACAAACCGGCCGAGGCGGTAAAGGTGCGCTGGTAGTTATAGCCGCTGGAAACAGCGGGAAGATGATTAAAGCAAACAGCACAGAGGCGAGTATTGCATCTGCGGTGGTGGTGGGCGCAATGAATAGCAGCGGTATGCCGGCAAGTTTTAGCAACTTTGGTAAATCGGTTAGTGCTTGGATGCCAGGTTATAGTGCTAGGGGTATTGCAAGAAATAATGCATACAGTGGTTTTGGTGGTACTTCTTACGCAGCGGCATATTGCACGGGCATGATTGCACTGCTGTTGGCCGCTGAACCCAGACTAACGGCAAGTAAAGTCAAACAAAAGCTGGCTCAAGTGTCTGGTTTAGCGTTGGACAACCAGAGTAAGCAAAGTAATTAAACGGCTGTGTTAGCTACTGATAACACAACAAGTTGGATAAAGGTCGTTCCTACCTTGGAAGTGAGCTTCTGGGTATAAAATGTGGATAAAACTATGGATACAGAATATAACAGCGCAATGGTATTTACGCACAATAAACTACAAACCCATATTAAGGCCGCATTGCTATGCAGTGCTGCTATTCAGTTGCCTGTGGCAGTGGCTTCATCAACGCTAGCAAATGCAGAGGCGCTACAAGGCGTAGTGGCTGATACAACGGTCAATCAGCAAGCGTTCGATTATGTACAGTCAAGATTAACTAGCAAAGCCATTACGGTCACGCGCGATCCAAATTGGGGACGGCTTGAGTTTTTACAATGTACGGGTGTCGGAGGGTGTTCCAGCTTTCCAGACGAGGCCAGTTGTAATGCCAACGCTCCGCTTTGTAGTTGGGATCCTGGAACACCTAGTAATAATCCTCCATCCTTTAACAGCAACGCATCGACTAACTTTGCAGAAAATGGCACGGGCACAGTGCTGGATGTTAATGCTGACAATGGTGATGGCGGTAGCAATGACTCAGGGATCACTTATTCCTTATCTGGTACAGACGCTTCGCAGTTCAATATTAACTCAAGCTCTGGTGTCATCACGTTTAAGACTGCACCGGACTATGAATCGCCGGGAGACAATGGCGGCGACAATATTTACAATATTACGGTTACTGCCAATGACGGTGGAAGTAGCAACAACACGGCTGCACAAAATATTACCATTACGGTTACAGATATCGATGAGGTTGCACCTACGTTCGATGGTGGAAACTCAACACCGAATGACAATGCGACAGGGGTCTCAGGAAGTAGTAATATTACTATTGACTTCAACGAAAATATAGCCCTTGGAACTGGTAACATTACTATTCGTGACGTCAGTGGTAGTAGTGATTTTGAAGTGTTTGATGTCGCGACAGAAAGCGACGGTACGACGACTAGCCCAAGTGCAGGTCGTATTGGCATTACAAATGATAAAATTTATATAAACCCTACTAATGACCTAACCGGTAATCGCGATTACGCCATTCGTATTGATGCAACTGCTGTTGATGACTCTGCGGGAAACAGTTTTGCGGGGATCAGTGACGATACTACCTTTAATTTCTCGACGGTTAACACCGCTCCTGCAGTTGATTTAGATTCAACGAGTGGTAGCGATAATAGTAGTGCTTCATTTTCTGAAGGTGGTGGTGCGGTAAATATCGCCGCGAATGCTGCTGTGACGGAAGCTGATGGCGACACAATTACCACCATAACAGTAAGTCTCACCAACGATCAAGACGGTGCATCTGAAGGCCTGAATGTCAGTGCATCCGCTCAAGATGCATTGACGGGAATTTCGGGTTCTTCTGATATTTCGCTACAAGATACAATTTCTATAACTGGTGCAACTGCTTCAGCGTCAGAAGTGCAAACGTTCCTACAGGCGATCACTTACAACAATACCTCCGGTACTCCCAACGAAACCGCAAGAACCGTAACTGTTGTTATAAATGATGGCACAGATAATAGCACTTCTCGTACAGCTACTATTTCCGTAAGTAATGTTACTGCTGCGAGCAGTGTCGCAGCCGGTTTTAATACAACAAATGGCGCAAACTTATCTCCAGCAATCACCTTTACTGGCGACGATGAAACACTGACTATTGCTGATACTAGCCATATTGCTGGTTCAACTGCGGATGGGGACGGAGGTACCGATACACTATTTGTAGTAACTGGCTCTAATCTAGCTAACTTTACGTCGCTAGCTAATTTTGAAACATTAACCCCAGACAATGACGGTTCTTTAACGCTGACCGAAGCGCAGCATGATGCGTTTACTACCATCAATGGTTCAGGTACAAACCAATTTACAATATCTAGCGCTGATGGAGATCAAACCCTAACCGGTGATAGCGATATTGAAACCTATGTGTTAGGCGCTGCAATGAACTTTACCATGGGAGCAGCAGCACAAAATGTGACGGGTAGCAGCGGGGATGACACGGTTAATGTAACCGGGTTCACGCCATCAGGTATGCTCGCAGCTGGCGCAGGCACAGATACTCTACAAGCAGATAATGGTGCAAACATCAGTGGTGCTACGCTCAGCGGTTTCGAATCACTGACCTTAAGTGATAATGCGTCAGTCACTATGACGGAAGCTCAGCATGACAGCTTCTCAACAATCACAGCAGCGGCAACCGAGACGATTACAATCAGTGATGTGAGTGATGGCTTAACAGGTAACAGTGCAATTGAAACTTACATACTTTCAGCGGCTAATACCTTTACGCTTGGCGCTGCTGGGCAAAGTGTGACAGGCAGCAGTGGTGACGACACCGTAAATGTTGGTACATTCACAGCTACTGGTACTCTAGCAGGAGGCAGTGGTACAGATACGCTTTCAATTAGTGATGGCGGAAATATCGCAGGCGCGTCAGTAAGCGGTTTTGAAAACCTTTCTGTAGCAACTGGTGGCTCTGCAACAGTTTCAGTATCTCAGTTGTCATCGTTTACTGGTTCGGTTTCTGGCGACGGCACTAATTCTCTAACTGTCTCTGGCAATGGTGATATTACAACGGTCTCAGCGCTTGAAAATTATACTTTATCCGATGATTCAACCAATTCAAGAACGGTGACCGTGAGCAGTGCGGGTCATTCTGTTACTGGTACTTCAACTTCAGATGCAATTACCTTCGATTTAGGTTCGCTTACCTATACTGGAACAATTACTGGCGAAAATACCACTGCCGATACTTTGTCTTTAAGTTCTGGTGCTGATATTACGGCAGCAAGTATAAACGCGGTCAGTAATTTAACGATAGCCTCCGGCGCGTCTGTTTCCATGACAGTAGCTCAACATGAAAGTTTTACTGGTAATATTTCAGCCGCTGGATCAGAAACTATCAATATTTCTGGTGATGGGGATATCACCACTTTCTCTTCGGTTGAAGTTTATAGTGTTGGTGACGATTCTAGCAATACTAGGACCATTACCATCAGTAACGGTACCACTGATGTTTCAGCAACTGCTAATGATGATGCGATTACCTTCAATATAGGTGGTAGCACCTACACTGGCGATTTAACTGGCGACACGAACGTAGCAGATCTTGTTTTAGCGTCAGATGGTGCGGATGTAACTGGAGGTGGATTCTTCAATATAGGAAACCTTAGTCTATCAAGTGGTGCAACTGTTGCGATTGATACGGCCAATCTGAGTGATTTTGCAACAGCGATTTCAGGGGCGGCGGGCAGTGAGACATTAAAACTTATGGATGGTGGAGAATTTGACTTCTCGACCACCTCGGTTTCTGCTGTTGAAGGCATTTCAATTGGCACCAATAGCGCAGCAACGATCACCCTTACTGATAACTTTAATGCCGACGGTCAAACTGTGTCGGTTACAAATGCCAGCGGCAGTGCAATTACGTCAGACTTAGTCATAGACGCTTCTGCCTTTTCTAGTGATGTGCTAGAAATAACGGCAACAGATTTGGATGGTTCTGATACGATCACAGGTGGTAGTGGTGCAGACACTATACGTCCTGGCGGCGGTACAGATACCATGACAGGTAACGATGGTAACGATAATTTTGTCGGAGCGCAAAGTGACTTAAATGGTGACACAATAGCCGATCTTAGCATCGGAGATAAGATAACAATTACAGGCGTAACAGGATTATCAACCAGCAATATTCGCTTTAATGGTACTAGTACGCTGGAGGTGGACACCAACGCTACTACTTTTGTTAACCCAGAAATAAGTATTTCGCTCACGAATGCCGCAGGGAACGATCTTGCGTTTACGGTCGCTGACTCTGGCAGTGATACAGTGATCACCTTTGAAGCTGCGAATGATGAGCCTATCTTTAGTAATTTAAATGGTGGTAATACCTTTACTGAAAATGGAACTTCGATTGCGATAGACAGCGATGTAACCATTTCAGATACTGAACTTGACGCACTTAATAGCGGAAATGGTAACTATGATGGTGCGTCGCTAACAATCTCACGCTCAGGTGGCGCTAACAGTCAAGATATCTTTAGTAACACAGGGTTGCTTGGTACGCTGACTCAGGGAGGCACGTTAAGTTACGATAGCACTGAGGTCGGTACAGTAACAACTAACTCTGCAGGCACACTGGTACTCACTTTCAACAGCAGTGCTACTTCTGCTCTAGTGGATAATGTATTGCAATCAATTGGCTATGGTAGCAGCTCTGAGGATCCAAGCTCATCTGTAACACTTAACTATACCTTTAATGATGGTACGGCAGACAGTACTGGTACAAATCAGGCCGCAGTTACTATTACTCCTGTAAATGATGCCCCTACCGATATTGCATTGACAGCAACAAGCATAGACCAATCGAATACCGGAACTGCTGCGACCGTGGCGACAGCCAGCACCACAGATGTGGAAAGTGGTGACAGTCATACCTATAGCTTGGTTACGGCCGGCAGTAGCGATGGTGGTACATGTAGCGCAAATACGGGTAACGGCAGTTTCCAATTTTCAGGAGCTACGTTACAAACGCAAGCATCAACATCTCCGGGTGACTATGTTATTTGCATTCAAACGAGTGATGGAACCGCAAGTTATCAAGAGTCATTCACGATAACAGTCAACGATGACGTGGCCCCAAATGCGCCATCGACACCAGACTTGGATGCGGCTTCAGACTCTGGGGCTTCAAGCTCAGACAACATTACCAATGACACCACACCAACCTTCAGCGGTACTGCTGAGAGCGGGGCGACGGTTAAATTATATAGTGATCAGGTAGGCGGAGGTACCACGGTCATTGGTACTGGCACAGCAACTGGTGGTAATTGGCAAATTACAACGGATCCGTTGACTGCTGGGTTATCACATTCGATTTTTGCGACCGCCACGGATGCGAGCACGAACGTAAGTAGTAGCTCTAGTGCTTTAAGCGTAACGATCGATAATACAGCCCCTACCGCGCCAAGTACGCCAGATTTGACCGCTGGGAGTGATACTGGCTCCTCGAATGCAGATAACATTACTAATGATACAACGCCCACATTCACAGGAAGTGCATCTACGGGCGACACAGTGACACTAATTTCCGATCTTGATGGCGTTGTTGGCTCAGCCACAGCTGCGGGAGGTGCATGGACTATTACCCCAAGTTCGGCGATGACCAGTGGTACGCACGCAATCACAGCGCGATCAACGGACACAGCCGGTAATATTACCAATAGCAATAGCTTATCAATGGTCATTGATACGAGTGTTTCAGTGCCTAGTATTACGACTCCAATTGAGGGTGATGGTCAAATTAATGCCGCTGAAGACAATGATGTCTTGATTGCTGGCTCTGGTGCCGATGCTAACGTGACTGTTAGCGTGAGTATTACTGACGGTTCAGCAACGCTGAATCAAAATGTAACTTCCGATGGTAGCGGGAACTGGACTATCAGTGGCAGTGAGTTCAATGTTAGCGGATTTAGTAATGGCGAATTAACTGTATCGGCGACGCAAACAGATTCAGCAGGAAATATCTCTGGTGCAGCAAGTACCACTGTTACACTCGATAATACAGCACCTTCTGCACCGACAATTACGACACCAATTGAAGGTGATGGCCGAGTAAATGCGGCGGAAGATAATGATGTGTTGATTGTAGGAACGGGCGCTGAAGCGGGTAATAGTGTAACCGTTACTATTCATGACGGTGCAAATAGTTTTAATCGAACGGTCACTGCGGACGGCTCAGGGGCCTGGACTATAAGTGGCTCGGAATTTGATGTCAGTACGTTTAACAATGGCACATTGACGGTCTCAGCTACTCAAAGTGACGCAGCAGGTAATACCTC
Source organism: Pseudoalteromonas sp. NC201 (assembly GCF_002850255.1). Classification (NCBI taxonomy): domain Bacteria; kingdom Pseudomonadati; phylum Pseudomonadota; class Gammaproteobacteria; order Alteromonadales; family Pseudoalteromonadaceae; genus Pseudoalteromonas; species Pseudoalteromonas sp. NC201. Next base: position 79,226 of record NZ_CP022523.1, read on the forward strand.
AAGTGCAGCTAGCACCACGATCACATTGGATAACTCAGCACCTTCAGCACCTGCGATCACAACGCCTATAGAAGGCGATGATTTAATAAATGCATCAGAAGATGATGATGTTTTGATAGTAGGAACGGGAGCGGAAGCTGGAAATAGCGTAGTTGTCACTATCAATGATGGTGCGAATAGTTTGGATCGTACTGTCACTGCTGATAGTTCCGGCGAATGGACAATAAGTGGCTCAGAATTTGATGTTAGCACGTTTAACAATGGCACATTGACGGTAACGGCATCGCAAAGTGATGCTGCAGGCAATACCTCAAGCGCAGCGAGCACGACAGTCACGCTAGACAACTCCGCACCAAGTGGGATTTCAGCTGCGATTGACCAAGATTTAATCAATGCAGGTAATGAAACTGCATTTAGCTTCACATTAACGGGCTTGGAATCAGCGGGTAGTTTTACTTATGAAATCTCAGACGGTAGCAGTTCAGTAACTAGCTCAAGTGCAATATCTATAACGGGTACTACCCACCAAGAGACTGGAATTAATGTCACCTCATTAAACGAAGGAACATTGACGTTATCTGTTACTGTAACTGATAACGCTGGGAATGAATCGAGTGCAGTAACTGACACCGTCACTAAAAAGTATAATGTTGCCCCTGTGCTTACAGGCACACCGGCAACGAGCGTCAATGAAGACAGTGAATACGACTTTACGCCGACCTTGACTGATTCTGACACAGCCGATACTCATACCTTTAGTATTACGAATAAACCAAGTTGGGCAACATTTGATACGCAAACGGGTAAACTTTCAGGTACTCCAGATGACTCTCATGTTGGCACGACTTCTAATATTGAAATTTCGGTGAGCGATGGAACGGATAGCGATACACTCACAGCATTTAATATTGAAGTAGTTAATACCAATGATGCGCCAACGGGGCAAAGCACTAGCTTCACTATAGATGAAGGCGCAACATTAACGCGGGACTTCAACAATGGCTTACTGTCGCTTGCGAGTGACGATGATCTCGATTCCAACGATAGTCTAACGATAGTAAAAGACACAGATCCGCAATACGGTACGTTAACCCTGAATGCCGATGGTAGTTTTAGTTATGTTCATGGGGGGAGTGAGAATCATACCGATAGCTTCACTTATCATGTTGAAGACAGTGCTAATGCCAGCTCACCGGTGTACACCGTAACAATCAATATGAACGCGATTGAAGACGCACCAACGGCTGTGAATGATACGCTGACTACGCTTGAAGATGCCTCAAACTCAGTGAATGTGCTTGCTAATGATAGTGACCCTGAAAACAACATGGTTGCCTCATCGGTTACTATCAAAACTCAACCGACTAAGGGACAGTTAAGCGTTACTAATGGGGTAGTGACCTTTACGCCAACCGCGAATGAAAATGGTTCGGATTCATATACTTATACGGTTAAAGACTCGACTCTGGCTGAATCTAATGAGGCAACGGTTAGTATAACCATTACACCTGTAAATGATTTACCAATCGCGGCTAACTTTACACCGAATATAGACGAAGACACGCCAACTTCAGCATTGCCCGTCAGAGCAAATGCAACGGATGTCGAAGATACCAACCCAACTGGTACTATTGCACTTGAGTCTCAGCCCAGTAAAGGTCAAGCGGCAATAGACTTGAATAATGGCACTATTACCTATACACCAAATGCCAATGAGACGGGGAGTGATAGCTTTACTTACTCGATTCTTGACAGTGAGGGTGGGAAGTCAAATATTGCGACTATTTCCGTCAATATTGGCGCTGTAAACGACCGACCTATAGCGGGTAATGACACGGTAACAACAAACGAAGATACCGCGACAACATTGGCAATTCTTGCAAATGACTCTGATGTTGAAGACCAAGGTTTTGATGGTTCGGATATTGCGCTTGAAGATAAAGGCGATGGTGCAGGTAACTACGACCTTGCAACCGTTACAGTTGGTTCGGATGGTGTGCTCGCGATCACTCCAAAACAAGACCAAAATGGTATATTGACCTTCACTTATACCGTAGAAGATAGTGAAGGGCTGCGTTCTGATCCGGCGACGGTTACAGTCAATATCACAGCAGTTAATGATGCGCCAGTTGCTGTTAACAATACGGCTCAATTACTTGAAGATGGCAACATTGAAATCAACGTATTGGGTAACGATACGGATGTAGATAGCCAGCTCAATGTCGCAAGTGTTGCTATTGTTAGTCAGCCTCAAGGCGGTTCACTACAAGTACTCACAACAGGTAATATTGTTTATACACCAAATGCTAATTTCTTCGGCAATGATAGCTTTACTTATACGGTACAAGATACTGAAGGGCTAGTTTCAAACGCGGCTACAGTGAATCTCACCGTGACATCAGTAAATGATGCGCCTGTTATTTCAGGAACGCCTTCAACTTCTGTCAATGAAGATGATGCATACAGCTTTACACCGACGGCGACGGATACAGATGGTGATAGTTTAACGTTTAGCGTCACAAACCTTCCAGTTTGGGCAAATTTCAACGATTTAACAGGGGCTATTACAGGTACGCCTACTGAAGGACAAGATGGCACATATAGCGGTATTGTTATTACGGTGTCAGATGGCCAAGCTGATGTATCGTTGCCTGCGTTCAGCATAGTGGTAAACGCTGTGAATGACGCTCCAGTTATCTCAGGTACGCCATCAACAAGTGTTAAACAAGACGAAGCATATAGCTTTACGCCGACGGCATCTGATGTAGATTCTCAAACATTGACGTTTGCTGTGACCAACTTACCAGCTTGGGCAAGTTTTGATACGTCCTCTGGTAATATTACGGGGACGCCGACTAGAGAAGATGTAGATACTTATAGCAATATTGTCGTTAGTGTAAGCGATGGTGCCTTGCAAGCAAGCTTACCTGCATTTGAAATCAATGTTGAGGCAGTTAATGCAGCGCCGATTGCAAACAATATGCAAAGAAGCGTGCTTGAAGATGGAACGACAAGCTTCTCAGCAGATGTTAGCGATCCAGATGGTGATGCATTAACAATGGAGTTAGTGTCGCAGCCACAAAATGGTGCAGTTCAAATTCAAGGCACCGTGTTTAGTTATACACCATTGCCAAACTTTAATGGTTCCGATGTATTTACTTACACTGTGTCAGACGGTGAATTTAAGTCAAATACGGCTTCAGTCACGATGACAGTAACTTCCGTAAATGATGCACCTATTGCGGTTGATGACAGTTTCACCTTCGATGCTGTGGCTTCTAATCAGTATGTTCTGCCAGTCTTGAGCAACGATAGTGATCCAGATGGCGGAACGCTAAGAATTATAGGTGCAAAAGCATCGATAGGCTCTGTGTTTATTTCAAATAACACCTTGACTTACCAAGCTGTGCAAAATACACAAGGGCCAATTGTTGTTACTTATATGATTGAAGATGAAGGTAAAGCCAGAGCAAAGGCTAATGCAAGTATTACGATTAATAATACAAGCACCGGCAATGCTCCTTCAATCACTACGCCAAGTGATTTAACAGTGGATGCAACTGGGTTATTCACAAAAGTGAACCTTGGTATTGCTGTCGCTACAGATAGCTCAGGAAACCCACTGCCAGTATCTTTGGTTAGAGGTACTCCTATCTTTGCACCTGGTAAACATATTGTTTATTGGCAGACAACTGATAATCAAGGACAACAAGCGACTGCGAGCCAAAATCTAAACGTCAATCCTCTGATCTCGCTGCAAAAAGATAGTCGAGTTGCCGAAGATCGTAGTCATTCTGTGAAGGTGTATCTAAATGGCACAGCACCAAGTTACCCAGTAACGGTGCCTTATACCGTAACTGGTACAGCCGATAGTAGTGATCACGATTTGCAGTCGGGTGAAGTGGTAATAAACGCAGGTACTAGTGCTACCATCACCTTTAATATCTTTGCTGATGGTATAAGTGAAGATAACGAAACCATTGTGATTTCCTTGAGTGACTCAGTTAACAGAGGCGCTAAATCCACTTCAACAGTAACAATTGTTGAGCAGAATGTGGCACCAAGCTTAACGGCAGTCGTGCAGCAAAGTGGTGAAGAGCGTAGCCTAATTACCGCCTCTAATGATGTGGTTACCATAGAAGCTTTGGTTGCTGATCCTAATCCAAATGATCAAGTGAGTGTCAGTTGGCAGCCAGATGCAGTGTTAGTCAATACATCGGATGATCCATTTATCTTTGAGTTTAACCCTGAAAATGTACCTACGGGTATTTATAGAGTAGGGGTTACGGCAGAAGATAATGCTAGCCCAAGTTTGTCGACATCTCGAACCGTGTTTATTGAGGTTGTTCCGTCATTAGGGTTATTGTCCGGAGAAGATACTGATGGGGATTTAATTCCTGATGATCAAGAAGGCTATGTCGATCAGGATGGTGATGGTATTCCTGACTTCATGGATGCGATCACCGATTGTAATGTGGTGCAAGAACAAGCATTAGAATCAAATCAGTTCTTGGTGGAAGGTGACCCTGGTGTTTGCTTACGTAAAGGTGCAACTGTACCGCAGAACAATACGGGTGGCTTACAGCTGTTAGAGTCTGAGTTACCTTCAGATCCGGATGCAAATAATGCAGGTGGTTTGTTCGACTTTATTGCGACGGGGTTACCACAGCCTGGTGATGTGTATAGTATCGTTTTACCTCAGCGTAAACCAATTCCATTCAATGCGATGTATCGCAAGCTAATTGGTGGTGAGTGGCAAGACTTTGTGATTGGAGAGGGGAACGAGTTGCTTTCAACTCAAGGTGAACCTGGCTTCTGTCCACCTCCTGGAAGTAACGAATGGACTGCTGGTCTTAGCGATGGTGACTGGTGTGTGCAACTACGTATAGTTGATGGTGGTCCGAACGATGACGATGGTATTGCCAATGGGAGTATTGTTGATCCTGGTGGAGTTGCAGTACCAATTACGGATAACGCACAACCTGTAGCTAACGCCGACAGTGTGACAATTGCTTCGGGGCAAACTATTGTTATTGACGTACTTGCAAACGATACGGACAGTGATAATGATGCACTCACCATAACTGGTGCAAGCGTTGATTTTGGTGTGGTTAGTATAGAAAATAATCAATTGAATTACACGCCACCAGCTGCATTTATGGGTAATGCTACTATCCAATATAGTGTCACTGATGGTCAGGGGGGATCGAGTAATAGTACCGCAACGGTTTCTATTATTGCTAATCAACCACCACAAGTTGCGAACGATACGGCAACCTCAAATGGCTCAAAAATTATCATTGATGTACTTGCAAATGATAGTGACCCTGAAGGTGGCGTGCTAAGCATTGTTTCTGCAACAGCAGGGCAAGGTTCTGTGGCCGTCAATATTGATGGTACGTTGAGCTACACACCAAAAACGGGATTTGAAGGTACAGATACAATTAACTATGTTGTTAAAGATGAGTTTGGTGCGACGGCTGAAGGCCAAGTAAATGTCACTGTAGCGGTGAAACAAGTTACATCAATAACTAACAAGTCCTCAGGGACTATGGGAGGAATGTTGATACTATTAATCAGCGCGGTGGTGATTCGCCGCAGAAAATCACTCTTACCTGCCTTTGCATTGGTAAGTAGTAGTTGTTTATTAACAACACAGGCACAGGCAAGTAATTGGGAGTTAGAGGCGACATTTGGGCAGTCAAATGCAGACAGTGAAATTAATTCTACTGAGCTAAACGTTGTCAGCTTAGATGAGGAAAGTAGCAGTTGGTCGATAGGCGCATTTTACGAATTAATACCCAATTGGCATATTGGACTTCGTTATATCGATCTTGGCCAAGGTCGCGTTGAGTTTTCGGGCTTAAGTGCTGATCCTGAACAAAGCCAAATGACTTTGGCACGAGTTGCTCCTGTCTTGCCTGAGGGTCTTGCGTTGCAGTTCAATTATTCAAAACCATTTGCAGACAAATTTGTAGGGAAGATGTTCTTGGGCGCATTTAATTGGGATTACAAGATTAACAGCGTTCGGGATGGTCAATTTTCCACTCGTTATGAAGATAGCGGTACTAGCGGTTACATAGGTGGTGGTGTTCACTATCAGTTAAGTGAATCATTATCACTTGGAGTCGATTATAGCCATTATTTCATTTCAGCAAATGATGTAAATGACCTAGCTCTTAATTTGAGCTATCGTTTTTAAGCTTAACTGCAGTTTTAGCATTGAAAAGGCCTCAACTAAATGTTGAGGCCTTTTTATATTGGCTGTCACTCGGTGCAGCTTGTTTCATGATGGAGCCATTTTGATACGAGGTAAGTCCCTTCAATAGCTTATTTGGAAATCTTCAGCTGCTTTGAATCGGAAAATGCGGGTAAGAAGTGGGATACACATTAAAGAAAAAGCTCTCTTGCGAGAGCTTTTGGGCTATGTTTACTTTAGACTAGTTATTCGAACGAACTTTTAGAAGAGGGGTAAGTTACGCTAATAAACTAATTTAAAGTAATTTTGAATTCTTCAGATTCTTTTTCTTGAATCGCATTAATTCGACTACCGGGTTTAAACTTGCTATCAATAGTACCTTTTCGGATACGGAACAACTTAACTGTTGTCTCACACGGTTTAGTTTTATCCAGTGCTTCGTTATCAAAGCCAGTTAATTCACCCAACAGGATTTTATATTGGCCGCTAGACTCAGAGATTTCAGACTCAAAATTAACAAAATGTGAAGCGCCATTATTCGCTATACAAGTTGAGTTTAAGCTGATAAGTAACGTGGTATTTATGTCACTTTCCGGTTTCCACTCGACTAAAAGATCATCATTACGATTAAACTGTTCAGAAACAGGAGAGTAAAGTTTAATTGGAGTAGGAAGTCTAACTTTGGAGGTTAGCGTTTCATCTTCTTTATCTCGAAGAAACTCAAGAGTTAACTCAGTGTCTTTTTCGGTCGCTGTAAAATAGCCTTGATAATCGACATCAAATAAGTCGTCATCTTTTTCTAATTGCTTCTTTTCGTTTCCTAGTTTGGCAACCACACTATCACCTTCGGAAAGAATGATGTTTGCGCCAGAACTGTTGTTTAAATTGAACTCTGTAACAACACGAGATGTGTCACCATTTGAAGTAACGCGGATATCCGCCCAAATCCCTTCTGTTTTTACTACATCTGATTGTGTTGATTCAGTTGAACAACCAATTAGTGATGCTAAAGCAATGCAGCTCGATAAAACACTGGCTCGTTTCACGAATATTTCCTTTTCTTCAATATGTGCAAAAAGAGTGTAGCGCTATTTTAATGTTTCTAGAATAGGGTTTAACAATTTATAACAATTTGTTGTGATGCAAAGTAGAAAGGGAACCTCCATGTTCCTAGATAAAAACGCTGTCATATTACTGCGTAAATATGGAGAAACAATGGAGGTATACGACTTAACTGGCGGCATTTATTGAATATCAGATAGCTTAAGCATATTTGACATCACTTCTTTACCTTCCACATTTTTAAGCCGATTGTGATTGTGGGATCTGATTGAGACCAATCAATATCGATGAACCCATAGTTCACATCATGAGTAAACCCAGACACTCGGTGCCGATTTGGGCTGACTTGTTTCCACTCTTCTGTAAGCCCCGAGCTGGTGACTTCCCAAAACGGGTAGCCTTGATGTACTACCTTCGAAATTTCACCCCAGTGTGTATCACCGCTAATCATGATAACGCCACCAAGTTTTTCGCGCGTGATGAAGTTCAGAAGGCGTGCTCTATCAGTAGGGTAGTTGGCCCAAGCTTCCCACCCAGTAAACTCGGGTAATATTTGTAGACTAGAGGCAATAATTCGAATAGCGGCAGGTTTTTTTAACTCAGACTCAAGCCATTGCCACTGTTGCTCACCCAGCATACTCGCATCTAGAACCGGGCTATACGGTTCCCTATTTTTTGGCTTACGTTTGTTGTCGTAATCTGATTTTGATACTGACGTTAACGCCGGTCGGTTCCATCTCAAGTCGGGCATAATGACGCGAATTAGCTGATTTCCTTGGCCGTATTCATACGAGGTATAAATTCCGGAGTCTCTAGTGCGTCGCAAAGAGTTTGCAGGTTCACGCCAAAAGTCTAACATGATCTTTCGTGAGGCTTCTTTTTGAGAATATTCCAAACCTGCGTCATTTTCACCGTAGTCATGGTCGTCCCAAATGGCGATAACTTGAGATTGTTGCCTTAGTTCTTGTATACCCGCGTTTGCGTTAAGCTTTTCATATTTCTTCTTAAGCACATCCATATCCGTGGTGTCACCATAGATATTGTCTCCGAGAAAGATAATTAGCTCTGGGTTCTCTTTATTAATTGCCGCTAATATAGGTATAGGCTTATCTTGATGAGAACATGAACCAAAGAGAATTGTTGACAAAGGGGCTTGCTTGTTTGCATACACGTTCATTGCAACAAACGCCATTAAAGGAAATAACATTAGGCAAGTGAAACGCTTGCGCTCAGAGAGTTTAGGTCGTTTTAGTTTGGTCATTGCGCTATGCCTTCAAGCGGTGGTGCTATCTTGGGGTTAAAGGTAGAAGGACTTTGCCCAAGTAATTGAAGTGCAGTCGCGGTAACTTGCGACAAGGTTTGCTCTTGCTTTGGGATCACTAATCCTTTGGCTTTTATCTTGGGTCCGATTGCTGCAAACCAAACTTGCTCAGAACCTACGATCCCCGCAGGCTGCTTCTCAAGCATGCTGGGGTAGTTCTTTTCAATCGCTGCTTTTGATGAATGATGTCTCCAATCCTCACGATCCATGCCTCGGCCGTGATCGGTAGTAATGAGTAGGTAGGTGTTGTTTTTGTATTGCGGAATTGCTTGTAAGGTTTGCCATAAGTCGGCCAATATTTTATCAGCACGGTGAATACTTTTGATGTACTCGTCGTAGTTTCCACCGTGCGCATAATCGTCTGGCTCGCCCAGTGCTAGCATCATCACTCTTGGTTTTTGGGTTTGAAGATAGGCTTTTGCATATTGATACGTAAAGGCATCTAAGCGCACAGAGGACCAAGGGCTCGGAACTTGCTCTTGTAATTCATTTAAAAATAGCAGCTTGGGATTAGTTGTGTGTTTTGCAATTTCAAATCCAGCGTTTATGTGCAATTTGCTCCTTTCACGATTAAAAATCGCAGGGAACACGTCCCAGCTACCAAACACGGCAAGATTTGGCTCGAAACTAGGCTGAGATTGCAGCCATTCTAGAAACGATATATTTGGGTTCGGATTTTTGTCATTAGAGTCAATATTGGGATCGGCAATACCAGTAATTACTTCGTTGTAACCCGGGTATGAAAAATACCATGGATTGGAAACTCGCATTGTTGAGTTTTGTTTTCTATCGCCGAGAATGACGCCATTTTCGACCACGTATTGCCATAAGAATGGCATTAGCTTTTCACGGCTTTGTTGAGCGTTGTGTCCTTGAAAAAGTGTATTTAGCGCTTTTGGATCGCTTGTTGATTCTTTATCGGTAACTAACTGATTATCCAATCCGTAAAAAACTTCTTGCCATCTAACACCATCTATTGTAACCAGAATAAGGTTCGGATCACTTTGCTTTGCTTGAGTAAATACACTAAAAGTGAGTATGAATAACCACATTGCACGCTTCATTTTATCTCCCAATCCACATTAGGGCGTATCGGTGTTAAAAGAGCACCGAAGTGCCCTTATTTACTTGGCTTTATTATTAAAAAGTGAGCTTAAAGTTCACAGCAGCGGTGCGTGGAGCACCTATCCATGCAGATTGACCAGCAATACCACCCATATAACTTTCATCGGTTAGGTTATTGATAGTTAACCTTAGCTCCATATTTTCAACACCAGATAGTGGTGAATCAATCGCAACACCGGCATAAAAATCTGAAGTCATATAGCTATCGACTCTTTGAGTATTCTTTGCATCTATGTAACGTTCGCCCACCCATTTCGTTGAAAGACCCACGAAATATGGCCCCTCAGCCCAATCAATAGAAATAACGGCTAAATCTTCTGCGGAGCCAAATACTGTGTTACCCGCCGGGAAGTCATTCAAACCACCCGTGTAGATGGAGTCGTTATATGTATATGATGCATAAATACCCCAGCTGTTGGTTACATACCAAGTTGCAGAAGCTTCAAAACCGTTCGACTCGATACCGCCAACATTCACGTATGAACCATTTGTGCCAATCAGATAATCAATACCATCTGGTGAATCTGGAGCTATAAAACTAATTCGGTTATCAAACGTTACATCATAATAGGTCAGGCTGGCATTAAATTCGGTAGATGAATACCTAAAACCTAAATCAATGTTTTCAGCAGTTTCAGGCTCGATTTGTTCAAGTGCAGAGGCTTCGCGTTCTAGTACGTTGTCTTTTATAGCTGCAAAGTTTTCGGCATAGCCTGCAAATAATTCTAGGCCTTCAATTGGCATGGGGGCGACGATCCCTGCGCTTAGTAATGCGTCAGAGTCTGAGTCTAGCGCCACTTTTTGACCACTAAACTTGTCGACACCTTCTAACTCGACCAAGAATTTCTTAGCGCCAACACGCAGTCGAGCTAGGCCAAAGTCTAATTCATCCTCAATGTAGAGCATGGTTGTATCGACATTAAACTCACGGCTATATTGGATCCAATATGGCGTATGATCAAAATTAGCAGAGACTCGAGCATCAATACGCTTGTGCCAATCTCGCCATTCTTCACGTTGGTAGTCTTCATACCAAAACCCTGCGCGAATGGTGTTATCCATATCGGCAATTTTGCCGTAGAAAGTAAAATCAGCATTGATCCCGAGACGGTCTTTACCGTAGTGCGTATGTCGGTAAGAGCCTACCGGAATGGCGCCTGCACCATAACATGCTGGGTCATACTCTTCGTCAGCACCACCGTATGGGAAAGTCAGGCTTGAGGTACATTTTGCATTTGGTTTTAGTGCTTTACCTTCGCTATCAACGAAGTAAATGCGTCCGATAGGACTACCGCCAGTATAAGGCGCAGTACCTGTTACTTCTGAATGAGGCTGATTTAATCCGTCGTTGTTGATATCAACTAAATAGGGAGGAACCCAATCACCACGACCTTCATTGGTGTGATAGTAGACATTACTCGTTAGTGCCCAATTAGTTTGTTCATAGGTTGCTTCTATGTAGCCGAAAATGTTTTCGCGGTGCGTACGCCAGCCATTGCGGTATACTTGGTCTATATGTGGAATGCCGGTGATAGTATCCGTTAGTCTATCCCATGCTGGATCTGCTTCAAATTGTTCTTGGCTTACACGTTGGTAGTTTGCTTCAACCACATCGTCATAAGATGCATAAGCTTTTACCGTCAGCGGGCCTTTTTGGTGTTTTATTTTAGCGGCTAAATGGTCGCGTTCATTATTCGCGACTTGTTGGATCCAGTCTGAGTTGCTTGAGCTAGAAACGCTGATCCAAGCATAGGTATTCTCAATTATTTCACCGGTTTCATAACGAGCGAAGTACTTTTGCGCTTCAAAGTCACCACTGGTGATAGACAGCGTTAAACCTTTCTTTTCAGTGGGGTCAATGGTAGTGAAGTTAAGTGTACCACCTAATGCCTCATTGGAGCGTGAGGCAATATCAGCGGTACCTTGAGATACTTGCACTGCACCCAAGTTTTCAGTATCAATGTAGCGGTTTGCTTTCGCACCACCACCATAGTTTGAATTACCATTGGCAATGCCATCAACCGTAATACCGATTTGCTGCTCGTCTAAACTCAGCTGAAAGCCACGAATAGAAACGGTGGTTGACCAGTCGTCAGAACCAAAAGTATCCCCTTCGTTGATGAGTACACCAGGTAAATTATCGATAACAGCCAAAGCCGATGTCATAGCAGACTGTTGCTTGCTCATTTCGTCACTTGTTGCGTTATTTGCAAAGGAAACACTTTGTCCAACAACCGTAACTTCTTCAATGACTTTATCGTCTTTAGTCTTGTCATCGTTAGCATAGGCGTTAATTGCTAGGGTGGATAGTAGTGCGGTAGTGATCAGATTTAGCTTGCGCTGCGTTTTCATAATTGTTCCAACTTCTAGGTTAATTGTGATCGCTGAAAGAGTCGGCGCAAGTATGGGGAGCTTTTATGACAATTCAGGCCATTTTTATTGAACGTTCAATTAATAAAAGTTTAAAGAATTAAGACACAGGAAGAATTAAGACACAGGGCATATTTGTATTTTATTCGTGGGACGTAAAATCTACATTTGAGAGTGGCTCTGAATAGCAAGCAAAGGAAAAGCGGAGTTATTCACAACGAATAACTCGAGGATTAGTTGGGAACTAAATTAATTGGGCATTAGGAGCCGCCGAGTAAATCCAGCAGATTTTTCCCGATCTTAGCGTTGCCGAAATGCGCTGATATTCATCCACTTCGTACCCATCTGCATGAGCTAATTCAGCTTCCGTGATTAAAAATACAGTGCCCTCTACCTTATCCTCTGCATCACCTGTCGTGATTAAAATGGGATGAATGTCCTTTTGGCTACTGGCAATAACAGCGGGATCTGTTATTTTAACTTGGCCAATTTTAAATCCACAAAGTACCGCTTTTTCGCCTTCTAATCGTCTGCCGAATGTATCAAGTTGCACTTGCTCCTGCTGCAGTGTGCCGTACGAAAATAATGCTTGCATCACTTAATTCTAATCCGTTGCTCTCCTGTAAGTTTTAAGTCTAAGCTGCGACATTTTCATGGTCAATCAAGATCTTGCGGTCTACCCATATCGGACTGGCTATAATCGCATACGCCCTTAGGGTAAATTTGTTTAAGTGTGGTGAGTTGTGTTGAGATATCTACATCCCCGTAGATCCCTTGCGCGAGCGCCGCTTCAATCGAAATTTTATGACACTTAAATATATCACCAGCCCAGTTTGCACCAGCTTGAATTCTGCTGGTAGAAAACATTGGATATCTGGCGGTACAAGTTCCTTGCGGCTGGTTATTCCAGATACCATTAAACACTGCGTTGCCGCTGGCGATGACTTTACCTTGTTCGTCGAAACACGTATCAGCAAGTGTCTTCGGTTTTGCGTCTGTAACGGATAAATTCGGCTGCGCTTTGAGGTTGAGTAACCATTCATCCATTTTTTCAAATGCGAGTTGAGTTGGATTAAACGCTTGATGTGCAACCCAAATCACTTGATTCTCTGGGGTTGAATCAGCGGCGGACATTCTCAATCGAGTATAAAATGAAGCAGACATATGATGCATATCTAACTCGTTCTCAAGATAATGTCTGGCATCAATAATAGGGATATCAACCTTGCCAATAAATACCTGTCCAGAGCGATACGCTTTTTCCATCGCCGCAAGGTTGCCACTGTGCCTTGGTGCTATACCATTGTCATCTGGCGTGGTGATATTATGATTGCCCCAAAGAGTGAGCCAAATAGGTACTTTGTGGCCAAACGGTAATACAATTTCTTCTTGTTGCATTTGGTTTTGGGGCTTCCATCCGCCTATTTTTTTGTTGAGATCAATAAATTCAGCCATCGTGATCTGCTGAGCCTTTAATGCTTCTAGTCCATATTGAACGCCTTCGTTATCCCAAGTGCTTAATCCTAAGCCTGATTGATCCGTGCCAAATACGTTGGCCATGTCTTGCCAGTAACTCCAGTTTGTTCTCTCTACTACCTCATCCTCAAAAAAGGCCCTTAAAAACCCTTGCCTCGGATTATTAATAAAAGTAGATAATCCAAAGTAACCATTGATGCATTCACTATTGCCGTCAGGAAAGGAGGGCACAAACCCGGACATTAATTGGTTGAGTGGTTGTAAAAAACCAGCTCGTTGCGGAAAGTCGTTGATTGCATTCATGCCTTCAATATGGCGGCGGCGGGTCCAATCACGCCATGCTTTTCTGTCATTGGCTCTAAAGGTGAAGTAATTATTCAGTAAATCACAATCTAACGCGTAAGTGGTTTGGGTGATCATATCAGGGTAACTATAAAGTGGGATAAGGCCATCTAAGATCCCTTGGCTATTTTGTGCAATCAAATATTGAGCGAGCCCACCGCCAGAGCCGCCAATCCCAACTGTATAGAGTGGCTCTCCGTATAAACTAGTAAATTGCTTTTTCACCCGTCTTGCAGTGTCTTCGGCCAGTAACATATTGTAGGTGTAGCTGGTTTTATTGCCACTAGAGCTTATAACTGCGTAGCCAAGCTTTAACTGCTCTAGCTGTCTATCTATTACACGCTCCGGTTTTTGCCTACCTTGTCTAAAGCCAATCCCTGAACCGCCATTAAATTGGTAGATAAGCCGGTTATTCCATTGAGACTTAGCCTGTCTATCACCCACTTCGTCAACTGTAATTGGCATAACGATAGTGTAAATGAAGCGATTGATGGTGCCTTGCTCAACGCGTAACAGTAAGTTTGTGTCTATCGCTTTATTTCTTTCGTCTAGCGGCTTGATTTGGTTGTCAGAAGTTATCGCAAAGTAGCGTAAACGCGTTTTTGCCATGCAATCTTTACTAAAACCAAGTACTTGATTTGATAGCTCATCCATCACCGGCACACCGAGTCCCGAGTGGTTATCTATTTCTGGTTGACCAAGGCCAGAGTCCAGAGTCATACAGTAAAAAGGATATTGGTTAGGGCCAGAGTATAGGTTGGTATTCGGACCAATATCTCCTAGCGCAATCGGAAATACGAAGGTATCGACGGGCCTGTCAACTTTTGAAATATGCGGATAAAACTCAAGAATAGGATTACTTTCGCTGCTTGCTATTCTTTCTACACTGTAAATTTCTTCTTGCTCACTCGTTAGCCAAAACCAATAGCCACAAGCGCCAAGAACAATCAAAGATAATAATGTGATGAGCCAAGAAAATAAGGATTTCATATGAGCTCCTTCGAGTGCTAGGCAAATGGATAAACGGATATTATAAGTGTAGGACTAGATCATCGTAGTGTGGTTATTTGTTTGTTATTTGAACATGAAATTATTGCGTTGAGAATTAAAAATCATCGCCTAAGTATTTAATCTCAATAGCTTTAATTGTTTTATCTGGAACCCTTTCTAAGAGCGACTCGATACGCCTCGCCATAGTTTGGTTCGCGATGTTGTATCCCATAAATTGCTGCTCAGCATGAAAGGGACGCGGTAGAAAAGTGACCTCGAGTTGATGACGGCGGATCATCTCTAAAGCCCACACTTTATCGACTAAAATGGCATCAACTCTGTTGTTATTGAGTACGCTAAAAAACTTTTTTCCGTCGTCATGGTTTTGCTCATAAAACGAACGTCTGACAATGGCTGCGTTGATTTTTTTCAGCCCTTGTACAGCCGCTTCCGGGTAGCTGTAATCCTCTGAGATCATGACTCTTGGGGCGGCAAGTTGATAAAAGTCATCAGGGTTGCTGAAGCGACCTTGTTTTACCGCAAGAGAAAGCAGCCAGGTGGTGAATGACACATCGATAATTGGAAAGCCATCGGCCTCATCCACATGTAAGGTAAAATCAAATGTACCATCGGCAACGCCTGCTAAACAGCGACGGTAAGGAAGTTCATGAAATGTGACTCGATAGGGAGTACCTATAAGTGCTGATTTAATTATATCAACCTCTATGCCCCGAACTTGTTTTTGCTCGTTAACAAAGCTGTAAGGCCACCACCGTTCAAAGCAAATGTGTACCGCCCGACTATCCGTTTTTGCCTGAGTACAAATACTGGAGAGAGTTAGTAGCAAAATAAAAAAAATGCGCATCGGCAAGTTTGTCCTAAATTACCTTCTCTAAGCGTAATGATAGATTGGAAAAAGCGCAACAAAAGAACATATTATGACTGTTTTACGTTTATACATAAATCAATTCAATGTGGCCGCTATTAGCTGACCGTTGCATCCAGAAGTATCAGGCTATTCGTTATATCTTGTATGTAATAAAAATGATTATCATATCAATTGTGTTTTGTGTTGCTGAAAATAAAACATTCGCTATAATCTTAATCTCACCTTAATCCTCAATCTAATTGTAAAACGGAGTTTTACCTTGTTAAGTGTGTTTTTTGTCGCTCTTCTGAGCCTTGCAATTACGTTAATTTACTGCACAAACAAGCATCAGCGCTTGTTAAAGCGACCACTGCCAAACAATGCTAGAACTGCTGGCTACATTCTTCTGGCAATTACATTCATTTTTGCAATACAAATTTTCACTGGTGCTGCGGTCGTATTTAGTTGGCTTATCGGTGTCATGGTACTTACCGCGCTTATTCCCTTCACCATTTTAATACTTTTTAGGAAATCACAATGAGCAGGTTGTCACATGCTGATAAAATTCAGCCTGACTGGTGGGGGAAGACACTTGCAGGTGTCATACTTGGCTTGGCACTAAGCTTTGGGATCGTTGGTCTTTTCGCTTGGGTGGGCAGTGATGGTTTGATGGAGACGTTAACTCCTGCGAGACAAAGTTGGCGGACTCAATTTAGTATGTGGATGATTTCTCCTATCTGGTTGCTCATTTTGAGTTTTGTTTTTATGTTCAAAAACTCAAAACAAGCAGTACTTTGGCTTGGCGGCGCTAATTTAGTTGTTTACGTTATTTTATTTGTTGTAAGAGGGATGGCATGAAGATCCGCGCCGATATATTAAGGATTTATCAAAGTGTACATACTTGGACGGGAGTAACGACCGGTCTACTGCTGTTTATCGGTTTCTTTGCTGGCGCTATCACCATGTTTGCAGGTAGCATCGACAAGTGGGCAACGCCTCCTTCTCACCATTTGCCTCAAGTCGATGCCAGCCAATATGATGCGCTTATCCACCGTGTATTTAAACAACATCCTGAAGCTCTAAGTGGTATCAATATTAGTTTCGAAGCAGACAATTCTCCAGTTAATTGGTATGAGCAAGGTGGCGCTCGGGGCTTGAGCCTTGATAAAACGCTCTGGCACGGCACTTTAAATGAAGCAGGGGAGCTTGAGGCGCATACCAGCTATATTAATGAGCTATCGTCGTTAGTGGATTATCTTCACCGCAGTGCAGGCATTGCGGGGGAAATTGGCCATGATCAGGCAGGGGTTTATGTACTCGGTATTGCGGCAATTTTGTATTTTATTGCGCTTGTTTCAGGTGTTATTTTCTTATTGCCGAGCTTAGTAAAAAGCTTTTTTGCCCTAAGAGATAAAAAAGGCGCGAGCCGTTTTTGGCTTGATACTCATAACCTAATTGGGATCACTAGCTTACCGTTTCATATTATTATCGCCATCACTGTGATTGTATTCGCATTCCACGATATTTTGTACGATGGTTTAGGTAAATTATATGGAGATAAACCTCTTTTTTCACGTCAAGCCCCCTCAGCTGTTGAATACAAGGTTGAAAACTTGCCAAGTCTCGACGTAATTTTGAAAAAAGCGAAAGACTACGCACCTGACTACCAAGTCAAAGGTATAACCCTGAGTCGATTAAATAGCGCCATGCCTTCTGCGTCAATTCAACTGTTAAGTGATAAACACTTGATGCGTGGACCTAAAACTGACTATTTGTTTATGAACCCTTACACATTTGAAGTATCGGCAAGCAGTGTTGCAGATGATGCGCAAGGGGTTTGGGGTGCGGTAGTGACCACGTTATTTGGTCTTCATTTTGGGAGTTACGGTGGTGAGTTTGGTCGTTGGGCTTATTTTATTATGGGTATTTTAGGCGCAGTGCTGTTTTATACGGGTAACTTATTGTGGCTTGAGAAGCGCCGTAAGCAAAAGCAGCCGGAGCAGTCAAAATCAACCAGAATAATGGGGAAATTGACTGTTGGCGTGGCAATGGGCTCATTACTTGGTGTAGCTGCCGCGTTTGCTGTAACAAAATGGGCCGCCTTGACCACAATAAACATCAATGTTGTGTATATGTGGGTCTATTATCTGTGTTTTGGTTTTACCTTGATTGCAGCGTTCGCTATCGGTATGAGTAAAACGGCAATTTGGTCACAAAAGGCGATTGCCATTTTGTGCTTCTCGTTGCCACTGACTTCAGTCATTGCGTTTGCAATCCCAAGTCTAGGTATTTGGTCTGCGACAGCTTGGTCTTCTATTGGTTTAGAGTTAACTGCTATGATCCTAGGTTTTATTTTTTGGCGAATGGCAGATAAGACAAAGCATAGAGCTTACTATGGCGAAGCCAACAGCATTTGGTTTATTGGTCAGCATAAAACAGAATGTGAATTACAAACGCAGTCTGTATAAAAAACACGTAGAAAGGGGCTGGTAGCTCCTTTTTACTTACAAAGTGCCATCTATTTTTTCAAATCTGTTATCCTACTCGTTTTGCAATTCTCTACGGAAAAATTATGGAGCTTACAGCCTGGTTAAGCCTTGCTGCTATTTGTGTTTTTGGTGCGATGTCGCCAGGTCCAAGTTTAGCGGTTGTCTTGCGTTATAGCCTATTTCATAGTGCCAAACACGGTATTGTCGCAAGCCTTGCGCATGGCTTGGGAGTTGGGATTTATGCCAGCCTAGCAATTTTAGGGTTGTCAGGGCTTATTCATCAATTTCCGATTGTATATCAATTTTTGGTTTACGGTGGTGCTGCCTACTTGGCATGGATGGGGATAAAAATCCTAATGAGTAAGAGCCAAGGGTTGGCGGTATCACAGTCTCAAGCAGCAACGTCGTATGGCAAAGCAGCACAGGATGGTTTTGCAATTGCATTTTTGAATCCGAAATTAGCTATTTTCTTCGTCGCACTCTTTTCGCAGTTTATCGACCCAGAAAAGATGACATTAACGGTAGGTTTTATCATGTGTATCACTGTGCTAACGATAGATGCGTTGTGGTATTTTATTGTCTCAATTTTGAGTGCTTCAGCAAGAGATAAATTCGATTTAACGGCTAAGCGAGCTGTGATTGATAAAATTCTTGGCTGTGCCTTTTTACTGCTCGCCATACGAGTGATTTACCAATCCTTGTAGCCATTGTAAGCACTTCTTGGTCGGCGCTCTATCGTTGCGCTTATCAAGTTGAACTAATCTAACCCCTTGCGCTGTATGTAGTTATGAAGAATAAATGCTTTGAGTTTTTCGTTATCGGTTTTATTCATTGCAAAGGATACGGCGAGCTCCAATGGGCTTGTCACCTTTATCGAGTGGACGTTTGCAAACAGTGGAATAGGGTCGGCAAGATATAATTTAGCTATCCGACTGATCACATTAATTTGGATTGCATTTGCTTGGTAGGGAAAAGTATTAATCAGTCCACCGGATTGGGATATGGAGACCATGTTAAACGGCATCATTTGAGGAGACAATCTAAACCTGACCGGTGTTGATGGGCAGGTACGCCAACTACGTGGGGCACTAGAGTTAGCGGCTTCCACGATATTAGGGGCTTCTAAGTTGTTGTCTAAAATCTCCATCAATGCCGATAGGTCGCTAAGTGGAAACTCGACCTGCTCGTTGGCATTTTTGGCAACGAGACTAAACTGAGAACTATTTGAAATACTCGCAAGTAACTTTTTAATCTCGCTGTGCGTTTGCTGCTTTTGATCCCTAGCTTCCGGCAATAGCGAACCTGCAACGCGATTACCGGCTAGGGTTCGGTTAATGAATTGTAATTCTTCCTTCGTCAATTTCATGATTAAGCACATCCATTGGGTGGTTGATATTTATACAGCAAGGTTTATACCAAATTCCGCTTTGATTGCTACTGCGGCGTTTCTTTTTTTAGTACGGGCTTTGCAATTTGTTCAGCAGTAGACTTCTTGCCATTTAGCCTTCAAATAGGGCAATCTAACGTACCTAAGCGGCAATGAATTGCCCATGAAGCTGTACGTGTTATTTAAGAAAATGAAATATTTCCGTGTTCAGTGGCTATTGATATCAATTCATCGGCTGATTGTTGAAAATATTTATTTGGAATAATGCTTGCAAAGATCCCTCACCGAGATTGTTTTTTAGACTTGCCCAATGCCAACGTTTTTAACTGGACATCAAGTAGCGCTCATAGAGCCTACTTCACTGAACTTTTCACCTGTAGAGCGAGAGAAATTAGTGATCCCGAGCGCTCATAATCAGCTTACAGCAAATGGCAATCACCTTGCTGCTGGTGGGGGGCGTGCTCACACCTTTAAACAAAACTTTATGAATGCCATGAGTAGTGGCTCGTCTAGCGAAACGTCGCAACATGACAAAAGTGAAGCGTTACTGCAGTTCCAATTTGCAGATCACGAAGTTCTATTCGACCTTACAAGCATCGCCTCTCATGATGAGGCTGCTTACGAAAAGCTCCGAGCGTTGTTGGCTGATATAATGACAGGGCCTGTAAAGGTTGATATCAGTAGTAAAGATCAAGCGCAGCAATTACTGTTTAAAAATTTAGAGCTAGATTTCTTAGCGTACAAGGAGCTCTCTGAGCGGCTGGAAATGTTGGCAAAGCTTGACCATGAAACTGAAAGTCAAAAAGCATTGGCACAGCAAGATAAAGATCGCATTCGTGCGGTAATTGCAAGTTTACATGCACGCCTCGAGAAGGGCCAAGAGGCGTTACTTGGTGGAACAACATTAAAAGCGTTGGATGTAAATCGCAAAGATTTTGAGCTTGAATTAGATAGCCTATTTACCACTATTGGCTTTGATTCGGAAATGCCAGTAACCGGCGCGACTTGATTGCCGTGATCATTATTGTTTGCTGGAATTTGTACTTTTTACCAGGTATAAAATGTAGCAGCCCATACCCGAACCTCACCGTTTAAAAAGAACGGGGCTAGACTTTACCTGACATACGTTTTGAGCGAACAAAAGACGGTCGTTAACGTTACTTTTGTTCCACAAAGCGCACGTTCCACTAACTCATGTATGCCCCAAAACGAGCTAGAAAATTTTGCTCAAAGGGCTAACAACACCGTTTGCGCCTTGCTGTAAAACATGGGTATAAATCTGAGTGGTTTTAACGTCTGAATGGCCTAACTGAGCTTGTACTGTTCTAATATCTGCCCCACTTTGTAACAGGTGTGTAGCAAAAGAGTGGGGCGTTATAGGTTTTGTTATTTGTGCTTTTTTGGCTGCGTCTTTAACCGCTTTACGTACTCCTGTTTGATGAAAATGATGTCGGCGGATCTCCCCAGTTTCAGGATCTGCACTTAACTTATATGAGGGAAATAGATACTGCCAAGCAATTGACTTATTGGCGCTAGGATATTTTCTTGCTAGTGCGTTTGGCATCCAAACACCTGCATATCGTTCATTCTGGGAATCTAATTTTAAGTATTCATCAGCCTGAGCAATTTGATTTCTTAGCAAAGGTATAAGTTCTGTGGCGAGAGTAACCACCCGATGTTTATTCCCTTTTCCATTCCAGATCCGAATGTACTTGTAGTCAAAGTCAATGTCCTGAACTCGTAGTTGAACAGCTTCCATTACACGTAAGCCGCTACCATACATTAAGCCTGAAATTAAATAATATCGTTTATTTAAAAACGATATGAGACGTTTAACCCCCTCGGGGGTCATAACAATTGGCAACTTAGATTGGCGCTTGCTTCTGATAAACGTTAGATTGGGGCACAAATCCTGTTTAATTATTTGCTTATACAGAAAAGATAATGCATTTAACGCTGTCGCTTGTGTTTTAGGCGACACATTACGTTTAAGCACAAGGTAGTTGAGATATTCGACAACCTCGTTATCGCCCATTGAAGCTGGGTGACGCTTATCATGAAAATGAATATAGGAAGAAATCCACTTAAGATATGTATCAACTGTTCTGAGCGAATATTGCTTAGTCAGCATAAACTCTGCGATGTGGTTTAGAAATGGTGAACGAGTTCTCATTGAATTAGCTCTAAAAAGAAACTGTATTTATATACAGTGTTGGCGTATTTCTCCTATAGTCAAGAAAACGACCCACTGGGTCGTTTTCATCCTTTTCATAATGATGAAAAATATATCTGTAGCAACAAGTTAGTTATTGTGATAAAACTGGTACAATGAGAATAATGACCCATGACTCGGTAGATAAACGACCCATTGGGTCGATATTAAATTGTTATACGCATTCGAATATTCAAGTGATGGATTATGATTGAACTAGAAAAAACAAGTGATAATTGGGAAGACTGGAATGTACTATTTAAAGGGAAAAAGTATAACCTAGCCGAATATGGGTCTAAATGGAGTGACAAGTCCTATCAATTTCCCGCGAATCGAGATTTAAAACTAACCATCACAGACTTTTCAGATTATAACTTTAGTGATTTTCATCCTGAGCTTTATTTTGGTATTGATAACGAACATGGAATCTTAGGAAAACAAATTTCAACTATCTATTTATGTACTAGCTCAGATGAAGACTCGAAGTACTTTGGCTATTGCTGGGATATTAAGCTTGATGATTGGGATGGACATTTCAACCCTTTTATTATTAGAAATGAAGTTGCCAAAGCAATAGAGGCTCAAACAGAATTTCCAATTAGTGGCAAGTTAGGTTTATCTGATGACTCTGGTTTCGCATCAATTTATTTTGATGTAGATGTCAATGAAGTAGAGTGCTTCAAAGATTTTTACTTAAAACTAGCGAGCTTTTTGGATAGAACTTTTGAAGAAGTAGAAGAAAAGTTATCGATAGGTGGCTTTTCAAATAAAGTAGTGGCTAAATTCTCTTTTGATGAAGAGGTACAACAATCCTGTATTAGTTACCTAAATTACTTTATCGAATTTTTGAAAGATCTAGGCATTAAATCTAAACCTCAAGTCAATTACTCAGGGCAAGATATTCTATTTTCGATAACTCCTGATTCAAAGGAAGAGTCTTTAGCTCTAGTATCTCAAGCGCTGTCTTTGTATTTGAAATTACCACAAATTGACACTGCAGAGTTAATAAATGAGTATTCAGACCCTCTTACTGAACTTAAGCTAGAAAGACTAAAAAGCGAAATTGATAAACTTAAAGGAGATCTGCGAACAAGTGCGGCGCTAATTCGTTATCAAGATAAACTTCTTTCAAATGGCACTGTAAAGTTAAAGGAGCCAATAGAGGCTTTACAATGTATTCATATTGATGATGAGGAAAAAAATAAAAGAGAATTTCTGAGTGGTGGAATTAAACTTGGCGTATTTAAAAAGGCTGGTATTGAGTTTGACTGGAATGCTCTGCTAGGTCATTTCAAATCAAAATAATGCGTATAACAAGGCAATAAACACGCCCGCAAGCGGGCTGGGACAGCAACACGGTGGCGGCTTCGATATTCTCGCCACCGTGTTACTGCCCGTTATTGCGAAGTTATGTAACTATGTCGAAGTTTGGAGAGTATTTTGAGTTCCAAAGTATGCAAATTTTGTGAGAAGTCTCCTGCTATAGATAATTCGCATTTAATTCCTAGCTTTATCTATAAATGGATTAAAGATACATCGCCTACTGGTTATATGAGGGCGACTAATGAACCAAACAAAAGGCAACAGGATGGGTATAAATCTGCATTGTTATGTGAAAGCTGCGAAGAAAAATTTTCAAAGTCGGAAGATCTATTTAAAAAAGAGTTATTTAATAAAATAGCAAATTATAGAAAACCTTGTCCTGAAAAATTATCTATCACAAACAATATTAGAACTTGTTTATATATTATCGCTTGGAGAGTGTTGGCTGATGCATATCACTTTCCTAAAGAAAATGACTACACTGATGATGAAATTAATGAGTTTCCTAATTTTATAGCTGATATGAAATCAGCTATAAACTCAGGTACTACAGACAAGTTTAAAACTCATATCATACCGTGTACTAAAGATGTACTTACCCAGTTAGGGCTGCCAAAAGTAGATTGGTATTTTTATGATCGTATGACTGGAGCAGAGCCAAGAATATGGGACAATTGGGAACGGTTTATCATATTTATAAAAATACCGTCTGCAATTGTTGCTTTTGAAGTAGTACCTAATGACAATGATGACTGGTCTGGAACTCAGATTGATAAAGTCGAAAGCATATCGCTGTCTAAAATAAAGTCTATACCTTCGTATATTTCAGATTTAGTTTCATTTTTTCATCGAGCTTTTGTTGCCAGTAAAGGTGAAGTTACTGAGTTACAACAAGAAAAAATGAAAAATGATATTTTAGCGGGTGATTTAGAATGCGGAGCTATAAAGTCATTAAATAAAACGTGGTAGCCGTTACATAACAAAGCAATCAGCGAAGGACGTAAAACGCTTGGCTTGCGCTCCTTCGCCGCTAATTATAGCCGAGCATTTTACGCCTGTTATTGCGGCGTTATGCCTAGGAGATGAAATCATGAATATGAAGGAGTTTTCAAGTTTGGTTGGCTTGTCGTCACACACTCTTCGATATTATGAAAAAATAGGCTTACTCAAGAATATCCAACGAAATAGAAGTGGGCACCGAGTATATACTTCGAAAGATTTGGGGTGGATTGAATTTGTGAAGCGCCTAAAAGAAACGGCGATGCCTCTCGAAGAAATCCTGGAGTATGCGCGGCTAAGGGAGTCAGGAGTAGATACTGTATTACAGCGTCAGGTGTTGCTAGAGCAACACAGAAAAAATTTGATAGCTCATATCGAGCAACAACAGTCACACCTTATTGCTTTGGAAGAAAAAATTAAACTTTATAATAATGGAAAAGTTCGTTGACTTAGAGTGAACTCTAACTTGTATGGTGTGCTTGTACTTACGAAATAGGAGCATACCAATGGACAAATCACGTTTTGATACCGGTCTTGAATTATTAACAAGCATTGATGGCGAAGCCGGAAAAAATGTTATCGAAAGTTTGCAAGATATCTGCCCTGATTTAGCCAGATATACAATAGAGTTTCCTTTCGGGGATATATATGCACGCACAGGGTTGGATGTAAAATCGCGAGAAATCGCAACGGTTGCCGCATTAACAGCGCTAGGGAATTGTGAGCCTCAGCTTAAAGTTCATTTAAATGCCGCTCTTAACGTTGGTTGTAGTGAAGATGAGCTCAAAGAGGTCATATTACAAATGTCAGTTTATGCAGGTTTTCCTGCCGCTTTAAATGGTATGTTTGCTTTTAAAGAAGTGATCACCGAGCGAAAGGCATAACAAACTGTTTAAGAGTGATTCGCAACGCGGGAGCAAAATAAGCCGCAACAAAATAAGCAACAAAATAAGCGACACCCATCACTATTAACATCAAAGCTGAGGAAGTGAAGTAAAAAAGCATGTAAACACTCCAATAATTTTGGTCAAAAACGTTCCTAGATAAGTTGATTTTTAGCACTCAATCGTATTTCTACACTAAAACTGGGTTATCGCGCACGACAAAGCGCTGTAAATACAACAGTAAGAAATTCTAGAGTTGAAGCAACAAAATAAGCGACACCCATCACTATTAACATCAAAGCTGAGGAAGTGAAGTAAAAAAGCATGTAAACACTCCAATAATTTTGGTCAAAAACGTTCCTAGATAAGTTGATTTTTAGCACTCAATCGTATTTCTACACTAAAACTGGGTTATCGCGCACGACAAAGCGCTGTAAATACAACAGTAAGAAATTCTAGAGTTGAGAATGTGAGCTTTGCTAAGCCAACAAACGCTCGCAGTTTGTTAGATTTGTCCGCCGTCGTTTTTGCAGTGTTTCACAGTAAGCGGTTATTGTTCGTTCTCGACCAACTGCACCGTGAAATACCCGAGAAAATTTCGTAGTGAGTTTTATCCAGTTTTCAGGTTCTATATTGAGTCGAGTAAGAATCGGTTGTGCTTCATTGATATACCCGCGTTTATCGACTCGAATACATTGGCCCGTGAGCTCAACTAATTCAATATAGGACTTGAGTTCAAAAGGTAGGCCTTTAGGCATATGTTTTCGCGGGCTGCCAGCAAAACGTAGTAGGCTTTTTGGTTGTTTGCCCAGCTTAGCGTGGTCGATGCGCTTTTTGATGCTGGTGTAGTCTGAGGTTTCAGGCGTTGCGGCGATTTTGGCTCTAATGGGGTTTAGGTCTACGTAGGCTAGACAAGCAGCCAATGCCGCCTCATCCAGTAATGCTTGGGATTTAAATCGTCCTTCCCAAAAACGGCCTGTACAATTATCTTCTTTATTTGCTCGGCGGGCGATGTTTTCGTTAAGTACGCGCATAAACCAGCTAATATCTGCGAGCCTTTCCCTGTACTTGGCGACATGCTCATTGAGTATCAATCGCTCCGACTCATTGAGTGGCTCACCTTCAGTAAATTTTTGGCTTACCCAATTACCTTTAAACAACTTGTGCCATCGAATAACAATCGCTTCATCAGACAGGCGCTTAGCCTTTTTATCATCAACATATAAAACAATGTGGGTGTGATTACTCATCACGGCATAAGCACAGACATCAATACAAAACACAGACCTCAACATCAGGAGCTTTTCTTCAACCCAATCACGGCGGTGCTCGTATGATTTTCCAGTAAATTTATCTTCACCGCACAGAAAGGCGCGCCTTACGCAGCGGGAGATACAGTGATAATATTTGGTGTCGGTTAAACTAATTTGTTTTTTACGGGCAGTTGCCATAGTTTGGTTTCCTCAATCCTTTGAGTGCAGAATTTAAGCTTAGGCGAATTTTAGGAAGGTGCAAATTAGTGGTGGGTGATGAGATGGACGCTCCCAAATCGGCGTCAATGCGCCAAACTGATAGTTGCAAACACAGTTATTAGGAGAGTCCATCATGAATAACGTTAGCACGCTTTCAATTGATCTAGCAAAAAATGTATTCCAACTTTTATCGTTTGATAAGCAAGGTAATAAATGTTTTTCCAGAAGGTTAGATAGAGCAAAGCTCTTGCAAACATTGACCCAATTACCTGCTTGTAATGTTGTTATGGAATCATGCTCAACGTCTCATTATTGGGGGCGGTACTGCTTACAAGCTGGGCACCAAGTTCAGCTTATCCCTGCGCAACATGTTACCCCTTTTGTCCGTGGCAATAAAAACGATAAAAATGATTGTATGGCGATTTATGAAGCGAGCCTTCGACCTAACATTCGCTTTGTTCCTGTAAAAACAGAGCATCAACAAGCAATCCTAGCACTACATCGCTATCGGGAACGGCTCATACATAATCGAACCGCCTGCATCAACCAAACATGTGGTTTGTTACTTGAATTTGGCATCGTCATCAAGAAGAGCTTAAAGTCTTTTCGTGCAACCATTGCTGATCTGCTCAACCGTAATTTACATGGAGCTTTAAATCTACTCCTCAGAGACGTTTATGAAGAAATGCAAAAGTTAGACGCCAATATTAAAAATGTAGAGGCACAATTTAAGCAGTTTAATGAACAGAGCCAAGCTGCTCAAATTATCCAATCCATCCCCGGAATTGGGATTATCAACGCATCGGCATTGAGTGCCACAATAGATAAAGGGCAAGCATTTTCTAATAAAAAGGAGTTGGCTGTGTGGCTTGGGATCACACCACGTCAATATGCTTCGGGTGAAACCAATAAGATGGGAGGGATCACCAAACGAGGTGATCGTTATCTAAGAAAACAACTCATTCATGGTGCCCGTACAGTGGTCAATCATGCGCACAAAAAGCAGGATGATTTAAACAAATGGATCAACGCATTGGTAGAACGTCGCGGTAAAAATAAAGCGGTGGTGGCCACGGCCCACCGATTGGCTCGCTTAATGTGGATATTGCTACAAAGAAATGAACCTTATAAAGCCCAATATACACAAAGTGAGGCGCAATCATGACTCAAATTATGGCTATCAAGGAGTCCGGTCGTGACAAGGGCCTCGAGCCCGAGTGGGTGTTTATGAGCCCTTGATAGCCATATTCTCATTGCTGTAAACATAACGATGAACAAAAGGTCAAACCTACCTAGTTAAACCCGTTATAGGCAAGGCATTCAATGCCGCGTGGGTGTATTCTACTTTTTGGGTGGCTAGGTTCGAAACTCATTAGGGGCGCTGAAAGTCAGTTAAGCCCGAATATATGTCAGAGCAGCACCTTATTTAGGGTGACTCAAAGTGACTGTTTATCAATACATACAAATAGTAAATGAGAGATAAATAAAAGAAGCAACAAGGCTGTTAACACAACCTTGTTGGATGAGTATTACTTGACAGCAGCTGAGCGTCCATATATGTCAGCGATTTATTACGTAACAATGATAAATCGGGCGCTGCGGCGTATCCGCCCACGGTGATGTTAAAGATAATTTTACTTGGTTATGCTCATGGATTAATTAGTAGCCGCCGAATAGCCAAGGCTTGTGAGAACAATATTCTGTTCATGAGTGTGTCAGGGGATCTTCAGCCGCATTACACATCAATAGCAAGTTTCGTGGCCAAAATGCACGAGCAGATTGAACCGCTATTTACGCAAGTGCTGATGATATGTGATGAAGAAGGCTTGATAGGACGCAACATGTTTGCCATTGATGGGTGCAAATTGAAGTCGAATGCGAGCAAGGAGTGGAGCGGTACATTCGATGAGCTAGGCCGTAAAAAAGCCAAATTAGAACGCGCAAGCAAACGCATAATTGAGCGCCATCAAGCGCAAGATGGCTTAAGTGAAGAGCTGGTCACTCAAGACTTAAAGCAAAAAGAAAAGCTAGATAAAAGTGCAGATAAAATCACCGCGTTCTTAGCTACTCACGAAGAGAAAACAGGCAGTAAAGGTAAGCCGGTTAAAAGTAATATTACCGACCCAGACAGCGCGAAAATGACCACGTCAAAAGGCACAATTCAAGGCTATAACGGGATAGCGATAAACGATGATAAACATCAAATTATACTACAAGCACAGGCATGGGGCTCGGTGGGCGAGCAACAAACACTGCAGCCAGCCGTTGAGCAATTAAAACGACAACTTGAAAAACTGAACAGTGATAAATTCTCTAACAAACAGGCCATTAAATTTACCGCAGACAGTGGATTTAATAGTGAAGCGAACCTTGAATTCATGGCGCAAAGTGGCTTTGATACTTACATAGCTGATAACCAATTTAGAAAACGCAACCCACTGTTTAAAGAGAGCGAAACCTACGAAACAGAGCAAGAAAAGCGCCGATTAAAACGCAGTAAAGGCAAGCCACGCTTATTTACCTCAGACGACTTCCATTATGATGAAGCAACACAAACCTGCCGCTGCCCCGCAGGGAACGAGATGTGGCGAAGCGGTATCAATGTAAAAAGCTACAACCAAGAATACACGCGATTCTGCGGTTACTTAAAAGATTGCAAAGTATGTCCACTACAACAGCAGTGCATGCGAAAGCCACCGATAAAAACAGGCCGACAAGTACAGTTTAAAAATGATGAATCACGTAAAAAACTCAGCTATATCGACAAAATGAAGGTTAAAATAGACAGCCCAATGGGGCGACGGCATTACAGCAAACGACTCGGCTGTATAGAGCCCGTGTTCGGCAATATTACGGTAAACAAAGGAATGAATAAACTGACTTTACGGGGTCAAACGAAAGTGAATGCTCAGTGGCAGCTGTATTGCCTTGTTCATAACATAGAAAAGCTGCAAAACACGATGCACTAATTAGAGTAAGCCCTTATCACCTCAAATAAGCCAATCAAACACCTGCAATACCTTCCAAAAAGCCAATTAAAGCAACAGCAAACCCTCTTTTTATATTTTACGTAAAATCGAAGTAACTAATTGAATCAAAATGGGAACTCGGCTATGGTTAATGCATCAATAAAAATAAATTAAAACGAGTTATTCTACAGGCTCGTTAGAGGTCTCATGAAATCAATCGTTTACCATACTTTAACAATGCTTGAAGATGTTGGGATGTCTATCAATTACCCTGATATCCGACATGTTACATTTGATGATGAAGGAGGGAGCACTCTTCATTGCTATGCTAGTTGTATGATGGGTACAAGAGTAAGCATTGAGCAAAACCAACCAATGAAGTTTATAATGATATTTACATTATTAGACTATTTCATTGATGCAACTTACCCTGAGCTAGAAGGAAAAAGTTTTTCTCAAAAATATAAAGCGATCCCTGAAAGTAATGACTATCAATTGATGCTCAGAGAGCTTTTTAGGATAGCAAAATTAATCAGAAATTCCCTTGTTCATAATCCATCATCATTTACTATAAAAAATGATAAACTTGATGTTAACTATAGCTTTAGAGGAACCAAATTTTGTTTGGTAATGTCTTTCTCTGCATTAAATGATTTCTATACAGCTATTGTTATGTATGTTAAAGGGGATTTAGGTGAAGGGGCATACTTTCATGGAATCATGAGATCTATATATAGCAATATGATTAGCGGTGTTGATTATATATCTGATGAGTTTTCCAAAGAGATAAATAAACCTTCTGATGAGTTGAAGATTATGCCCTATGTTAGGGATATTCTGATCAACCCTACTCACTCTATTAGAGACAATAAAATAAAATTTGAAATCGATCGTAAGCACCCAGAATGGCAGGGGTTCGATGTTTATTTGAAGAAAGAAAATAATGAATACCTAGTCCCTATGGAAGCTTTAAACATTGATAAAGAAATAGACGAATCAGATCTTTTTAAAAACTGGAGTTATGTTGGGCCTTTTCCTCAAATAAGAAAAGACCTCTAACAAGAAAATCCAGGTGACGCCTACGGCGCACCTGATTTAGGCGTTATGCCTTTCTGTAGTTTTGCAAGGATATTGAAATATGGAACACTTAAAATTTGATTTAGATAAAGTTCCAGAGTTAACTTTTAAACATCAGAATAATTATGAATCTAACATACCAAATACGTTGGATTTAAGAATGTTAGATGAAGTAAGTGCAGGGAACACTTTTTTAAGGTTGGCTTCTACATCTCAAAATCCTTTAGTTACGGTACTTGATGAGAAGCCAAGTGATAATTCATTCTCATTGGTAGGTATAACAACTCTACCTATGTATATTCCGATTATGGCTTCCAAATTTAGAGATTACAAAAAGGAGTTGATTCCTGATTTAGATCCTAATAATTGGTACATAAAGGCTGATGGCAAATACCTTTTTAAAGACTCTAGGGTTATAGGGGTCGGACAGAAAAAAGATGATGCAATTGCTCGATGGGTACTTTTTTCAAGCTTTTTAGATCATTTTCGTAAGTATTACTGTTTACATATTTCATACCTTAAAAAAGATGATCCAAGCTTTCAAAAAATAAAACGAAAAAAAGTTATACCTAAATATTATGAAAGTACATTTCGTGGTATCAAAGAGTCTTTACAACTATTTGGCGGTATTCCATCAGATATCATTTTTGATAATCTAGATTCAAATTGCTTTAGAAAAATTCAAAATGACAAATATAATGATTCATTTATAAATAGCATTCAGCGGCTACCGAAAGATGATTTTAAGTCAGATATGGCTCAAATAATGCAATTTGTTGATATGCTTACATACATTTGTTCAAGGTTTCTATTTCCCCCAAACTCGTTGGCCGTATTGTTGGATTTTGAAAAATACTCAATAGGGTTTTCTTCTGATTTATACATGCGTTATAAAGGTTATAGTCCATCAAAAACTGATGTGTGCGCTCATATGGTACTATCAAATATTCTTCATCAATTAAGGTTTTCAATTTTAGATCGCTTTATGCTTAATGATGGGAACATTTATGGATCTGTTAAAAAATATTGTAACGAAGAATATACTGACCTTTCAGGTAAAGTAGTTAACTCTATGATTTCTTTTTCTAATTTAAATGTAAGAAATTTAAATAGCTTAAAGTCAGTTTTTTTTGAAAGCGACTTTAATTAAGGTGCTAGAAGGCATAACAAACAAATCAACAAGGACTAAAAAAGTTTGGCTCCGCTCATGCCTCGCTATTTTAGCCAGAATTTTTTAGCCTGTTATTCGGGCGTTAAGTTGTAAAGGAGTTCAGTTGGAAAATCCCATTGGTGAAAAAGTATTAGAATTATTAGATGGCACTACTTTCCAAGGCTCAATCAGAGAAAACTTTGCATTAATGAATCACTACGTGGTGTTTGATACACAAAGGGCAATTTATGATTTGGTTGATCTAGGTCATATCGGCTCAGCTAAAGCATTGTTAAGAGTGATCTTCGAAGCGAATGTTAAAGCAACATGGATATATCAGTGTGCCAGTGAAAAACAACTTGAACAGCTCCAAAAAGACGCTGTCAAATCCACGGTAAATAAGAAGCGAAATATTCAATTTGGTGAGATGGTTGATGATGTCGAGAAAATGAATCCTAACCTGAAAGGTAAGCTAAAACAGTTTAAAGAAGAACACTGGAAAGGGTTAAATAGTTTAACTCATACGGGTGTTATGCAACTTAAAAGGTACTCATTAGCTTTTGAACAAAGTGGCTTAGAGACGGAAATTGAAACTATATTAGACTTTTCAAATCGAATGAGTATTAGTTCACTTGGTGATGTAGGGAAAATCACTAAGAATAAAGCAGCAATGCAAGTAAGTATTGATCTAATTAGTGCGCTGTAACTCGCTCTCGGCCATTCTTCAATGAATTTCTAAGTTATCCAGTTGCTTTTGAACAGCTTGTGCCAGCGTATCACAATGGCTTTATCAGATATGCGCTTAGCCTTTTTATCATCAACATGCAAAAACAAACTTGATAGATAAACAGGCTCTTGTGCTAAATAGCCTAAAGCTAAGTAAATTTTACGCAAATTATACGGCAACGAAATTTCGACAAGGATAGAATAAAGACATAGCGCAAGTTGGAGTTACTATGTTTTCCGAGAATGGATTTATTGCCAAGAATGAGTATCTCGTTAGTTTTCTGGTTTTGCTGTTAACCAGCGCCTTTGCCGTTGCTTTAGACTCGCTGTTACATTCGGCGATCAGTGTACTGCTGGTATTACAGTTGGGCGTTGTTGTTGTTTCTCTCATCGCAAAACGTTGGATGGCACTGGGAGTGGCGATTGTTAGCAGTCTAGTGTTCAACTTTTTTATCACAGAACCCAGATACACGCTTCATATGAATAACACCGAAGACGTGGTCAATTTAGTGGTATTTATCGCGGTGGCATTAGCTACCAGCTATTTATCGAGCTATATCAAAGAGCAAAAGCAGCAGCTTTTAGTTGCGAATGTGCGCTCCAATATCTTGTTGTCGGTTTCTCATGATCTACGCACACCGCTCGCTGCGGTGATAGGAGCGCTCGAAACGCTAGAAACCTATCGTGATAAGTTAGACCAAGACGAGCAAAATGAGCTGTTGGGGTCGGCACGATCAGAAAGCCACCGTTTGTTTCGCTATATCGAAAATATCTTGCAAGCCACCAAGTTACAGCATCAAGGGGATGAGCTTTCGCTTTTGAAGCAACCTACGTCTATTGATGTCTTGATCGATAACGTGATTTTACGGCTAGGCGCGCCATGCGTCTCGAGAATGCCACAGAATATGAGTCCAATTCTCACGATACAAGCTGCACTCATTGAACAAGCCCTGTTTAACTTAATTGAAAATGCAGTCACCTTTAGTCCCGATGGAGAGCGGGTTGAGATTTCCTTTGGAGAAACGCAGCAAGCGTTGTTGATATTTATTCAGGATAACGGCCCTGGGATCCCCGTTGCTCGGCAAAAAGAAGTCTTTACCGCCTTTAGCTCATTTCGACAAAGCGCCAGTAAAGACGGTGGCAGTGGTTTAGGGCTGAGTGTGGCGAGAGGTATTATTCGTGCACATGGCGGAGATATTCGCATTTTACCGACGACGCAAGGCTGCACAATGGAAGTTAGTTTGCCAAAAGAGGAGGCGCATTGATGACTCACACCATTTTATTGATTGACGATGAAGAAGAGATCCGTCGTTTTATCCGCTTAGCATTAAAAGCTGAAGGGCTGAATTATGTGGAAGCCAGCACCGGAAAGGAAGCCATGTCGGTGTTAAAAGGTGAGCTGCCAGACTTAGTTATCTTAGATCTCGGGCTACCAGATTTTGATGGATATAGCATTTTGAAGAAGATCCGAGAAACCAGCAAGTTACCTGTATTGATCTTAACTGCGCGAGATCAAGAGGCTGAGAAGATTAAACTGCTTGAGGGCGGCGCAAACGACTACCTGACGAAGCCTTTTAGCATCAAAGAGCTAATAGTGCGCGTCAAAGTGCTATTACGAGATTTAGTACCGAACAAACGCTTGCTCGCCATTGACTACGGCAAGTTGATGATAGATCTACAAAAGCATCAAGTCATTATGGATAACGCACCATTAGCACTATCGAAAAAGGAATTTGCACTACTTAGTATGCTTGCACAAAGAGCACAAGAATTAGTCAGTCAGCAAACCTTATTAAAGCAAATTTGGGGCGAAAGCCATGTGGAAGATAGTCACTATTTACGGATTGTGGTCAGCCAGTTACGTAAGAAACTCAGTGATGATGCTGCTACACCAAAAATCATAGAAACTGAGCCCGGGGTTGGTTATCGGTTTTTACTTTTACCGCTCAATAAGCATTTCTCATAACGGGGTATATAGAGGTTGTTATGGCACAATTTGTAGTTATTGGTTTAGGTCGATTTGGTTTTGCGGCTTGTTTGGAATTAAAGCGGCTTGGAAACAAAGTGATAGGGGTAGATAGTCGCGAACGTGTGGTGAACCAAGTTGTTGAGCATATTGATTATGCCACCTCTTTAGACGCGACCGATGAAACGGCATTACGCCAACTAGATATTACGAGAAGCAAAGCGGTATTGGTCGCCATAGGTGAAAACCTAGAATCGAGCATTTTATGTGTACTGTCGTTAAAGAACTTAGGCGTTGAGCAAATTTGGGTTAAGGCCAGCTCAGAAGCGCATCATACAATTTTATCCCGCTTAGGCGTAACACGCGTGATCCGCCCTGAAGAAGAAATGGGGATCAGGGTCGCACAAACACTGAATTACCCCATGGTGAATCAATATATGCAGTTGGGGCATGGCTTTTACATGGTGGAAGTCATCGTGAATAAATTAAGCTGCGGACAGTCTTTGGCGACGCTATTAAAGCGTGCAAAGGGCGAAATCAAGGCTGTGTTAGTACAGCGCGGCAAAGCGTGTTATACCAATCCGGCAGAGTCATTTTTGATCAACGAAGATGATAAAGTGATCCTCAGCGGTCAGTTAAAAGCGTTAAATTCTATCGCGCTAAAACTGGGGGCGTAATGAAAACATGGAGTCCCCATTATTATCCCTATCCAAGTAGCCAGCCCAAAGCCCGCAAAAAGCCGCTTAGGTTAAGCCCCCCAGCAGTTCTGTTTATTGGGTTTTGTGGGCTGATAGCTTTAGGTACTATGTTGCTGTTGCTACCGATAGCACACACCCAAGACATCAAAGTGATGCAAGCGTTATTTACAGCAACTTCCGCGGTAACGGTAACAGGACTTGCCGTATTGAGTACGCCAAATGATTTTACGACCTTTGGCCATCTCGTTATTGCTAGTCTTATTCAAATCGGTGGACTTGGTTTTATGACCATTACGGTTGTGGTGCTGCGGGGGATGGGGCAGCAAATGGACATTAGTAAACAACTTATCGCAAAAGAAAGCTTTGGCATAGCTCGATTTGATCAGTTGGTTGATACAGCCAAATGCGTGTTAGTTTATGCACTGATCATCGAATCTATAGGGTTTACCATTTTGCTTGCCCATTGGTATCAAACGCTACCGCTTGGTGATGCGATAATGCAAAGCTTCTTCTACACTATTTCGGCTTTTAACAATGCGGGATTTGCATTGCATGAGGACAGCCTAACCAGTTTTCGTGGTGATTGGGTCGTTAATTTTGTGATATCGGGATTATTTGTGATTGGCGGACTTGGATTTGTGGTGTTGATGGATATAGTAAAAAGACGCCGTTGGAGCCGGTTTGGATCTGCCACTAAGTTAGTCTTGATAGCAACAGCGGTGTTAAATGTGCTGGCATTTAGCTTATTTTGGCTTTTTGAAGCAAATAACCCAGAGACCCTTGGAAATTTGCCGGTGTCTGAGCAAGTGATCACCGCCTGGATGCAAGCTGTGACGCCACGAACAGCGGGCTTTAACAGTATCGACTTTGCGCTGGTGAATGACGAAAGTACCGTGTTGACCATTTGGTTAATGATAATAGGAGGCGGCTCTATGAGTACGGCCAGTGGTCTTAAAATAACCACGGTTGTGGTGCTATTAATGGCAACTTACGCTTATCTAAGACGCAGAGATCAAGTCGCTATCGGACACAGACAGATCTCGCCTGAAACGGTATTTAAGGCGCTTAGTCTCACCGTGGTTTACTTTTTTACCGTGATGCTCGCAACCCTTATTTTAACGATCACCGAGAAGGCAAATTTAACGGATATCACGTTTGAAGCAGTGTCGGCATTAGGCACGGTTGGCTTGTCTCGAGGGATCACCGGCTCATTGTCTTCACCCGGTGAAGCGGTAATCATCTTTTTAATGCTGATTGGACGCTTGGGGCCGTTAACCTTTCTATACTTGATCGCTCGCCCGAAACGGGAGAATTTAAAGTATGCAAAAGCGGAAATTCAGGTAGGATAAGCAAAAAAATAACGGAAATCATGATGAAGTATCCCAATCCGTTGAAAGCGGGCAGTAAAATTGCGATCACGGCATTCTCAGCGGGCGTACCTGCTGCTATGCACGCGAGACTAGACAGCGCTTTGGATTATCTAACGCAACAAGGTTTTGAACTCGTGGTTGGTGAATGCCTGCGCGATAACCACAACTACGTTAGCGCGGATGTCAAAACCCGTGCTAATGAGCTTATGGGATACTTACTCGACGACACAATAGACGCGATTATGCCGCCATGGGGCGGTGCAATTGCAATGGATTTACTGACATTACTTAATTGGGAAAAGTTGGCGCATGCTCCGCCAAAATGGCTCATCGGTTTCTCTGATGTCAGCACTTTGCTGAGCGCAGTGACTTGCAAACTAGGCTGGGCAAGCGTGCATGCAACTAACCTTATGCAATTAAATGCCCATCAACAAGACCCTTTAACGGTTGGACTTTTTAACCATTTGAGGCGCGCGCCTAAGGACTCTTTTACGCAGTTTCCCTCGACACATTTTGAAGCTGAGCCACTCAATTTTGTTGATTTTCCCGATGCTGGATTTAACTTGTCCGCGAGCACTCAATGGCGTATTTTGGCCAATGGCAATCACCGGCAGCAGTTTGCTGGTCGATTATTAGGCGGCTGTTTGGATATTCACATGTTATTGGCTGGTACGGAATATTTTGATCTGGACGCTTTTTCACAGGCGCACCCTGATGAGTCGATTATCTTATATTTTGAAAATGGCGAAATGCCGCCAGCGGCGTACTATCGTGCACTGCAAAGTATTAAATTACGGGGCTGGTTTTCGAAAGTCGCTGGAGCTTTGATTGGTCGAAATCCAGAGCCGCTAGCAAAAGATAGCGACTGGACGCACCTAGATGCATTGAAAAAAGTCTTTACTGGTTGCGATTTCCCTGTGCTATACGATGTGGATATAGGCCATCAAGCGCCGAATTTAACGCTGATTAACGGCGCTTATGCCGAAGTGACTGTTGGCGATACCTTTTCAATTACACAGACATTAATATGAATCTAGAATATAAAGTCGGCTCGATAGATGACCTCCTTGCGATAGAAAACCAAATTCCTGAATTTGCCACGCCAAGAAAGGGTGAGGAAGTTGGAGACAAACTGCGAGATAAACAATATTTATTGCTGGTGGCGTACGCTCAAGGCAAGCCTGTAGGGTATAAGCTAGGTCACGAACTGCCAAACAACGAGTTTTATAGCTGGTTAGGCGCGGTCATCCCCGAATATCGCGGCAAAGGTATTGCCAAGCAGCTGTTGGTGATGCAAGAAACTTGGTGCAAAGCGCAAGGCTATGGTGCCATTAGAGTAAAGTCGAGAAACCTATTCAAAAACATGCTATTGATGTTAATAAGCCGCGATTACCAGATTGTAAATTGTGAACAAATCAACGGCTCATCGGATTGCAAAATTCACTTTTATAAGCAATTACAAAAAGCCTAACCTTTGATATTAGGCTTTATTGTTATCAGATGAGCTGGTGGCGCTTCGTCTCCATATTCCAGCTAATATCGAGCCGCTGACATTATGCCAAATAGAAAATAGGGTACCTGCTACGGCCGCCGCAGGAGTAAAAAACTTCATGGCAAGCGCAACAGCAAGCCCCGAGTTTTGCATGCCCACCTCAAAGGCCATGGTGCGACATACCTTCTCGTCAAAACCGAGCCGTTTCGGAATGAAATAGCCCAAAAGTAGCCCTGTAGTATTGTGCAGGATCACTGCAACCAGCATAACGAGCCCGATGCTTTGAAGTTTAGGTTGATTAAGAGCAACGATCACTGCAATGATAAAAACGATTGAGAGCATTGAAAGTAAAGGCAGTATCGGAGTTGTTTTGATAACAGAGTGCGCTAGTGGTTTGGCAAACAAGGTATTGAAAGCAACGCCCACAGCCACCGGAAGTAGCACAATTTTTAGCAGGCTCGTCAACATATCAGAAAACTGAATATCAACCACCTGGCCTATCATCAATGTGGTAATCAGTGGCGTTAAGAACACGCCGAGTAAAGTACTAATCGCGGTCATAGAAATCGATAACGCGACATCTCCCTTGGCGAGATAACACAAAACGTTACTTGCCGTGCCGCCTGCAACCGTGCCCACTAAAATCATACCAATTAATAAGTCAGTTTCTAAGCTCATGGTGGTTGCAATCAAGTAGGCAACACTCGGCATTACGGTAAATTGAAGCAGTACACTAACGCAAATGGCTTTTTTGTTGTCAAGCACGCGTAAAAAGTCTTTTGTAGTGAGGGTTAAACCCATTGTGAGCATGATCAACATTAATAACGGAATAATACCGCCTTTAAACGCGCTAAATAGAGTTGGAAAAAGATAGGCAACTATTGAGCAAATAACGGCCCAGATTGGAAAGAGCTGTACTATTCTACTCATTTTTCGCCTTTAGTTCCGAGTTTGCTGTACAGAAGGGCTGCAAAAATAATAGCACTACCAATACCAAGGCGAACGAGGTCAGCTTCTCGGTTCCAAATCAGCAAATTGACAATGATCCCAGCTGGGATCAGCACATTGTTCATTACCGCGAGTTCACCCACCGAGACGCGGGTCAGTCCTAAGTTCCAGACGTAATATCCTACGCCTGAAGCAATCAAGCCTAAATAAATGAGTATTTCCCATTGTAGATTAGTACTTGGGAGTTGCTGGGGATTACCGAATAATATAAATCCAATGGCGAGCACTAGAGACGCACCAATAAAGAAAAAGCCGAAGCTTTGGTGGTGTACCAGCTGGTAATGGTTACTTAAGCGTTTGTAACTTACTTGGCCTATCGCAAAGCAAAGGTTTGCGCCTTGCACTAGTAGCAAGCCAAAAAGGTAATCGCTAGTAAGCTCTGTATATCTAATGGTGATTGCACCAATGATAGCTATGAGTGCAGACAGCAAAAAGGTGGCATTGAACGAGCGGTTTAGTAAGTCATTGAGTGCAGTAATATAGATGGGTGTCATCACAGTGAATAGCAACACTTCAGGTACGCTTAGGTATAAAAAAGAGTGATAGTAAAAGCCATACATCAGACCAATCTGCACTGCACCGATTGCCATCAGCTTGATTATCAACTCTTTATTCACTGAGTTCAATTTCAAAAATGGAATAAACACAATTGCAGCAAGCAAGGTTCTAGATAAAGCGCTAAACCAAGCATCGACTTGGCCTGCCAAATAGACACCAATTAAAGAAAACGAGAACGCCCAAAGTAAAGTAACAATCCAAAGTAATGGCATGGTTAATTAGTTGTAATTTTTAATCCCGCAATTGTATCACGAGTGTCGTAGAAAATTGACTGTTCGAAAAAAGCGATGATAACAATCTTTATAATGTGATTTTAATTTATGGTTATTCGCATAGAATGGCCTGTGTATTCACACTTACATCCCTTCATTGTTTTACCCATGATGTGTTTGGCCGCCGCTGCGGCCTTTTTTTATTTAGTCTATTATTTCGATAATCTCTACAGCTGACTCTCAGCGTTTAAATCCCTTGCCATCAAGTCGAATGAACATGGCCTTCTGAACTTATTGTGAATTTTATGTTTTTATTGGGTTAAAATAATTGAATTTTTTATTTTTATTGTGTAGTTTATTTTTTAACCAAGGTTTCTTGGTTGTTAACATAATAAATATAAGGAGAGCAAGATGAAACAAAAAATAACTAAGATACTTGCAGCTATTGCACTAGTTGGTACCTGCAGCGTTGGCGCAACAGAGTTGAATTGCGACCTACAAGTGAAAAGAGGTGGCAACGTCATCGGTAACGGACAAACCTGCTTTGGTATGGACTTCTCATTTGGCAACTCAACTACAGGTAAATTTTACTTAACAAATATCAGCAAGCCGATTAACAAAGTGATTTGGAATGGTGATGCAAACTGCTCCGGAGGTGTTGAATGTGCACTTACTGTTTATGCGTATCAAACACATACAGCAACGGCGACTATCTTATACAAAGATGGCACATACGAAGAAACGAATGTATCACGTATCTCGTATGAAACTGGTCACTAAAAATTACTTAACTTATTCTTAATCAAAGGAAATAATAATGAAATCAACATTAATTGCTTCAGTATTGGTTGTACTAGGTGGCCTGTCTTTTAGTTCGCAAGCGGCAGATTTAAAATGCTCTTTGAACGTGAAATCAGGCGGTAATGTGTGGGGTAACAATACTAGCTATTGTTCTGGAATTGATTTTTCTTTCGGTAATTCAACTTCTGGTAAGTTCTATATCGCAAATGCCACTAAAGCGATTAGTAAAGTAATTTGGAATGGTGATGCGAGCTGCAGCGGTGGTACGACGTGTAACATGACCATTCGTGCTTATCGTCAGTACAATGCGACTGCAACTATTCTTTATACTGATGGTACATACGAGACGACAAACTCTGCTCATATTGATTATGAAACCGGGTTCTAAGTCTCGACTTTTATAATAAAACAGCGGGAAAGCCTTTTCCCGCTTTAGGTATTAACCTAACAAAGCCTCAGGGTTGAAGGAAGAAAACCGTTCAGACACATCTATAAGCGTTGGCATAAAGGGCATGACACCTTTGTGTTCACAAGTAAACGCACCACATTTCACAGCAAAGCTAAGTGCCTTTTTTACGGTTGGGAAGTTTTGCACTAGTGTATCTTTTGAGATCCCATGTTGGCTGAGTTGAAATAGAAACCCTGCCATTAAGCTATCCCCAGCGCCGGTTGTATCAACCGCATCAATAGTAGGAGAGGCGACGGAATAAAAGTCTTTAGCTGTTAATACACTGCAAGGGTTTGGCCCATCGCTTGAGATCACCGCTTGTACGCCGACACTGAGTAACCAATCTAAATAGCTAGCCTCTCTCATGTTCTTTTCTTCAGCAAGATATCTCAGCTCATCTTTACTTACTTTTAATATGTCGACATAGGGGTAGCAAGCCTCTATACGTTCGGATAAGCAAGATAAGT
This sequence comes from Pseudoalteromonas sp. NC201, assembly GCF_002850255.1. Taxonomy (NCBI): domain Bacteria; kingdom Pseudomonadati; phylum Pseudomonadota; class Gammaproteobacteria; order Alteromonadales; family Pseudoalteromonadaceae; genus Pseudoalteromonas; species Pseudoalteromonas sp. NC201. The sequence goes on from NZ_CP022523.1 coordinate 120,687, forward strand.
CCTGCCATAGATTCAAGCGCAGGTTAACATCAAATGAAATTAATTGATTATGAGCCGCAGCAGACTTTAATAACGCCATGGTGGTACTTGTCACTTCTGCATCGGTAAGCGTGTTGGAGCAAAAATGAAATATCCCGTGATCTGGCCATTGCAAATGCTCAAAGTCTTTTGGGCGGATTGCAATATCAGCGGTACTGTTGCGGTAAAACGAAAAGCTTCGTTCTCCTTGAGCGTCTAGGTGGACGATAGCCAAGGCGGTTTGCGCTCCTTTTATGGATACACAATATTCGGTTCCAACAGCATATAGCGCCAAGGTTGATTTTAATTGCAGCGAAAAGGGATCTTCAGCAAAACCTCCCACAAACCGAGCACTGCCACCAAGTTTAGCAAAGCCTACCGCCACATTCGCTGGAGCGCCGCCAGCAATAGGTTTAAAGCTACCGTCGCCGGTAGGTAACAAATCGATAAGCATCTCGCCAAAACATGTTAATTGCATAACTACTACCCCTAATTAGAAACGGTATTTTAAAGTGACAGACGTAGTTCTGCCGTTAATACTGCGAGCGCGAATAATATTGTTAGTTGGAATTACACCTTCCTCGGCTTCTGTTAATCCAGTGGTATCAAAGAGATTGTTTACGTTTAACGCGATATTGAAGCGTTCAGTCAGATCATAACTTGCAAACGCGTTGACCTGAGTGTAACCGTCAAATTTTAACTCGTTGTTGTCTTGTGCGTACGCGTCAGTGGTGCCGATTAGGCTTAAACCGATAGCACCTTGATCGAAGTTATATTTACCCAATAAGGAATAAACAAAGTCAGCTTGCCGTCTTGGCGTGTTACCCTCGACTTCGGGAGTGAGTGCATCTTTTGCGATTTCAGCATCGGTCCAAGTTAAGCTACCTCGTAAGTCGAAGGAGCCAATAAAATAGACACCTTCAAGTTCAATACCTTGTGCTTCGTATTGCCTGTCAAAGAACTTTTGGCTGGTTGCCTCAAAGTTTTGCTCTTCTGTTTCGGCGTAAAATAAAGTTGCAAATAGACGACCTTGTTCAAACTTTTGTTTGATACCAAATTCATATTGTGTCACTTCATCCACAGCGTCTTCATCAGCAACACTGCCATCAATATTCACTTTACCGAACAATAGTCTGTCTGCATTTGCACGACCGCCCTCACTAAATCTGCCGAATATGGCGCTGCTTGAGGTCATTTGGTAGTTTGCGCCGACAGAGTAACTTGTGTAACTCCAATCGTAATTAACTACATTGGGGTTAGCGAGATCGATGGCTGCAACTTGCTCCTCTGGCTTCGAAATAGTGCCATCACGGTTGATATCTACACGAGATGTTACAGCACCTGCAAATGTACCTGTCGCTTTACCTGAATCATGACGCACACTCGCATCAACTGAAATATCGCCGAGCTTTGTTGAAAAGGCGATATATGGGGCACGAGTATCGTATTCAGTGTCGTAGTTGCGCTGGCAGCAATTTCCCCAATAGGGCGTACCGTAGGCATATAATCCGTTTTCAGAATATGCAGTGCCATCCGCAGCGGCCACGTTGACAAGCGCTGCGTTATCTCCTTTAACCTCGAGCAAGTATGAATTCCATAACCAAGACATATTGATATTTTGCGATGACATGAAGTAGCCGAAGGTGAGTGACGTGTCAGTACCAAATGACTTGGTGAGCTTTAGGTCATTCATGATGTTGTCGAAATCATTCATTTCCACTTCGAAGGTATGAACGCGCATTAGTAGTGCTTGATTGAACGCTTGATCCGTTTTTGGTCCGTTGGCAAAGGTGAGTGTTGCACCGGTACCGGCTATGCTCTCGGCAATTGCTTGGCTATTAGCGACCTCAGCAGGGAAAGGCGACATAAATGTGCCTGAGATACTCGACTTTCTGGACCTGTTTTCGATTTGCCAGTCATTACCTAGTTTGAAATTTGCTTCAAAGCCGATACTATCAACAACAGGGTGCATTCCGTCTCGCATATCCCCTTGACGAATTTGATTGTTACCACCTAAGCCTTGCGTGGCGGTGAAATAAACAGAGTGAGGTGTATCTGACAGTACATCAAAGCCGCTGATGGAGTCGCCATTAGAATACATTGGCATAGGAAGGTAGCCTGCTGTTTTATCATCAAGGTGTTTTATATACAAACGAACGTAGCCACTTTCAAATTCCTTGGTGATATTGGCTTTGAGTTGGCCGCCTTTATTTGCGGTATAGCCGGTGTCACGTGGGCCTTCACCTTGGCGCACAAAGCCACCAATATGAAATTTTATGTTGTCACTTAAATAACTCCCATACTCAAAATCAGTTCTAAACTCGTCATAATCTACACCAAACGTGGTGGCAACACTGCCTGACTCATTTTCACCCGTTTTTGAAATCAAGTTAATAATGCCTCCGGGAGCGTCGCTGGCGGCAGTCGAAGCCGAGCCACCACGAATAGACTCGATTGACTCCACGGTATTATCAAGGCGCATAAAAATATCGGCGTTACCAAAAGCAATGTCACCAAACTGCAAAATAGGCAAGCCATCTTCTTGTAACTGCAAAAATTTAGCGCCACCGGATGCGACAGGAAGACCACGTACAGCGATATTTGCATTACCTTCACCACCGGTTGATTCAGACCTTACACCAGGAATTAGTTTGAATGCTTCAGCGGTAGTTCTGGGGATTGCAACAGAGATTTGTTCCAGTCCTATGCTGCTAACAGAAACACTCGATGCCATAATGGTTGTTCGCTTTGGTACACCCGTTACGACTATTTTCTCGAAGCCATCGGCAGGCGTAGTGTGTGCTTTTTCTTCAGCGGCCGCCGAGTGAGAGATTGCAAGCGTGAGTGCGCTGAGTGTAAATAGGGTGGTTTTGATTGTTGTCATCATTTGCCTCTTGTTATCGTTGTCAAACTCGTGCGGTCTATTAAAAATAAACTTAATCGATTAAGTTTATTTTTAGCACAATTTAATTTGGTTGCAATTAAAAATTAATCAATAATTCAAACAAAATTTTAATGCTTTGGTTTTTATGAATTTTAACCCGTGAAAAATTTGTGGTTGGAGGGGTTACACTCGCTGCAACTTAGCGTTTTTGCTCAATAGTAAGCGGGCAGGGTCCTTTAACCAGTTGTACAGCATGGCCGCAAAGAGTAAAAATGCAAACCCAGTCGCAAGTACAAAGCCATAGCTAACATGGCCAAAGTAATCGCTCACCATGCCCATCAGAAGTGGTGCTAGCGCAGCTGAAAGCGCGGTGAAGAACAACATCACACCAGCAACAGAGCCATGCTGAGTTTTGTCAAAACAGGAGATCCCTTTTGAGTTTAATGTTGGGTAAATCATAGACATAAATAAACCACTTAGCGGGAGCGTATAGATAGCGGCATTAACACCATAAAGATAAGTCAAAAAATAGCATACAAATATAGCAAAGCTCAGCGCTAGCATTACGCTTTGCCAACGGTACTTAGCGAGTAACCATACAGCCATAAAGCGACCTACTGCACGTAAAATAAAAAAGATGGTGAGGGCATAAGTTGCAAGCCAAGTTAAATCACCTTGGTAATCCTGTAATAAAGTGGGCATCCAGACATAAATTGCGACTTCAGTTGCAACGTAGAGTGCTATGGCGAGGGAAAAGCCAAGTGCATATTTGTTCTTGAGCATCGCTGCTGTGTGTGAGAGGCCCGCATTGTTTTGTGCATGAGCGGTATTAAACTTGGGAAACTCAGTGCTTAAAGTCACGATACTGAGTATTAAGCACAGCCCACCAGCAAGCACATAAAGATAGGTCCAACTCACCCCCTGTATCAATAGATAACTGACAATTGCAGGGCCAATTATCGCGCCGATGGCAAAGAAGCCTTCGACTTTATTCATGGTTTGAGTATGTTCTTGTGCGCCGTCAGAAATGTCGCCTAGAAGAGCGAGGGCCCCTGTTTTAAATAGGCCAATGGCTAATCCAATCACACATAAAAGCATTAAAAACATGGTGAAAGTTTCACCCAGTGCGAACAAGAAACATGCGGATGAAAATAGCATGAGGCCAATTAACACCGTGAGCTTACGACCTATTTTATCTGCCAAAAATCCTAAACATAAGCCGCTAAAGGCAATTAAAATCATTGGCGCATAGTGAAAGGCGCTGGCTTGGGTCATGCTAAGTTGATATTCGCTGATCAGTGTTGGAATGATCACGCCAACGGCGTCTGATGTCATCGCAAACATCAAAAACATCATATAAGTTAACCAGCGCAATGTGTTGAGCTGAGTGTGATTTGACTTGCTGCTCATTGTTCACCTCTTGAAGGGCTTTGTTATGTAGCTGGTCTACTTCTTTACATAAGACTGAGTGTAATACTAATCTGCATTAAGCGAATTATTTTTAGTAGAACGCTACGATAAAACTTGATTATTGTTTGTTCATGATTAAAGATATAACTTAATCGATTAAGTCTCAACTTTTTTAATGAGTAAATTATGAAAAACCAAGTTCAGTTGATCACGTATGCTGACCGCCTGTCTGGCGGCGGCCTTGCACAATTAAATACGTTACTAACGGGCCCGTTAGCTGGACTATTTGGTGGTGTCCACATTTTGCCTTTTTACTATCCAATTGATGGTAGTGACGCAGGTTTCGACCCGATTGACCATGCCAAAGTCGACGAGCGATTGGGCGATTGGCAACATATTAAGTTGATTGCCGAGCACTATGAGGTAATGGCAGATCTTATCGTTAACCATGTGTCAGGAGAGTCAGCAGAATTTGCAGATGTGTTGGCTCATGGCCAAGAGTCACAGTTTTGGTCGATGTTTTTAAAAGAAGAAGATGTCTTTCCTAATGGCATTACGCAAGTGCAAGCGCAAGCAATTTATCGTCCGAGGCCAGGAAGTTGCTTTTCTAAAAAGGTGTTAGCGAGTGGCGAAGTTGTAGATTTTTGGACCACTTTTACTGATAACCAAATTGATATTAATGTTGAGTCAGAAGCGGGGCGCGCTTATTTAGAAAAAGTCTTAACATTGTTTGCAGACAGTGGAGTGAAAATTATTCGACTAGATGCCGCAGGATATGCAATCAAACGCGCAAATACCAGCTGTTTTATGACTGATGAGGCCTTTGCTTTTATCAATCAATTATCTAAGCGCGCCAATGAACTTGGCATGGAAACCATTGCCGAAATTCACAGTTATTACAAAACTCAAGTAGAGGTTGCCAGCAAAGTCGACCGTGTTTATGATTTTGCGCTCCCTCCGCTTATTTTACACAGTTTATTCAATAAAGATTTTTCGGCTTTAGCCAAGTGGTTGGACATTGCGCCGCGTAATTGTCTAACGGTGCTGGATACTCATGACGGAATTGGCATTATTGACGCAGGGCCTGAAGGGGATAAACCAGGGTTACTCGATGCCAATCAAATTGATGCTTTGGTTGAGCAGATCCATAGCAACAGTAATGGTCAAAGCCGCAAGGCAACCGGCGCTGCAGCGAGCAATGTCGACTTGTATCAAGTCAATTGCAGTTATTATGAAGCCTTAGGGAAGCATGATTTTTATTATTTAGTAGCAAGAGCAGTTCAGTTCTTTTGCCCTGGAGTACCACAAGTTTATTACGGTGGTCTATTGGCGATGGAAAATGACATGGCGCTCCTTGAAAAAAGTAATGTTGGGCGCGATATCAACCGCCCTTATTTGGATGTAGTGATGGTGGAAGCTGCACTCGATAAACCTGTCGTGAAGGGTCTGCAAACTCTAATTAAACTGCGTAATACTTGCTGCGCATTTGATGGCAATTTTGCAGTAACATGCCAAGGCTCAAATCTGGTTATAACTTGGGAGGGCAATAATGCCAAAGCGGAGTTGCGAGTTGATCTCGCAAAAGATGAAGCCATGATTAAAACTTCTGAAAACGCAACAGAGCAGAGCTATAACATTCAATCGCTGCTTTTCTAACCATAGCGAGGAGCCAAAGTTGCGCGTAGAAAGCTGGCTTTAAGTTCCTCAACATCGATTATCCTTGGTAGCGGCTCGCAATCTTAGTTGAGCTGCTATGTATAGATAAATATCAACAAAGCGTAATTGACATAGCGGATTATCTATATAACAATAAAGTTATATAATTAACTTGTTATGTAATGATGAAGATACTTTTTCTTTGTTCTGGAAACTCAACGCGGTCAATTTTAGCGCAGGCGCTAACTAACTTTCATGGCGGTTCGGATGTTCATGCCTATAGTGCAGGCACTAAGCCGAGCACCGTGAATGCGACTACGCTTTCAATGCTACGCCGTTTAGGGATTAATACGGACAATCTGTACAGTAAACACCTCAATGAGTATAAGGACGAACACTTTGATGTGGTGGTAACCTTATGCTCTGAAGTGCAATCTGAATGCGAAGGTAAACTGCAAGGAGAACATGTCCTTGCGTGGGATATTGCGAGTCCAGCTGAGCGAAATCGCAATAATGCTTATGAGCAAACCTTGTTCGACATCAATGAACAAGTTATTTCCCTACTACGCGAAGGTAAGCCACAACATACGCTACTTACACCCTTGCAATTTTATAAATCCTTAGCGGATGAGATCCGCTTAAAAACGCTTGCCATGTTGATGGTGGAAGGTGAGCTATGTGTTTGCGAGCTAATGGCTGCGCTTGAACAAGATAGCCAACCCAAGGTGTCACGGCATTTGGCGCAGCTAAAGAAGGCTGGAATTCTATGTGATCGCAAGCAAAAACAATGGGTATTTTATTCTATAAACCCAACGCTACCGCTATGGATGAAGGCGGTGATAAACGCCACGGTTATGCATCAACCAGATTATATAAAAGCTGAGTTAGTGAGGCTAAATGCGATGGGCGAACGGCCAACACGCATGGCAACTTGCTGTAACTAATAATTAGATTTTGGAGTTCTTATGACAATTAAAGTAGGGATCAATGGTTTTGGTCGAATGGGGCGTTTGGCGCTTCGCGCTAGCTTTGACTGGCCTGAAATCGAGTTTGTACAAATTAACGATCCTGCGGGCAATGCAGAAACCCTAGCACACTTGCTAGAGTTTGATTCTGTCCATGGTAAATGGCATCACAGTGTGTCTTTTCAAGATGAACAGATCCAAATAGGTGAAACAGTGTTGTCGGTGACTCAAAACAAAGAGATTGCGCAAACCGACTGGTCTCAATGTGACGTCGTGATCGAAGCATCCGGCAAAATGAAAACCAAAGCTTTGCTGCAACAGTATTTAGATCAAGGCGTTAAGCGTGTTGTTGTTACGGCACCGGTAAAAGAAGAAGGAGTATTGAATATTGTGATGGGAGTGAATGACCATCTATATGACGATATGCCCCACCAAATCGTTACAGCCGCTTCTTGTACCACAAACTGCTTAGCGCCCGTGGTAAAAGTCCTGCAACAAAATATCGGCATAAAGCACGGTTCGATGACGACTATTCATGACATAACCAATACGCAAACCATTTTGGATGCGCCACATAAGGATTTACGCCGTGCGCGGGCCTGTGGCATGAGTTTAATTCCGACAACAACGGGTTCTGCGACTGCTATTACCCATATCTTTCCAGAATTAAAAGGTAAGCTAAATGGTCACGCCGTTCGTGTCCCGTTGGCGAATGCTTCATTAACAGACTGCGTGTTCGAGGTCGAGCGGCCAACTACAGTGGAAGAAATTAACCACTGGATGGCGCAAGCTGCTGCTAAAGAGCTTAACGGAATTTTAGGATATGAATCACGACCTTTAGTTTCTATCGATTATAAAACAGATCCGCGCTCTAGTATCGTCGATGCGTTATCTACAATGGTAGTTAATGGTACTCAGGTTAAGTTGTACGTGTGGTATGACAACGAGTGGGGCTATGCAAATCGTACCGCGGAATTAGTACGTAAAGTCGGATTGTCGTTAGGCGAATAAAGCATTATGCAGCTGCGCAATATACCTCAAAATATCAAGCAATATCTCATTGTGACAGGCAACTATTGGGCGTTTACCTTAACGGATGGTGCGCTCAGAATGTTGGTGGTGCTTTACTTTCATCAATTGGGTTATAACCCGCTTGAAATTGCCATGCTATTTCTCTTTTATGAAATTTTTGGTGTTGTCACCAATTTAATTGGAGGATGGCTTGGCGCACGCATTGGCTTAAACCGCACCATGAATATTGGGTTAGGCATACAAATAGTGGCATTATTGATGTTGGTAGTACCAACGCACTGGCTCACCGTGCCTTATGTTATGGCAGCACAGGCGCTCTCAGGTATTGCCAAAGATCTCAATAAAATGAGTGCCAAAAGTGCGATAAAGGCCATCGTAAAATCGGGTGAAGAAGGGACCTTGTTTAAGTGGGTAGCAATACTTACCGGCTCTAAAAATGCGCTAAAAGGCGTCGGATTTTTTCTTGGCGGGTTGTTGCTTACCTTACTTGGCTTTACCGGCGCGATGTGGTTAATGGCAATCATGTTGCTATTAGTGTGGTTGTTTAGCCTTATCAGCTTAAAAAGCGATTTAGGCAAGGCTAAAAGCAAACCCAAATTTAGCGATGTATTTTCAAAAAGCCGAGCAATTAATATGCTGTCTGCCGCGCGATTGTTTTTATTTGCCGCACGGGATGTTTGGTTTGTGGTTGCGCTTCCAGTCTTTTTATCGCAGCAGTTCGGTTGGGATCATTGGTGGGTTGGTGGCTTTATGGCTACTTGGGTTATCGGTTATGGCATCGTGCAATCAACAACTCCAAGGTTTATTAGTCGCGATAAGTTTGCATCAACACCAAGTAAAGTCAGTGGATGGGCGTTGTATTTAGCGGCTATTCCGCTGTTGATTGCTATTTCACTTCAAACGCAGCTCTGGACAAGCTTAGCTGTAGTAGGTGGGCTTTTACTCTTTGGTATTGTGTTTGCTATCAATTCATCTCTTCATAGCTACCTTATTGTGAGTTTGGCCGATAGTGATGGAGTGTCACTTGATGTGGGCTTCTATTATATGGCGAACGCCATCGGGCGATTACTCGGTACCGTGCTATCAGGTTGGATCTTTTTGGAGTATGGCTTAGCGGCTTGTTTAGTAATATCTTGCATATTCTTAATCACAGCAGGACTGATTTCAAACAAAATTGTTAGGTGAATGTATCTGTTTGTAAATATTTGTTGTACCTTATATGGTTTCATGCTTTACTAATCTGGATTTATTCAGCTGATTATATTAAGGAGAAGATAAATGAATAAATACCTGTTAGTGTCAAGTTCGGTGGCAGCGGCTGTATTAACCTTAACTAAGGTTGCTACAGCCGAAGCATCAACCAGAAAAATGTATGATTCGGAATTATGTTATACATGCGATGCAAGTACTGCGGAAAGCTTTGCTAAAAAGTATGAGCCAGCACTGACGTGTTACGATAGTGGAGGAGTATTCGATAGGGATTACATCCAAGAATGTTACTCTGATACTAAAGAAGTCTTAATTATCAACGCAAACTCAAAACAGAAGTGGCTTTATAAGTTATGGCATACTAATCAAGGAGGGTTTAGCTCGGACATGGAGCTTCGTAGTCAAATTTTACCCGTACCAAATAACGCAAGTGCATTAGCGGACGAGTTAATCAAGTTCTATAATGCTTGGGATCAGGCAACAACGAAAGTTTCACAGTATTACAATTTATCAAGTACACAATCCACATTAGATACTTATCAAGCCAATATGCAAATGGCATCGGTGAATAACTGTGACAATGAAGGATTTACTCGAGCCGCAAAAATTGCCTACGACGGTAGAACAAGAATGACGCTGCAAGAACGTACTGAAGCCGCATTAATTGAGGAGTATGGTAGTTTAGGCGGGGCATTTGAAAGTTCTCGTATGACTCAATTTGGCTACACGATAGGTAAAGGAGGAGTTGGTTTTTCTGGACAAGTGGAATATGTTCCGGCTAGAAGGACGATCGACATAGAATTTTATGATGCCATCAATGGCAACCATAGAGTGGTATATAATCTAGATTTGAGTAAAGGTATTCGCATGGATTTAAATAAAGACATGACGAAATTTGCAGGAGTATCTGTGCGCAATTTAAGAGAGAATCCTGCAAGCCTAAATCAAGTATCGAATTGTGTTCTTGAAACGCTTAATAAATATAGAAAAGCTAGTGTTAAGAGCGGAGGCTCTCAAGGAAGTGGTGGTATTGACTTACCACCAGCTACAGGGAGGATCCCAAATCGTAGCTATGGTAATGAGTATTATCAAACTTGTACATGGACATTCTATGATCCTTGGGGAGAGGTGCTTTTCGAAATGGAAGGCATGTGTCCGTAAGGAACTTCTCGTATTTGAGTATTTAGCTTGGGGCAATTAACAGCTTTGCCCCATTTTTAAGGTATAGCCAAGCATTACTTTATCATCGCTTTTATTTAAGAAGAGTTTGGCTGCTTCTCGGCCTTTTTCTTCACTATTTTGATGAATGGTAGTTAAGCTGGGACTAAAGCGTAGTGCTTCATCAACGCCATCAAAACCAACGACTTTAAGATCCTGCGGTATCTTTACACCAAGTTTTTTGGCTTCTCTTAACAGCGGTAGTGCAATTAAGTCACTCATACACAGCACGGTATTAGGCCTTGGTGAGAGGTTAAGTAGTTCTTTTGCGGCGATATTTGCAAACCTTTCGCTGCTTTCAGGAATATTCCACACTCTGTCTTCGCCAAGTGTTAACCCACGCTCTTCAATGGCTTTGAGATATCCGCTATAACGCTGATGCGCAATAGAGGTCTCTATATCTGTTAGGTTCTGCTCATATACGCGGCATAGCAAATCAGTGTCTAATAATCTCAAACCAAAAATAGCAACATCACTATTGTCGTTTAATGCTTTACTCGCTACATCAAAGGCGGCTTGTTGGTTGTCGATATTAACACTGGCATGTGCGGGCAAATCAAAGTCAACCGTCACAACCTGTTTGCTAACATTCGCAAGATGCTCAATTAACTTGGGATTACGCGGGCGGCCATAACAAATTAAGCCGTCGACGAAATCGACAATGTCTCCGACATTATCTGCGGTGCCTGAGAACAAGAGTAGGTTAATATGCTGAGCTTCTAAAACGCTTGCAACTCCTCGCATAAAGCTACTTGCAACGGGATCTGATACCATATATTCAACGCTATCGGGTAGTACCAGCGCGACAATGTTAAACGAGCCCTTACGCAGCGATTGGGCTGCCTTGTTAGGTCCAAAATAACCCAATTCTTTACAGGCTTTTAGGATTTCTTCTCGTTTGGATTTAGAGAGTTGATCTGGTCTGTTAAAAGCATTCGATACAGTTGCATTTGACACACCTAATTCCGCCGCAATGCTTTTGAGCGTCCATTTTTTTTTGTCGTTACTCATTGGCAGGACCCCTTAATACAGTCAGGCATATGGCAATGGTTTAGTTCATCTTAACTAGTAAACACCTTAAATAACAAGCAATAATAGATTATTGTCGCAATCTAGTTTAAAGAAAATAGTCAATGAGGTATGATGCGCCATACTTTTATTGCAAATTGTTCTCATAATCAATGACATTAGATAAACTTTCCAAAAATAGCGCAGCGACCATCACTTCTCTTACCCATCCAGATACTGCGTTACTGAGTCGAATAATGGCACTTGGAATTATTCCTGGTGAGCAAATAGAAGTCATTAACGTCGCCCCACTTGGATGCCCGATGCAAGTGAAAATTGGTGACACCTTTGTGAGTGTGCGTAAGGCCGACGCACAGTTCGTTGAAATTGAAGTTTTATAAGTTATTAAGGGCTCACGTATGAAAATTGCGTTAGTGGGCAACCCGAACTGCGGGAAAACCACATTATTTAACCGCCTGACCGGCTCTAAACAAAAAGTAGGGAATTGGCCAGGGGTAACTGTCGAGAAAAAATTCGGCTATTTTGCTTTAGAAAACACAAACGTAGAATTGGTAGATTTGCCCGGCTTATATAGCATGGAGCAAATTGAGCCAAGCCAAGATGAGCAAATCGCGTGTGACTTCCTAAAGCAAAATGAAGCTGACGTCATCATTAACATCGTGGATGCCGCAAACTTACAGCGAAATCTAGTATTAACTTCCCAGCTGAAAGAATTAGGCAAACCTATTCTCGTTGTTGCAAATATGGTTGATGTCGCAACACAGCGTGGGAGAACGTTAGATTTAAAAAGACTCTCTGAACAGTTAGGGTTACCTGTAGTGCCATTCCACGGTGCTAAAGGTACAGGGCAAGAAGCGTTGTTGGAACAACTCGCACAGATCACGCGTTTTCCAAAAGCACCTGAGACGGCAAACACCGAGAGTGCCAGCAGCGATCCCCTCGAAAAAGCGGTTGCTCGTCACCAAGCAGTGAAAAAATTGGCTGATGGCGTAAGTATCATTACGCCAAAACGTGCAGATACGACAGAAACGCTTGATAAAATCGTGCTCAACCGCTGGCTTGGTGTACCTATTTTCTTAGCCATGATGTATTTAATGTTTACCATTGCGGTTAATGTTGGTGCTGTATTTATCGACTTTTTTGACATCGCCGTGGGCGCCTTACTTATCGATGGTGTAAAAATCTTGCTGGCAGATATTGGCGCACCTCAATGGCTAGGTGTGTTATTGGCTGCTGGTTTTGGTGCGGGTATTCAATTAGTGGCGACCTTCATCCCTGTTATTGCGGTGCTGTATCTGTGCTTATCTATTTTGGAAGACAGTGGTTATCTTTCTCGGGCCGCGTTTGTTATTGACCGTTTGATGTCATCCATTGGTCTACCGGGCAATGCTTTTGTACCTTTGATCGTTGGATTCGGCTGTAATGTGCCTGCGGTTATGGCGTCAAGAACGATGGGTCGAGAGTCCGATAGATTACTGACGATTATTATGGCGCCATTTATGTCCTGCGGCGCACGTTTGACGGTATATGCGTTATTTGCAGCGGCTTTCTTTCCAACGAACGGAGCCAATGTTGTTTTTGGTCTGTATTTGCTTGGCATAGTGGTCGCGGTAGGTTCTGGCTTTTTATTTAGAAAGCAAGTATTCAAAACGCAAAAATTACCCTCGTTTACCGAGATGCCAGCGTATCATATGCCAATTTGGCGCAATATATTCATTACCACTTGGCAGCGTCTGAGCGGCTTTATCAAACGTGCTGGCAAAACAATTGTCATGGTGGTTATTTTACTCAGTGCATTAAACTCGGTTGGTACCGACGGTTCGTTTGGCAATGAGAATACAGATAAGTCACTTTTGGCGAAGGCTGCACAAGTGGTCACGCCAATCTTTGAGCCAATTGGGTTAAAAGAGGAAAACTGGCCTGCTACGGTTGGTGTTGTGACTGGTATGTTTGCCAAAGAAGCCATCGTCGGTACTTTAGATGCGCTTTATACCGGTGCCGAAGAGGAAGGTGGAGAGTTTTCATTGTTGGCTTCGTTAAAAGAAGCGTTGATGACCATAGTAGACAATAGTAAAGATCTTATCGCAAACCTTGGTGATCCACTAGGACTTAACGAATTAGAGTCAGGCGCTGAAAGTGGCACTGCGCTACTTACGGCAATGGCTGCGAAATTTAATGGTCAAATCGGTGCATTTAGTTATCTTGTCTTTATCTTACTTTATACCCCTTGTGTAGCGGTATTAGGTGCAATTAAACGTGAATCTGGCGGTAAGTGGATGTGGCTTGTTATTGGCTGGACGACTTCAATTGCTTATATTATGGCGACTTTAGTTTACCAAGCTAGTCAGTTAAGCACCTCGCCAACGAGTGCTTCGCTTTGGATTATAGCGATGTTGTTGTTTGGATTTACATGGTGGAAAGGATTATCCAGACTGGGTAATAAACTTAACCAACCACCAACCTATCAGATAAATTTAGGTTAGTTATTCAAAAGCTTGGTTAATTGAGCGGCGCTTAGAGCGCCGTTTTTTATGTTTTGGTATCAAGCAAAAAAAAGCAGTGTTAACTGAGTCAACACTGCCAACAACTCTAAATCAATCAAGGGGAGTCTTCGTAAAGGAGGTTACACCGCTTTATTGACGGAAGGGTGACGCAATAATGAAAGATTTATGACTGTGAAAATTTCACTTTGCTTCTTGCTAAAAATCGCTTAATTTTTAGCTCTATTCTTGCCGTTAACTGGGACAATAATGATAACCACTGATACTCCTCTAATTTTACGCCATCTTGATACTATCCATGCGCTGATCTCTAATTCTTATTGGGCAAAACAAATGCCTAAAGTATTGCTGGAAAAGGCCATTCAAAATAGCCTGAGCTTCATGTATTTGGACGATGAAGGTGAGTTTCAGGGTTTTTGTCGCGTGATAACTGACTATGCCACCTTTGCCTATCTTGCCGACGTGATAGTTGATGAAAGTGCCAGAGGTAAAGGGGTAGGCAAAGCGATTGTTCAAGCCGTAGTTGAACATCCAGAGCTACAAGGCTTAAGGCGCTTTATGCTGGCAACTTTTGATGCGCATACTCTATATGAAAAATTCGGCTTTGCAGCGGTGCCAGATCCGAGCATTTTGATGCAGATCTGCCACCCCACTATATATTCGGATTTACAAGATTAATTGCAGGATTTCGGTCATTTATATTTTGTTTTTTAGAACGAAGACTGGATAAATGCACTTACCCTGAACATAATAAAGACGATAACAATAACAGGTGTCTTTATTATGTTACTGCTCGCGACTATCTATTTGGCTGCTGCGATATTGGCGGTGCCAATCGCTAAACGGCTAGGGCTTGGCTCTGTGCTTGGATACTTATTGGCAGGGATCCTAATTGGTCCTCACCTTCTTCATCTTGTGGGGGAGCAAACTGACGTCATGCACTTTGCCGAGTTTGGTGTAGTGATGATGCTATTCTTAGTCGGGCTTGAGTTACAGCCCAAAAGGCTCTGGACGATGCGCCGCTCTATAGTTGGTCTCGGTGGCTTACAAGTGGTTATAACAACAGCTGTACTCTATTTCGCGATTGATTTAGCGCTTGGTTTTTTGTGGCAGCAATCATTAGCCATCGCGTTAATGTTGGCACTGTCTTCTACCGCCATTGCACTGCAAACCTTAAATGAAAAAGGCTTAATTAAACAATCTGGCGGTCAAAATGCGTTTTCGGTGTTGTTATTTCAAGATATAGCCGTGATCCCCATTCTCGCTATTATGCCGTTGTTAGCATTTAGTGATTTGGCTGTGAGTGATGGCCACGGCAATTTATTACACGCTTTTCCGACTTATCTCCAAGTGATTATCTCTGTTTTTGTGATTTTGGCTATTATCGCTGCTGGGCATTATGTTGCCGCGCCATTATTTAGGTATATTGCCAGCACTCGAATGCGCGAACTATTTACCGTGGTGGCGCTATTTATCGTTATCGCAACCGCGTTATTGATGCAAAGCATTGGTTTATCCCCAGCGCTTGGAACATTTCTCGCGGGTGTTGTTCTCGCGGAAAGTGAATTTCGCCATGAATTAGAAGCCGATATTGAACCGTTTAAAGGGTTACTTCTTGGCCTCTTTTTCATGACCGTCGGCGCATCAATCGACTTTTCCTTATTGGCGCAAAAATGGTTATTTATTTTAGCGTCAGTGGTGCTGTTAATGGGGTTAAAGGCGGTTATTTTATATTTGTTGGCAACGGCGTTTTCACTGCATAAGCGAGCGACATGGTTATTTACCGCAGCCCTGTGTCAAGGCGGTGAGTTCGCGTTTGTACTCCTTTCGGTTACTGGCAGTTTAGCAATCTTAACTCCAGATCAAGTCGCGTTAGTTACACTGGTTGTTGCGGTATCTATGCTCGGATCGCCCCTCATTTTTATTCTTTATGACAAAATAGTTGAACGCCAGGCCAATACTCCTCAAGAACAAGATAGCTTAGAGACGATGGAAGCGACACAAAACGTTATTGTGGTCGGCTACGGGCGTTTTGGCCAAGTGATAGGGCGTTTGCTTCATGCACAGGGTTATCATTTATCGATTTTGGATCACAGCCCAAGCCAAATTGAATTACTCCGTCGCTTTGGCAATCAAGTGTTTTATGGCGATGGTGCTCGATTAGATTTACTCGAAGCCGCAGGGGCTCACGAGGCGCAAATGCTGGTCGTGGCGATTGATGAGCCAGATAAAACCCTCGAAATCGTCAGGTTGGCGCAGCAACATTTCCCTAACCTAAAACTTGTAGTTCGTGCGACCGACCGTCGCCATGCCTACCAACTGATAAAATTGGGTGTCACTGCGTTTGAGCGAGAAACCTTTGTCTCTGCTGTGAAGTTAGGTGAACAGGCGCTCAAGTTATTGGGCCATAGTGAAGAAGATGTTGCACGAGCGGGTTACCTCTTTACCAAACACGATGTTGAATCTATGCATATGCTCGCCGATGTGTGGGGAGACGATGAAAGCTATGGTATTGCGATCCGTCAGCGTATGGCTGACCTCAAACAGGTGTTGCAGGCGGACGAAAAAGCGCAAGAAGATCTTAATACCTGCCATGGTGAAGATTGTGAAAATAAACCATCAACCATTGAGCAATAACGCATAAATATTAGGTTAAATCAGTATGTTGAGAGTGACATTAGAACAGTGGCGAATGTTTAGAGCCGTTGTTGAATATGGTGGTTTTAATCAAGCTGCCAAAGAAGTGCATAAAAGCCAGTCAAGTATCCACACTGCGGTCCATAAAATTGAGGAATGCCTTGGTGTTAAGCTTTTTAGAGTCGAAGGGCGAAGAACCCTGTTAACCGAAGCGGGTGAAATGATGCTGCGCCGTGCCAATTATCTCTTGGAAGAAGCGGCAAAAGTGGAAGCGGTAGGGCAGACGCTGGGCGAGGGAGTTGAGAGTCAATTGCGCATTGCGGTCGATGAAATTTTCCCACAGCAGGTACTCTATAAGGTGCTAGAAAATACATCTGCACAATACCCTTTATTGCGTGTCGAGTTGGTCGAGTCAGTATTAACAGGCGCATCAGAACTTTTACAAAATACCGACGTAGATATCGCCATTTCTCCGGTTACTTTACAAGATGGGTTCAGTGAAGAGTTGTGCCAAATCGAGTTTGTTGCAGTGGCAAATCCCAATCACGCATTACATCAATTTGGTCGCGCGCTTACATTCGAAGACTTAAAATCCCATCGTCAAATCGTAGTGAGAGATTCTGCAATCTCGCGTAAAAAAGATGAAGGATGGTTGGGGGCGCATCAACGTTGGACGGTGAGCCATATGACAACCTCGATAGATATGATAGCGCAAGGCTTAGGATTTGCTTGGTTACCTATTCCGGCTATTAAAACGCAACTAGACTCTGGCGTCTTGAAACCACTACCACTTTCGCAACATAGTCAGCGTAAAGCACAGCTTCATCTTATTTTTAAAGATGGTGACAGGCTTGGGCCCGCCGCGCGCGCTTTTATTGGTGAGTTAAGATATCTGTGCATGCAGCTAGAAGATTCTGTTGAGTAGAATGGTTGATATTAAATTATCAAATTTTATTCGTTTCAAACAGGCAATAGACTAAGGTCATCAACATGCGTTTGGAGCGAAACATGCGATATATTCGAAAAGCACAAGATAGGGGTAAAGCAGATTTTGGCTGGTTGCAAAGCCAACATAGTTTCTCATTTGGTCGATATTATGATCCCGCCCACATGGGATTTGGTAATCTTAGGGTGATCAATGATGACACAGTACTTGGTGGTCATGGCTTTGATACTCATGGTCACCGAGATATGGAAATTATTTCCTATGTCATTGACGGTGAATTAGCACATCAAGATAGTATGGGTAATCAGTTTACTGTGGCGGCAGGTGAAGTTCAGAGAATGAGCGCCGGTAGTGGCATTCTTCATTCAGAATATAATGCTTCAAAGACAGCGCCTGCCCATTTTTTACAAATTTGGATAGAGCCAAAGCTTAAAGGCATAACCCCGAGTTATGAACAAATTCAAATCAAACAAAGTAGTGCACTTACGCCGATTGTTACGCCTACAGGCGTGGAGAGCACTCTGAGTATCAATGCTGACGCTGAAATACACCGATTGCAACTACATCAAGGTCAACAGATTGAGCTGAATGCGCACGCGCAAAAAGCCTATTTGCACATTGTTGGCGGCGAAGCGACGCTCGATGGTGAGGCATTTCAGCAAGGCGATGGCATCGGTCTGATTGCTGGTGACAACATGCAGGTTACCGCAGTAACGGATGTTGAAGCGCTGTGGTTTTTATTACTTAACTAAGCAAATTGGTATTAAATTCAGCGCCTAAAATTAAAGGAATTGAAGAATGACAGAACCAATTCAACTTGCAGTAATTGCCCTTGTCGTTCTGCTAAGTGGTATTTCAAAGTCTGGCTTTGCAGGCGCGTTAGGGGCGTTTTCTGTTCCAATTTTGATGATGGTGTTGAATCCAAGGGACGCCATTGCGTTGATGCTTCCGTTACTTATCGTCGCGGATGTTTTTAGCCTGAAGAGCTATTGGCGCTTATGGAATGTGTCAGAATTAAAGCGGTTATTGCCAGGTACGCTAGTCGGGATAGCTTTAGCAACACTTTTTCTTCAAGGCGTCAGTGAGTTTTGGCTGACGGTTGTGATTGCAGCGATGAGTATAGTATTTGCGCTTAAAAGCTTACTGATTAAAAATACACCTGAAAGTGTTGGGCACTTGAGACTACTGGCCGCGAGCACCTCTACCGCGGCAGGTATCTCCACGACCTTAATTCATGCTGGCGGCCCACCACTCATGGTGTATTTTAACGCTCGAAAGTTGGAGCCAACGGCTTATATCGCGACGGTTGCGGTACTATTTGCGCTGATGAATGTGATTAAGTTGGCTACCTTCTCTGCAACTGGGTTGTTACAGTGGCAACATGTGCTGCTTGCTATCTGTTTTACACCTTTAGCGTTGCTCGGTAATAGACTCGGTGTGCACCTATCGAAACGCTTACCTAAAAAGCAATTTTTGCTGGTGATGAATGGACTACTGCTCATGCTTGGACTGGTATTAATTGGTAAGTTGTTGTGACTGTGTAGGCTTACCAACATGCAGCAAAGTAAATGCCCACAACATGTTGTGGGCATAGAAAACTATAGCTGTTCTTCCATCTCTTTTTGATACTCATCTGCAAGTTGCGACTTTTCACTTTTATCAAGTACCTTACCCGCTCGCTGGAAAAACGCTTGCTCTTCGTCAGCCAAGTGATGCTCAACTTTGTCTTTGAGGTTTTTCAATTTAGTTAGCCAACTAGGGTCGGAAAACTCCGTATTATCCAGTGCCTCAATTAACTCATCAATCTCATGATGCTCGGCGATACCGTGGCGAGAGTCTTCGATCGTCATATCGCTTTCCATTAATGGGGCGTAAAAGTACCTTTCTTCTGCGATGGCATGCGCCTCTAGCGCGTCCTTCAACTCTTTATAGTACTTTTCGCGGACCTTTGAATCACCAGACGTTTCTGCCAACATGTTCAATAGGGCGCGTTGATGATCATGATCTTGCTTTATTGCATTAAAAATTTCCATGTAGATTACCTCTTATTCTAGGGCCTGTTGACCTTTCAAGTTTGTTTTTGCAGCAGTTTGATTGGTATTTATACAAGGCAGAGCCTGCGTAGCATAGTTATTCTATGTAAGTTAGGCGATAACACAGTAGAAATTCCAATCAAGCGCTGCCGTTTGGGTTCGCCTGAGTGCGCTTTGTTCATTGTTGCTCAACTTTTGCCTAGATTACTAGGCGGCAAGTCGAGCGTCGCGATCAAAACACACTCAGGAGAACAAAAATCAAACAGCAAAGGTCAACAGGCCCTAGTTTAAAACGTCTGCTTTGGTGCTGTTTTTAAAAAACGACATGAGTTTGCTTCGATGCGCCTCATTATTCGTTTTAATGATAAGCAGCCACTTGCCCTCTGCGATTTTATTCATCACCGCCTGATTAAATGCATCTTTGTCTGGACGCAAAGAAATAAGGCCTGAAGCAAATAGCCCTAAAAATAAGCCGGGGCTTAATAAAGCGATAAACGTTAAGTAAGGATTAGCTTGTGTGAAAGCCGGTCCATAACTTACCAATAGTCCCGCGATTAGAAAGCCTAATATCACCCCCATGCTGCCAAGGTACAAATGCCAATTAAGCATGTTTTTGGCAAGGCGACTTTCGCTTTTAGGCTCAAGTTTTTTGTCGGCA
The DNA here is from genome assembly GCF_002850255.1 of Pseudoalteromonas sp. NC201. Classification (NCBI taxonomy): domain Bacteria; kingdom Pseudomonadati; phylum Pseudomonadota; class Gammaproteobacteria; order Alteromonadales; family Pseudoalteromonadaceae; genus Pseudoalteromonas; species Pseudoalteromonas sp. NC201. Next base: position 140,883 of record NZ_CP022523.1, read on the forward strand.
TCTTTGTCATACGGATTAACCAGTTCTAGATGCTCATGTTGAACAAGGTGGCTGTTTAACAATTCATTTTGCAATTTTTCTGCGGCTGCTTTCCCTGTTAGAACGGCCCCAACTCTATGATCTGTGTAGGATAATATTTCAAAAGTATCCATTACTCCTCCTAATTTCGTTGCAGCTTGTAATTATTCAAACTGCAAGTGTTATACCGGGAGAGTAAGATTTCTAAGATATTGAATTTTATTAATAATTTTAGATTTCAGATGTTGTGGGGTTGAACAAATGAAGCACAAGGCAGAAAGAATTACTGAGTAGTTACTACATGTTTTGATACAACATAATGATTATAAAGTTAGTTTAGGGAAGAAATTGGCTTATTTACTCATATTGTATCAAAAAATTTACAAAGGTATGTTTTGTTACTTAATTCAAGATATTAAGTGTGGGTCTATTTTTTAAACAAATGCATGAAAGCATTGCATAAATATTTAAAGTAAATTAAATATTATTAAAATGTTAACTTTGGGGTTTATTTATTTGAATTGCTGCCTAGTCTAATAAGGCGTGGCGAGTGCTAATGGGCTTGCCATGTCTTCTGCAGTTGAAGGAGAAAACAGTCACATTTCATCTAATGTTTTTTGTTAAGCAGTGATGAAAAGGACAATAAAACAACAATACTAGGAGTGTAATTCGTGAAATTATCTACAGTAACTATGGCTACGGCGTGTGCGATTGCGTTTACTTCGCTCAGTGCTCAAGCTGCGACAAAACAATACTTAAACCAGCAAGCTGACATTAATACTATGCTTAAGTCAGCTTCTCAAACAGTGTTGAGTACACAACCAGAAGTGCTGATTGGTTTGGAAAGCGCGAGCCAACTAAAGGAGCTTAAAAGCTTCAATAGTAAAAAAGGTGAAGTAACTAAGCGTTTTCAACAAATGTACCAAGGATTACCAGTGATTGGCGATTCGGTCATTTTAACGTTTGATGATGCCGGTGCGCTTAAAAAGGCTCACGGTGCAGCGGTTTATAACATCGCGGCTGACATCGGTTCGGTAAAACCCAAGCTAAATGCCAAAATGGCATTGAATCAGTTTGAAAAGCAATCGCTTAGTGCAGGCAAAAAGCTTAAAAAACATAACGAGAAATCTCGCCTTGCGATCTGGCTGGATGGCAATTCAACGGCACGTTTAGTCTATGAAGTCACTTTTGTTACTTATGGTGATGAGCCTAAACGCCCATATTTGATCATTGATGCAAACACAGGCGAAGTGTTAGAAAGCTTCAATAACTTGCAGCATGCAGATGCGATAGGCCCTGGTGGTAACCAAAAGACTGGTCGTTACCAATATGGTACTGATTATGGTCATCTAGACGTTGCACAGTCAGGCAATACTTGTACCATGACTAATGCGAACGTTAAGACAATTAACTTAAATCACGGTAGTAGCGGCTCGACTGCACATAGCTTTACGTGCCCAGAAAATACAGTTAAAGAAATTAACGGTGCATACTCACCGCTGAACGACGCCCATTATTTTGGCAATGTAGTATTTAATATGTACAACGATTGGCTCGGCACAGCGCCATTGTCGTTCCAGCTTAAAATGCGCGTTCACTATAGCAGTAATTATGAAAACGCGTTCTGGGATGGCAGCGCGATGACTTTTGGCGATGGTGCGAATACATTCTATCCGTTGGTAAGCCTTGATGTATCTGCTCACGAAGTGAGTCATGGCTTCACTGAGCAAAACTCAGGTCTAGTATACCGTTATAAATCAGGTGGCTTGAACGAAGCGTTTTCTGATATGGCTGGTGAGGCTGCTGAATTTTATATGAAAGGCAGCAATGACTGGTTAGTTGGCCAAGACATCTTCAAAGGCAGTGGCGCATTGCGTTATATGAATGACCCAACGCAAGACGGCCGCTCAATCGATCACCAGTCTAACTATACGTCTAGCATGGACGTTCACCACACTTCAGGGGTGTTCAACAAAGCCTTCTACAATCTGGCAACTACAGCGGGTTGGGATACGAAAAAAGCCTTTATCGTAATGGCAAAAGCTAACCAAATGTATTGGACTGCGAACACCGATTGGGATACTGCAGGTAACGGTGTAATGGATGCGGCATGTGACCTAGGTTATGAACCTGGTGATGTACAAGCTGCGTTAGCAGCGGTTGGCGTTAACTCTAACTTAAGCACAGGTAGTAGCTGTGACACTAACCCACCACCACCTCCTGGTGGCGATGAAGAGTTAACGAACGGTCAGCCTCGTACTGGGATAAGTGGCGCGGCAAAAGAGCAAATGTTTTTTACCCTTGATGTGCCAGCTGATGCGACTAGCCTAAACTTCACCACTTCTGGTGGTAGCGGTGATGCGGACCTTTATGTCAAGTATGGTTCTCGTCCGACGTTAAACACTTATGATTGTAATAGCACAACGTCTACAAGCAACGAAAGCTGCGATATTAGTAACATTCAAGCTGGTAAGTACTACGTGATGGTTGAAGCATGGAATCAGATTTCGGGCGTGACTTTGACTGGTACATACAGCTCAACGGGTGGAACTCAACCAATTGATCGCACTGAGTCTAATATCAGTGTTGCATCTGGCAGTTGGGCACGTTTCACGCAAGATCTAAATGCTAGCTACAGCAATCTTGAAGTGAGTATTTCTGGCGGTTCAGGTGACGCGGATCTATACGTAAACTTTGGTTCTCAATCAACAACGTCGAGCTATCAGTGTCGCCCTTATAAAAACGGTAACAATGAGACTTGTACGATTGCAAACCCGCAGCAAGGTACTTGGTATATTGATTTACGTGGCTATAGCGCAGCAAGCGGTGTAACACTGAATATCAAAGCGAACTAAGTAAAAGTTTAAAGGGAGCGCAAGCTCCCTTTTTATTAGGCCCCAAAAAATCATAAATTTACCTCATTTGAATAATCCTTTTATTTTGCTCAGCGCTTAAATCATGTTGTTATTCAAATGAGTTGAGGATACAACAATGAAATTAACTACACCTATGCTACTGAGCATTGCCTGTTTGAGTGGCTTTTCTGAAGCGTCAGAAGAGGTTTGGGTGACGATGGATGCGAAGTCTAGTCAGCATTTCCAAGTCCATAATTCTATTCGCGGTACTCACTTTGAGCAGCTTTCTTTACCGAACAGTGAAGTCAAAGCGTTAAAAGTACCTGCAAACTTACATTCACACCTGAGTGCATTTATGCACGACGAATATCACCGCTGTGGTGGCTTTGTCGCTCATGACTCTTTAGAGCAGGCGCAAAGCTACCTTGCACAGTTAGAAAGCATAAACCCAAGTGCGACGCTGGTTAACTACAGCATTGATAACCCCGCGCGGGTTAACAGCTTAATCTCAAAAGTCAGTACGGTAAACTTAGACAGCAGTGTCAATTCGCTAACCAGTTTTTATAACCGCTATTATACCTCGCAAACGGGTGTTGATGCCGCTGCATGGGTCAAGCAAACATGGAGCGATATTGCAGCAAGTCGCTCAGATATTAGTGTTGAATATTTTAGCCACTCTTGGGCTCAGTCTTCAGTGATTGTCACCATTCCAGGTAGCGAACTGAGCGATGAAATCGTTATTATCGGCGGGCACCTTGATTCAATTAACCAATCTAACTCGAGTGGGCTTGCGCCGGGTGCGGATGATAATGCCTCAGGGATCGCTGTGCTTACTGAAGCGCTAAGCGCTATTATTGAAGATGGTTATCAGCCTCAGCGGACAATCCAAATCATGGGCTTTGCGGCAGAGGAAGTTGGGCTTCGAGGTTCTAAAGCTATCGCGCAGTCTTACAGCTCTCAGGGAAAAAACGTAGTCGGTATGACACAATTTGATATGACTGGCCGCAATGGCAGTAGTGCGGATATTGTGATGATGACAGACTATACAAACAGCGCACAGAATCAGTTCTTAGGCCAATTAATTGAAACTTATTTGCCAAACCTTAGCTATGCCTATGACCAATGTGGCTATGGCTGCTCCGACCATGCATCTTGGTATCAGCAAGGGTTCCCAGCTTCTATGCCATTTGAATCAAGAATGTCTGAGATCAACAGAAAAATTCATACCACCAACGATACTGAATTTGATTCAACACATGCACAAAAATTTGCAAAACTCGCGCTGGCGTTTGTTGCTGAGCTTGGTAAAAATGCGGGTGATACACCTCCGCCACAACCAAACAATAAGCTTGAAAATGGTGTGGCTAAAACGGGGATTTCTGGCGCTTCTAAAAGCCAGCAGTTTTTCACCATGGAAGTACCACAAGGTGCAACTAATTTAAGTTTTACCACCTCAGGTGGCAGTGGTGACGCCGATCTCTACGTTCGCTATGGCTCCAAACCTACTTTGGATACTCATGACTGCAAGAGCACTAACTCGTCTAGTAACGAGCAATGCAATATTTCCGCTGTGCAAACTGGTACGTATTACGTGATGGTAGAGGCATGGAACGCGATTTCGGGGGTCAGTTTGGTAGGACAATACGATACCTCAAGTGGCAATACGCCTATTGACGAAACTATCAATAATATTTCTGTCGCCAGCGGACAGTGGCAGTATTTTAGTCAAGCACTAACCGCGGGATACCAAACCCTGACAATTACGACGTCGGGAGGCACGGGAGATGCGGATCTTTATGTTAATTTTGGCACGCAACCAAATACCAGCACCTACCAATGTCGGCCATACAAAAATGGCAATAATGAGGTATGTACCATCTCCAATCCTCAGGCTGGCACTTGGCATATCGGCCTGCAAGGCTACCAAGCAGCGAGCAATGTAACGCTAAGTATTAGCGCGAATTAATACGCGTTTAAAATTAAGACCAGAGATAAAACCTTGTTTATCTCTGGTCTTAGCGCTTAGTGATACATTGATTTAAAGAGATTTGATTTAATTGATATTCTGCTTCTGATAGACTCAATGAGTTCAATTAGGAGTTGCGTGTGTCACATAAGTTCTCAGTTAAGATATTAATTTATCTTTTATTATTATTTTGTGGGCTGTGGGCAAGTTATTTGTTCAATGTGGCACAGGATGAGGAAAATGTCCTTGGTCAGACTAAAACCAACCTAGAAAAGTTCAATAGTTATATCCAGACTGAATTTACTCGTTATCAAGCTATCCAAACGCAATTGAGTCTAAGCAATTTGGTGCAATCAGGCTTACAGCAAGCAACCGCTATTAACTCCAATGAACTGGACAGATACCTTCAGGACATTCAAATATCCAGTGGTGCGTCAGACGTTTACCTGCTAGACCTCAGTGGAACTGTGATTGCGAGCAGCAACTGGTATTTACCGCATAGCTATAAAGGCAGCAATTTTGCCTTTCGCCCCTATTTTTACGAAACAATCAAGGGCAATGAGCATGTCTCTTTTGCGCTCGGTTTACGTTCCAAAACCCGTGGTTTCTATTTTGCTAAGTCTGTCTATAAAGACGGCTCGCTTGTGGGCGTGGTGGTGATGAAGGTTAACGCCAGTAAATTTGAATCAGATAAAGCCCAGCTTGATACGGGAACTGATAGCCATTTCTTAATTGTGGATGACAATCATATTGTACTGGCATCTGATGTTGAGCAGTGGCGGTTAGCATCATTAGGGGAACTGTCCCCAGCAAAGCGCAAAGAAATTGAATCCTCAAGGCAGTTTGAAAACGAATCTCTGTTTCCGATTGATTGGCGCGTGCTTTCACCAACCAGAGTGAAAACTTCATCTCATGGCAGCGACGCGCTGATGCAAAAGAGGCCGCTTAACAAGCAATACACTCTTTATTTGCTACATGAAGTTGCGCCTATCAAAGCGGCACAGTGGCCGCGGCTTGGGGTAACCGCACTGGTATTGATTTTACTCTTTGTCGTTGTCGAGTACACGTTGAGTAAACTGACAGGATACAGACAACTGCTTTTCAGTCAGCGGAGTTTAGAGGCTGAGGTTGCCAGCCGCAAGCAAGCGCTTGAGCAGGCACAAGATGCACTGATTCGCGCTGCCAAGTTGGCAACCATAGGGCAGCTCAGCGCCAGCATTAACCATGAAATCAATCAACCACTTAGTGCCATGAGTGCGTATGTCGCCAGCGCCAAACGGTTGGCTCAAAAGGGAGACGTAAGCAAAGTAGTCGAAAATATGGTCCTGATCCAATCTTTGATCACTCGAGTGCATAAAATCGTGGCGCAGCTAAAATCATTTAGTCAGCATCATGATAATAAGATGCTGGTGGCCAACCTTAAACACTCTGTAGATAACGCCTTAGTTATAGTTGGGCCTGAACTCAAACGCTACGGTGTAGCAATTCAAAGTGAGGGGCTTGCGTGCAATATCTGGGTTGACCCATTTAAGTTTGAGCAAGTACTGGTGAATATTATTAGCAATGCGTGCCAAGCCATTGTTGAGCAAGATGATAAATGTATTTATATTCGCGCCGTGGAGCATGAAGGTAAGATCCAGCTGTCTATTATTGACTCGGGCGAAGGGATAAAACAGCACGCTTTATCTAACATATTTGAACCGTTTTACACCACTAAATCAGGTAATGGCTTGGGCTTAGGGTTATCCATTTCAAAGCAAATCATTGAATCGTTTCATGGCAAACTCAGTGCCCATAATCATCCTCAAGGTGGTGCCGAGTTTTTAATTAGTTTACACACAAAGAATCCGCAAAATGACTGAAGAGAAAACACTGTTAATCATCGATGATGAACAAAGTATACGAGATGCACTAAAGCAACTATTTGAAATAGAAGGGTACTCAGTGCAGTGTTTTTCCAGTGCAACGCCTGCATTAAAAAAACTTTCTCGTCAGTTTAGCGGTGTTGTGCTTTGCGATATCAATATGCCCGAGGTCAATGGTATTCAATTTTTAGAGCAGGTGATGCAGTTTGATTCTGAGTTACCTGTGGTATTTCTGACCGGCTTTGCGGATGTTGAAGTGGCGGTAAAAGCCATTCAAAAAGGGGCTTACGACTTTTTTGAAAAGCCTGTGTCAGAGCCGCTACTTGATTGCATAGCAAGGGCGCTTGATAAACGCCGGTTGGTGATGGAAAACCGAGAGCTAAAAGCGCAAGTCAAGAAAAAGTCTGCACCGGGGGTGCGGATCTTAGGTGAGACAAAACAAATGCAGCAAATGCTGCACTTGCTTGATGCTGTGATTGATACCCCAGCTGACGTATTGATTGAAGGTGAAACCGGTACAGGAAAGGAATTGGTGGCGCGATACTTACACGACCATAGCGCGCGCTCAAACCATAACTTCGTCGCCATCAATTGTGGTGCGATTCCAGAAGAGCTGATTGAAAGTGAATTATTTGGTGCCAAAAGCGGAGCATTTACGGGTGCTAAAGAGTCTCGCGAGGGAAAATTTTCTTTTGCCCAAGGTGGCACGGTTTTTTTGGATGAAATCGAAGCTATGTCTGCGGCTTTACAAGTGAAGCTGCTGCGCGTTTTAGAAGAGAGAAGTGTGACGCCAGTTGGTAGCAACACTGCGATAGCACTGGACATTAGAGTGGTTGCGGCGACGAAAGTGGATTTACAAACCTTAGTCGCACAGGGTAAATTTCGCTCGGATTTATTTTATCGACTTAACCTCGTCAAAGTGATGATCCCGTCACTTCGTTCCAGAAAAGCTGATATTCCGCTGCTATATAAACACTTTAGCTCCATTGCCGCTACTCGCTTTCATAAACCTATGCAACCAATTAGCCCTGAATTAGAGGCGCAGCTACTGGCACAAGACTGGCCTGGGAACGTGCGAGAGCTGAGAAACCACGCCGAGCGCCACATTTTACTCGGTGGTGCGATGACTACGAGTAACATGCAAAGCAATTTGTCTGACGAAACGTTGAGTTTGGCTGAGAAGGTGAGCTACTACGAGCAATCGCTAATTGAAGAAGCGCTGGCACAAAGCCAAGGCAGCATAAAAGATGCGATGAATTTGCTAAAAGTGCCGAGAAAAACCTTGTACGACAAGATGAACAAGTATGGTTTAAATCGCACTATGTTCACCAATGATGATGGGTGAATTTAGTGACACATTATAGATTTAAGTGTGTGGAAATCCGCACATTTTAGCTGGTGTTAATCTTAGATTTTTATTTATCCATCTGATTTATATTAAAAAATAAACTCTGGTCTCAGAATTGCGTTGTCTTAAGCGACAATAATCAAAAAATGAGACAAGTTATGACAGCAAGTAAATCTTTAGTGGCGTTGGCAGTTGCCAGTGCAACGCTATCAGCCTCTGCGTTAGCCGCAGACTACAGCATTTATGGTAAAGCAGAAGTTCAAATTGCCAACACAGACAAAGGTGTGATGCGTTATACCAAAGAGGGCACACAAATTGACGCACCATTTTCAAGAATTGGTGTAAAAGGCACTCACGGCTTATCAAGCGATCTAAAACTCGTCTACAAATATGAAGTACAAGTTAAAGGTTTTGAACACGACGATACCACCGAGCCATTTTCAGCAAGAAACACCTATGTTGGCCTTGAAGGTAAATTTGGTACGGTTTTAGTGGGCAGAAACGACACGCGTTTTAAATTCAGTGAAGGGAAAATCGATCAATTTAACGAAACCCAAAGTGATATTGCCCAAGTGCTAGCAGGCCAAGACAGAGTTGGTGATTCAATTACCTATTCTTCACCTAAATGGAACGACTTTTCTTTTTCTCTGACCTACACACCGAAAGACGACGCGAGCAACGACGAAACTGGGTTTGCAGCTACCGCAATTTATGGTGACCGAGCATTAAAAAATAAAGATTACTATGTTGCTCTGAGTCATACCGACAGTATTGGTAATTTGGTTGCTACGCGTATCGCGTTGGCTTACAAGTGGCAAAAGCTACAACTTGGTGCCATCATCCAAGACAGTGAAAATCTAGCGAAAGACAAATCAGGTAATGGCTATGTGCTAAGCGCAAGTTATCAACTCGACGATAATTGGCGTCCGAAGCTACAGTTTGCCAAAGACTCAAGCGGATTACGCCACAGTGAAGATGCGACTCAGTGGACGCTAGGTACAGACTATATTTTTGATAAACAAACTAACTTGTATGTAATGGCAACGCAGCTCGACCTTGAAACACAAGACGATACTAGCATCGCTGTTGGTTTAAAATATAAGTTTTAAAGGTTCAAGATAATGACAGAAGAGAATAAAAAAACGATAAAAACGCAGCTGTTTCTGTGGCTTGGTCCCTTGGTAATGTTACTGATCTGTTTGGTTGAACCACCATATGGCATGTCGGTTGAGGCATGGAGAACCGCAGGCTTAGCGTTTTGGCTAGCCTCTTGGTGGATAACCGAAGCTGTGCCTATTCCAGCGGCTTCGTTATTACCTTTGGTTATTTCGCCTTTAGTCGGGATTGCATCTATTAAAGCAGTCGCTGCACCGTTTGCGCATCCTTTGATTTATCTATTTCTGGGTGGATTTTTGCTCTCAATCGCCATGGAAAGGTGGGGGCTGCATAAACGCATCGCGCTGAATACCATGTTGTTCGCAGGCACTAAACCGAGTATACAGATCTTAGCGATGATGGGCGTGACAGCATTTTTATCTATGTGGATGTCAAACACGGCAACGGCAGTAATGATGTTACCGATTGCACTTTCGGTTATTCACTTGGTAAAAGAGCAGGGTGGAGATAGCCAAAGCTTTGCTAAAGCGCTATTACTTTCTATCGCTTATGGTGCCAGTATTGGAGGTATTGCAACTTTAATTGGTACGCCACCAAATGCGTTAATGGCTGCATATTTATCCGACAGTTATCAAATAGAGATTGGTTTTGCCACTTGGATGATGATTGGTGTGCCTTTGTCTTTGGTGATGCTGGCATTTGCTTGGTTCTGGTTGACCAAAGTGACTTACAAGGTTGATAAAGAAGAAATCAATGTTGATACTAAGTCGTTATTTACTTCCCAATTAAAAGCACTCGGTGAAATGTCTCGTGCGGAGAAAGGGGTTTTTGCGGTATTTATTTTAGCGGCAGTATGTTGGATCTTTAGACCGCTAATTGGTGATGTTACGGGTCTTAAATTGTCAGATACTGGCATTGCAATTGCCGCTGCACTGTTACTATTTGTTCTTCCTGCTAAGTCGGGAAGTGACGAACGTATTTTAGATTGGGAAAGCGCTGCTAAGGTGCCTTGGGGGATTTTGCTATTATTTGGCGGTGGTTTATCGCTCGCGGCACAGATCAAATCTTCAGGACTTGCCGATTACATCGCTAACTTACTTGCGGGCGCGGATGCCATGGGCTTAGTGCTTGGCGTGCTAGTTGTTGCAGCGCTTATTACGTTCTTAACGGAAATTACCAGCAATACCGCAACGGCTGCAGGCTTTTTACCTTTACTTGGACCTGTCGCTGAATCAATCACGGGCTCTCCTTTAGCTTGGGTTATCCCTGCAGCAATCGCGGCCAGTTGCGCCTTTATGATGCCTGTCGCAACACCACCAAATGCTATCGTATTTGGCTCGGGTGAGATTAAAATTAAAGACATGATCCGAGCAGGGTTTGTTTTGAACTTAGTCGCAATTGGGTTAATTACAATCGTTACCTTGACTTTGGCAAGGAGCATACTAGGGTTTTAAAGTTGCCATTCTCCACAGGCTGTGTCCATCGAAAGGCAACTCGGTCATACGCAGCCTGCCTCCATAGTAATACCAATTGTGTTAACTCTCCAACCTATTTGAAGGGTAAAATACCGTATTAGCGTCGTTAAAAATTTCTCATTTAGAACAACTAAATAGCAAAATTTTTGCCTAGCTACTAAAGCTATTTTTCCGCTTCAAAATAGTTCATTTACTTAATACAATTGGTATAATACCTAGCTTTTTGAAGATAGACCCGTTGTTTTTTCCTTGCTATATTCGAATTAGACATTAGCAGGACCTGATAATGATTGAAGATAATACCAGCACTCTAATAGCCACATTTACTCAGTTAAAAAGTCGCTTTAACCAAGATCCTTACCCAGCGCTTGAAAAGCGCTTACGTTTACTAGCGGAAATAAAAGCACGTATATTGCAACGGCAAGATCAATTAGTCGAGGCGGCGGATCAGGACTTTGGTACTCGGAGTCGATTCGATACTGTGATTGCAGACATCATGCCTTGCATTAATTCGATTGATTATATCGCTAAGCACCTGCGCAAATGGAGCAAAGTGCAGCATCGTTCACCCGGTGCGCAGTGGCTACCATCTAAGGCGAAAATTGAGATTGTGCCAAAAGGAGTCGTGGGCGTGATAGCCCCGTGGAATTATCCAATTCAGTTGGCGATTGTCCCCGTGATTACCGCCCTCGCCGCTGGAAACAAAGTCATGCTCAAGTTGAGCGAGTTCACTCCCAATGTGAATGCGGTGATAAGAGCCATTTTTAAAGGATTGGATAATGAAGTGTGCGTCATTGAAGGTGGACCTGATATTGCCACGACTTTTACTGAGCAGCCATTTGATCACTTGCTATTTACAGGTTCAACAGCAGTTGGCAAAAAGGTGATGGCGGCGGCGGCTAAAAATCTCACGCCGGTCACCCTAGAGTTAGGGGGGAAATCACCTGTTATTGTGCTTGATGACGCTGATATCAGCGCCGCTGCGATGAGCGTGTTAATGGGTAAGCTCTCTAATTCAGGTCAAATCTGTGTTGCACCAGATTATGTGTTAGTGCACGAAGAAAAATACGACGCATTTATTGCTGAGCTGGAACAGCACTACGAAAAAACATATAAAACAAAAGTAGGTGTAAAAAACCAAACTTCAATTATTAACGACAGACAATTTCAGCGCTTAAATGACATTATTATTGATGCCAAAAGTAAAGGCGCAAATGTATGGCAAGCTGAGCCGGCATGCGACAATCGTCAGCTCCCTCTGCATATCATTACCCAGGTCAACAAAAGCATGAGGGTGATGCAAGAGGAGTTATTTGGAACGATTTTGCCGATACTAAAAATATCCGACTTAAATGATGCGATTAACTACATTAGAGAAGACACCACACCACTTGCGAGTTATTTGTTTACGCAATCTCAGGTTGCTATGAATAAAGTGTCAAAGGAGCTCGCAACGGGGACTCTAGCGATCAACGAAACCATAGTGCACGTGGTTGTTGAGTCTTTACCCTTTGGTGGCCTAGGTCACTCTGGTATGGGTCAATATCATGGCGAAGAAGGCTTTTATACCTTTAGCCACAAAAAGCCCATTCTCCAATCCAATAATACTAAATGGCGCAACAAGATGTTGCTTAGCCATTCGAAGCTGCTTACAAAGCCTTTAGAGTGGCTATTTTTGAGGAGAAAGTAGCGTTAATGTGTTGAGCGAAGCGCCATTACATATTGAGATCCAATGTACTTGAAATAAGACTTAGCCTGAAATATCACTGGTTATTTTTATGGGACTTCACAATATCGACAGATAAAAAGCTGATGCTAGAGAGAGTGCTGGCTCAGCCCAATATTCAGGCTAACACGATACAGGATGACAGTTTCAGTCAGGAAGGAGTTCACATGAATACTAAGGTTAAGTTTACAGCTGGTCGTAATATCGCCATGAAGCTGCCGCCTCATCAGTACGAGGCAACGCTTCAGTTCTACCGCGATGTCATTGGCCTCAAAGAAATAACAGAGCATGCTCCATCGGTTGGTTTTGAGTTTGGCTCCAATAATCTCTGGCTCGACAGCGTACCTGGTATCAGCCAAGCCGAAACATGGCTCGAGATTGTTACCAATGATATTGCAGCAGCGTCAGAGCACCTCAAAGCTGCTGGCGTCGTACGCTGTGATGAAATCGAGCCGTTACCTGAAGGATTTCAGGCATTCTGGGTGTCCAGCCCTGCATCGATTATCCACCTTGTTTGCAAAGACTCAGAGTCATGGAAATAGTAACACCTAACACGTGTGAATTTTCACTGTTCAAACCAGCAAATCAATTTTAATTTGAGAGCAGAGATCCTCATCTAACGTTGGAGGATTGATTGAGGTAGGCAACAATGCAGAATCATAGTTAAAAAGTGCTTGAAATTAAAATAGTTAATGACGAGCTGACACAAAACTGGGGCTATTAATGCTCGTTGTTTTCGCTATCTAATTCCTCTCTTTCTTGCTGTTGGGCTGCGATTTTCTCACGCTCAGCTTTTGAAATATAACGAGGTTTGTTGCTTTTGTGGAGTTTAGCATTAGCACGTTTGTCTTTTTTCTTTAAGGTTTCGTAAATTTTCTTTTTGCGGTTCATTTTCACAGCTCATTATGAATGAAGTGCTAGTTTACCTTAGTGTTAGCGGGTTCAACAATGTAAAAAGATTGCCGCAGTTAACAATGAGCATGACTTTTACCTAGGTGTGATGGTACTAGCTCAATCTCTTAGTAAGTAAAATAATAAGGGCCTCACATGAGACCTTTATTATTTACCACTTTACTTACTTTGTACGTGTTTCAGCTACGTATTTACCGGCTTGAATTCGCTCGTAAATACTATTAGCGAGCTCTTTCGCTTGCTCGATTTGTGAAGGGGAAAGCTGTTTTTCGTCGAGTACTCGGCTCTTTGTGGCTTCAGCATAACCATTAAATTCGGCTAACGTGTTCCATACGTACGAGCGTTCAATATTTTTCTCGACTCCTAAGCCCTGAAAATACATGAGTGCTAAATTAAACATGGCTAAGGTGTAGTTGTTTGCGGCGGCTTTTTCATACCAGTTAAGTGCGTGGCGGTAACTTTGTGGTACACCGTCACCGTTTGCATACATTAGCGCTACGTTAAATTGCGCGGCTGGCATGTTTTTGTTTGCCGCTCTGGTCATTAGCTCAACGTATTTTGAGCGGTCCTTTTTAACGCCGCGACCTTCGTCATACATGACTGCTAGCGCAAACATTGCGTCGGCTTCACCAAGTTTTACGGCCTGTTGAAATAACTCTGCAGCTTTGCGTTGATTTTTAACGACACCATAGCCGCCTTCATACATTACACCGAGTTGATAAATGCCTGGGGCGTAGTTCATTTCAGCTAAATAATTGAATTCTTGTAGTGCTTCTTCGAACCTGCCAGCATTGAGTGCATCTATGCCTTCTTCCAATCCAGCTGTTGCCAAAGGTGCTTGGCTTAAAAGTGCAATGGCGATACATGTTTTTGAAATCCTGCCTAACATCATAGACCTCCTTAAGGTAGCTATGCTAACTATGTTGTTAGTTATTCTAATGCCAGAAACACAGATTTACAAAATACAAATCTAAAATGGCAGATACTGCGTTAATATAAGGTAATAAAAACAAAAATTGAGGCTATGGGATGAAGAAATTAATAGCACTGGCGCTATGTTTACTGTGTTTGGCTGGATGTAGTCAAAGATTGGCCTATAACAACTTAGGATGGTTAGCGAGTTATTATATTTCCGATTATGTTGAGCTGACGGATGAGCAAGAGGAAAAGCTGGAGGCTGATGTAGAATCTTTGGTTGCGTGGCATCGACAGTCAGAGCTACCAAAATACAAATCTCATATCCAATCACTGTTGAAGCACTGGCAAACCATGACAGAGAGTGACATGGTGCATATGGTGTATACCACAAGGAACTATTGGTATTCCGTCGTTGAAGCCGTATATCCCAAGTTAGAAACACACCTAAATTCGCTTAACCGTGAACAGCGAGAAATGCTGATAGCCAACATAGAAAAAGAAATGTTGGACGATGACTGGGAGGAAGGAGACCAATTTAACCGCTACGAGCGTTGGCTTGGTGATTTGAGTGATAAACAAAAGGAGCTTATTAACGAATATTACGAGCAAGGCGAGTTTGCGCGTCAGGTTTGGCGTGCACATGAACAAAGACGATTTAGCCAGTTTAAACAAGCCATGATACTGAGCGGAGTCGAGCAGGTTTCACCTGAGCTGTTGCAGCAAGCGATAGTTACTACACCCACAGCGCTGCCTGAGCGCATCCTAGATATTCAAGCAAGGCGAATAAAAGAGTATGCAAATCTCGCTGTTAAACTTAAAGGCACTATGAGCGGCAAACAAAAGAAGCACTTTAAGGAAGAGCTCGAAGAATTACTCGAGCTCTTGGAATCATTGTAGAGATACCTAGCCAAGTAATTTAATTCTGGTTGGCTTGTTTGGTTTAGCATACTCCAAGCGATTAATACGCTTGGTACTGTGATAGCAGTCTAAACTGGAAATCGCGACACAGTCGAGCGCCTCTATATCGATATAGCCGTCCTCGAGTAGAGCGTTTTCTTCAATGTGAAGAGACTCAATTTCGCCTATTACCAGCTCGGTATCGTTGAGCTTGATGATTTGGTGCTCTTTGAGGCTAAGCCCGTATTTTAATCTGCTTTCCTTGACGAACGGAGCTGGAAAAGCATTTAAATACTCGGAGGTTAAACCTGTTTCCTCAAATTCAGATTGATTCTTTTCATATCTGGCTGAGGTTTGATGGGCTGTCATATAAATTTGAACATTAACTTGATTAATGGTGTATTTTTCAGTCGCTAAGATATTTTCCAATGTGTGCCTAGGTACGCTATGAGGCCTAAAAATCACACCCACGAGCGCCGGGCTGGCACCGAGGTGGAAAACGGAGCTGACGATAGACAAGTTTTCTTGACCTGTCTCATCAACCGTTCCAATTAAGTTAGCGCTTTTGAAGCCTGATAGTGAATTTATCATCAATGCGCGATAACGCTCGTCTAAGGTTTTAATATCGTTACTTGAGAAGTGTTTCATGCTGTGTTCACCATTCAATTAATTTATTTTGCCAGTCAACATAGCTCACCGTACCATCAGGATGACTGTTTGCGATGATGCCACTAAGTTGATGTGCTACAAATTCCGGCGTAAAGAGTTTTTCGTCCGGGACATTGGCTTGAAAAGGTTTTGAAAGTGGCGTGTCGGTAGTACCTGGATGGAACAAAATGAGCTTAATGTTTTTTGCTCGACGCGCAAGCTCGACTGCTGCGGTTTTAAACATCATATTAAGCGCAGCCTTTGAGCTGCGGTAGCTGTACCAGCCGCCCATCTGGTTGTCACTGATGCTTCCAATACGGGCAGAGAGTGCTGTAACTACGCATGACTGCTTACCTTTTAAGACTGGCAATAAAGCTTGTAACCAAAGCATGGGGATCATGGTATTGATATTAAACAGCGCCATGCTGTATTCAAGATCAATGTCCTCAAGCTTTTTCTCTGGGAATGTATCAAACTCGTCATGGAGTAAGCCATTAAAAATGGTGACGCTTTTAATCGTTAACTCTTGCTCGAGAATACGGCTCGCAACTTGTTGAATTTGTGCTTTAGAATAATCACACTGAAAATGCAGGTTATTGGCATGTGAAGCCGCTTTAGCTTGCCTAGACACCGTGATCATTTTTACGTCGGGATTTTGTTCGGTTTGCGCTTGTATAAAGGCATCAGCGATCGCTGAACTTGCACCAATCACTATGATGGCGAAGTTAGTCACGATTGCAATCTCCACTATTTTGTATACTGCATTGATTTGGGACCAGAAGTTTAGAAATTTTCATTCTGTGCCTTGCAAAAAACAGGTAAACGCCGTCTGCAATTGTTCGGATGATGGGTAATCTTAATAACTTGATCCAGCGATGTTTGCCAACTTGACTCCAAGCCGCTGCGGTAACATCTAGTCCTAAAATAAGCTTACCTTGGTTATCATAACCGTGGAGTTTAGTCATAGCCGCTTCATGCTCTATCTTAGGAAACTCGCTCGAGAAGCGATCATCATGAATATTCACAAAATCAATTTTATTGTGTTGATCGAAATGCTTAAGTTCATTCATTTCTCTCACACATAGCGGACAGTTACCATCGTAAAATACAATCATTCGCTCACTCGAATAATACTTATCTTTGTCATGTTATTACGTTAACGTCTTGAAAATAGATCGTTCGCAAATCAATTTATTCTCGGTATAGTGGAGTTCGAGTATCTTTTCATCAAGGAGATTGTATGACTGAGCAATACGCAAGCCTACGTAGTAATGTGAGCCTTTTGGGGCAGATGTTAGGGCAAATTATTCAACAAGCGCAGGGTCAAGAAACATTAGACAAAGTTGAAGAAATTAGACACCTAGCAAAATCCTCTAGAAGCGGTAATGATTCAGATAGGCAAGCGCTGATTGACACCTTACGTAGCCTAAGCGATGAAGCGCTACTTCCCGTTGCTCGCTCATTTAATCATTTCTTAAACCTGGCGAATGTCGCAGAACAATTCCACACCATTTCAAAATCAGGCTCTCCAGACGGCGTGATGATCGAAGTCGATAAGGCGCTTGATGAATTGCAAAGTAAAGTTGATGCTGGTGCGCTGACACTAAACGAAGTTGCAGATGTAATAAGCAAACTAAAAATCGATTTGGTGCTAACCGCTCACCCGACGGAAGTAACACGCAGAACCATCATCAATAAACACGTTGAGCTGAGCGAATGTTTAAAAGTGCTTGAGGTGACCTCAGGTGAGGACCCTGTCTACGATGAGGTCATTGACCGCATTGAGCAGTTGATCTCACAAGCGTGGCACACAAGCGATATTAGAGAAAAGCGACCTACGCCGCTGGATGAAGCAAAGTGGGGATTCGCGGTTATTGAAAATAGTCTTTGGGAAGCCGTGCCTAAGTTTGTTCGGTATTTCAACGCCCAAGTGAAAACGCGATTAAACTTACAACTACCAGCCAATTTTAGTCCGATTCAACTCACTTCTTGGATGGGGGGCGATAGAGACGGCAACCCGTTTGTTACTTCTCATGTGACGCAATCTGTGCTTGATCACGGCCGCTGGATGGCGCTTGATTTATATCGTCGAGATCTAGAAATTTTGGGCGCAGAACTCTCTATGAGTAATGCATCCGAAAGCTTTATAGCGCGAGCGGACGGCAGTAATGAACCTTATCGTTATGTACTAAAGCAAGTACGCGCTGAGGTAGAAGAAACCATTGCAGCATTGGAATATAAAATCAAAGGCACGCCCTCTCATTATCAGGACAAGATTAAACAGGTATCACAGATAAGAGAGCCACTAGAGGCGTGTTATCGCTCGCTGGTTGATTGTCGCATGGCTAATATTGCCGACGGTTTGTTGTTAGATGTATTAAGACGAATCGACTGTTTTGGCGTGTCTTTATGTAAGTTAGATATTCGCCAAGATTCCGCCAGACATACCGAAGTGTTTTCTGAATTAACGCGCTATTTGGGTCTTGGTGATTATGCTCAGTGGCAAGAAGCAGACAAGCAAGCTTTCTTATTAACCGAGCTAAGCTCGAGACGACCGTTACTGCCACGTCATTGGCAACCTTCTTCTAATGTTCAAGAGGTGCTAGAGACATTTGCAACGATTGCGGATCAAGACCAAAACGCACTTGGCATCTACATTATCTCAATGGCGCAAAGTGCCTCAGATATTCTCGCCGTGCATTTATTACTGCAAGAAAGCGGATGTAAATTCAACTTACCGGTAGCCCCGTTATTTGAAACGCTGGATGATTTAAATAATGCACAATCAGTGATCAGCGGGTTATTTGAGAACACTTGGTATAAAGGCACGATTGGTGCCAAGCAATATGTCATGATCGGCTATTCCGACTCTGCAAAAGACGCAGGGATGATGGCGGCAGGATGGGCGCAGTATGATGCAATGGAAAAGCTGGTTAACCTTGCTGATGCGAAGGGCGTTGAGCTGGTCCTTTTCCATGGCCGTGGAGGTACGATTGGTCGAGGGGGGGCGCCTGCTGCACAAGCGCTGAGATCTCAGCCTCCTGGTTCGCTAAAAAGTGGCTTGCGAGTGACCGAGCAAGGCGAAATGATCCGCTTTAAATTTGGTTTACCTAAAGTCGCGATGCAAAGTCTATCTATTTATACCAGTGCGATTTTACAAAGTAATTTGTTGCCGCCCCCAAGGCCCGAATCGAAATGGGTAGAGGTTATGGAGACGATTAGTGAAGCTTCCTGCAAAAAGTATCGCAGTATTGTTCGAGAGAACCCTGAGTTTGTGCCTTACTTTAGAATGGCAACGCCAGAACAAGAACTGTCTAAATTACCGCTAGGCTCGAGGCCCTCTAAACGAAATCCAAACGGCGGAGTAGAGAGTTTGAGGGCTATTCCATGGATTTTCGCATGGAGTCAAAACCGCTTGATGTTGCCTGCTTGGCTAGGGGCGAAAGAAGGTCTTGAAGCTGCCGTAGAAACGTTTGGTAAAGACATGCTGCAAGAAATGAGCGCAAAGTGGCCATTTTTTAGAACCCGTTTAGAAATGCTCGAAATGGTATTCTGTAAAGCCGACCTTTGGCTCAGCGAGATGTATGATGCAAGTTTAGTTAGTGACGAGTATATAGGCCTAGGGGATGAGTTAAGAGACAACTTACAACAGGCCATCGAGCTTATTCGCGGCCTTGCGCCAGAGTCGTCGCTGTTGTCACAGCAACCTTGGATCAAAGAATCGATCGGGCTGAGAAATCCGTATACTGATCCTCTAAACTTGTTACAAATAGAACTGTTAAAGCGTGTGCGTGAAGAAACCAATCACGATTTGGAACTGGCACTTATGATCACGATGACAGGGATTGCGGCGGGGATGCGCAACACGGGTTAGTGCAACAATTTGAATAATCTATTTTTGTAAAATTTTACATTTATAAGCATAATAGCTACAAAACCAATCCCAATGGATTGGTTTTTTTATTTTGATTGGTTTTTTATTAGTATATTTATTGACAGTAATTCTCATTGATTTAAAATGCGCGGCTGGTTTTACCAGTCGTTTTATTTGTTTTATTCAAGAATTGTCGGTTGATAGGTCTACGATACATGCACAAAATATCTACTAGCGTCACATTTGATGAGTGTAATGATCTGATTATGATGAAGATCAGAGGAATTGCGAATGCAAACGATGTGGTCTCGGCATACGAGAAAGCCAATCTATACGCAAAAAAGCATAATAGTAGCAAAGTATTAGTAGATGTGAGTGAACTTGAACACCGCTTCGCCGCAATTGATATTGTGAACATAATGCCAAAAGTTGCGCACAATATTGGCAATTTACATATTGCACGCGTCGTTGGTTTTGAAGGTTATATGCATGATCTTTTTCTACAGAAAATTAAGCGTTTTAATATCAGCGCTGAAAACTTTGAGTGTTTTAAATCTGCAAGAGAATGGTTGAGTCGGCTGTAACTCTTGCGTAAACTATCCTGCCATAGATAAACATGACAACAATATGGCAAAGATAGAACCATCAATAAAAAGTGCGTTAACGCAATACGCCATCGCCCATCGTGGAATATTTAGTTATTCCCAATTAGTACAATATCAAAACCGCTTTCACTTATCTCGATCTGAGCTTGAGGCAGCATTACTTGAAGTTGCAGCTGAGTTTGCTACGCCTCCTATTTCACAATTTTATGTTGGTGCCATTGCTTGGGATGATAAATCGCAACAAGCGTTTTTAGGCGCGAATTTAGAATTCTCGCATCAGGCGCTTTCTTTGGTTGTTCATGCCGAGCAAGCGGCAATTAACAATGCGTGGTTAAATGGTGCAACGGAAATCTCTAAAATGACGATTAATGCCGCGCCTTGCGGATTTTGTCGTCAATTTATGAATGAGCTAAGCACGGCAAAGGAGCTTGAAATTTTATTGCCGACAGGCAAAACCTCGTTGTGTGACTTGCTGCCGACTTCGTTTGGTCCGGACGATCTGGGCAACAGTGAAAAGCTCTTTTCTCAAGCGCAACATCTTGCTGCGAATGAAACATCGCCTGCATCAATCAGTGCGGCGCTTTATCGGCATTATCTGCGCGCTTATTGCCCCTACACACACAACCAAAGTGCGGTGGAAATTAAACTAGACACTGGTGAGTGCTTTTATGGGCGTTATGCTGAAAATGCGGCTTATAACCCAAGCTTATCGCCATTACAAAGTGCACTAAGTCAATTAGCTATGTCGGGTAAAGTATTATCTGAGGTAAATGTCGTAGAGATCACTTTGCTAGAAAAGCAGGGCAGTGCTAATCAGCTGCAAGTAAGCTTAGCGGTTTTAAAGGCATACAATGCCGAGCATTTGCTTACACATATAGAGATTGAGTAACCGCTCAATCTCTACGTTTACTGCTACTACTTCGAAAGTAACAGTTCAGCTGCTTTTAAAACTGCAGTGACAGCTTTCTTTTCAACAGCTTGATGGTCGACATTAGGAATTTCTTGGCGTGTTCTGTTTACCAATACGCCTGCAAGACAAGCTGCCTTCAATCCAAGTGCTGCACACATGGTAAATAACGTCGCAGATTCCATCTCATAGTTCATCACATTAAGCTTTTGCCATTCTGCACACGAACCTTGATACGCTTTTCTGACGTAGCCTGAGTATGTGTCGTAACGTTCTTGCCCTGGGTAGAAAGTATCGCTAGACGCAGTGATCCCAACATGGTGAGTAATACCCAACGATTCACAGGCTTGTACCATTGCTGAAGTGGTATGAAAATCAGACACAGCAGGAAACTCGATAGGCGCAAAATGCTGGCTAGCGCCATCTAAACGCACTGATGCCGTGCTCACCAAAATATCACCTTCATCGATATGTGGTTGAATGGCACCAGTCGTACCTATGCGTAAAAAGGTAGTGATACCAAGCTGTGCTAATTCTTCAACGGCGATTGACGTAGATGGGCCGCCTATACCAGTTGAGCAAATTACCACAGGACTTTCATTTAAAAAGCCAAGGTAAATATGAAATTCGCGAGTTTGTGCTAAGCAGACTGGAGAGTCGAGATATTCAGAAATGCGTTTTGAGCGCTCGGGATCACCCGGAACAATTGCTAGTGAAGCGCCTTGTAGGTCGGCTTTCGTAAGACCTAAGTGAAATACCTTTTCCATAGTAAACCTTAGTTATAATTAAAGCGTAATGTTTATAGTTAACGCCTATCAAGTACAGGACAGATGTCCTATTTAAGTGTGGTGTGTTTAAATTATACCAATCGTATTAAGTAAATGAGCTATTTTGAAGCGGGAAATAATATTAGTAGCACCGCTCTCGCGTCCTGCTACCGCTTTGGCAACTAAATCCATATAGGCAAGGCAAAATTTTGCTATTTAGTTGTTCTAAATAAGAAATTTTGAACGAAGCTTGTATGATATTTTACCCGTTAAATTGGTTAGAGAATTAACGCAGTTGGTATTATAGCTCAGGATAGCTTGCGGGATTGTCGATGTTCCACTAAACCTTAACATGAGAGCAACAATGAGGAATGGTTATGCCTGCTACACATTCTATAAATAAAGATAACGAATTTGCGCGTTGCTTTGAATGCAACAAAGTTCCAACCTTGGCACCGTTTCACTGGCTTGCATTAGCATTTAAAGATATTGCGAATGCACCATTACTTAGCCTAGTGTATGGACTTATTTTTACCCTAATACCTGCTTTTATCATGTGGTTAGTGTACCAATCGGGTACCCACTTGGTAATTCTGCCTGCCGCTGTCGCCTTTGCGCTTATTGGACCTGCTTTCGCAGCTGGCTTGTATGATGTTGCGTGGGAGTTGGAAAAGGGCCATAAACCAACGTTAACGCATAGTCTTAAATCAATGTTTCGTAATCCCGCTGGCGAGTGGGGTTTTGCGGTGTTACTGATGGTCATTATGATTGTTTGGATGCGCTTAGCGGCGCTTATCCATGCATTATATCCAAATGTTCCGAATCCTACGTTTGAACAGCTTTCGGCATTTTTAGCACTCGGCTCGATAGTGGGAGGCATTTTATTGGTGTGTGTATTTGCAATCTCAGCGTTTACGCCACAAATAATGATGGAGCGCCGAGTGGATATTATGACTGCGGTAATAAGCTCAATGCATGCTGTGAAAGAAAATGTCGGCGCTATGGTGGTATGGTGTGGGATCTTAGTGTTCTTGGTGATGCTTGGGTTTGCAACTGGAACGGCTGGGTTTATCGTTATTATGCCGCTGCTAGCGTACGCAAGTTGGCATGGCTATATCGCTGTAATTAAAACAAAAGTGCCACGCCACTACGAATAACTAAACACCCTCTATGAATAAACAACCGTAGCATCAATGAGCATTGTTGGTACTGCGGTTGACTTCTTATTTGAACCTGTTATATGTGCTGCAACAACGACCTAATGAACAGTCAATGTCTTTCGAAAACGAAGTTAGAGATCAAGCAAGTCTTTTGATTTATAAGGATTTTTATTTTTAATTTGTCGTTTTTACTCATTTTAAGCCAATCGTATTTTGAGTGTTTCGCAATATATAAAGCGCAATAGGGAAGATTTTTCTGGGTCGCATGATTATGCATATAAGAGGGGATAGCGATGTCTGAGAGCAAAAAACAATTCCATAAAAAACTTGAGCACTGTTTATGCCCACCGGGAGATGGTGTGTTTACAGTAAACACAGCGAAAGAAAGAAAAGACGCGCTAAGACAAAAGCTATATGGACAAACAGAAGGAGTCGATACTTTATGGAAAGCGTCACTGGAGAAATTGGGCGAAAGTGAACATAAAGCGGCAATTCTTGGGATCAGTTCAGATTGTGGCGGTGGTATTTTACGCGGCGCCAACTGGGGCCCGTTATTTTTGCGTTCGACATTAATAGAGCAACAGCCGCAAACGAGCGCGTTTGACCTTGGCGATGTGCGTGTTATTCCACATTTACTACACGACAAATATTTAAACGAGAGCACGATCAGTAACTGTCAAAAGGCACTTTATGCTGACCCTGAGAGCGAATATTACGTGTCACCATTATCTATTACAGAAGATGTGTGCGATGGCTTTTACGAAAATTACCCAAATAAAGGTGTGTTCGGTATTGGTGGTGACCACTCAATCAGCTACCCGTTAACAAAAGCGTATCTTAAAGCAAAGCGTGCTCGTGGTGTAAAAACAGCGATTATCCATTTTGATGCTCACACGGATTTACTTGTTGAGCGCTTAGGTATCGATTTATGCTTCGGCTCTTGGTGTACGCATATCCTAGAGTTTTTACCTGCACCCCACCACTTAGTGCAATTTGGGATCCGCTCTAGTGGCAAACCCAAATCTCATTGGGAGTCTACATTCGGCGTTAAGCAGCATTGGGCTCATGAGATCAGAGAACGTGGTGCACAAGTGATAGTTGATGAGGTTATTGCGCAGTTAAAGGCTGATGATGTTGAAGAGCTTTATGTCAGCTTCGATATTGACGCACTTGATGAAGAGTTTGCTTCTGCAACGGGCACTCCAGAGGCAGGCGGTATGACTCCAGACGAAGCGATGTTAATTCTACAAGCTCTGCGTGGTGAGTTTAAAATCACAGGTGCAGACATGATGGAAATAGCCCCATTTACCGACAGCTCTCTTGTTGGACAAACGAGCTCAGAAACCACGCTTAAAGAAGGCGCTAAGCTGAGTGCGTTTTTAATTGATGCTATCAACAATAGCTAAAGTAACTAAATAACCAAACAGCACTGTGATAGGCGGAGGCATCTTTGTCTATCACTCATTCACTTCAATAAGTTACCCATCTGTTGTGGTTCACCCGCATTCACAAGCAGCTATTCTATCTCTTTAAAAATTGCTCAACCTTTAAGTTAAGACTATATTATTCAAGTAGCTATGGGGAGAGTTTCATGAAGGGTGCATACTCTTTTGGTCTTTGTATTTTACTGATGAGTTTCAGTGCGCTTGCCTATACGCTAAATATTGTCACTGAGAACTTTCCTGACTTCCAATACCTTAATGAAAAAGGGGAGCTAATTGGGCGTTCAGCGGATAAAGTTAGGGCAGTGCTTGATGACTCTGGCGTTGATTACACCATCAACGTACTTTCATGGCCTGCAGCCTATAATGCCGCATTAAGAAAAGAAGATACCTGTGTGTTTTCAACAGCCAGAAATACCATTCGCGAAAATGAGTTTAATTGGGTATTTCCAATTGATACGTTTACCACCTCTTTTTATGCACTACGTGAAAGCAAAATCAAGCTGAATAAATTAGAAGATGCTCAAGCTTATCGAACTGCGGTGATCCGAGATAATTTTAGCCACCAATTTTTAATGGAGCATGGTTTTCAAGAAGGGAAACAGCTTATCCTGATTAATTCTTTTGATAAGGTTTTTGAGCTACTCAAGACGCGCAAAGACTTTGTTGATTTGGTGATATTAAGCGATGCCCAGTTTAGGTTTCGAAGTGCAAAAGAGCAAACGGCTCAATTACTTGAGCCGGTATATACATTAGATCAGTTTAATACGTCTCTTTATCTAGCCTGTAATAAAAATGTTCCCAAGCATATTCTTGATAAGCTTCAGGAGACTTACAACGTGCTTTATGTAGCCAAATAAACTTAGAGAAAACGGATTATTTTTTTATATCTGGCCACTGAAAGCCGTGGAAGGTATCTAGATACAGTTGCTCCACTTTGGTTCTTGCCCAAGGTGTGCGACGCAAAAACTTGAGACTAGATTTAACGCTTGGATTATCTTTGAAGCAGTTGATATCTACGGCGGCTGCCATTTCTTTCCAGCCTAGCTGCTGTTCAAGTTTTACAATAATTTCTTCTAACTTGATACCGTGAAGGGGGTTATTTGCTTGGGTTGTCATCTTCTACTTCTATATAACTTTAGATATTACGCCTAGTTTACCCTAATTTTATCCGAAATTTCAGGTCTAATTGGTGCCCCAGACGCGTCAGCCTTTACCCACACAAGTTTGCCATTGTCTTCGTTGTACTTTTTCGTTGCACAGACAAACAGCATGTCAAACTGTAGCAATAGTGCGCCTTCGCTATATGACTTTCCTTCATACCAACAGACTTGCTTTGGTATTTCTCCATATAACCTTAAATCAGCGGGCGTTGTAGCCAAAACAGGCAGTGAGATCAAATTAACAGCGATTAAACAAATTAAAAACTTCATCAAATTTGGGTTTTTGAACTAGAGTGTTAAATGACTATAGAAGAATAAGGAAAAATGACAATGGCATTAGACCAAAAATTGTTGGATGAGTTGACCTTACTAGCTAGATTTCCAAGACATAGTTTGCATCAGGGGATAAAAATTCATAGCAGCGCGCCTGAAGGTATACAAGGTGCCGCGATGAGGCTATTTGAAAAAGGGGTCATTGACAGCCCCGATGGGGGTTATTTGACTGATCTTGGTCACGACCTTATTGGCCATTTTGATCATGTCTATAGCGCGTTGAAATAACAAACGTTCGTTTGATTGAAAGAGTGATATGCTTAGCATGTCACTCTTTTTAGTTGGCTTATCGTTTACTAGCCTTATTGTGCGTCTAATTGATTTTCAGGCGCCGCATCAGAAAACGCATCAAGCGTATTACAATATTCGTACACTCGACTGATCTTAGGAAATGCAGTCATATCAACTTTAAAACGCAGGGCATTAAACACTTGTGGTACTAAACAAACATCCGCAAGTGTGGGCTCCGTGCCAAAGCAAAATTGACCGTCGCCTATCATAGGCTCGAGCTTTTTAAAGCCTTCGATAACCCAATGGCGATACCACTCATTCTTTTGCTCATCAGATGCACCTAGCTCACTTGAGAGATATTTAAGTACACGCAAGTTATCGATAGGGTGGATATCACAGGCGATGGCGTAGCAAAAGTTTCTTACCTGCGCTTTTTGCCAAGGATCTTGTGGTAGCAATGCTTGGCCTGTTTGGGTTTCTTCTAGCCACTCTAATATCGCTAAAGATTGTGCAAGAACGCCATGCTCAGTTTCAAGAGCCGGTAGCAATCCTTGACCATTTTTACTTAAATATGCCTCGCCGTTTTGCTCCGATTTAAGCAAGTTTACTGGGACTAACTCGTGGTCTAATCCTTTAAGATTTAAAGCAATACGCACACGATAGGCTGCAGATGAGCGAAAATAAGTATAGAGTTTCAACATAATCTTTATGCTCCTTTAAAGTACTTTTTAATGCCTTTCCAGCAATCAGCATAGTTAGGCTGACGTGCTTTGCCTTCTAAAGCATACTTAGTTGGAGAGATAATGTAACGTGACTCAAACATAAACGCGAGTGTGTTTTCATAGCGCTGTGGTGCAAGCTCTGCGTTGCTCGCCTTTTCAAATACATCAGCTTCTGGCCCATGAGGAGACATACAGTTGTGTAGACTCATGCCACCTGGCACAAAACCATGTTCTTTGGCGTCGTATACCCCTTCAATTAAGCCCATAAACTCACTCATGATATTACGGTGATAATAAGGCGGACGGAATGTATTTTCTGCCACCATCCAGCGCGGTGGGAAGATCACAAAGTCTACGTTTGCAACACCTGGCGTGCCTGATGGAGAAGTCAGTACAGTAAAGATTGACGGATCTGGATGATCAAAGCTTACGGTGTTCATTACGTTAAATCGTGCTAAATCATATTTGTATGGGGCGCTATTACCTGTCCATGCAACCACATCAAGTGGTGAGTGGCCAATCTCACAGCGGAACAAATTACCATTAAACTTTGCAACGAGTTCAAAATCACCTTCTTTGTCCTCAAAGGCGGCAACCGGGTATTGAAAGTCACGTTCGTTGGTATAGCCATTCGCCCCAACAGGGCCTCGCTCAGGCAATATATAAGGGTGTCCGTAGTTTTCACAAATATAACCACGCACCGTATCGCTTAAAAGCTCTACACTGAATTTGATACCTCGAGGGATAACGGCAATCTCACCTGGTTTAATTGCGAGTTTTCCGCACTCTGTGTGTAAAATGAGTTCGCCTTGCTGTGGGACGAATAACAGCTCGCCATCCGCATTATAGAAGTAACGATCTTCCATTGATGCGTTAGCAACATATACATGAATACCAATCCCGCTTTGGCCATTGGCACTGCCGTTAGCAGCCATCGTTACTAAGCCATCGATAAAATCTGTTTTTTCGTGTGGTATATCGATAGGGTTCCAGCGCAA
This sequence comes from Pseudoalteromonas sp. NC201, assembly GCF_002850255.1. Lineage (NCBI taxonomy): Bacteria > Pseudomonadati > Pseudomonadota > Gammaproteobacteria > Alteromonadales > Pseudoalteromonadaceae > Pseudoalteromonas > Pseudoalteromonas sp. NC201. The sequence continues at coordinate 168,829 of NZ_CP022523.1, forward strand.
CATGGAAGGGGGGGTAACGGCTTCAGTTATTGGTGCCGTGCGTAATAGGCCATTATCCATCGCTTCATATTCACCTTGTAAAACAGAAGGGCGAATACGGTAGAACCAATTTCTACGATTATCAGCACGAGGCGCTGTAAAAGCGGTGGTGTTATATTGCTCTGCATAAAGATCGTATTTTACTTTTTGCGGTGAAAATTGACCAATAGGTAAAGCGCCCGGCAGTGCTTCACTTTCAAATTGATTACCAAATCCAGTTAAATATTGAAGTTCTTGGCTCATGTGTCTCGACTCCTTTGTGTTTTATAGTAAGATACTCTCATGTGAGAGTATTTTCAATGTTTGTCATCTAGTCGCTCTGTAAAGTTATAGTGACAGTTGGGAGTGTGAAATAATGTCTAAAAATAATGGAAAGCTGCTGAATATAAACGAATTTTTGCCATATCAACTTGTTTCACTGTCAACAAAAGTGAGCAATGACTTTGCGCACGTCTACGAACAAAAGGGGGAATTAACGCAGCCACAATGGCGAGTATTATCTCACGCAATACAGACGGAGGGGCTTACTGCAAAGCACATATGCGAATTGGCAAGCATGGATAAATCAACCGTTTCAAGAGCAATTAAGCAGTTACAAGACAGAGAGTTGATCGAGATGTTAGTGAGTCCAAGTGATAAACGTGCAAAAACTATTGCGGTGACAGAGCAAGGAAGAGTGCTTTATCAAGCATTAACGCCGCTTGCATTGGCATGGGAAGCTGAGTTACTTAGTTGTTTTAGCGATGAGCAGAAAGAAAATTTTATTGGGCTGTTAATGACGCTTCAAAATAGACTAGCAAACTGTGATACCAGCAATGCTGATTAATGAAAAAAGACCAACGATCGTTGGCCTTTGGGAGATTATCTAATTACGTGTTAGATATTAGAATGTGTAACGAATACCAATTTTAGCTTGCCATGCTGACGCGCCTTTATCGATAGTCGAGTAATTGCGAACATCAGCACCGTTGTAGCGTGGCTCGATGATTAGCTTGCCATCGTCATCTAAACCGCCGAAGTCATAAACGGCTTGGTCAGAGTAACTTAGCTTCTTCTCTACACCCCAGTCACTATTAAGTAGGTTAGCGAAGTTTTCGATCATAAAGTAAAGTTCGCCTTTATGCTCTTTATAGAAACCTGGGATTTCTTGTTTAAAGCTAACATCCATAGTGGTAACCCAAGGCTGAGTTCCCGTATTGCGGTCTAATAGTTGTCCACGCTCAGTTATGCCTGCACGGTTAAGCAAGGCTTCTAGCTGATTCCAAGATAAATCTGACTGTTCCCAGTTTACATTCGCATCATCAGGACCTGATGGGATGTACGCTAGGTATGCAGATGTACCTGCAAAGTCACGGGTATCTCCCAAGTCATAATCATTGTATGAACCCATTGTGTAGCTAAATGGACGGCCAGATCTACGTTCAAAGAACACGTTAAACTTCGACGCATAACCGTCAAAGAATTCAGTAGTGTAGCGCAAGTTAATCTTGAAGCTATGTTCTACTTCGTAGTGACCACGACCTACTAGATCAACATTACGGCTGTGCGTAGTTGCGTGTTTGTAGTTACCATCTGCTTGAGAAGCACTACCAGGTGATACATCTTCAACATCTTGATTCGTGTAACTTGCAGAAACGTAAAGACCGTTATCCCACTCTTTAGCAATTGCGGTGCTTAAAATAATAGAACGTGCGTCTTCATCAGCATTGGTCATCATGATGTCATAGTTATCTCTAAGCTCACCAGAGTACTTGTTATCATAGATGATTCGACCAGTTGCAGAGCGCACGATGTTACCGTTTTCATCAAGCTTTGGCGTAATAGAAGTGTTATGCCATACCGCTTCGTCTTGCTTGTTGTGGTAAGCAAGTTCAGCTGTCCACTTGAAGCCGTCACCTAGCAGTTCAGAATCAAATTCGTATTCAAACCCAACCTGTGCACGAATGCTTGATGGTAGCTTGAAGTTAGGATCCGTATAAGCTGTGCTGCCAGCACCTTGCTGTAAAGAATCTTGAATTTGCTGAGGCACGCGAGTGAAATCAACTTGATCTACGCCTGCAAAGTAATTATTGATAGCGTCTTGTGTCGCATCAACTTGCGTTAAGCCGTCTTTTTGGAATGGGTTGTTAAACCAAACATTTGGAATACCGCCGTGGAAGCGACCAACACCACCATTAATTGTTAATGACTCAGTAGCATAGTATTTAAAGCCAATACGAGGTAGAACGATATCAGCACCATCCAAGTTTTCCTGGTTCGTATAACCATAAGTTTCTTGGAAAGCAGTATTTAATGTAGGCTTGTCACTTGAAGATAAACGCTCATAACGAAGGCCCGCCGTCACTTCAAGGTCATCTGTTAGATAAAACTTATCTTCAACGTAAAGCGCAAGTTGCTCACGCGTTGCATCATAAGCTAAGTCATTGACATCATTAGTATAAGCATTGGCGTAAGAAAATTGGTAGTCATCGTATCTATTTAAAAATAATTTCTTATTTTCAAAGTCTTCAATGCTACCAAACGTCCAACTACCCATCGAACCTTCGCCAAATAGGTTGTAAAGACGTTTGCTCTCATATTGACCACCAAAGTTAATCTCATGGTCGCCCATTAGATAAGTTGCATCAAGTGTAAACGCAAATGTTTCGGTTTCTGATTCATTGGCATGACGATAGATGTTACGGCCAAATTGGAAACCAGCACCACGACCATCGTTTAAGTAAACTTCAATAGTACCTAAATCTGAGTTGGTTACACTGTCATTGGTTACATTTTTATACGCAAGGCCTATCTCTGTAGAGAATTCATCTGACCAGTCTGAGTATAACTTGGCGGCAAAGTTATCGAACTTAGTCGTATAAGTATAACGACTTGAAGCCATAGATATAGTTTCACCACCTGTAGCGAATTCTTTCTCATCCTCTTCATCCTGCCATTGGTAAGTAAAGTCAGCACGATGTAGATCGGAAATGTTCCAGCTAAGCTTAATTAGGACACTATCACTAGTATCTTCAGGGTCACCACCGAATTCATCTTCGATACCATATACATTATTTAGTACAGAAATAAAGCGGTTATAGTCAGATTCACTAACGTCAAACTCATTTGCGGTGCCAGAACCATCAAAACCGTAGTCCAAGTCCATCTCTTGTTTCCAAGAGTTATAGTTAACAAAGTAGAATAACTTGTCTTTGATAATCGCGCCACCGGTACTAAAGCCTAAACGCTTTTCGGTAATGATAGGATCTGTGCTTGCCACTTCGAAAGTCTTGTGACCATCTTCATCAAGAATATTTGAGCCAGCACGGTGGATTACATTACCATCAGCGTCTTTAACATCTTCTTTATATTTGGCGTCGGAAATATTATCTAACTTACCTGCAAGGCTTGGTGTACTTGTCTCATAGAAGCCTGTGAAAGTATATTCATTAGAGCCGGACTTAGTAACCGCATTGATTGTACCACCACCAAAGTTACCTTTTTTAGCAGAAAAAGGTGATGTATCAACTGAGATCTGCTCAATTGCATCAAGTGCCACAGGTGGTTGTGCTGTTGGGTAACCGCCAAAGTTGAGGCCAAAGTCATCATTTTGGCCGATACCGTCAACGGTTAAGCCATTCGTTCTTGGGTTATTACCCGCAATCGTGAGTTCACCATTTCCATTGATGCTGGCAAGCGGATTTAAGCGCGCAATGTCTTTGATGTCATTATTGAAACTAGGTGCATTTTCAATGGTATCAGCACCAAATACGCTGCTTGAACCACCAGCTTGTTGTACCAGCTTATAGCCTGTAACTTCAATTTTTTCGATTTGCTGTAATGGTTGAAGTTGATTATTGATACGGTGAGTGTCGCCTAACTCAAGATAGATATTGTCAAGTTGGGCATCTGAATATTTGTCAGAGTCAAGTACTACTCTGTAAGGTCCGCCAACGCGAAGACCTTTTGCGATGAAAGCACCAGATTCATTAGTAGTGAATGTGCTTATAGTACCAGTTGGTTCGTGAATAACTGTAACTTTAACATTTGCAGCTGCTTCACCGGTTGGGGTGGTGATCTTACCGCGCATTGCAGACGATGTATCTGCAGCGTATGCGCTGACTGATACCCCAAGAGCTAATGCAAGTGCGCCGGCCACTCTAGTTAAGCGAACGTTTTTCATTGTTTCATTTCCCGTGTAAGTAGATTATGAGAGTCAGATTTTTAGATGTGTTTAAACAGCATCTAGTACTCCTGTTCTCTAACTATGTTGATTAATTTATAAAGCACAATCATCTGCTGGTTTACGACGTAGCACGGCTAGCTTCTATAGAAGGTAGCCGTGTCGTAAAAGTGATAAATTCAACCAAGACTTATCATCTAGAAGTTATATTTAACGCCAAAACGGATTTCATATAACGATGGTTTAATTTCAAAGTCAGTGCCTGAAGGGTTGTTGAACTTCTCAAACACATATTGACCGTTGTCATTGATAGATGCTGTCACTGCGTTTTGCATTGAGGTACCACGCTCTAAAGTGCCCCAGTCATCGTTAAGTAGATTGCCAACATTCTTTATTACGAAGAATGCAGAACCTTTATGTCCATCAGCAAAACCGCCAAACTCTTGTTCAACTTTTAAATCGAAAGTAACAAACCACTCGCCGTCTTGCGAGTTACGGTCTTGAATTTGACCGCGTGAAAGGCCCTCACGATTAACCCAAGAGTCAAACGCAGATTTATCGAAATCTTCACCGAAGACCACTCGTTGATCACCTTCACTTGGGACGTACAACAAGTCGCGTTTTTCGTCAGCGTAACCAAACATACCCGTGTTATCAAACGTGTATGAATAAGGGTTTGTCATACTTGCCTGTCCGAATAGGCTAAAGCGAGTTTCTAAGCCATCAAATAGTTCAGTTTTATACGATAGAGACATTGTTGCGCGATGTGGTACTTCGTAATCTGAAGTCGCGACTTCTGGGTTTTGCGGATCCGCAGTTGCTATTCTGTGATAGTTCGAAAACGCGACAGAGCTACCCATTGGATGCACATCTTTTGCAACGGTGTATGCATAAGAAAGCGCTAAATCTATACCATTATCAAATGACTTGTTCATGCCAAAAGATAGAACATGGCTATAACCATCATCACCGGACACATTGGTTAGCATTAAGTCTGATTCGCGAGAATGAAGATTATCGTTGTAAATTGGACGGCCATCGGGTGCAGTTTCATCAGATGCCAATGTGATATTCTTGATAACTGCTGAATCTTGTTTATCTGTATATAAGTAGTCAACACTGAATACATAATCAGATTCAGTAACGTAAGTTGCACCTAGTGAAAGCTTCCACTCTGAAGGAATTTCAAAATCAGGGTCAGTTACGTTAGTACTATCATCAGCTCCACCCGCAGAGATAGTATCGTATAATTCTTTAGGAATATCGAAACCAGCTTTACCGTCGCCAACGAACGCAATTGCATTTGGGCCTAGCAACTGAAGGTTTTTCTTGTCTGTTTGGATGTTACGAATACCATCGTTTGAATAGCTGTTTGAGATCCATACATTTGGGTTACCACCAGAGTAAAGGCCTATACCACCACGCAATTCTAGCTGGTCATTGTAAGTCCAGTTAACACCTAAACGCGGTTGTAATAGGTCAACGCCATCCAGATTTTGTTGGTTTGAAAAGCCAAAGCGCTGTTCAAAGTTTGGATTATATGCTGGTACGTCATCACTGGTATACCAGTCATAACGAACGCCTGCCGTGATGGTCATATCGTAATCGATAAAGTCGAACTTATCTTGGAAGTACAACGTATTTAGTGCGTACTTAAATTCACCAGCTGCATCTTCAGGGTTATGTGATGAAGCATTGCCATAGTAAACGCGCGCAATGCCATTACTGAGATCTTCAATACTGCTAAAGCGATATTCACCTTCGTTGTGTTGCACGAACATATTGAATACGTCGAGTTCTTCACGTTCATATCCAAAATATAGCTCATGCTCATCAAGGTAATAGGTACCTGCAAGTTTCAGAGAAAGGTTATCGTACTTTAATTTGTTTGCTTGACGAGAGTCGTCCGGACCTAAGTAAACAGTGACATCATCAACATTTACTTGAAACTCGCCAAAACCAGATGCTTGATCTAGTGATAATTGACTGTTATCAAGCTCTGAATAACCAATACGGACTTCGGTCGAAAACACATCGCTCCAATCCGAATAGATTGAAGTAACAAAAGAGTTGAGCTCTGCGCCACGTTCATAGAAGTGGTTCGATAAAGATAGCCTGTCAGAACCAGAATCAGATTGAGACAAAGAAAAGCCATCGTTATAGTTATATACGAAGCTTGCACGATGATCGTCGTTGATGTTCCAGTCTAGTTTTACTAATAGTTTTTCATCTTCTACAGGCATACTTGGGATCATACCGCCTGCATCATAACCATATTTTTCTTGCGTTATTGCAGTAATACGGTCAATGCTCGCCTGACTGATTTTTCCATTTGCAAATGGTGTGTATTCGAAGATCTCTGATCCTTCCAACTTTTCATAGCTGGTAAATAGGAACAGAGAGTCTTTAATCAGCGGTAGGCCAACGTTAAAACCGTAGCGTTTCTCGTCATAATCGCCGATATTTTGCTTTTGACCATCAATTTTATCACCAGATAGCGAATCACTGGTATAGTCAAAAAATAGACCGCCCGTCAATGTGTTTGTACCTGATTTTGTTACGGCATTGATGTTACACGAAGTAAAGCCACCGTATTGAACATCGAATGGGGCAAGTTCTACAGCAACTTGATCAATAGAATCAAAAGAAAAAGGCATCCGCTCAGTTGGGTAACCATTGCTATTTAAGCCAAAGTTATCGTTCATTCGCATACCATCAACAGTTAAGCTGTTGAACCGAGGGTTACCTCCCGCACATAAAATAGCGCCTGAACTGCTTTCGTCTACGTAGATTCGAGGGTCAGTACGTACAATATCTTTCAAATCGCGGTTAATTGCAGGCTTATTTTGTAATTCAGCCAGAGAAAAGTGAGATGCGGGGCCTGTTCCACCAGACTGTGCAGTTAAAGGACGGCCAGTTACCACTATTTGCTCAATGTCTTGTCGTGATTGCAGTTGAACTGAAACTGGGTATGTTTTACCTAAAGATAAATAAACATCATCAACTCTAGTATCTTCAAATTTATCAGAGTCAATTATAATTTGGTATGGGCCACCAACGCGAAGGCCTTTTGCAGAGAATACACCGCTTTCATTCACTGTGGCTGTTTTTACGGAGCCTGAAGGGGTATGAATAATTGTTATTTTTGTACCAGCAGCAGGATTACCCATAGGACCTACTACTTGACCTTTTAAGCTAGAAGCTGTGTCGTTTGCGTGTGCAAAGCCGCTTGCAGCTAAACTTGCTGCAATAGCAAGAGACAGCGAAGTTTTGCGTAAAAGAGTATTCATTTTGTTGTTTCCCGTATATTTCAGAACTTACTAAAGTTATTTTATATTCGCAGTATTAGAAGTCTTTTTTAATGCTTCTTTTAATGGCTGCGAGTCCTTATCGAAAATTTGGTTTAATAGGCCGGCTAATCTAATGCCACCTTGTTGCAGCCTAAATTTAACTGTTGGCATATATTTATAAATGTAACCGTAACTTATTTCAGTTTCATTGCTGTTATAAACTTTTTCAGCAATATTATTTGACTCAAGCAACCAATCTGCTGGCGAGCTATCTAAGTATTCAGCAATTATTTCATTATTTGTGGTTTGAATAAAACGTGTAAATTCTGTAAATGAAAGATTTTCATTTTCGATTAATTTGGTGTCCCAAGTGCTGTGTAAGTTTGAATCACTGCCAAAAAACTTTACTTTAATCATGTTACCACCACGGTCTTTACCGCGACCTGCGTGAAATGGTTGGTGGCTGTCACCTACAAGGTGAACTAGGAAACGAAATGCAAAACGCTTTTCATCGATTGACTTAGATTCTGACTTCAGTGTATTGATGGAGTAGTAGATACCGTCTAGGATGTGTTTTACTTTTTCTTTGTCATTCAAATCGGCATGAACATGCTCGTGCATTGCCTTTGGGTTGTCGATATTGATGTAATGCCACTTTGAAGATTGTTTACGCCAAAATGTGCTTGGATCCGAACGCATTTCATCTGCCCAAGTTGAAATCTCAGCCAGAGAATCACCTTCTAATAACGGTTGAATCGCAACGCGAGTCTGATCGGTTAAATGCGCCTCCGCCAATTCGCCAATGATCCTATGACCATTTTGACCCCAGGCATGTGCACTTGACGTCGTTATAGTCATCCCTACAGCGAAAAGTAATGACAAGCTTTTACGTAACATTTGTATCTCTTGTAGAAAAGGGAACAATCTTCCCAACCGAAAAGTGAGGCCAATTGTCCGTATTTTTCAACAAAATAAAAGGACTCAATAAGATTCATAATTTCCTGTCAATAAAGCAATAAATTCATGGTGTTATGATTTATTAGTAAAATTACCTATTGCAATGAGTAAAGAAAATTGATCTAATAGCGGTCAAGAAAGGATAGGTTATTCCAATTAGTGATACATAGTAACATTTTGACTAGTAAATCAACAATTGTATCTTTGTTGTTTATAAGCGCATTATTGTGCTGGATTTTAGGGGCTCGATTAATATCGACAAAGCCTCTTATTCTTGATCCCGTTGTCCAGTACTCAAATACTTGCAAAACGCGTTCAGTGTCCAATATCAACACTTTAAAAATACATGTTCCGATTAAAAGTCTCGCGTTAGACGTTTTAGTTAGAGCGTGTGAAGATGAAGTGGTCACTAGACAATATGGGCAGGTGAAAGTGTATTGGGGAGGAAGCCTCGCTGAGCAAATAGAGTTTTTAGCTAAGGGAATTGCCGATCTTATTTTAACAAAAGACAATATCATGTCGGCTTTGATGGCTGAATCAACGCATAGTTATAAGCCTGTTATAGGGTACCCGGCTTATTCCGCCTTTTTTATCTCAAACACAGAAAAACCCAAATTATCTAAATCTTATTTCTTAGATAAAAAAATAGGCTTACTAGACTATCCAACAAGTCGCTCTGGTCACATATTACCAAAAAGTGCGTTTAAAGAGTTAGATATCGATATTAATGCGCTCGATATTACCTATTTAAGCTCGCATCAAGCGCTCCGCGATCGTCTAGCTGCTGGTGAAGTTGATATTATTGCCTCCTATTGGTCCGAAGAAGACGAGTTGCGGTTTTCGAAGAATTACATTACGCCAATTGCAAATAATGTTAGCGGCAGTAAATGGTATTTAAAGATGAACAACAATAACACTGATCTAGCTTGTGCAATGCAGGGAATTATTAACCAAGTCGCTCAATTAAGAACATCGAGTTACTTTGATAAGGTAGATCGATACTGGCAATGTGAAGCCTCACCTTATGGCTTTATCGGAGAAGCAGATGGACGTTAGCCAGCGCAATATATCCGTTTTTATTGCTTTGGCGTTATTGTTTAGCGGCATTTTCTACATTTCTCAAAGTATTGAAACTAAGCGGGTTTTGAAGCAACAAAAAGAAGCGGTTGCGCTTCGCGTTGCTATTGATATGAATCGTTTACCTGTCGCAGATCCTTTTCTACATTATGCAGGTAATGAAACTGAGTTAAGAGAATATATAAACTCACTCAATGCTGCGTTAGGCGCTCAAGGTGCCCGTTTAACTGTTCTTGACATTAATACGTCTGGGGCAGGTGAAGGTGAAAAAAGTGAAGTGCTAACATTGTCTGCGCCACACAGAAATTTCTATGTAGCGGTGTCATTAGACGACTCCAAACCGAAATTTACCTATATTTTCCCTCTGATTATGGCGCTTATCGGCGTTGCGGTGTTCAACTGGGTGAGAAGAAAAGGTATTGATGCAAAAGTAAGTTCAAATCAAACACTAGAGAAGTTGCCGGAATTTAAGCTTGTTATTGATTTGTACTCAAAAACAGTAACAACGAATAGAAACAAATTAGTCAGTGTTCAATTAGCCAATAAACCATTGTGCTTTTATTTGGCACTTGTTGAGTTTTGCGAGGTAAACCCTGACACTATTCTCAACCAAAACAAAGAGATGCCAAAAGAGTTATTGGATCTCGCGGATAAATACTTTTATCGTTTAGTTGAGCTTGGTCATACTATAAGAAAACGGCCAAACTTCACCAATAGTTTAGAAAAAACACTAAGTGAAATTAGAGCTGCACTAGACGAAGTATTAGACGCATTCCCAGAAAAAAAGGTGTTGTTTTATCCGCCAAAAGCACACGGAGAAGGGTCTCGTTCCAAATTACATAGTTATGGACTGAGCGGAGTGAAAAAGTCTGATGTTGATATTATTGGTAAATAGAGCAGGTGTCAGTAAAGCGGTGAGTCACACCGCTTTACTGGATTGTCTTTCTATAAATCGATAGCTTTTATTGGACTATTCTTTTGGAAGTAATCTTTTAGAACCTGTGCATCAGTTAGATCTGTAGCAGTATATTCAGGAAGATGATTAATCTTTGGATAGCCATCACCACCAGATGCATTATAGCTATTCACACTCATACGATAGGTCTTATCGTTAGTTAATGGCTCGCCCGCAATGCTAATATTGGTTACCTTATCATTCTTGATATCAAACTTAATATGGTGGAACTGTAAGTAAGCACCAGAGTCAGGCGGGAATTTAGCAACAATGTTTAAGTAATTAATAAGATCTCTGGCCTTCCAGTCTATGTAAGTAATACGATTTTTAAAAGGGTGAACTTTCAGTACATCTTTGTAGCTGACATCACCTTGTTCTATGCTATCTCGGATCCCGCCGCCGCTGATAATGCCAAAGTCAGCTTCGACAGCTGCCATTTGCGCATTAATGATAAGATCTGCGAGGTTGCTTTGCTTAAATCTCACTGTACTGCGACGACCATCTAAAAAACTATCAACGTATCCTACTGCACCAGCAATTTGCGCTTGTCCTTTTTCTTGAAAAGGCTTCAAAAAAGCAAGCATTTGCGGATCTTCTTGAATCGTTTCACCAATCACAGAGCCAGCTTTATCTTTTAAGTTTACAGGGATTAAGTTATAGCTAATCAAGGTTTTTGTATCACCATCAATCCTAAATACGGCTTTACCCACATACTTACCCCACTCATGTGCTTGCATAATCCAAACACCATTTTGATTATCTGGTTTACATGTTTTGCCAGGAGCGAATGACGTATCCTCGTTACCATTGTTGTCGACACAGACAGGTTCTTGAGAATGTCCACCGACTATCAAATCAAGCATACCTTTAGGAAGTCGGCGCGCAAGTGTTACATCACCGGGCGCATTGATACCATGATTAGCACCGTGATAATGGCCCATATGTGTGACAGCAATCATAACATCTGGGTGATATTTGGCTTTGATCTTAGGAACCCAGTTTTCTGTGGCTGTTAAAGGCTCAATAAAAGTAAGGCCATGAACATGTTTTGGATTGGCAATTTTAACAGTATCAATTGTCGTAAGCCCAAGGACAGCAATGGTCAATCCTGCACGTTCAATAATTGTGTAAGGCTCGTATGCTGGCATTTGATTTGTATTATCAAGAATATTTGCTGACAGTACTGGGAAGCTTGCCCACTCAATTTGTTTGGCTAGTACATCTCGAGTGTTATCAAATTCATGGTTACCAATTGCCATGGCATCGTAACCGAGTTTACTCATTCCCCTAAAATCAGGTTCGGCAAACTGTAAATCAGATTCTGGTACACCGGTGTTTATATCGCCTCCAGAAAGCAATATAACGGCATGTCCTGCTTTTTCGGCATCGCTCTTTAATTGGTCAATTAAGGTTTTTCTGGCAGCCATACCATATTCACCTTTTTCATTTTGCCAAAAACGACCATGATTATCGTTGGTGTGTAATACGGTTAGGTATTCTGCTTGTTGCGACTGCTTAGGAGAGGAAAAATGGCATGCTGATAATAGCAAAGCGGTTGAAAGAATAAGTAAGTTGCGCATAATTTAGAAGCTATTTGATAAATTATGCGCGTATTCTAGATCATTATAATTATTTTAATAGTGCTAACACTCAAAATTGCTATATTTTCTGGCGTTTTGTGCCACCGCAGATACTCTTCTGTCCAGTTCAAACTTTGCTAACTCACATTTTGCATGGTCTGTTTCTATCATCCAGTTTAAAAAGCTAGCTGGCAGCGTGGAGTACGGTTCTCCAGCATGAAGTCCAAAATCGCAGATATCATTATCCTGTTTCATCTATGTGCCCCTGTTGTTCTTTTTGCCATCGCCATGCTAACAAATTGACTCAGAGATTAAAGAACAATTAGTTAAAACGAATGGCGTTTTTATCGTTTTTAGTTATATAAGTGTTAAAAGTAATGTGATCCACTGCAACACAATGAACGCACATCCAGCAAGGTAGAGGCGAAAACGCGTTCTAATATGATTACTGCCGATATGAACATAGGCATGTGCAATACGGCTAATTACAAACAGTAAGGCGAAAATGCTGAACCACAAGGTGACAAGTTTCATTGCGAGTGCGGCGAGAGAAACAACAAAAAACAACATGGGAATTTCGAACTGATTGGTAAAGTTTCGGGAAGCCAGAATGACTTTTTCAGGCGCATTGTCGAGCGCCATGGTTTTGAACTGATCAAACTGGATCTGTTTTTCTCGTGCCGCTTTAAATCGACGTTTACCCATAATGACCATGATGACTAAGGTCAGCAGAGTTTGTAAAAATAGTGCGGCGAGCAGTAAATAAGTGGATGTTGGCATAGGCTCCTCAGTTTACGAAGTGTTACAAAACAAAAAATTTCTATATTGCAAAAGCTTAGTTGAATGACGATGATAGTCTGGTTCCAAAAAGTAATTATCACAATAATGGATTGTTTTATGAAAAAGCTATTCGCAATTAGCACACTTACCTTAGCAGTTTTGACTGGATGTGGTACAACTTCTTCACTTAATCATTCAGGCACGACTGAGAATCTTCTTTCAGAGCAACTGGTTGTAAGTCCTAATGATGATAGGCAATATCAAACGTTAACCTTAGAAAATGGCATTGAAGTTATTTTGGTATCAGATCCATCTGTATCGAAATCAGCGGCCGCGCTGAGTGTTGGCGTTGGTCTACTACACGATCCGATGTCACAGCAGGGCATGGCGCATTATCTTGAACATATGTTGTTCCTTGGCACAGAAAAGTATCCAGACAGCAAAGGTTATTCTGAGTTCATGACCAAAAACGGTGGGGCACACAATGCTTACACTTGGTTGGATATTACCAATTATATGTTCAAAGTGAACAACGATGCCTATGACGAGGCGTTAGACAGGTTCTCCGATTTCTTTAAATCTCCAAAGCTCTACCCTGAGTACACGGAAAAAGAAAAAAATGCAGTGAATGCTGAGTGGTCTATGCGTCGTGAAATGGACTTTTTTGGTCAATTTAAACTTGCACGAAACATGATGGGAGAACATCCTGCTAACCGTTTCCTTATAGGTAATCTAGAAACGTTAGGGGATAAAGAAGGAAGCAAGCTACATCAAGAGACTGTTGCTTTCTATGATAAGTACTACTCTGCGAATATCATGAAGTTAGCCATGATTTCTAATGAGCCGATTGAGCAGATGGTGGTAAAAGCGAAAAAGCACTTTACGACAATTAAGAATAAGAACATCGAGAAGCCACAGGTCAAGCAATCGCTTAACTTCGATAATGTTGGACAAAAGTTGGTCCATTATAAACCGAATGAAGACGTAAAGACTCTACAGCTTGATTTTACTATCAAGAACAACGCCAATGCGTTTGCGGTTAAGCCGAACTATTTCATTACTTATCTGCTAAGTAATGAAATGGCGGGTAGCCCCGCTCAAGTTCTAAAAGATAAAGGTTTAATCTCATCGTTAAGTGCATTCGCGACTCCAAATAGTTATGGCAACTACGGGACGTTGCAGATTGATATTCAGCTAACCGATGAAGGCCTAAAGCAACGTGAGTTAATCACAGGTACAGTACTGGATTATATCGATATGATCCGTGATAAAGGAGTCGATAGCCGTTACTTCAAGGAAATCCAAACGTCGCTAAATAATCAATTTAGGTTTTTAGAAAAAGGCGATGAGTTTGGTTACGTTAGTAACCTTGCAGATAGCATGCAGCATTACCCAATGAACCATGCTATCAATGCAAGCTACTACTACGCGCAGTTTGATGCTGATGCAGTAAAGGCTGTCTTGAAGCAACTTACACCTGAGCAAATGCGGGTATGGTATATCAGTAAAGGTGAGCCTACCGACGCAAAACTGCACTTCTATGATGGTGAATATCAGATCGTAGACTTAAAGCGTAGCGATTTTGATAAATGGAAAGAAGAGGCAAATTTCGATTTAGCACTTCCTAGTGTAAATACCTTGCTACCTGAAAACTTCGCACTGAAAACATCTGCGGATGATGCGAAAAAGGGCGTTCAGAAGGTTATTGATGCTGATGGGGTAACGGTTTGGCATGCCGCGAGTGAGCGCTTCTACCAGCAGCCTAAAGGCAGTCTGAAAATCTACTTGAATAACCCAAGTGCATTAAAAGACATCAAAACTGAGGTTGCACTGTCGATTTGGGCCGATCTATACCGGCTGGATAAAGCAAAACTGATGACGGAAGCGAGTATCGCTGGTATGCACCTTGGCTTGACCCCAGCAAATGGGGTAATGCTAGATATTTCAGGTTTTACTGATAAACAAGCATTATTACTAAAAGATGCGCTCTCAGGTGTTCGTGTAGAAACGAATAAACGCGCATTTGACCAGGCTGTTGATCGTTACGTGCGTGGCATTAAAAACCAAGAAAAAGAATTCCCATTCAGACAAGCTTTTGGTGTATATCAAAAACTTATCCGTTCAGGAAGCTATGATGATTCTGCATTGATATCAGCAGCTAAGTCTTTGACTTTGGCCGATCTAGATAAAGTGCAAAATCAAATTTTAACGAATAACCAAGTTCGCGTTTTTGCTTATGGCAACTACGATAAAACGGACTTGCAAACAGTAAAAGAGACGCTTGATAATGCGTTGCCTAAACGCCAAAAAGTGACCAAGTACGCGCGAGCTAAATATTGGCAGCCAGAGCAAAAGCAGACAATCGTATGGCAGCAAGACATTGACGTTGCTGATGTTGCCGTAATCGATTTTGCAGTGCACCCAGTCAAAGGTTATGCACAAAAGGCTGCGGCGATGGTGCTTCAAGGGCACTTAAGAACAGCGGCATTTGAACGTCTGAGAACCGAAGAGCAGTTAGCGTATGCGGTTGGTGCAACCAGCGTTGCTATTGACGAATATTCAGCGCTAGGCTTCTATATTCAAACACCGGTAAAAGATGCTAAGAGTATGCAAGCTCGCTTTGACGCGTATAAAGATGAATATGCTAAAGACTTAGCAGCGTTAGATCAGGCAACGTTCGAGCAGTTAAAAAATGCAGTGTTAGTCTCATTAACCGAAGAGCCAAAAAATCTTTCTGAAGAACTACAACCGTTATTGGGCGATTGGTTCAAAGAAAATATGGCGTTTGACTCCGAAGCTAAGCTAATTGCTGCAGTTGAAGCGGTCACATTAGAAGATATTAAAGCGTACTATCAGCAAACTGTAATGAACACCGATGCTGCTAGATTAAATATTCAATTACGTGGCGCCAAGTTCCAAGCTGAACCGTTTGCAGATCTACCGAAGCAAACTAAGCTGGATTCAGTTGAACAGATGTATAAAAACGTGAAATTCCAACAATAATCAGTCGGTATTTCAGTGATGATTAAAAGCTGGGAAAATTCGTTTCCCAGCTTTTTTATTAGCTTTTGCAAATGCTAAAGTATAAACGGAAATTAATTACAGTATTTTCGGAGACTAGATGGTGATTGTGACGGGAGAAAAGATCTTTTTAAGAAAGGCAAATTTAAATGATGCGGGGTTTTTACTCAGGCTTTTGAATCAAAAAAGTTTTATCGATAACATTCGGGATAGAGGCATAAAAACACAAAAGCAAGCTGAGGAGCATATCGAGCAAGCTTACCTAATTCCTTATCAAATCGGTACGCCAGCGCCTTACGTTGTTGTTGAACTTAGTAGCAATACGAGCATCGGAGTATGTGGCTTATATCAAAGACCTTTTTTTAATATTCCAGACTTAGGTTACGCGTTTTTAGATGATTTTACAGGGAAGGGTTATGCTTCCGAGGCTGCCAAATTGCTAATGCAATATGTTAAATCAGAAGGGAACCACCCTAAGCTGAGCGCTATCACGCTAGAAAGTAATGCAGCTAGCATAAGCCTGCTTAACAAAGTGGGATTTAGTCGTATTGGTAAAATAATAATTGATAACGATTTAACACCTGTGGTGGTGTTTGATTGTCAATTATAATTGTTGACTTATTTGTGTCGTTAGTTGAATAAAGTTTCTCTGATGTGCCGCAACCAGAGCGCTAAAGCCATCCTGATCAAGAGCTGTTTCAAATTGGAATGGTTGCACTTGAGTTAGTTGATAGCTCCCTTTTGTGTATTGATAAAGATACCAAGTCCCGCTCATCACAGCACCTTTTTCAAAGTGCCCTGCAAACTCATTAATTTCTACAACGAGGCGTTGGTGCTCTTGCGCATTGCGATAAAATTTATCGCTTTTAATTGCAGTAGCTTTGTTGGTTCCATTTAGTGCGTTTACTAAGTTCCATGTCAACATATCGGCGGGGGGTTGGGCCCAAAAATGGAAATTAGCGATGTTTACTCTATTGTCTCGCTGAAATTGCACCAAGGCTTGTTGATCAAACAGTTCGATTAACTGCACTTTATCAATCAGTAGTACACGATTGAGCTCAACTTGCTTTTCACCTGCGACATTATTTGCTTCTAACTGATAATAACTAACCGGTTGGGATGGATTAGTTATACATCCTGTTAAACAAAATAGAAGCAAAAATATCACAGAGCCAGTCTTCATTTATTTTTTCCTTGGGAGCGGATCCGCGCCACTTTCTTTATTAAAAATAAGCATATTCGGCTGCTCATTCAGCCCTTTAGAAATAGGCTTTAAGCGATTGGACAGGCTTTCAAGCTCCTCAAGGGTATTACTAAGTTGATCCATGACACCTGAGCCTTTTTGGTACTGCGTCATAGTTTGTTCAAATTGCTTTAAGCTTGATGTGAGCTGGCTTAATGTATCTTTTAAGTTCGTTAAATTGCCGCCAACCTTGTCTGTTATCTTGTTGTTATTGATAGACTCTACGAGTTGATTCATTTCCATTGCTAGTAACCTGTGTTGCTGAAGGGCGCCTTCTAGTTCCTTAACAGTTGTTTCAAGAGGTAACCCATTTAACTTGTTCAGTAAGCTTGTGACCTGTTCAGAAAGTGCTGTAATACCGCTCGGAACGCTGGGTAATACCGGGTAAATAGTCGTTTTGTTTGAACTAACGACTTCTGCACTTGGATAAAAGTCTAACTCTATATATACCGCACCTGTTAATAAATTGCCACTTTTTAGTGACGCCCTAAGGCCGTTACTAATCCATTTGTCTATGTTTTCTGACCAATATGTTTGAGCAAGTTGCGCATCTTCGTAAATGCGTCCGTACTCAATTTTAACCAATACAGGCACAGAGGTGTTATTTTGTTGAAAGTATAAAGGTCTATCATCGCTAACACCAGTCGCTGGTACCTGCTCTATTGTGCCAATCCGCATCCCGCGGTATTCGATTGGTGCACCAGCTCGAAGTCCTCGAATTGATTGCTCAAACTCAATAAGATAATAATCGAAGTGATCAAAGCGTTGCTCTAAGGCCATTGCGAAATTTTTGTGCAAGGCGAAGGTTTTATTTTCGAGTGCTTCTTTGCCACTTGGCATGGTTGGTGGATAGTCTACAGAAATTCCGCCTTTAACCATTTTGGCAAGAGATCCTGTCGACACTTCAACACCTTCCGTTGACAGCTTAAAATCAATGCCGGAACTAATCCAAAAAATAGCGTTGTCTGTGATAAGCGTATCGTATGGAGAATAGATAAAAATACCGTACTCCATTTTTAAGCTTTCGACGCTAAAATGTGCAGACTCAACTTGACCCACTTTATAGTTGCGGAAAAATATACTGGAGCCAACGTCTAACACTTCAGCATCTGAAGCCACGAGTTGATAGCGTTTTCCTTGCACTTCTGAGCCGATTAATGCAGGTTCATCCATTAAGGTGAATATGCTCGAACGTGCTTTCGCTTCACCGGGGGATAGCTCTATATACACTCCAGAGAGTAGCGTATTCATGCCTGATATTCCGGATTCGTCAATTCGAGGTTTAACTACCCAAAACGATGAATCTTCAGCTAATAAATCACGATAGGGCTGTAAAATCCTAACTTTCGCAACCACTGCATTTTGCGCTAATTCAAGCTTTAATGACTCGACTAACCCGACCTTAACGCTTTTTACTCTCACCTCAGTTTTGCCTGCAATTATGCCATCTGCGTCAGTCATTTTTATAAAAATAGTGTGGCCTTTATTTGCCTGATGTTGATATAACATCCAGCCTGTGATGAGCAACGCGATAATTGGAATAATCCAAATCACTGAAAATTTTGGTTTGTCTTCTATATCGGCTTGAGTAGTCATTGACTATTTTTATCCCACAATAATCTCGGATCAAAACTATTAACGGCTGCAATTTGGCAAAGCACCATCAAAGTAAAAAACACGATACCAATTTCCGGCTCGACATTTAGCACCGTACCAAGTTGTACCAAAGACACTAAGATTATCACCACAAACACATCTATCATCGACCAGCGACCAATAAATTCGAGCAAGCGGTACACTTTTGTTGCTGTGATTGGGTCTTTGGGCTTCTTAACTCGTATTAGTAAGTAACTCAATAGTAACGCTTTTGCGATAGGAATACATATACTTGCGAGAAAAATAAGTGTTGCTACGGGATAAGAGCCGGCTTCCCAAAGCACTTGAACGCCGGAAAAAATCGTTGCAGGAGTATGAAGCCCAAGACTGATGGTATCCATGATGGGCAGAAAATTAGCAGGTACAAGTAGCACGACGCTGGTGAGCATCCAAGCTAAGCTTTTTTGCGTTGATTGAGATTTGCGGTATTTTAGTTTGGCGTAGCAACGCTGGCACTTTTCGCCTTCACCTAAAAAGCCACAAACCTTGCAACGTTTTAGCGTGGTAGATAAATTCTTTGGTTCGGCCAAGTGACGATTACATTGAGTCTGATTACGCCACATATACTCGTGATCAAAAAGTGAGAGGGCTTCAATAAAACACAAAACGAACAAAATATAGGCCCAAAATCCAAGGCCCATTTCCAATTCAGCGAAAGACATTAATTTAAAAGCGCTTACGAGCACGGCTACTAAAAATATATCGGTGAGATTAAGTGGTTTTAGTGCTGAGAGTAATTTTGCTAAATGCCGAGCATTGTGCGCATTGATGATTTGCCAATACTCGGTGTGTGCAAGCAGTAGCAATGAGCATACGGCAACAGGCATGACTAAAATAGTGAAGGCAAATAATCCAGCGAGAAAATAGCTGTAATGCTCAGCTAACAATATGAGTGCTTGCCAGAGGCTTACAACTTGAGTGATACCGTGTTGTGTGTAGGAGATAAAGTCTGGAAATAAGCTTGCGAATAAAAATAGTAACGCAGAAAAGCTGAAGGCTTGTACTAATTGGTTTTGGTGTCCTTGTACATGACACAACACGCACCGACAGTTTGGGCACACCGCACGCTTTTGGGACTCGATAGCGTCTATTTCAACAAGCGTATCGCATTCAGGGCAAGCTGTAATCACATAAAAATCCGTTGATTTCCTTTTATGCTAGTTTGCTTGATGCGCCCAAATTTATCAATGTTAATCAAATACCGCGACGGTTTGGCGACTTAGGGCGAGCAGCTTGCCATTTTGTGACCAAATTTTTGCATCTTCAATACCATAACCATTTTGGCTATGGTGAGTCACGGCTTCAAAGCCAAGCCAAGACTCTGAGTCGAGTGAAATATCACACAAAAATTCTATGTACCAAGACATACTGCTAGCGGGGCTTGGTGCTTTACACATCTGGAGTAACGTTGGCGGCCATGAGTCAGCAAGTGCCAGTGTATGTAGTTCGTTTACCGATGTAGTTTGTGCTTTAAATCGCATCCAACCACCCAGATTTGAAGATGGTGCGCCGGAAAATGGCAAAGCACCTTGCTGAGCATTGAGCGCGACATGTTGGAAAAATGCAGGCATCACACCTTCTTGATATGGAAGAACAGCCTTTGGATTGACATCTGAAAGAGTAGGGCTATCCGCATTTGCAACTTGGATAGCAGATTCTCTATCCTTGCCAAAGCACCCGATAGCAATAAGACAAACTTCGCCTGACTGGATCAGTTGAGTTTGCATTTGGGTTGCATTTTTGCCGCTACGCAAAATGGTTGTTGCAACGGTAAATGGTGCGCCTTCTAGCAGTGGTCCGACAAAATTTACGCTCACAGAGAGCAGTCGACGAGGCTCTGTCAGTTGATGCTTCATGCTTTGCACCGCGATTGCCGCAGACAATCCGCCAAACGCAGTGCGGCCTTGACACCAACTTGCAGGAAACGTCATTTGTGTTTGCGCTTGCTGTAAATGCTCCGACTGAATAATTTCATCAAATGTCATGTTGTCATTTCTCATTATTTATTATGTTGCATTTAGCATAACTGGTCTAACCAGGTAATCAAGCGTCAAATACATCGTATTTTATTCTTCACTTGTTTCAAAATAAGCAATTAAGGGTGATTTTTTGACCGAAACGTTCGAAAAGCAAAAAAATTTCAAATTTTTTCATTTTTTTTTAGTTGTGACGCTTGAATTACAAATCGGTGACCTTATTTATCAAATCAACTAACTGAACAACGAATTTTGAAGTCGGAGATGATTCATGGGTAAAATTATTGGAATCGATTTAGGTACTACTAACTCTTGCGTAGCGGTACTTGATGGTGACAAGCCGCGCGTTATTGAAAATGCTGAGGGCGACCGCACAACTCCTTCTGTTATTGCATTTACAGATGATGGTGAAACACTAGTAGGTCAGCCAGCAAAACGCCAGGCCGTGACTAACCCTAAAAACACACTTTATGCTATCAAGCGTCTAATTGGTCGTCGTTTTGAAGATGAAGAAGTACAGCGTGACCTTAGCATCATGCCTTTCAACATCGTAAAAGCGGACAACGGCGACGCTTGGGTTGAAGTACGTGGGGAGAAAAGAGCTGCACCTCAGATCTCAGCTGAAGTTCTTAAGAAAATGAAGAAAACAGCTGAAGACTTCCTTGGTGAGCCAGTAACTGAAGCAGTTATTACAGTTCCTGCATATTTCAACGATTCACAGCGTCAAGCAACAAAAGATGCTGGTCGTATCGCAGGTCTTGAAGTTAAGCGCATTATCAATGAGCCGACAGCAGCAGCACTTGCCTACGGCATGGATAAGAAGCAAGGCGACAACGTTGTTGCAGTATACGACTTAGGTGGTGGTACATTCGATATCTCAATCATCGAGATTGATGAAGTTGAAGGCGAGCACACCTTTGAAGTACTAGCAACTAACGGTGACACTCACCTAGGTGGTGAAGACTTTGATAACCGCGTTATCAACTACCTAGTTGCAGAATTTAAGAAAGACCAAGGCATCGACCTAAAAACCGACCCGCTAGCGATGCAGCGTGTAAAGGAAGCGGCTGAGAAAGCGAAGATCGAGTTGTCTTCAGCACAGCAAACTGAGGTAAATCTACCTTACGTTACTGCTGATGCAACAGGTCCTAAGCACATGAACGTTAAGCTAACTCGTGCAAAACTTGAGTCACTAGTTGAAGACTTAGTTGCGCAATCAATCGAGCCACTAAAACGTGCACTTGCTGATGCAGACCTTTCTGTAAACGACGTAAATGACATCATCCTAGTTGGTGGTCAAACACGTATGCCACTGGTACAGAAAACAGTAGCTGAATTCTTTGGCAAAGAGCCACGTAAAGACGTTAACCCTGATGAAGCGGTAGCAGTTGGTGCGGCGGTTCAAGGTGGTGTACTTGCGGGTGACGTGAAAGACGTACTACTACTTGACGTTTGTCCTCTGTCTCTAGGTATTGAGACTATGGGTCAGGTAATGACTGCGTTAATTGAGAAAAACACGACTATTCCAACCAAAAAGTCGCAAACTTTCTCGACAGCAGAAGACAATCAGTCTGCAGTAACAATTCACGTACTACAGGGTGAGCGTAAGCGTTCAAGCGATAACAAGTCTCTAGGTCAATTCAACCTAGAAGGTATTCGCCCAGCGCAGCGCGGTGTGCCACAAATCGAAGTTACTTTTGATGTGGATGCTGATGGTATCTTACATGTGTCTGCGAAAGACAAGGACACAGGTAAAGAGCAGAAGATCACAATCCAAGCTTCTTCAGGTCTAAGCGACGATGAAGTTGAAAAAATGGTACGTGATGCAGAAGCAAACGCAGAAGAAGATAAAAAGTTTGAAGAACTAGTTGGCGCTCGTAACCAAGCTGATGCACTTGTTCATGCTACACGCAAGCAAGTTGAAGAAGCGGGTGACGACCTTCCAGCTGATGACAAGACAGCAATTGAAGCTGCACTTGGCGAGCTAGAAGCAGCAATCAAGAGTGATAGCAAAGACGAAATTGATGCTAAGACACAAGCACTAGCAGAGAAATCGCAAAAGCTTATGGAAATCGCTCAAGCAAAAGCGCAAGCTCAACAAGCTGGCGGTGACGCAGGTGCCCAACAAGGTTCAGCGAAAAAAGACGACGACGTAGTTGACGCTGAATTTGAAGAAGTTAAAGACGACAAGTAATTGTAGTTCTTGAAGGAGGGCGCGCTGGCTGTATGGCTTGTCGCGCCCTACGTGTTTATAAATTAGACTGTTGTCTGGCATTAATTTGCAAGCGACAGAGCTCGGCAGAGTTTGCAACGATGTAAGTTGCCAAGAAAGAGTAGTGTGATAAAAATGTCTAAACCTGACTATTATGAAGTATTAGGTGTTGCGAGAGACGCCAGTGAACGTGACATTAAAAAGGCGTATAAACGCCTTGCAATGAAATATCACCCTGATCGTACTGCTGGTAACGCTGAACTCGAAGCGAAATTCAAAGAAGTAAAAGAAGCTTACGAGGTATTGACTGATAGTCAAAAACGCCAGATGTATGATCAATACGGCCATGCAGCTTTCGAACAAGGTGGTGGTGCTGGTCATGGTGGATTTGGCGGCGCTGGCGACTTCGGCGATATTTTTGGGGACGTATTTGGTGATATTTTTGGTGGTGGCGGTGGTCGTCGTCAATCAAGACAACAGCGTGGTGCAGATTTAAGATATAACTTAGAGTTAAGTCTTGAAGAGGCAGTACGTGGGAAGGAAGTGGATATCCAAGTACCAACTTGGGTGAGTTGTAAACCATGTGACGGCAGTGGTGCAAAAGCAGGTTCTAAGCCTAAAACTTGTACAACCTGTCATGGTGCAGGTCAAGTACAAATGCGCCAAGGCTTCTTTGCAGTACAGCAAACTTGTCCAACTTGCCAGGGCACAGGTCAGATCATTTCAGACCCATGTAACAGCTGTCACGGACAAGGCCGTGTAGAGAAAACGAAGACACTTAACGTTAAGATCCCAGCAGGGGTTGATACGGGTGATAGAGTACGTTTGTCTGGCGAAGGTGAAGCGGGTGCGCATGGTGCTCCAGCTGGCGACCTGTACGTACAAGTGAGTGTAAAAGAGCATCCAATCTTCGTACGTGACGGCAACAATTTGTACTGTGAAGTGCCAATTAGCTTCACAACGGCAGCACTCGGTGGTGAGATTGAAGTGCCGACCCTAGATGGCCGCGCAAAACTGAAGATTCCATCGGAAAGTCAAACTGGCAAAATGTTCCGTATGCGTGGTAAAGGCGTGAAATCTGTGCGTAGCGGTGCAGTAGGCGACTTAATTTGTAAAGTTGTCCTTGAGACGCCAGTAAACTTAAACGAGCGCCAAAAAGAGCTTCTGCAAGAGTTTGAAGAGTCTATGGGTGAAAACAACGGTAAGAACCGTCCTAAGGCACAAGGTTTTTTTGACGGCGTTAAGAAGTTCTTTGATGACTTAACTAAGTAACTTAAGCTTATTGAAAATGCCCGCTGCGATAGCGGGCATTTTTGTTTTGACGGATGATGGGTCTCATCGTAAGGCGATAGCATAAGCGTTTGTTTCTTGGTATAACAGAAATCAACATCTGCTTAAAAGGAGTTTGTAATGACACCGGCAATTAACCTACTTAAAAAGGCGAAAGTGGCGTTCCAAGTGCTGCAATTTGAGCACGACCCTAACGATCACGACTTTGCTAATGAAGCAGCGAAAAAGCTCAACCTAGACCGAGAAAAAGTATTTAAAACCCTGCTGATTGACGTTGATGGTAAATTGTATGTAGCCGTTTCTCCCGCCACGCAACAAGTGGATTTAAAAGCCTTTGCTAAAGCGTGTATGGGGAAAAAAGCACAGCTTGCAGATCAACAAAACGCGCAAAAGGTAACTGGTTATTTAATTGGCGGTATAAGCCCGTTTGCGCAGAAAAAGCAGCTGCCCACGTTACTTCACGAGAGTGCTTTAGCATTTGAGCAAATTTATGTTAGTGCGGGCAAGCGGGGAGTTGAAGTCGTTGTTTCACCTGCTACGGTAGAGCAGCTATGCAAAGCAAAAATCGCACTGTTTTAATGGCAGTGCTGGTTTTAAAAACCATCTTTATTATAGATAAAATGTCAGTCTAGAACTGCTAAGGGTGTCAAAGTCCCTCTTTTACTCCTATTTCCCCCCTAAGAACAGTAATTTACTTTTTTCGACTTACAGCTGTAAGCCATTAATTTAGCAGTCATTTATATTAATCACTCGATAACTCAGTAAAAAAGCCGTTAAAAAATTAAGTAGAGTAATTGATCTAAACGAATTTTTATGCCGTAATGTAGATATATCTATCTGGTCGGATGAGTTAATTATGAGCCTAAGAACGAATTTAAGAAAGATCCTCCCAAGCATTTCAATTACAGAACAAGAAGCATTAGATGCAGGTGATGTTTGGTTAGAAGGGTCAATTTATCAAGGTAAGCCTGACTTTTCAGCGCTGCGTGCTGTACCTGAAGCTAAGTTAAGCGCAGAAGAGCAAGCCTTTTTAGAAGGTCCAGTTAAAGAATTAATGGGTATGATCGATGACTCGGAAATTCAAAATGGCAAACACTTGCCAGAGCATGTGCTTGAATTTTTGAAAAAAGAGAGATTTTTCTCTTTGATCATTCCAAAAGAATACGGCGGTCTAGAGTTTAGCCCTTACGCAAACTCAACGATAGTGGGTACAATTGCGACTAAATCCTCTGCGGTAGCGGTAACGGTGATGGTTCCTAATTCACTAGGTCCGGGTGAGTTATTGCTTCATTACGGCACTAAAGAGCAGCAAGCGCACTACCTTCCTCGCTTAGCAAACGGTCGTGATATTCCATGTTTCGCGCTAACAAGCCCTGAAGCTGGTTCCGATGCCGGTGGCATTCCGGACCAAGGTATTGTTAAAAACGGCATGTATAACGGTGAAGAAGTACTTGGTCTTGAAGTAACATGGGACAAACGCTATATCACACTTGCGCCGATTGCGACGGTACTCGGTTTAGCCTTTAAAGTATTGGATCCTGAGGGATTACTAGGCGGTAAAAAAGAACTAGGGATCACCTGTGCGTTAATTCCACATGACCATCCAGGTGTACAACTTGGTAACCGTCATGACCCGATGGGAATACGCTTCTATAACGGTACGACACGTGGTGAAAAAGTCTTTATCCCAATGGACTTTATCATCGGTGGCCAGAAGAATATCGGTCGCGGTTGGCAGATGTTGGTAAGTTGCTTAGGTGCAGGGCGTGGTATTTCTTTACCGGCGCTAGGTGTTTCAACTAGCCAAGTCGCACTGAAATCGGCATCTGAATATGCGGCGGTACGTGAGCAATTTGGTCTCTCGATCGGTCAATTTGAAGGTATTCAAGAAAAGCTTGCAGATATTGCAGGCAAAGCATACATGCAAGAGGCGATGCGGGTATTAACAACAGAAGGTTTAGGTATGGGTCTTAAGCCATCTGTAGTAACAGCAATTGCAAAATACCACATGACTGAAACTGGTCGTGACGTATTGGACTCTGCAATGGATATTCTTGCAGGTAAGGCTATTCAAAATGGTCCTCAGAATACCCTTGCAAGCGGTTATGTTGCCCAGCCAATAGCGATTACCGTAGAAGGTGCAAACATCCTAACGCGTAACTTGATGATCTTTGGTCAAGGTGTAATGCGCTGTCACCCATATTTGCAGTCGATGGTTGAATCTATTCACAGCGAAGAGAAAGACGCCGACAGTAAATTCCGTGGTATTTTGACAAAAACAGTCAGCTATAGTGTTGCCAACAGCTTACGTGCTTTCAAATATGGTCTTATGCCATTCACGGCTGATGCAAAATCACCATTACCTGAAGTGCGTGCGTATGAAAAAGCCGCGCATAGATTAGCAGCTAAGCTTGCGGTATACGCAGACTTTTCATTGCTCGTACTAGGTGGAAAGCTGAAACAAGCAGAAATGCTGTCAGCACGCCTTGGTGATGTAATGAGTCACTTGTATGCAGCAATGGCTTCAATCAAATACTATGAGCAAAAAGTAGCGGTAGCAGAGCGTGAGCAAGCAGCACCTTATTTCCATTATGCGACAAGGCATGCACTTATCAGTGCAGAAGAAGCGCTACATAAATTCTTAGATAACTTCCCGGCAAGTGGTACTCGTAAATTTATGCGTGTGATCACGATGCAGTTTAGTGGTAAACAAATGCCCAAAATTAATGATGATATGATCAGAGAATTGGCCGCCGCGGCGCAAATGGATACGCCAATCAAAGCGCAGCTTACTCATCTTGTGAAGCCTACCGCAGGTGATGGTCATGATATCAATGAGCAAGCATATAAAGCTAAGATGGGTTGCCTTGACCTGCTTGCCAAAGTTAAAAAGGCAGTTCGCAAGCGCGAGATCCAACCAGGTGTTCGTTTCGAGCAAACATTAGATAATGCGCTCGTTGGTAACCTTATCAACGAAGAAGAGTATGCAAAACTGGTTGATTACAATCGCAAGCGTGAAAAAGCAATCCGAGTGGATGAGTTTGACTTCGATTTAAACTTGTTAGATGAACAAAGTGCGAAAGAAACAGTCAAGCAAGCCGTGAATGAGTAAGTTAAACAAATAACTTTTTTGTAAAAGTAAAAGCCCTTAACCAATTGGTTAAGGGCTTTTTCATGTTGGGTAAAGATAATAACACCAGCTATAATTATCAAGCACTGTAAAACGGTTTGCTTATTATACCAATTTTTTGTTAATACTTGCTCAATTTGAAGGAGCATATCTGACGTTAACAGCGTTAAAATTTTTTATTTAGAACAACTAAATAGCAAAATTTTTGCCTTGTCTATATGGATGTAGATACCTTGGCGGTAACAGGATGCGGTAGCGGAGTTATCGACAAGATTATCTCGTCTCAAAATAGATCACTTAATTAAGCAAATTGGTATTCGTAATAGTAAGTAAGGGGTTGTACTGTGTTTAAGTAACCTGAGTTATACAATAAAGAAGTTTGGCTATTTATTGAAC
Organism: Pseudoalteromonas sp. NC201; assembly: GCF_002850255.1. Taxonomy (NCBI): domain Bacteria; kingdom Pseudomonadati; phylum Pseudomonadota; class Gammaproteobacteria; order Alteromonadales; family Pseudoalteromonadaceae; genus Pseudoalteromonas; species Pseudoalteromonas sp. NC201. Next base: position 196,593 of record NZ_CP022523.1, read on the forward strand.
GGCTCTCAGGTTAAATAACAAAAGGGTGTAACACAGTGAAAATAAGTATTCCGAACGATGTAATTTCTGCGCCTATGTCAACACAGCAAGAGCAACAATTATGGAGCGGTTGTGGTGATATGTTATTTATCAATCATGATGCTGGGAAGCTTGCAATTAAGCGCACTAAAGTGCCTAGTGACATTGCACATCGGCGAATTGAACAATCTTCAGTAGCGCTTGCGCGTAAAGCTAAGTCTTATCAAGTAGAACGTCACTTTTACAAGCATCATGCATGCGAGTTACTCTCACCCTGTAATACGCCGAGTTATTTAGGTGAAGGGGTAAGTGAAGGGATGGACTACATCGTCTTTAGAGACTTCTCAACTCAAGGTTTTTCGCAAACCGCTAATCCATCCGAGTCACAAATATTAGCAGTGATAGGGTGGTTAGCTAAATTCCATGCTCACTTTTTACAAAGTCCTGCAGAGCATGTGTGGGAGCAAGGAAATTATTGGCACCTAGATACACGACCGGATGAGCTTGAGCGAATGCAACACAGTAGCATCAAACAAGCGGCACCTCGATTACGAGATCGTATCAAAAATAGCCATTGGCATACTTGGATCCATGGCGACGCTAAGCTTGATAACTTTGCCTTTAATGGCGATCAAGCACTGGGATTCGATTTTCAGTATGTTGGAAAGGGTATTGGTGTATCAGACTTAATGCTGTTTATTACGTCGGTATTAGACGAAAAAGAACAGCTCCTGCATGCCGATGAGTATCTCAAATTGTATTTAGATATGTTGAGAATAGAATTATTAGGCAAAGCAGCCTCTATTGATATCGCTCAGATCCTTTCTGAGTGGGAGTCGTTGTGGCCTGTGGTGTGGGCTGACTTTTATCGCTTTCTGTTGGGTTGGAAACCGGACCATGTAAAAATCAATGATTACATGAAATTTCAAACGGAAATAGCATTACAACAGGGATAATAAATGGCCATAGCCTTATTCAGTGCGTTAAATTGGGCTGTATTTGATTTTTTACGAAAAAGGCTAGCAAGTCATTATTCAGCCGCACAAATGTCGGTGATATTTAGTCTGCTAGTCTTACCTGCATACGTAGGCTATTGGTTGGTTTTTGACAAACAGCTCCCAAGTTCTGCTTATCTAGCGCCTGCGATAGCTAGCGGAATGTTGGCTGCAATTGGTAGCGTAAACTTTATTCAGGCGCTTGCGCTTGGGCGAATGGCGGTTATCCTGCCTCTGTTATCTATCACTCCAGCACTTGCAGGTGTGTTTGCTTGGTTGCTACTTGGAGAACCTTTAACCACGCTGCAGTCAATGCTAATCGCTGCGATTGTTCTCGCTTCATTTTTATTGCAAGGAGGCAGATTCTCTTTTCAAGAGCCAGGTGCAAAACAAGTTGCAATCACCTCTTTTTGCTGGGGGCTTTGCATCGTGTTCGATAAACAGGCTTTGCAATACAGCTCGCTCTCTTTTCATGCTGGGTTTCTAACCTTTATGGTATTTTTTGTTAATCTAATCTTGTTACGACCACAGTTTAAAAATCAAAATTTCCGCGCACATTGGTTGCTCTGGACTATTTCTGCAGTGGTATTCGCTGTCGCTGTTATCTTCCAAATGCAGGCGCTAACCGAAATTCAGCCGGGGCTTGTTGAAGGATTGAAAAGAGCCATTGGCATAATCAGCGCGAGTATGCTTGGGATGTGGTTTTTTAAAGAGACAATTTCAACAAAAGAATGGCTTATGATCTCTGTTATTCTGTGTTGTAGTGCAATGTTAGCATTAAACAGTGGCGCTTAAGCGCCACTTAAAATGACTAATTGGTATTACTTACATTGCGCGACTTTAGTCCAAACGTTTGAATAGATCTCTGGGCTTGCGCCTTGTGACCAGTACGTAGCACGGTATTCAAAGCCTTTGAATGAAACCCGGTCGCCCGTATTGTAGAACTTAGTTGCATTCCATTCTTGGATACCATTGCAGCCAGCTGGTGCATCACTAACGGTAACTGCTAGAGTCTTAGAAGCAGTTTTGTTATTTGAAGCTGTCACAGTGAGTGTCACTTGGTATGTACCAGCACTTGCGTAGGTGTGTGATGGGTTAGTTTGTGAGCTTGTTGCACCGTCACCAAATTCCCACTGATAACTACCTGCTGTTGATTGGTTGTTAAATGTCGCAGTGAGGCCGGACACGCTGAAGTTAAAGTTTGCATTGACTGCACCTGAAGTATCACAACCATTATTTGTTAGATAATCAACCGCCGCTTTTGCTTGCACAATACCATAGCCGTAAGAAGTATCACGACCTGCTTGGCCTTTGTCTTTTGCTGTTGTATTCAACACTTGGCGAATTTGCTGAGCTGTACATTGCGGGAAGTGGCTCCACACTAGTGCTGCGACACCAGAGACATGCGGTGTTGCCATTGAAGTCCCACTAATACTGCGATACGCGCCATTATTCCAGGTTGAGTTTACACCAACACCCGGGCCTGCAATTTCTACTTGGCTGTTGTATTGAGAGAAAGAGGCTTTTGACTCAGAACTGTCTACTGCTGCCACGGATACAACTGCATTATACGATGCTGGGTAGCTCAACGAGCTATTACCCGCGTTGCCTGCGGCTGCGATATGTAGCATGCCACGCTGATAACTCTGCTCAAATGCGCTTCGTTCTGCCGTAGAGCTGCCGCTGCCACCTAAACTCATGCTGGTTACATTGGCGCCAGCCTGCTCACACTGCTCAATTGCTTTAATGAGATCGGAACCGTATGCCCAGCGGCCTTGGTCATTAAACACTTTAACAATATGAAGACCTAGTTGCCCTGATGGATTCACCCCGACCACACCTGTGCCATTACCACCTAAAGCGGCGATTGTGCCGGCAACGTGTGTTCCGTGGCCGTTACCATCGTTACTCCACACACCTGTATCGTAGTTACCGTAGCCATCATTACCTGTAATGCCTGTGCTAGGTAAATCTTGGTGACCTAGCGTATAACCTGTATCCATAATACAGACTTTACGGTTGCCGCTGTAGCCGTCAGATACTTGGTTAGCCTGCACCATATTAATGCCATAAGGTGTGGTTTCAGCGAGTAAATCAATTGCCGAAGTTTTTACACTTGGCAAATAGCGTTTAGGGTCAACTTCTACGTGTGCAATATTACCGCTTGCTTGTAGTTGTTGCATTTGCGTAGAAGAAACTTCGGCGACATATGCATTAATGCTTGGCAATGTGTTGACTGCAGCAGTACCCAAGGTGGAGTAGGCAGCTTCAGACAAAGCCTGCGCTTTAAACTGCGCCGTTTCCGCTTGATTTAAGCGCACTGGCAGAACATTTGGTGTTGCGCTGTCTTTTAACGTGACAATAACGCGCTGTGTATCTGCGTGAGCAACTGAAAGGCTTGCACAAACGCAAGCGCTAAGGGTCGAAAGCTTAAGAAGTTTTACTACTGTATTACTGTTTTTCATATTTCACCTGTTTTACATGTTGTTTACGTTTGTTACTAAAACAGGTGTTGACATCGCTGTCAATGCGTAAAGATTAGACAGGTGTAAATTGCATTATCTTTCTGGGTTTTGTTTATTGCATTAATTAATCGTTCTTAAATTCTCAATTCTTCACATTATTATTGTGGTTATTTTTATTAAGTGAGTGAGTTAGTTCTGTAATGGTAAATTGCGCTGGATCGTTAATGTAACGTAAAAAGTCCAGGTGTTCAGGAAAGTTTCCATGTATGGCATGATACAAAGGTAAGTGAGCGTCATCCAGCGATTCGAAAATAGACAAGGTCACGCTGTCTATTGGTGTAAAGTCTCTATGATATTGTGCTAGTCGAGCTAAAGTATAGGCCCCAAGCAACACATGCCCTCCGATCGAAACATCTAACTTTGGCGCAATACCTTCATCCCAATTAATCCCACCTATGACGATCTTACGGCTTAACTCTTTAGCAGCGAGTAACGCGCCATAAGCAATAGGATCATTAGCAGCCCAAACGGTTGTGATTGCGGGATCTCGCTGTAACCACGCTTTAGTGAGACGATAAGCTTCATTCTGAGACCATTGACAATTTGCCTCTGCGATTAATTCTAGCTTTGTATGGTGCTCAAGATAAGCGCGCATGCCTTTTTGTCTGTCTAATGCCGCAGTCGTCGCCACGTCTCCTAGCAAAGCTAATACATGTTGCGATGGATTGGAGGACCTAAGTGCTTTTCGCGCAAGTTGATGCATTAATTTAAAACCGGCTTGGAAATTGTCTGGCTCAATGGTGCCAATAATTTGGTGTCCTGACTTTAACAGAGCTACTTCCTCTGTTTTAGTCGGTCCGTTGAGCAAGAAAATAATCTTGATTTTGGTGGCTTTGGTATTTAACAAATAGGGAACGACACTCGACTTTTCGTTAACCAGCACAAGGTAATCAGCATCACTTTTCAAGGCTTGCTCTACGAGCGATTTCATCAAAATATGGTTGCGCTGCGCATAACTGATTTTGAGGGAAATATTCATGTTATTAGCTGCCGCAGTCATCACGTTGCTGACGTTATACCAAAAGTCTCCAGTAGGGTTTTTTGTTGCAAAACCGGGGTTTACAAATTGAACGTTGAATCGTTGTGCAGATAGCACGGCCATCGGCGATAAAAATAAAAAGATGAACAACAATTTTCGGATCATAAGTCTCTACATTTTTGATATTCAAAAAGTGTGCTGCTAAATACGCTACAAGTATAGTTTACGCTAGAATCGTTGCGCTATCTGCCTGTTTTTTGAATGCTATTCAGGATCAGCATATTTTTCATAGCATTGAATTTAGCTCATGCGTTAATTGCTTTATACTAGCGCGCAAAGAGTAAGGGGACTTTGATGAGAAAAATCGTATTTATATTCGTGTTGTTGTTTTCGATGTCAGGGGTTGCGCATGAGTCAAGCGAATTGAATAGAACCATGAAGGAAATGGGCCATATTTATAAGCAGGCTATGAAAGCGCAATCTGCTCAAGAAATGCAGGCGCACTTAACCGAGCTGACTACACTCGTTAATGAAAGTAAGCAATTTCAGTTTAAGCAAGAGGTGTCTGCCGAGTCAGTTGAGGGCTTGAATAAAGTACTCGAAACCATTACTAAGGCGAGCCATGAAATTGACTCGGGAAGAGTCGAGAAAGCCCGTGAAATGCTATTAAAAATTGATGAGCTGAGAAAGCAATACCACAAACTACACGAGCCACCGGGCTTTTGGGAGTTACTATTTGGTAGTTAAGCTGAGATTCGAATAGTTAACTTATCCTATCGCTGTGGTTATTCCTTGTTCTATCACAGCGGCTTTGCTTATCGGTCTTGGCTTTAGTTGAATATGGCAAAAAGACTAGCGAGTCGTGGCTTGACCTTTCAAGCTCGTTAGTCTTCCATAAGATTCAAAAGCGATGAAATAGCGTTATCCTTTTCTGCACTTATTAAAAATTACGTGAAAATCTACTCAAAATAAGTTGCATTATAAATTGGAACGATCCAGTATGTTTGTTTTTAATCTGGGAAATTTCAATGAAAACCTCCTCAATAGCTAGTCTAATTTTACTTTCATTTTGTGGCTCCTCATTAGCGAATGCCAATGTGCTCTACGATATCACCGAACGCGATGCATTCTCTGTAACGAGTGACGTAAAGGAGCAAATCCAAGGTGAGGGGATAGAGCAACTAGTTGATAGGTCGCTAAAAAGCAAATTCTTATCTAAGCAATCCAGCGTTGAGATTGTATTTGATTTGAAAGACGTAAAAGCGCTTAGACAGTATCGTCTCACTTCAGCCCAAGATGCCCCGGCGCGAGATCCAAAGCATTGGACTGTAGCCGTATCTAAAGATGGTAAGGTGTGGCAAGAGGCTGATAAACGCAACGATATCGTATTTTCAAGACGGGGTGAAACGCTCGCTTTCGACCTGTCTAAAACAACGGATGCGAGGTACGTGCGCTTTACTGTAGCACAAGAAGGTAAAACGCAATGGGGCGACCGCTTTTTGCAAATCGCTGATCTGGCGCTCTATGCGCAAACAAACTTACCACTGGCAAACTTTACTGCAGATAAAAAGGTTGCCAAGCTTAATGAGCCAATTTCTCTGCAGTCGATATCTGAAAACTCACCAACAGCACTAAATTGGAAGGTTGAGGGTAAAGCGATGCTGCCAACCACAAAAAGTGTTGAAGTAGTTTATGACAAGCCTGGTAACTACGATGTTACTCTAGCCACTAAAAATGCGCATGGTTCGGACCTAAAAACCCGTGCGAACTATTTAAAAATATACGATCCAATTCAACCATGGAAAGGCTTTGAGCCGCCAAAGGTCAAAGTAGTTATTGAAGATACTGAGTCGGCGGGGTCGAAACGCCTGCAAGCGCTATTTCCTGATATAGCCACTACGGTGGATGACGTAACTCGCCAACTGGCCCCAAGGTTGTACAAACACTTTGCAGAGTTACCAGAGTTTGAGCAAGTCACATTTAGGCTGAAGTGGATGGACACAATAGCGTATCGTTCTGGAGACGAAACAAATATGGAAATCGTGTTTAGTTCAAAGTACATCACCGAAAAACTCGCTGCGCAGCCAGATGAGCAAGTGGAATACGAACTCCTTGGTGTGCTCTGGCACGAACTTACACATGGATATCAGCTATTTCCAAAAGAGAGAAGTTATTCTGAGCCCGATGTACATGCATTTATTGAAGGAATGGCGGATCTCATTCGCATTCAAGCGGGATACCATAAAACCCGTTCACCTAAGCCGTCGGATTCTTGGATTGGTGGATACACAAATACAGGGTTTTTTCTTGCGTGGCTCGCTGAGTCTTATCCAGATTTTACCTATCGTTTTAATCAAACTGCGGTAGAAATAGAAGATTGGTCATTTGAAGATGCAATAAAATCAGTTACTGGAGAGCCTCTTGATAAGCTCTGGTCTCGCTATCAAAGTGTGCTAACTGCCAAGAAATTGCAGTGAACTAGCAAGAACTAGATGATTACAACTTGTCATCACTATGCTGTAAATGTACATAATTTGTTGACAGATTTGTTTTATTGCTCATAATTGGAACGTTCCCTTTTTTGATTTCTGCCTGAAGCTTTGTTGGTTTTGCTAAGGGAGAAATGAAATTTTAATAAAAATTGGAACGTTCCTTTAAATTGTGGGGGTCTTATGACAACAATAATATATAAACATAGCCTGATCGCCGCTGCTGTCCTAGCAGCGGTAGCAACTAACTCAGTAACAGCCGCAACAGAAGAACAAGCAGAAGAAATAGAACGCGTTGAGGTGACAGGATCTCGTATCAAGCGTATCGCCATTGAAGGTGTTACCAATGTCCAAAGTCTCTCTTCCGCTGATATGGTCAGAAGTGGCTTTAACACAGTGTATGATGCACTGAGTAGTATTTCAGCCGCCAGTGGTGCCGTTCTCGGTGAAGTAGAAACTGGCTCCTATACACCTGGTGCCAAAGAGTTAAACCTGTTAGGTGTTGGACCTGAATACACACTAATTCTCGTTAATGGTAAGCGCTTGGCTTATTACCCAATGCCGTACGGTGGCCAAACCAATTTTGTTAATCTCGATATGTTGCCAACGGCGATGGTTGAGCGCATCGATATTCAATCCGGCGGAGGCTCTGCAATCTACGGTTCAGATGCGATGGCTGGGGTAGTCAATATTATCACCAAAAAAGGTATGGACGAGCATGTCGTTGAAGCATTCTATGGCCAGGATACTTATGGTACGGGTGATAAAAAAGGCTTGTCGTTTGTTGGTGGTTTTGAGCAAGACGACTTTACGTTTGACTACTCACTAGAATACAAGACGGAAGAGGCGCTAACTGGTGCCGACAGACCTTTTCATGACAGTGTTTGGGATAATCCAGATCCAACAAACAAGCGAGAGCTCAATCGTTCAATTACCGTATGGGCTGAGAATACCGAGTTCAAAAATCAATATTCAGCGCAGTACTGTAATACAGATAATAATCCACACCCGACTGCGGTTCAGCACTTTATTAGCCGCAATGATTACGGCCTAAGCTGTGGGTGGGATGAAACTGGCAACAATTTATTACGTAACCAAGTTGAAACCATGAGTTTGTATATCAACTCGGTGTACAGTATCAACGACGAACACAGTTTTTTTGTTAACGGATTTTATATCGATCAAGAAAAGAAAGGGGCACGAAACCCATTCTTCTTTGCTCATGCAGAGTCAATTCACGGATCTATGTTTTGGGATCCTGATATAAAAAATAAAGCTGGTGGGTACGGCGCTCCAGTTAAGTATATGTGGCGGATAGTGAATGATTCAGAATATACAAATGATGGCTTAGGTCGGGTATACGATGATAAATCTTATTCATTTAGTTTTGGTCTTGAAGGGGAGATAGCGGATTACTATTACTCCGTTGGCTTCAGCCGTTCACAATACGACTTCTCTGATAGGTACTTGCATCACACGGTTGAAGGAAATAACTGGCTAAAAGGCCCTAAGTTGGGAGAGGTTGATGGCATGCCAATCTACCGTCCAAATTACCAAGCTTTTTTTGCACCTCTGACCCAAGACAATATGTATAACATGGCTGATTGGGCAACCTACGATGGCTTATCGTTCAATGAAACCCTAACCGCAGATCTGTCCGGGGATTTATTTGAATTGCCAGCAGGATTTGTGTCTTTTGCCGCATATATTGAGCTGATGAAAGAAGGGACGAGAGCGACGCCCGATAGCAGAATACTAAATAAAGAATTTGTCGGTCTGACTGGCGTTATCACCGATGGTGAGCGTAACCGTTATGCTGCGGCGACAGAATTTATGATCCCTATTACTGAACAGATCTCTAGTGAAATTGCGCTGCGTTATGACCACTATGATGATATTTCTGATGTTGGTGGAGCATTCACTTATCAAGTTGGTTTTAAATACTCTCCCACTGACGCGCTGATGCTAAGAAGTGCATATGGAACAACGTTCCGTGGTCCCAGCATGAGCTCGGTATATCAAGGGTTTGCCGGTAACTTTGGACGAGGCTCGGACAGAGTGATTGCAGATGCTTGCCTACGTTTTCAAACCACAGGGGATCCCGCTCAATATAATGCTGATGCATTAACTATCAGCTGTGCAGACTTAGACACAACAAATAGCAATGAGCCAAAGCTAGATGCTGACTTTGAGACAATCTCAGCAGGGGATCCAACTTTAAAAGAAGAATCTGGTCATTCATTAACCTTTGGTCTGGTGTATGAGTATTCCCCTGAGCTGTCATTCAATGTTGATGTTTATGACATTGTCTTAAAAGACAAAATTACTCGACTTGGGTCTGGCGAAATTCTTGATAATGTCTGGAAGTGTGAAAACGGCCTAATTGATTCATCTTCTGCTAAATGCGCCAATATGCAAGACAGAGTACAGCGTTTTGATCAAGATGGTCTGGCAACCGACTGGTTAGGGAACACGAAAAAAGGGTTACCGTACACCGCAGCAATTATCAGAGAAGGTTATATAAACGCCGCGGAAAGGCAGCATGGCGGCGTCAACTTTGGTGTGAAGGGCACGTTTGAGTCAGAGCTTGGTGAGTTTATTTATAAGCTTGATTACAGCCATGTTTTAAAGAAAAAAGAAAAGCTTCGTCCCGAAGATCCGCTTGAGGATGTGCTAGACAGTCAAGATAACTATAACTTCAAAGATATGGCATCGTTTAACCTGACTTGGCAGTTGGAAAAGACCGCAATTTCATGGCAGGTAAATTATAAAGGAAAAAATTGGAACGGTGCTGATTTTGGTCAAAGAGAAAAGTTACCTGCATGGATAAAGCATAACCTAACCATTGGCCATTACATCAATGACAATACGCGAGTGATGTTTACGGTTCAAAACTTATTAAATGCGATGCCGCCTCAAGATGACTCGTTTAGAGGTTACCCATTTTATAAAGCGGGTAATTATGACACGAACGGGCGTGAGTTCTTACTAAAAGTTAACTACCAATTTTAATAATAAAGGGTAACGAAATGAGAAAATTAATGCTATCAGCGGTGGCAATGGCCGTCGCTGCGACACTTATAGGCTGTAATGATGGTTCTGAATTTGTTGAACGTGATAAGCCTGAACAAACTCAATCATCTGGGCAGCCAGACTCTGGCGCACTGCGTAATATCACCTCAGATACTGGAGTAGAAATTGAGGCTATTTTAGCGGATGGTGTACAAGCCTCACCTGCAGGTGAAAGTGTCGACAAACTTATCGACGCTAACACGAGTACAAAATTCCTCGCTTTTGCGCCAAACGTCACTGTAGTGTTTAAAGCCGCGACAGAGATAGAACTTAGGGAATATAGCTTTACATCAGCAAACGACGAAGCGAACCGAGATCCAAAACAGTGGGTCGTATATGGCTCAAATGATAAAACAGAGTGGGTTGAGCTGGACTCAAGAGCGGGAGAAGTATTCTCTGCTCGAGGACTGACTCGCAATTTTGAATTGGCCGAAAGCGGCGAAAAGTATCGCTACTTCAAATTTGATTTAGTACATGGTGGTACGGATAGCTATGGTGCTGATATTACGCAGCTAGCGGAACTCGAGATCAAAACGGTATCGGATATTCCTATCGTCGCATTTAATGCGACAAACATGACTCCAGAAGTCTCTGAGTATATTGTTTTTGGAGATGAGTCGTTGGTTAACCCGACTCACTGGCAGTGGACATTTGAAGATGGTATTCCTGCAACAAGTACAGAGCAAAATCCATTGGTTAAGTTTGAAGCATTAGGGCCAAAAACCATTACACTGGTTGCGAGTAACGACAAAGGGGAAGCGACATTAGTTCAGCAAGACTTTATCCGTGTGTGGGATCCAGCCTCGCCATGGGCAGGGTTTCCAGAGCCTGTAATTGAAGTGAAAAAAGAACTACCAGAGCACCCAGGACAGCTGGCGCTTGAACGTGCGGTCCCAGACCTAAATACCCTTATTCATGAGATCTCTTTGAAGATTGCCAAGCGCTTGTTCAATAATGTAACCGAAATCAACGTTTTTGAGCACGTTACTTTTATTACCGGAGACTTTGATGCGCCGGCTTCAAAGGCCGGTGAAGGCAAATTTATGGAGCTTAGGTTTGATGTTAAGCACATCGCCAACCTAGAGGGTCTTGGAGATGAGGCTATCCGTAACGAAGTTATTGGCGTGCTGTGGCATGAGCTGACTCATGGCTACAATAATGTTCCGGCTGAAGGTGAATATCGTCCGGGCACGGATTATCATACCTACTTAGAAGCGCTGGCTAACTTTATTCGAATTGATGCTGGTTACTTAGAGCATAGACGCGGTGGAGTTCGCTGGATGGAACACTACAATGTTGATGCTTACGATCAAACAGCATTCTTCTTTGAGTGGGTAGAAAACAGTCACCGTAACACCGATTTTATCCGTAAGTTTAATGCGGCAGCAAAAACGCTTGATGCGTGGAGTTTAGACACCGCTTTTAAGTCTATATTTGGTGAACAACGGGGGATTGATGCAGTATTTGAAGAGTATCAAGTCTACCTTGCAAGCGTCGGTAAGTTACCACCAGTACCACTTGGCTATCAGAACTTTGCACCCACTAGCACTCAGGTAACAACAAACGGAACTGCACTTGTGCCTTTTAATGAGGGGGCAGACAAGCTTAATGATAGAAATATTACCTCTAAATTTAATGTGGTGTTGGAAGCCCCTGCTTGGCTTGCACAATATGCGCCTGACTTGTTGCCGATAAAACAGGTTGATAAAGCCCAAGTGAACTATGTGTTTGACAGCGCCAAAACAGCAAAATACTACTCATTAGCGACAGCGGGAGACAACCCTCATCGCTTTCCTAATGCATGGCAGCTACAGGGCTCAAATGACGGTACGAATTGGATTACGCTAGATACTCAACAGTTCAACGAACTACCTAATACGATGGAATACTATAGCTTTGCTATCGAGAGTCCAAATGCGTATACCCAGTATCGTTTGGAACTTGAGCATACCCGTGAAGGCGGTGGAATTGGCGGCGCTAGCGGAAGGCTAATTCAACTAGGCGAATTCTCATTGTGGGAAGCAAAAGACTAGCCTTTTAGTTTAAAGGTGGGCAATGCCCACCTTTAAAACGTACTTATTTTGACCTTTAACGTTTCTTCTTCTTTTTACCTTGAACCGCTTTAAATCGCGGATTAGATTTACAAATTACGTAAACCCGACCGCGTCTTTTTACGACTTGGCACCCCGGTCTATTTTTAGCGCTTTTGAGTGAGCTCAGTACTTTCATCTGGTTTATCCTTTTTTAGTCGCAAGGTTTTTAAAGCGACGGTTAAATTGTGCAACTCGACCATCACTTGCCACCAACTTCTGTTTACCAGTGTAGAAAGGGTGAGACGCACTAGAGACGTCAATTGGGAAGTAAGGGTAAGTCTTACCATCTAGTTCAACGGTTCTGTCTGATTTAATGGTTGAACCAACAATAAAGTACTTATCAACCGATGTATCATGGAAGGCAACAAGTTGATAATCAGGGTGGATATTGGGTTTCACGACAACGACTCCTAAATAATGTGTTGTTATATTGTATCAATATAAATCAAATAAAAACTATTCTCAACAACTAATTTGTCGTTGCCGCTATTTAGTGCGATACGCCTAATTCGTCGACGCATGCGGAACTAAACTGAATGCATCTTGAGCAGTTGATTAAAAGGGGCTTACTTTCCTTAAAATTGCCTGATATAACTAGTTCTAGATAGTTTCTCAAGTAGTCATATTGGTGTTGACACCTAACCGGAATAGTAGCGAATAGACTTTTTTTGGAATATAGCTATCGATGTAAGCCTGTTGGTTTGATAGATATGAGATAAAAGAGTGAGATCCAATTGAGGCTGGCTTAACGGTTGATAACCTTCACTAAATGAGAGAGGTCTAGCAAATAATTAAAACCTAGTACGTTCGCGAAAGTACTTTGTTCGCTAACGCAATACAGATATAGAGCATTTATTATGGATAAACATGCTGAGTTAGATAACTCAATTTTGGCTAAGCTTCACAGCAGCGATGACAGCGCGTTACAGCAAGAATTAGACACACTCTCTTGCACACATAGTGACATAGTGACACTACTGGCACAGTATCAAACGCTCAGTGAGCAAGATGATGAACTGTTCGATGCTTGGTACGACAGCTTATGTAAAGATCAGTTAAAGGTCTTAAAAGCATTTGAGATAATTCGTGCGCACATAGAACAGCAAATATAAATACGCATAGATTGTCTGGCGAAACGGTTGTGCGCCAGACTGCAGATTATTTGATTGATAAGTCGTACTTACTAATCAATTGGTCAATGTATCGAGTGCGTAGCGATTCTGTTTGCTCAGCTTGAGTATTGGCTGCCAATGCTTTGTTTAGTAGCTTCATGGCGCTGTGTACTTGAATACGTTGCTCTGGGGCAATGCTGCTGGCGGTTCTTGCTTCTGTAATGTCGTCGATAATCGCGCGGCCTAGGTCAATATAAAGTGCTTCCTCTACGAGACCATTTTGGCTGATCACCCCATACTTGCCACATAAAAACTGTTGCCAAACTTGCTGTACATGCTCTGTAAGGTCATCACTAAAGCTTGGATCTTCGGTGTAAAAGCCTTTTTCAATACATTTCGTAAGTGCTTCACAGTAACGCTGTTGAAATAACTCAAATGCACTACTTGATTGATCTACTTTATGTTTAAGTAAAAGTTGCCCCCAATTGAGTAGGCCTCGGGCATAAAAATCAGTATATTCTTCACATTCGTACAGGCCAAAGTACGAACTACACTTAATTTGATTTTGAATACTATAACTCGGATTTGGGAATAGGCTCATTTGTTGCCATTCTAAGAGCTGTTCTTCAGGTATCTTTAAGCTGCTGCTCAGCTCCAAAGTGGTATAAAAGTGCGTATTTAGAAAATGTGTCAGTCCCATAAAATTAAACTGGATAAATATACAGTGCTTTTGATTTTGCTGGATCTTTACGCAAATAACAAGCACTAAAGTTAAATTTCGTTAGATTTAACCGATTTACTCAGGTTTATGGGTCGGATCTCAGTCAGATTTATGGTAAAAATGGCTGTCAACTGGAAGAGTAATAGAAAGACCATGCATCAGATCCAATCAATAAAAAAAGCAAGCTTAATTACCGCTATTAAAACCCCTTACACAATGGCGGGTGAAATTGACTTAGATACTTACGACAAGCTAGTCGAAGCGCAAATCGCCGGCGGTGTCGATGGTATTGTTGTCGGTGGCACCACAGGTGAAGGCCAACTGATGAATTGGGAAGAGCACTTAATGCTCATTGCCCATTCTGCGAATAAATTTGGCGATAAACTGCTGATTGTTGGTAACACTGGCAGCAATAACACCAGAGAAGCAAAAAAAGCGACTGAATATGGATTTGCATCAGGTATGCACTGTGCACTACAAATAAATCCGTATTATGGCAAAACCTCAATTACGGGTGTGAAGGCTCACCTGAAAGAAGTCTTGGAAATCGGTCCTGGCTTTATTTACAACGTGCCTGGCAGAACGGGACAAGACATTACGCCTGATATCATTGAGCCGCTGGCCAGCCACAAGCATTTTGTTGGTATGAAAGAATGTGCGGGTGATGAGCGTATCGCACACTATGAAGCGAAAGGCATTGCGTGTTGGTCAGGTAACGATGATCAAGCCCACGATAGCCGTCATAACAGCCAATCTCATGGCGTTATTTCTGTTGCTTCAAACATCATTCCGGGCTTATTCAGGCAATTGATGGACACGCCTAACCAAGCGCTTAACCAGTCTTTGCAACCGTTAATGAACTGGCTCTTTTGCGAACCAAATCCAATTGCTATCAATTCAGCTTTGATTATGACTGGCGCAGTCAAACCGGTATTTAGATTGCCTTATGTGCCACTGTCGCCAGCACAGCAAAAAGAGGGGATTGAACTCCTTTCTCAGTTAAAAGAAAGTGACTTTGTTGGCTCGACACCAAAATTAATTGACGAAACCTTGCTTAAGTTTTGTTAAAAGTCGGTTTGTCATTTATAATCTGCGACCGTTTTTGACTCGGTCGTAGGTTATTATGGCAACGTTTTCTTCATTTAGTTTCGCACAGCCTCTTTTAGATGCGCTGCAAGACATCAATTTTCATACATTAACGCCAATTCAACAGGCGGCTATCCCAGCTGTCCGTCAAGGTAGTGATGTGCTCGCAACAGCGCAAACTGGAACAGGGAAAACCGCAGCTTTTGCATTACCTATCATCCAAAAATTGCTTGAGGCTGAAGCACAGTCGACGCCAAGAGCGTTGATTTTGGCGCCAACGCGTGAGCTTGCCGAGCAAATTGCCAACAACTGTGCGACATTTGCTAAGTACACAGACTTAAAAGTGCAGGCACTGTTTGGCGGAGTTAACGCCAATGGCCAGGCTGAGCGCTTAAAGCAGGGCGTGGATATTTTAGTGGCAACCCCTGGACGCTTGTTAGATCATATCCGCCTAGGTAATGTCACGTTAAGTAACGTTAAACACTTAGTGTTAGATGAAGCTGACCGCATGTTAGATATGGGCTTTATCACCGACATGCAAAAAATCATTGAGCTGGTGGATAAGCAAAAGCAGCTATTGTTGTTTTCTGCAACTTTCCCGTCGGCAATGAAGCAGTTCGCGAAACAAGTGTTGGAACACCCTAAGTTAATCCAAGCGGCGCCGGAAAATAGTACAGCCGACACGGTTCGCCACGTTGTTTACCCAGTTAAAGAAGAACGTAAGCGCGAGTTACTATCTGAGCTGATCGGGACCAAAAATTGGCAACAAGTGCTAGTGTTCGTCAATATGAAAGAAACCGCGGACAAGCTGGTTGAAGAGCTAAAGCTTGATGGTATAGATGCAAATGTATGTCATGGCGATAAAACTCAAGGCGCTCGTCGTCGCGCTTTAAGAGAGTTCACCGAAGGCAAAGTACGCGTTATGGTTGCAACCGAAGTCGCAGCTCGCGGATTGGATATCGTTGGCCTGCCACGCGTGGTTAACTACGATGTGCCTTATCTTGCCGAAGATTATGTTCACCGCATCGGAAGAACTGGTCGTGCAGGTCAGTTTGGTTATGCGATCACCTTTGTAAGCCGCGAAGAAGAATCTGATCTTATTCATATTGAGCAGTTAATCGAGCAGCAAATTTCACGCTATTATCTGCCGGGCTACGAAGTAGCAAACCGTGAAAGACTGGTTGAGACTATCCAGAAGAAACCAGCGCATCAACGTCGTAAGGCGCGGGTGAATAAGCCTTCGAATCAAGCAAGTGCAGAAGCGAGATTAAAAAACCGCTCTCGTATTGCAAATGTACGTAAGCAGCAAAAGAAGAAGTAAAATTGTTTTTTTGCTTTATTTACAACGCCAGCTAGCACGCTGGCGTTGTTGTTTTTAGCCGATGTGGCGTACAATAGCGAAAAATAATTATAAAAATACGGCTTGTGCTTCAGTCATTTCACATTGTTCCAGTTAATGTAATCCAACTCGTCTCTCTTGGGGCTTATCTCCTCGCAATTTTAATTTTTGCCAATCAACCACGCGGAAGAATGCTCGTCATCTATTTGTTATGTCAATGTGTGCTGATGACAACCAATTTTGCTGAAGAAGCGTTAGGGGCTAGAAGCTATTTACTTATCACGCCTGTATTTACCCTAGCTACTGGGCCTTTAGTCTATTTTCTGTTTAAAAATCTACTGCATGCTAATCGGAATAAGCAAGAGCGAAGATTAGTACATTTCTTACCTGTTTTGCTGGTGCTTCCATTTACTGAATACACCCAGCTTGTGATTGCGTTTGGCACTGTCAGTCAGTTGATTTATTTTGCTTTTACGGTGCAACTTGTTGGCTTTTACCAGCAAGCATCCGCGGAGATCAGAGCGGACGTCAACACGTGCGATTTACAATGGATAAGAACAACGGTTGTCTTGTTTGTGATCTTTGCTCTGGTGGATTTGGTTAGACTCAATATGCAAACATACAACGACACCAGCACTAAAGCACTCTGGTATTTTATTGACTTAGTTTGGTTACTTGCAATTAATCTTTACCTAGTTGTCAAAGTACACAATCAACCACACCTCGAAGATTCTATAACGCAAGCCCAAGAAATAACGTTCAATGAGGTGGACAAACAGTCAGAAGATCCAACCGAGATATTCAATGCAATTCATAACACGATTATGCAGCACTATTTATATCGACAGCCACGCCTGACTATTCACGACGTTGCTGAGGTTATTGGACTTGGGGTAAAGGATATCTCTTGGGCCATCAATACTTGTGGTGGTTACAACTTTAATGAGTATATCAATAGCCTGCGGGTCGATGAGGTAAAACAGCAACTACAGTGCGAAAAGCAAACAACGCCCAACTTGTTAGCGCTCGCAATGAATGCTGGGTTTAACTCAAAATCCTCGTTTAACAGTGTTTTTAAAAAGCAAACGGGTTACACTCCAAGTCAATTTTCAAAATTAATATAAGTATATTAAACAATTGCTTATACTTAATTCTGAGTGTTTTTTAAAAGTCCTAGAAGTACAAAATCCTGATATTGCACGCCATATAAAGTCGTTATAGGTAATCTGGAGTTAAATCGATAACAAGGATAAAGATGATGTATTCAAGTTTTCTCACTCATGTGGCCACTTGCCTGACTTTTAGTAGTTTGTTTATCGCGCAGCCTGCAAAGGCTGAACCTATTCGGGTGCTGACATCAACAAGCGAACAAGCGCATGTTTCACAGCAACTATATGTTAAATCCCCAGTGGATTACCTAAATATACGGATTAACGCACTAGCGCTGGTACGTAGCAAAAATTGGCAACAGGCGTTACCACAACTGCAAAAGCTTACTAAGTCGTATCAAGATGACGGAGACACTTGGTATCTATTGGGATTAACGCAAATACAATTAGCGCATTATGAGCAAGCTATCATTGCGCTGAAAAAGGCGTTGTCACTGGGTGTAAACCTAACCAATGTACCTACCGGTTCGCGCCCCTCAAATGACATTATGATAAAGATTGCAGGCGCGTATGCCGCGCTAAGTAAAGTGGATGAAGCTAATGAGTGGCTGAGTAAGTCTTTGTCAGCGCGGTACGACGAACGCAGTAGCTTAGCAAATAAAAGTGTTTTCGACTCCATCAAAGATAACCAGCAATTTCAGCGTCTTACAGGTAACTATAAAGACACTTCGCTCACTCGGGATCAGCAGTGGAATGCGGATTTAGATTTCTTACTCTCAGAAATTAAGCGATTGCATGTTAACGAACAGGCAAGTAACAACCCGGATTTAATTACGTTGGCAAATAATTTGCGCTCAGATATACCCAAGTTAACTGATCAGCAAATTGTCTTCGGTATGATGCAAATGATAGGCAGGCTTGGTAACGGGCATAACTTTATCGTACCGACCTTCGGAGAAAAAGGGAATTTCACTCGTTTGCCAGTGCAGTTTTATGCCTTTATCGATGGCCTTTACATTGTTGATGCTGAAGCTGAGTTTAGTGATTTAATCGGCTATAAAGTCACAGCCTTTGGACAAACACCAACCGCAGAAGCAATGGCGAAAGTTGCTGAGATTAATCCGCGAGATAATGAAATGCAGCAGCTTTGGCTTGCGCCTTATTATCTCGCCATGTCCGAAGTACTCGCAGGACTAGAGTTAAGCGATGCGTCAAATGAGGCGTCTATCACGGTAGAAAATGCACAGAATATGCAAAAGACCATTCGCCTTAGAGGTCGAACATTTGAATTTCGCGGTTTTCCGACTTTGCCAGATAATCATCAAAAAAGCCCACAATATCTGCAAAACGTCACTAAACCTTATTGGTACGAAGTGGATAAAAGCAATGAGGTTTTGTACGTGCAATTTAATGCCGTTGCACAGATGAAAACGCAGTCGCTAGCGCAATTTAGTGCGGAGTTGATAGAGACAATAAAAGACGGTGAAGTAAATCACTTGGTGCTGGATTTACGACACAATAGTGGTGGCAATGGCTCCATCTTACCACCATTACTAAAGGCACTTATTTATTTTGAAGCGGCAAAGCCAGAAGGCAAGTTATTTGTAGTGATGGGACGTAATACCTTTTCTGCAGCGCAAAACCTCTTGACCAATATTGATAGCTTTACCAATGCCATATTGGTTGGAGAGCCAAGTGGTTCTCGGCCAAATCATATTGGTGAAGCTGGAAGGTTCCGTTTACCGTTCAGTGGGGTGTTTGGACTCGTTTCGTCGCAGTTTCACCAAACTTCTCGCGCAGAAGACCACCGTATTTGGATTGCACCACATATGCCGGTATTGCCGGACTCTGCAAGCTACTTCAATGGTGTCGATCCCGCCATGAAAGCCATTTATAGTGTATTGGATAAAAACGTCGATGGTTTAGTTAAGTAACCATCGCGTAAGTGAACGCTTTTTAGGCCAAATCTTAAAAGGAAGTGGCAGAAATGGTAACTGCAGCAGCGTTATTGTTGTTTTCTTTGTGATTGCCGCCTTGCTGTATTTCTCCGTTTAAGTGTATGTGCTGACTATCTAAAAAGTAAGCTAGCAACAAGAGGGACATGGGGTGCTATCAATTCCTGAACCATTATGCTAGCTTTGTTAGTGAAATCAACTAAATGGAATAATAATAATGAGAATTGGTAAGGCAGTTCAGTGCTTGTTTGCTGTGACGTTAGCGGCTTTCTTTTCGGTAGCTGCGATGGCTGAGTCCGAAGAAAAGACAAAGCAAGAATATGAGCAACAAACAAAAACCTTGATGTCAAAAGTGCTTGATGAAAAGAGAACTTTTACAATTCAACTACCCAAAAATTATCACACCAACTCCAATAAAAAATACCCTGTGATTTATCGCCTTGATGGTAAAGGCAACCTTCCGTTGATGACCGCTGTACTTGAGCGTTTGCAAGGAGCAAACGTTTCTGCCGCACCTGAAGTTATTATTGTTGCAATCGAAAATACAGACAGGTTAAGAGATCTTTATCCAACTAAGAATAAAGAGCCTGCAGGACCTATGGATATTGGCGGCGGGGCACCTAAGTTTTTAGAGTTTATCGAGACTGAACTTATTCCTTATGTGAACCAGACCTATCGCACTCATGATTTTAAAGTCATTGCAGGTGCATCTGCAGCGGGTACTTTTACGCTTTATGCTTTGCAGGCAAAGCCTGAGCTATTTCAAGCGCATATTGCTTATAGCCCAGCGGTATGGTGGAACTTTGGCGCGACAGCAAAGAGTACCAAAGCATTTATTTCCAAAACGAAGCAACTAAATAACTTTCTATATATCACAATTGGTGAGGAAGGTGGCGTGATGCGCGAAAGATACGATGATATGGCACGCTTTCTAGCAGCAAATCAACCACATGATTTGCGCTTTTTCAGTGAGGCTTACGACAATGTTCCTCATGGACTTGTGTCTGCAGCTGGTATGTTTAGCGCGTATCAAAAGCTGTTTTTGCCAACTCAAATGCCTGCTCGTGCGTATACCGGTGAATTGAGCTCTATTACTAAGTATTATCAACAACTGTCTGCTCAATATGGCGAGGTTTTTGAGCCACAGGAAGCAGTGATCAGAGAGCTTGGCTATTACCACGTAAGCATGGGTAACGTGAAAGAAGCAATTAAGTTGTTTAAGTTTGGCGTTTCACGCTATCCAAATAATGCAGATGCCTACAACGGCTTAGCATATGGCTATGAAACCGACAAACAATACCAAGCATCTTTAGAGCAAGTAAACAAAGCGCTGGCATTGTCATCGAATGGTGATGGTGGCTACGATGTCTTTGTTGCTCGCAAAAAGCGGTTAACTAAACTACTTGGTGAGTGACAATCAAAATGCGTAAATAGACCACTTAGGTAATCGATGTGGTCTATTTTCTTGATATTTAATGCCACTTAAAAATAGTGGCGAATACGCTTTATTTTTTCGCCGCTAAACTCAAACAGTGTCATAAGCTTTTGCTTATTTTCTTTTTCATCCGTGTTACCTTGCTGATCAACGCAAGGATGTAGATACTCAACGGTCACCGCATTAAGGCCTTCAATGATGTTTGTGACTTCGATATCGCATTTTCCGTATTGGCCTAGATAGCTGAGTAAATAAGTAGAACAAGAGATAGCAAGTAGAGAAACAGGACAGCCACCTTTAATGCTTGGTGTGTTGGGCCTGTTGTCCTCGTGACGGGTTTCTGCGCCCGTCCATGGGCGCCGACATACTTTTCTTTGCTTGCCCAAAGAAAAGTATGCAAAAGAAAAGGCACTCCCAGCATCACACCAGGAGCCTCAAGTCATCAGCCAATTTTAACATTACCAGCATAAAAGGACCGTCCTTGGCCCTGTTATGCTTTTTCGCGCTTCCCTGCGCGAAATAAGTTAATTGGTTGATGTCTTGAGGATGTGACGAGGGAGGAGGTGTCGCTGTTAGAGCATAGCTTTTAGTCTACATTTATATTGCTGCTATGATGTTCTACGGACAGTGAGCAAAGCTGTGCGAACGGTTAGCTGCTAGGTTTACTTTTTAAATCAACCTGTTAATTTTCTTAATTGTTCTGAGCGGGTATGAGGTGTGTAAAAATGTCGCAGTTTATCTGGCTAAATTAGGTGTAATGGAGGCATACTAAGCACTAAGCACTAAGCACTAAGCACTAAGCACTAAGCACTAAGCACTAAGCACTAAGCAATGCAGAGGCAGCTTGATTAATAATAGATTAGCCGGTCAAACTAGCTATGAGCGCTAAAGCCTCTAAAAAGTCTATTTTTTCTAAATTAAGTCATAGCATAAGCAACATCAACTCTGACACACCGAGCAGGTAGAGGCTCAGTCCAACAAGCGAATATGCACCACAAAGTGCGTGTCGCATAAATACTAAATGTTATACCAATTAGGAGGGGGTATGGGCACGAGCGTATTTCTCAGTCACAATCATAAGGATAAGGATTTTGTTAGGCGTCTCGCTATTGATATAGAAAGTCATGGCATAAGAGTTTGGTTAGATGAAGCAGAAATGAAAATCGGTGATTCCCTTGTACAAAAAATTAGAGAGGGAATTGATAACGTAGACTATTTTGCTGTAATCCTATCATGTAATTCAGTTAAAGCCCCTTGGGTCGTAAGTGAGCTTGATGTGGCTATGAATTATCAGATCGCAGGAAAGATAAAAATTCTACCAATAATTCTTGAAGATGTTGACTTGCCAAGTTTTCTTGTTGGAAAGCTGTACAGTAATTTTTCGAACATTGATTCATACGATGATGAGTTGAAAAGACTAGTTACCAGTATGGGGGTAGTCTTTAATAATAATGTTGTTGCTCCACTGACGGCATCAAACTTAGGCCAATCTTTAGATTCTGCAAACATGATAGGCCTACCGATTATGTCCGCCCCATTTCATCGGCCCTATCAGTATCTTGGCATGGTATTGAGCGACGTGGAAAAGATAGTTGGTGTGCAAGCAAATGAAGCTCGAAATATAATTGTTGAGAATGAACTCTGTAAAATGGTGTTATGGGGAGAAGGAAATTTTGTGAGTTTTGTGGAAGTAGATTTGCTCCAAACGGAACCACATTCACAAAGTGAAGACTTCAACAGTGAAGCTTTATTAGGCGCTTTAAGTATCGGCATTCACGAACTAGAGCTCGTGAGGAAAAGAACCGATTTCCATACATATTATGATCACAAAAAGCGAATGAAAGTTACCGCAAGTTGTTTATATGATGGAGCTCCGCTATCTGTGAGCTTTGGAACAAAGTACTACAATATGTAAATTGGTATAACAAATGCGGTCAGCGGATTCTTTACACTCGCCGCTGCTGTAAGCGTTACCACCGTCCGCTCATAGCACAGTCAGGTTATATGCAGTAGGGTAGCGCTAGGTCTAACATGTACCTAAAGGCCTTCAGGTTTAAGAGACCAACTTTGCATTTCTGTCACTCGACTAATGCAGCGAGCGAAAGCAAATGCCAGTTGCTCACCTTGGTAGATTTGCGATATGGGCGCAGCGGCCAAAAAAGCAACCAGTACTTTGGCTTCGTAACATTCATCGATAAGCGCAATCAGGCGTCTGGCCTCATCATCACCAATTCTAGTTTGTGTTGTATCACTTGGGCGGATATAGCCTTCCTCTGTCCCTTGTGCTACATCTTTGTTTTCAGGGGTGACACCCAGTAGCGGTAACTCTGAGATGAAAATACAGCTAAATTGCTCTGCAAGCTCAATATAGTCATTGATTGCGCGAGGGCTTGAGCAGATCTCCATAAAATCAAAACATGCTACACTTTCATTTGCGCCAAGCACTTTAATTAGACGATGATTAATTTCAAGGATGCCCGGTTTGAATATGCCACCTACATTAGTAAAGGCGTTCCAAAACGCTTGTTTATCGTTGACGAAGTAGTGGTTTGCCGTTGTACCTTTGCTAAATCGATGGTCCGTCTCACCACATACAGATATGACATCGCAGTGACTTATAAGCAGCGCAATTGTTGGCTCAAAACGGTCTCTATGTAGTCCATCTTTGTATAACTCGGTTGGGTGGCAATTGGAGGTTGCAACTAAGGTCACGCCATCTTCAAAAAGGGCTTCAAACAATCTCGCCATAATAATGGCATCGCCAATATCGGTGACAAAAAATTCATCAAAACACAATAACGATGTTTGCTCTGCCCAATTTTGGGCGATGCGCTTTAAAGGATCTCTCACACCTTGAATTTGATTGAGCTCTTTATGCACCTGTTGCATAAAGTGATGAAAGTGTAGGCGAGTTTTGTCTGTGACGTCAGTGAATTCATAAAACCAATCCATCAGCATTGTCTTGCCACGCCCGACAGGGCCATAGAAATAGATGCCTTTATTCGAGTGACCACTAGCGAGTGAACGAGAAAGGGCATCTAAAGCTGAAATTGCAGCTTGCTGCGCTGCATCAGGAGTAAGATTTCCACATTCAATTTGTGCTTGGTAATGGCTAGAGATTGACATAGACACCGCAAATAGGAATAGTTAATCCGAATAATATCATAAAGCTATAACTCATGGATGCACTAACAAGATTAAAACAAGCAGTAGACGCCTATTACCCGCTTTCTCAAGACACCTGGTCCGCTATTGCTGCGATCACCAGCATCAAACTACTTGCGAAAGATGAGTGGCTTTACAAAGAAGGAGAGTATCTGACTACTTTTGCATTTTTACATCAAGGGTTAGTTAGATTAGTAAACACCAATGCTGCTGGGCAGGAATACAATAAGCGTTTTTTTGTGGCGGGGGAGTTTCCTGGTGTGATGCATGCTCTACATCGCCAAGAGCCCGCCAATCAAGGGATCCAAGCGCTTGAAACATCACAGGTAGTCCTAATCAATTTCAAGCAGTTTAGAGCACTATTAATGGATAATCCGGAATTAATGCGATTTCAAATACTGTATCTTGAAAAGAACTGGTTGTTAGAAAAGGATAAGCGAGAGCTTTATATGGTGCAGTTAGATGCCACGGAGCGCTATCTCGCATTTTTAAAAGAGCAGCCAGAACTTGCTGAGCGTGTACCACAATACCATTTAGCGTCCCATCTTGGGATCACTCCTACACAGTTAAGCCGAATAAGAAAATCGTTAAAAAATTCAGGTTCGTTTACATAGGTAAATGAGCCAAGCTCTTCACCTTGTTAAAGTTGTCTCAACACATAATGGAGAGCAACTTATGCACACTACGCAACTAGAATCGTTATTGAATTGGCGTTACGCCGTCCGCAAATTTTCTGAGCAAACCATTGCTCAGGACAAAGTAGATAAGTTAATCGAACTGACGGGGTTGAGTGCTTCAGCATTTGGCTTACAGCCTTATAAGATTATTCAAATATCCAAGCTATCGATGAAAAAAGCATTGTTACCGCATTCGTATGGGCAACAAAAAGTGCTTGATAATAGCCATCTATTAGTTTTTGCTGCGGATATGTCACCTTTAGATAGCCAAGTAGAGCGCTACATTCAAGACTTTAAGGCGAATCGAAACCTTGATGAGCTTGTCTATGCGCAGATGGAATTGGGTATGAAAGACGCGCTACACACCATGGACTTTGAGTCTCAATATAGCTGGTGTTCTGAGCAGGCTCACTTGGCCCTCGGTACATTACTACTGGTAGCCGCCAGTATGGAAATTGATGTTTGCCCAATGACCGGTATCGATAAGGTTGCCTACGATGACATCTTGGGTCTGTCATCCTTAAATTTACGCACGGTATTAATTGCGCCAATTGGCATTCGTGACAGCACGGATGTGAACGCGAATACAAGCAAAGTAAGGAAATCGAGAGACTTGCTGCATATTGAGGTGTGACGATGATTTTTGCCATATTAGCCGTTTTTGCAGGTGGTGCAATTGCGGTGCAGGCAAGCATGAATGCACAGCTTGGCGGTTTATTAAAAAGTCCGATATTGGCAGCTGGAGTGGCGTTTACCGTCAGCGCATTCTATGCCTTTATTGCCTTTCGGGTATCTGATAACGTGCTGCCAGCAACCTCAGAGCTAAAAGCCGTGCCTTGGTACTTGTGGTGTTTAGGTGGGGTGCTAAGTGCAACAGGGGTGGGACTCTGTTATTTTTTAATTCCTAAAATGGGTATAGGTAATTTAATGGCTTATTACTTGTGTGGTCAAATGGTGGTAGCTATGGTGATCGGTCAGCTTGGTCTCTTTGGTGTACCTTATACGCCTATTAACCTGCAAAAAGTAGTGGGTGTGATTGCTGTGCTGACCGGTATTGTACTTATTAACGTTAATCGTTCAGGCTAAAACTCAGCCATTTCTAAGGCTTTGCTAATAGCTGGTGTTGCCGCAATTTGGCGATAATAGCGGCGTAAATTCTTAAGCGAAGGCGTTTTTTCTAAAAATGTCTTCGCACGTTCACAAAGCATAAATAAATAGCTGTCGCACAGCGTAAATTGATTTGCAAACAGGTAATGATTGTCTGCAAGTAAGGTATCAATAATACCAAACCCTTCTTCTAGTCGACCTTGCTGCGAGCGAATAAGGTCGTCATACATCAAAGCACTTTGGGTGTGTCGTTCGGGGTAGGTATACATCAATAAGTCGCTGTGAATAGAAGCGCTCATAAAATGCATCCATTGCAGGCACTGTGATTTTAGTTTTAGCTCAGTTGGGATAAGTTGCTTGTCAATGTGCTTTTCAGCAAGATACTGAGAAATTGCAGCGCTTTCAAATAAGGTAAAGTCGTCATCAACGAGGGCTGGTACTTGTCCGGCAGGGCTTAGTGTTAAGTATTGTGCACTACGGTTGGCGTTTTTTTTGATATCCACCAGTTCAAGTTGATAAGGCTCACCAATGAGTTCTAATAAAATATGAGGCGCAAGGCTCGCACTTTGTGGATAGTAAAAGAGTGTATACATAATTCACCTAATGTTAGGTCACGTGTATCACTCAGGAACAGGGCATAAAATAACAGTGATCACGTGAAGTTAGTTTAATACCAATGTAATAATTGCAAGGTTATTGGTATCCAAAATCGGCTCCTTCTTCGCTGTCTCCTATTCAACCTTAGGTGAGGGTTGAGGTTTTCACAAATAAAAATGCCAGCAAATGCTGGCATTTAGATAATTTTAAAGTATTAGCTACGGATTGTAGTAGATAGGAGAGTTAGGTCCAACTGGTAGACCAAAGCCAAATACCCACACGTAGAATAGTGCTACCCAACCTATAAAGAAGAACATGCTGTACGGCAACATCGTTGCCACTAGTGTACCTATACCCATATCTTTTTTGTATTTCGTCGCAACCGCTAATATTAAACCAAAGTAACTCATCATCGGAGTGATAAGGTTAGTAACTGAATCTCCAATACGGTACGCTGCTTGAATGGTTTCTGGTGCATAGCCGATAAGCATTAGCATTGGAACAAATATCGGTGCAGTGACAGCCCATTGAGCTGATGATGAACCAAGGCTTAGGTTAACGAGTGCACACATGAATATAAACAGTACGAATACTTCTGGGCCGGTTAGGTTTAGCGCCTGTAACAATGCTGCGCCATTAATCGCAAGAATAGTACCTAAGTTCGTCCATTTAAAGAATGCAACAAACTGGGCGGCAAAGAACACCAACACAATATACATGCCCATAGAACTCATGCTTTTACTCATTGCATCAATAATATCGCGGTCATTTTTCATGGTCCCAACCACACGGCCGTACACAAAACCCGGGATAGCAAAAGTAACAAAGATAAATACCACGATCCCTTTTAAAAATGGTGAGCCTGCTACTTCGCCTGTTACCGGATGACGTAAAATGCCATCTTCTGGCACTATGGTTAAGGCAAGTAAAATGCTTACTACGAGTAGTGATACGCCCGCCCATTTGAGACCTGATTTTTCTTTTGCAGAAAGCTTTTCTATGTTGTTTTCGCTTAAATCAACACTGGCCTCTTTCGGGTCATATTTTCCTAAACGTGGCTCTACAATTTTCTCAGTAACTACGGTGCCTAATATGGCAATTAGGAATACAGAAACTATCATGAAGTACCAGTTTGCTTCTGGACCAACTTGGTATGTTGGGTCTATCATCTGTGCTGCGGGAGTGGTAATACCAGCTAATAGCGGGTCGATAGTGCCAAGTAGGAGGTTTGCGCTGTAGCCACCAGATACGCCTGCAAATGCGGCTGCTAAACCGGCAAGAGGGTGTCTACCAAGGCTATGGAAAATCATTGCGGCGAGCGGAATAAGTACAACGTAGCCGAGTTCTGAAGCGGTGTTCGATAAGATAGCGGCAAACACAATCATAAAGGTAACAAGACGTTTTGAAGCGCCCATCACCATGCCACGCATTGCTGAAGATAGCAGACCTGAGTGTTCAGCAACGCTAACCCCAAGTAGTGCTACAAGTACAGTTCCAAGTGGTGCAAAGCCAGTGAAGTTAGTTACAAGATGGGTAACTATCCATCGCAAGCCCTCTGCACTCATCAAGCTTACGACTTCAATCACCCCGTCGGGATCGCGACCAGCTGAGCCTTCTAATTGAGGATCGATGGCAGATAACCCCATCCAATCGGCAATACCACTAAATAACACGATGGCGATACAAAACATTGCAAACAAAGTAATAGGGTGGGGAAGCATATTCCCTAAGAACTCAACAGTTGCCAAGAAGCGATTAAATAATCCCCCTTTTTGTCCCTGTTGGTCTTGACTATCAGCTTGCGTCTCTACAGCATTTGACATAGCTAAATTCTCAGTTCCAAAAAAATGGCGCAACCTTAGCATTTTTTTTACATGAGGTCATGCTTAAGCGGCTATTTGTCCTCTTTCTGGGTTGAAAGGCGGAACATTGTGCAAAAACGGATCAGTTAGAATAGCTTAAGCTGATTTTTATCAGAACTTGCTTGTTTTTTGCGTCCACGACTCGAGCGACGCCTTGAAGCGTGAGTATGAAGCACTC
Organism: Pseudoalteromonas sp. NC201; assembly: GCF_002850255.1. Lineage (NCBI taxonomy): Bacteria > Pseudomonadati > Pseudomonadota > Gammaproteobacteria > Alteromonadales > Pseudoalteromonadaceae > Pseudoalteromonas > Pseudoalteromonas sp. NC201. The sequence continues at coordinate 225,107 of NZ_CP022523.1, forward strand.
TGCCTGTTTCATCTTTATCTAGATGTTGCTTATAAAATGCGGAGATTTTTTCACGGGCAATTTTTGCTGCGTCATCGGGTAATATAGCAGGGCGCTGATATTGGTCTTCTTTTAAGCTGGTATAAAACCAAGGTGTATGTAAGTAATGCGTTGGAACGTGATTAAGCTCAGGAATGTAGCGGCGAATAAATTGGCCTTCTGGATCATATTTTAGCCCCTGCGTTATGGGGTTATAGATGCGAAACGGATTTATCCCAGTAGTGCCTGACTGCATTTGTACCTGAGGATAGTGGATCCCAGGTTCATAATCTATAAATAGAGTGGCAAGTCTTGCTGCTGGTTGTTTCCAATCAAGCCATAGATGATAGCTTGAAAACGCCATCAACATTGCGCGCATGCGAAAGTTTATCCAGCCTGTGGCGATCAGCATTCGCATACAGGCATCAATAAAGGGGACGCCCGTGTTGCCGTGAGCCCAAAGTTCATAACGTTGCGTATTAAATTCACTCGCACGCATATCAACTAAGGATGCATGCACAGCGCGCTCAGCATAAAGCGGTTCTGATTCGAGCTTTTGCACAAAATGGCTATGCCAGTAGAGCCGGGATAAAAAACCGCTCTTATTGCGTTTTGAGTCAACATTTAATGCAAGAGTTTGTTGTAAAACATCTCTGAGGCTTAGCACGCCATAGGCCAAATACGGACTGAGTCTGGAGCTACTGGTTACGGCTTTTACCGGGCTTGAGATACCAAATAAATAGTTGTCTATCCTATGATTAAAAAAGCTATTCAAGGTTTGCTGCGCGGCTTTGAGTCCACCTAATTGTGGCTTTGGCGCTGAGTTGCTGTCATTCCCTGAGTAGTCATTTAAAAGTGCAATACCACTATGCTGTTGCAGCAGAGGATTAATTTTTGAAGGCGTTGGTAGACAGTCGCCTTGCAGCCAGTCTTCAGCTTGCTGTTGCCACTTATCACGATTAATTTTTCCCCTAAATACGGCTTGTTGGCGATATTCTTCATACGATACGTGTCTTTTTTTGCACCAGGCAATAACACGCAAATCGCGCTCAAATGTCCATGTATTCCCCGTTTCTTGATGGCAATAAAGGGTTGCGATCGCGATGTGCTGATGGATCTTTTCTAGTATTTCAATGATATCACCCTGGCGAATCGTCAGCGTGCCACCTAAAAGCTGCAGCTGCTCAGCAAGGCTTAGCAGCGACTCTTTTACAAATTGAAATTGTCTTTCGCTGGTATCGGGGAGCTGCCAGTATTCAGGTTCGATAACATACAATATCAGGGTTGGTCTGCCATTATTACACGCTTCGTAAAGTGGTCTATGGTCGGACACTCTTAAGTCACGTTTGAGCCAAACGAGGTTAATCATCTAACACACCCTTAAACAATAAAGGGTAGCGGCGTAGGCGTTTTCCTATGTAGTCGTCGGCGAGGATCTGCTGGCAAATTCGCTCTACGTCATCGTCCACCGCAAACACCCAATCAAAGCGCTCAATGGCGAGCAAAAGGCCACGTTTTAAAAAGCGTTGCTGGCGAAATTCATCGCAGTTCTGTTTGATTATCTTGAGTTTACTTGGATTTCCCCTGAGCGCTTCGACGACCTTACTTACATATGCGCGGGTTTGTTTGCTTTCAGGGTGGGGACGTCTAACGCGACGTCCTCGGTTGGTATTTGGATATAAGCTACTCATTCGCCTCTTTAAAAATGTAATCTAGCTTCTTAATAAAATCGTCTTTGTGCTTATCTTGTTCATAATCCAAGTGATAAGTATTATGAAACCCAGAGCGCAGTAACACGCCACTGCCTTGCAGGTATATGGTGTAACCATCTGGATCTGAATAGGCCACTATGCCCTCATAGCGTTTACCTTCTTCGGTTACTTCACCGTGCTTTTGAATATGCTCGAACACCGTTAATAAGAACTTGCTATCTAATTCATTTTTCATTGTTCACCTCGATACTTGGAATACGCTTTCACTGTGATAGCCGATCACTTAACTAACGCTGAAATTGCCTTAAATTGCTCATTCTTGGCCGATTTTAGCCACTGAAATAAAATAGACTCTAAAGCCAAAAAGCGTGCGCCATCTGCCTGCATCTGCATTAGCGCCCAATCTGTGTGTTTTGGATTACGTGAGCAAATACCATCGGCAACTATCACAACGTTGAAATTGTCCGCAAGTAGGTCATTGACGGTTTGTTGTACACAGATATGACTTTCGAGGCCAACCACGACGATGGTGTCGCGTTTATATTCTTGAATAGCTTGCTTGCAAGATTCAACGTGGTAGGCACTAAACGCGGTTTTTTCGATAACCGGGAGATTAAATTCAAGTAAACTCGGTGCTGTATGGCCAAGCCCTTTGGGATATTGCTCAAAAATCAGTGCAGGAACAGACAAATGTTCTGCAGCTTGTAGCAGGGTGGTTACTTGGCGCTCGATATCGCCAAATACCTCAATATGAGGACGAAATTTTTCTTGAATATCGATCACCAAGATCATGCTGTCCGAAGGTATCAAATTCATCATCTTCTCCTTAGAGATTACGTTGCAAGGGAAGCTCGCGTGCTTCGCTATTACGTTATTTATTCGTTACAATGGTATACCCACTTAAAAAGTAAACGGTTTTGGCGTGAAAGTACATTTTCTTGGCACTTCTTCAGGTAGCCCATCTAAGCAACGTAATATGTCGGCAGCGGCAGTAAGCTTTGAAAATACCAAAGCCTGGGTACTAATTGACTGCGCCGAAGCGACCCAGCATGCGCTGCTGCACAGTGAGTTAACCCTATATCATCTCGAAGCGATTTGTATTACCCACCTTCATGGGGATCATTGCTATGGATTACCCGGACTCATTTCATCCATGGCGTTAAACTCTCGCAAAGCGCCGCTAAAATTAATTGCGCCGAGGGCCGTTATTCAGTTTGTGCAAAGCTGTTTTACACTGACAGAGGTGAGGCTAAGTTTTGACTTAATCACCATCGCCCTTGAAGAAATAAACGATAAGCTACAGCTTGAATGTTGCGATATCGACATCATAGCGCTACAACACAGAGTGCCCAGTGTTGGCTATAAGCTCACGGAAAAGTGCATTCCTCGCAAGTTAAAAATAGACAAACTTCAGCAAGATGGTATTGCGTCTGGTGGACACTACAACTTGTTGCAAAAGGGCCAAGACGTGGAATACCAAGGTCGACTTTTAACCTCAAATAACTACAGTTTTTATAGTTGGCAACCTCGAGTTGCAATAATTTGTGGTGATAACGAAAAGCCCGGCTTGCTAACGCAGATGATAAAAGGGGTCAATTTACTTGTTCATGAAGCTACCTTTACCGCTGCTGATCTTCATAAAGTGGGATTTCATACAGGACATAGCGATGCCAAGCGCATCGCTCAATTTGCACAACTACATCAAGTACCCATGCTCGCGCTCACTCACTTTAGCGTACGCTATCATGGCGAGGGCATGCTGCAGCCTCTTATTGAAGAGGCCAAGTTGCACTTTAGCAATGCACTCATCATTGCAGAGGATGGCCTGATTGTAGACATTCCAAAGCAAAAGCAAGTTGAGTGCGCAACTGCTTAGCTCTGGGATTGCTCGCAAAACCAACGCCAATCGGCTACGACTTGCTCGCTGTAATGACTGGCCGATTTGACCAATTCATCGATGAGACTAGGCAAAATAGCTACGGCATCCTCTTGAAATTGTAAGGATCGTCTATCTGCTCGCATATGTGAAAGGGCAAGTGCTTCACCACAAGCTTCTGCATATTGGCTAAAGCCCGACTTAGTCGCTGCACGCTTACCAATGGTGATGTCTTCTGGGTCTATACCAACGCGAGCATGATGGCGCGAACGCACCAGCCAATGGCTGCCTTGCCACAGTGCATTATCTAAAATGAGATCGGTACGGCGCTGCATTTTTCTTTGACTGTTGACGGTTAAGTGTGCGGGATCTAAGCGATTTACTGGGCTTAAATTTGCAAAGTAAGCAAGAGGCGAAGCGAGTTGCTGTTGTTTTACCTCCACAATGTGACATAGCGGCAAAATATCTTTAGTGGGCTTTTGTACGTTTGGGCCAACCAACAAATAATATCTACTCAGATGCAATGAGCCTGTGCCTTGGTCGATACGCTCAACACAATCTAAAATTTCGTCATCAACATAGGGCGCGAAGTGATGAATAAGATTTTCTTTTAAATCGGGATCAAGTTGCTTAAACTTCAGTTTGTCTTCGCGAAAACGTAGCGGTTTAATGCTGAGGTCGATTTCCTTTGCGAGCGTGCTTTTTATCGTAAATGCGGCGCCACCCGCCATTCTTTGCAACCCTTTTTGCCATCGTTTATGCAATATATGGTTATTATCAAACTCGGTTAAGCCTGTGTTGCTATCGACCTTATGTTCCAGCGACAACTGACAGGCTTTTAGGTAGCTGTGTAAAAAGTCCAATTGTGCTTGGGCAACCAGCTCTTTACTGACCAAAGGTTTACTTCGGTCTTTAATATCCTGTGCTTGCTCTTGAATACGCCCACCTTCTAGTTGGGTAAGCGGTAAACTCACTAAAAAGCGAAACAGGTCCCATACAGCGTGTCCGACGCAGGCATCATCGAAGTCATTAGGTTCAAAAATTAAGGTGTCGCCGTGGCTGCCTTCTTCACTATGAAAGCCAAAATTGCCCGTATGACAATCGCCCATTACGTAGGTGAGTGGCAGGCTGGTGGCCGCTTCAGGTAACTGCAGTTGTTGCTCCAGTAAGTCCTTATACATAAGCGCGGCACTACCACGGAAGAACCGAAATGGACTGAGTCTCATTTTGTCGAATTTACTGCACTCATTGCTTACGTGAATGCCTTCACGCTCATTAAAGTAAGATGCAAGATAGTCGTGACGATTCATGGATTAGTCCTCCCTTTGAACAATACCCAATTGAGATTTTGCCAGTTTTACAACGGCTTTATCGATAGGTGGGGGACTAATATCAACCCCCTTGCTTAACGCTTCGACAATGGTTTTCATCACTTGTACGCGGGCATACCATTTATGTTCCGCGAGGATCAAATGCCAATCCGCTAAATTTGTATCGGTTTTAGCAAACATATCATCAATTGCTTGCTCATAATCTTGTCGCTTTTGGCGGTTGCGAATATCTTCTTCCGTTAGTTTCCAGCGCTTATACGGATTATTTAAACGCTCTGTAAAGCGCTTGAGCTGTTCGTCTTCGCTAATGTGTAAAAATAGCTTAACAATACGGACGTTATCATCTGTTAGCAGACGCTCAAATTCGTTGATTTCTTGATAGGCACGACGCCACTCGTGCTCACTAGCAAACGCTTCAACCCGTTCTACCAACACTCGGCCGTAATATGAACGGTCAAAAATAGTCATAGTACCCCGAGGAGGTAGCTTAGTTTGAAACCGATACAGGTAATGCCGGCCTTGTTCCTCAGGCGTTGGTTTTGCGATTGGGTAGACCTTAACGCCGCGCGGATCGAGCTTTTCTGTCATGCGGCGAATCGCGCCTCCTTTACCAGCCGCATCCCAGCCTTCAAACACTAAAATAGCGCGCTTCCCTTGATGAAAATAGGCTTGTTGCACATGTAATAGTTGGGTTTGCCAGTACTTTAACTCGCTTTTGTAGTGTTTTTTTGAATCAATAGCAGGATGTGCCATGGGAGGCTTAACACTTAGCCCGCGATTTAGCGCTTTTATTTTTGATACATAACTGGTCATGCTAACTCCTTTAATCGCCTTTGGTTAAGTTGGCCCTGTTGCTTTTCAACGCGAAAATATTACCGCACCAACTAACTTTTGAGCGTGTTAGAGTAACCTAGAGTAAACTCTACAGGGTCTTTTTGACAATGATATGTCATACTACTTTGTCTTAATAATTGCTCAATTTGAGGGAGGAAATCATACGCTGACTGCGTTAAGAATTTCTCATCATTTAGAACAGGTAAATAGCAAAATTTTTCCTTGATTGAATAACTGACTCCATCAGTATAAAATCTAGTCCAGATTATATCTCGCGCTCATTGATGAGTAGCAAATTGCATTGATGAGGAACAACCGGAATAAACAAGGAAGGATTGGCATGAAGCCTTTTGACAAGTGGCCTGCGCTTGTGCAAGACGCACAGCAAGGTACATTCGATGATTCACTTTTTCAGTCAGATTCAGACGTAAAAAATTCGGCACAACCAACCAGATTGCCGATGGCTAAAGTGCCCAACATCATTCTTAAAGCACTTAACCCCCATCACACTGACTATATTCGTATTGACCCAAAAGAAGCTCGTTACTGGCATGGTGGACTTCATCACCATGACGATAGACAACTACTTGTTATTTCAAATAACCAAGCACAACGTCTCAAAACGGTTTCTCAAGGCAATATAAAGGAGATCTTTGCGTTTATTAAAAAGTCAGCGCTTGAGGCTAAAGTGGAAGGTCAGTTCAGTTCTAGTGGCAGTAAAGGCTTCTCGGGTGGGGCGGGAGAGTTAAGCCAAAACGGTGCACATTTAGGTGCTGCAGCTAAATATGCTGCTACAAGCGATTACTCAAAAAATGATGGTGTGGGCTTCAATAGCAGCCAAGGAGCAGGTACAACGCGACCGTCAATGGGTAAGAGTAACGCTGGGATTCAAAAAACACCCACTAAGCTAGAAAATACAGCACAACCCATATCTACCAGACAGAGGCTACGATTGGGAGTTGGCGCTATCGCTTGTGGCGGGGGAATACACATTAACCGCTGAAGCCGAAGGTGCAACGCACTCCGTGAGTTTTTCAGTTGAAGAATCCGAGGACCAACTGGAAATTATTGATTTTATATACATTCCAGAAGATAACAGCTTTATAGCGGTCACCCAGTCACTTGCCGATATTTTAGAGCAAGAAATGGAAGTACTTAACCCTCCCATGGAGCAGTTAAAGCAAGCGCTGGCTGGACAACAAGACCTCTCGAAACAAGATGATAAAGTAATTGACGCAAAAAGGCGTTAAACGAGACCCTAAAACCACTTGTTTCAGGCCCTACCGCTAATAAAATTACCGAAGTCATTGGCTTTAAAGGCCGAAAGTATACCTATGTGCGTAGTGATAAAATGGCCAACCACTTTAGACGCTATAAAATTGATACGGACATTCGAAACGGTCGTCGTTTTAGCGATGCGAATGGCAACTTAGACCGTAAGAAACTGAACAAAGCGCTTAAAAATGATTTGAGCAAGCTAAAGGTCAATTTTAAGTATGATAAGAAGCTCGTCGACACGTATACAACCATATGGGGCGAATGGGCTAGGGAGCTTAATAAAGATCTAAATATAAAAAGGTTTGAAAAAAGCGACTATTTTGATGCCAGTGCAGAGGCGCGACTAATGCGCTACACCCATGGTGCAGGCATTGCGGCAAACTTTAGCCCAAAGGATGGTGTCTTTTCATTTCAAGCTGATGGCAAAGTCGATTTTGCAGTTGGTGAAGCAAAAGCAGCAATGAGTGGTTACTACCCTAATAAAAATGGGTATGAATTTAAGTTTATGATGCCACTTAAAAATACGACCAAAGAGCGTGAGATAAACTTAGGCGCGATCCGATTAAATGCGACCATTGCCCTTTTTGGCTATGCAGGAGCGAAATTACAAGCGGCGGCAAATGTAGGCTGTACAGTAAAGCAAGGTAAAATGATGCTTGAGGGATTAACCCCTGAACAAGTAAAAGCACTTAGCCGCGCCGATCGCAAGTTTGAACCTGTAAAAGGCGAGCTGAGCGCATTTGCTGGGGTATCCGCAGGCTGTGAGTTAACAGGTGCTTTGCAATGGGATAACCCAGAAAAATCTGGTAAATCTAGTTTTTGTGATTTAGCTAAACTAGGTGGAAAGGCAGAAGGCGCATTTGGCGCTGGTGCACATGCCGGATGTTATATTGGTTATGAAGACGGAAGGTTTATGCTTCGTGCGAAATTGGGACTTATCTGGGGCGTAGGCGCTGGCGGAGAGTTGGTCTGTGAGATAGGTGTAGATGAAATTGTCACGCTTGCCCAATTTGTTTATCACCAGCTTAAAAATAATGATTATGATTATCTCGAGTTTATACAGCCATTGGCATTTAACGTGCTTTATAAAGCCGTGGGTATGCATATAGCAACAGGTAAAGATATTACTGAGTTTGTTGGTGGAACTGCTAAAGACATAGATGAATGGTGGCGAACTAAAGTAATAATTCATGAACAAGCCAAGGCTATCATGCAAAGAGTTGAACAAACACCAGAAATGCTGAAGTTTACGGTACCTGAGTCCAAGGGGGCATTTCTAAACTTATTAGCGAACCCTAACCTCGCTAGCCTTATAGACTCAAACGCCTACAGCTGGTCGGGCTTAAATGAGCAGCGCGAGAATGCGATTATTATCATACTCAAGCATATACTTTGTACAGAGGAATTAGACGAGGTGTTGCAGCATATGGGTAAAGGAGGAACTAAGTGTAGCCAAGAAGAGGGCTTATCTCAGCTTAATAGTATTTTAGAAGGTGCTCAGCAGTGAGAGTTTGATGCATGGCGACGCAAACTACCAAGCCGAGCTCGCTCCGGTTCGGTTGCTGTCGCGATGCTTAATATCAGTCCATTTGTAGCACTGGCATAACAGCGTATGAGCAACCAAAGTTAGCTACTTTGGTTGCTCATTTAAAGGCATAGACTGATTGAGCACGCAGCGAAATCCAGTTGCCCTGTATGCCTTTTTTAGTTTCTCAGATTCTTGCCGTGTATATACATTACTGCCACGGGGAGACTCTAAAAACATCCCGCCACGCATGACCTTTTTTGTGCCTTCTTTTGGCCCTTTAGGATCCTGTTCTGGGGAGTGTTGATAGTAATCCTCAGCCCACCAGTCATTGACCCATTCAATCATATTGCCGCTTAAGTCATAAAACCCCAATGGGTTAGGTGGATAGGTGCCACTAATATGCGGTTCAGGCTCTTCGGCGAGAGAGTAATTTACACCGAGTTCAAGCATACCAGTATTGGTGGCAAACAAAATGTTTTCACCACGGTTTCGTGCTGCAAATTCCCACTGTGCTTCGGTTGGTAAATCAATTGGGAGTTGTGTGAGTTTTGCCAGCCATAAACAATAGTTCTTAGCACCATACCAACTCACTCCCGCTGGGAATTCAGGTGCGCGCCAAACTTCCCCTTTACCCCAATCCTCCCACATGGTTTTTGGTAGGTCATTTACTGCGGTATATAAATCAAAATCGCCATAGCTTACCTCATAAGCGCCCATTGAATAGCTGGTAAGGGTCACCTTATGAGCGGGTTTATTGTCGCGGGCTATGGTCCAAGGCAAGTTATTAGGACCTCCACCATCGCCCATCATAAAGCTGCCGCCTTCAACAAACACCATTTGGGCTTTAGTGCGCTCAATCAGTGTTTGCACTTGTTTGTCTTGCTCGCCAGTAAGCGCGTCTATTTGTTGGCCAAGGTCGTCACACCCGCTTATGACCAAGCATAGTAATGTCGCTAAAGGGGTTAATATCTGGTGATCAATCTTGTCCATAAGTGTGCTATCCACAAGGTCTTTGCATACACATTTATCATAACTTGTTTAGCTGTATTGAAACATAGCCAATGTGGCAGTAAGACCAATGTATAAATATTAAAATGACAATATAACGCTTGTGATTTATATTGCTTGGGCACTACAACCCTTGAAAGAATGAATGCTGTTCAAGATGTTGGCGGCTTTTGAATTTATAAGCAAGATTATGCCCAAAAAGAGTATGCTATGAAATCTGCAGTATTGGTAATTGATGTACAGAGTCTTTTATTCGACCCAGAGCCCAAACCGTATGCAAGTGAAGAGGTGTTAAACCAAATTAACTTAGTGACAGATTGGGCTCGAAAGCAAGGCATGCCAGTTATCTATATTCAACATGAGCAAAACGGTACTGCGATTGAGTATGGTAGTGAAGGTTGGCAATTACAATCAGTACTTCAAGTTGACGCCAATGATCAGTTCGTGCGTAAAACCACCCCAGATTCATTTTTAAACACAAATCTGTCTAACATACTTGAAGAACATGGAGCTCAACATATTTATGTTTGTGGTTATGCTACAGAGTTTTGTGTTGATACAACGAGTCGGCGAGCCGCGGGTTTGGGTTATGCAGTTACATTAGTGGCGGATGCCCATACCACACATTGCAAAAAGCACATGTCAGGTGAACAAATAAGAATACATCATAACGCCACACTGCCAAGTATCTCCAGTTTTGGAGTGAAAATATCCGCGGTGTCTACTGCCAAAATTATTGCTTTAGGTGACTGATACAGTCTAATTTTGTTGAGGGATTACCATTTCCTGTCACTGTTTTCACTTACTCGTCCTAATAACCGGCTGTTAAGGGTTATACATGTTATTACACAAGTGTGAAGCAAACCGGAAATGGTCCTCCTATAAGTTTTGATCTAAGTCTTTGAACCAAAGGACTATTCAATCCACATCCATGCAATTAAAGGCGGGGTAGTCGCGTTTTTAAATGTGATATTAATTACGATATCGTCTTGTGTGTTCTCGTATTTCGCTGCAAATATCAGCATTGGATCCTGACCTCTTCGAAGAGACGCTAACAAGGTTTTGGATTTTAAGCGGCCAAGCTGCGGCGCGATTTCATGGTATGCCCGTAAAAATCCCTCCTCAGAAACCTTTTTGGCTAAGTCGGTGGTTATTAAAGATAAATATGCTTGATAGTTTCCTCTCTCATGCGCCTTCAAAGCGCTGTCGACAACAGGCATGAGAAGGTTAAGCGCCTCTTCTTCCGTTGAACCAAACGTTCCAAAATAATTCATAACTATTATCCTTGTCTAATCCTACTGATTTTTCACCTACAGGTAATGAATATAAACGATAGTTTTAAGTGTCTCAAACACTGTAAAAGTCTAAGTACCTATTTCAATTGTGGGGTTAATACTTTTATACTAGGGTCTGTTGTTCTTTGCTGCTGCAAAAACAAACTTGGAAGATAAACAGGCCCTAACTTACGAGAAAGCAACGTTATTTAATAAGGAGATAGTAATGAATGCTTATAATATCGAGATATTGAAACAATCCATTGATGATAAAGCGCGCTTTGATGGTTGGGTATTTGGTTTGCCCCCCGGAATTAAAGCCAATCAATGGCCGCTTGACCCACATACCGGCTACCCGCTAAAACACAGCTTTACACTAAGATTGCCAGAGGGCTATCGCACTGATGAGAATGCATTTGCGGTTAGCTTTTTTGCAATCGCGGTTGATCACAATGATGGCGGGCCCGAATATATTGAAGGGTTAGAAGAGGCGTTATTTGCTGAGCAGTCGCCAGATGAACCGCTATTCAAACCCTTTTGGCAGGCGATGCAAACGGTTCATCCTAGCTGTAAGTTTGCAGCGGATACGCTAGATTGTTATTACGCAACGCTCCTGCTTAGTGAAGCTGAGTTTTACGGCGAGCTCTGTTCACCGCCAACTATTATTGAACGACATTTTGAAGATGATGTTTGCGTCCCTGAATGGCTAGTCGAGGGTGGGGCGAGTTGCTTTTGGAAAATGAACTATTCCCAGTACCTCAGTTTGCCAGCTGAAGAGTACCAAATATATCGCGAGCTTGGTGGAATTCCCCCAGAAGCAGTGAGTTTTAACCGTGCAATTGCGCTTGTTGCCAACCCTAGTGATCCTAATGCGGGTAAGACGCCCAGCGAATATGAAGATACAGGTTATATTGACCCGTATGAAGGCGATCCTGAGTGGTTAGAGAGTGTTTCGCCAAACCATTTAGGCGGGACGAGTTTAAACGGTCAAGGGATCCCAGATTTTCTTACACCTTACTACATCGAATTCGAAGAGATCTTAGGTGGGCATAACTTTGGCGGAGGGATAGGTATGCTTGATTTGGTAACTCGCGAGTTTGATTGGAGTTGTGGCTAATATTAACTAATACCAATTTATCTTAATACTTGCTCAATTTGAAGGAGTAAATCTGACGCTAACGGCGTTAAAAATTTCTTATTTAGAACAACTAAATAGCAAAAGTTTTGCCTAGTTATCGACAAGATTTTCTCGCCTCAAAATAGCTCACTTAATTAAGCAAATTGGTATAAAAAAGCAGCCATAAAGGCTGCTTTACAATTTGGGCAGAGTGCTTAGGCAAGCACTGATTTTAAACGCGATTATCTTGCGTTAGTACTTTCAAAGATTTTGTCAGCAGAAGCTGCAACAAAACCAGTATAGATCTCGCCGTCAGGCTTGGCATAACGCAGAGCAAACTCATAGAAGCAGCTTGGAATGCTAAATTCACCGTCATTAAACTGCACGTTTTGGTGATCAGCAAGCGTTGAAGATTGTTCTAGTAACACTTCTGGAGAGCCTTTGATCTCGCCACCTGATGTGTTTAGTTCAAAACCATTGTCTTTGAGTGCTTGGTTTACAGCTTCAATTGTGGTGAAGTTCTTCAGGTAGTTGATGCTTACCGTGAAATGGTTTGCACGGTAGCCCCATGCAGACATCCATGCGGCATACTCGCTCTCAGCCAGTAGTTTTTTGTATGTCTCGTGAGAAACGCGCCAGTGGGTGCCAGAATACAGGAAGTTTTCAGCTGTTACTGCTGATTCGTCGATTTGCTCAACCATGTCTTTAACGATAGCTTGTAGTTCTTCTGAACATTTTTCAACGAGCAGCTCAGAGATAAACACCTTTGGTTTCGTTGGATCTTGGTGTTCATAGTGCTTGGCATATAGCTTTTTCGCTTCAAAGTGGTATTCGCCACATTCTGTGTAACCTACTGCTTTAAAATGTGAAGCGAGCTTTTCTAGACCTACTTTTTCAATATTAAAAGTACGCAATGCGATGTGGTCATTGATCACGTCGTCTTTTTGCGTTGAGCCGAGTAGTTCATGAACTTTAACTGCAGAAGGTGTTACTTCTAGGTAGTTGTCCCACAGGTGTTCAAATAGTGTATCTACGTTGTTGTGCATAATGGTTTCCTAATTTTTTGTCTTGGTGACAGCTTGTTAAACTTTATACCAATTGGTATCAGCACGACATTGAAATCTATAGTTTAAATGCGTTTATCAGTTCACCTTGAGTGACATCAAGCGCATTGGCTACCTCTACGGTCAGCTGAATTTTTTCTTCTGCTTCGCACAGATAAGCCTGATCGGTAAACGTGGCTTTAAACGCGTCTAATCGACCATTTGAAATAGCAAGATTAGGGAGCTTGTCAGGTAGTGAAGCGACTATTTCAACCTCACCTTTAAACGACTCTCTAACCGTTCTAATGTTGTCTAGTTTGGCTTCTACCGTTGGACCTGCGTCGAACAAGTCAACATAGCCACGGTGTTCAAACCCTTCTTTTTGTAATAAACGCAAAGCAGGCTTGGTTTTCTCGTGCACTTTACCTATCACAGCTTGTGCTTCTGGACTTAGTAGGTTTGCATAGATGGGATACTTGGGCATAAGTTCACAAATAAAAACTTTGTCCCCGAGACCGACCAAGTGATCTGCTTGCGGAAATTCAATGCTAAAAAAGTGTTCTTGCAGCCACTGCCAAAATGGCGAATGGCCATGTTCGTCACTTACACCACGCATTTCCGCAATAACGGTGTCGCTAAAGCGTTCTGCATGTTCTGCCATAAATAAGAAACGACTTCTTGAAAGAAAGCGACCAGCGAAGCCTTGACGATGACCTTCACGTAAAAATAGCGTGCAGATCTCAGAACTTCCAGTGTAGTCGTTACACATCGACAGAATATCGACGGTATTATAGACACCCAAAGTTCTTGAGTGATGTACTGTTTTACCAAGATGATAGTGATATAAAGGCACAGACATACCTACCGCGGCTTCAATCGCAGTGGTACCTATAATTTCGCCCGTTTGTGTGTCTTCAAGAACGAATAAATAGCCTTCGTCGTATGGTTTTGATACTGACTTTGCAAAGCTTTCAACCGAGCGGTTAATTTTATTAGACAACAATTCGTCATCTACTGGCAGTGAGGTAAACCCATGGCCAGATTCAACCGCAATGGTTTTTAGCGCATCGAAGTCAGTTTTTTGTATTGGTCTTAATACTAACATGAGAAAGAGGAGACCGAGGTCCCCAGCTCCTTAGCCGTTTACTACTGCAGCAACCGCTTGTTCAAAGCGTGCTAGGCCTTCTTGGATCTCTTCATCAGTGATCACAAGAGAAGGTGTAAAACGAACTACGTTAGTGCCAGCAACTAATGACATTAAACCGTGCTCTGCACTTGCTACTAGGAAGTCGCGTGCACGGCCTTCAAATTTATCATTGAGCACTGCACCAAGAAGAAGACCTTTACCGCGCACTTCAGAAAATACATTGTATTTGTCGTTAATGGCATTTAGACCATCTCTGAATAGTTGTTCTTTGGCTTTTACGCCAGCTAACACCGATTTTGTATTTACTGTGTCAAATGCAGCTTCCGCTACCGCGCAGGCTAGTGGATTACCACCATAAGTTGAGCCATGGGTGCCGACTTTAAGGTGAGCTGCAATTTCAGTGGTGGTAAGCATCGCGCCAATTGGGAAACCGCCACCTAGTGCTTTTGCGCTAGTAAGGATATCAGGTGTTACACCTAGCCCTTGATAAGCATATAGATCACCAGTTCGGCCAACACCCGTTTGTACTTCATCAAAAATAAGTAACGCGTTGTGTTTATCACATAGTTCGCGCACAGCTTGGACAAACTCAGCATTTGGAGAAATGATCCCGCCTTCACCTTGAAGCGGTTCCATCATGACTGCGCAAGTGTTGTCTGAGATTGTTTTTTCAAATGTAGCTAAATCGTTATAGTCGATATGAGTGATATCAGCAGGTTTTGGACCAAAGCCATCTGAATAGGCTGCTTGTCCACCAACCGTTACCGTGAAGAAAGTACGACCATGAAAGCCTTTGTTGAATGCGATAATTTGCGTTTTTTCTGCACCAAATTTATCCAGTGCCCAACGACGCGCAAGTTTAAGTGCCGCTTCGTTTGCTTCAGCGCCTGAGTTTGCGAAATAGACTTTTTCTGCGAATGTTGCATCAGTTAACTTTTTGGCAAGGCGAAGCGCCGGCTCGTTGGTCATCACATTTGATAAGTGCCAAATTTTTTCGCCTTGTTCTTTAAGTGCAGAGACGAGCGCAGGATGACAATGGCCTAGACAGTTTACGGCGATACCGCCTGCAAAATCGATGAACTCTTTACCTGTCTGATCCCATACGCGAGAGCCTTGGCCTTTAACAGGAATAACGGCTGACGGGTTGTAGTTTGGAACCATGACTTCATCGAATAATTCGCGATTTGCTTGCATGACGATTTCTCCTAAATTGTTATCATTGTGCGGTATTACTGTCGAGCAGAAGCTGATTACTTGTTGTTCTGCTCACAGCCAACTTGCTATTTCTTCATTATTACGCGCTTTTGTAATAATTTGCAGTGCAATAATTCACATATTTGCTATCATTTGTGTCAAATTAACATGGTTAAATTGCAAAATGATTAGTTCACAAGACGAAAAGCTCATTGCACTGTTGCGTAATAACGCACGAGAGAGCATCTCTGAGTTGGCACGAAAGTTAGACCTTTCCAGAACCACAGTACAAAATCGTATCGCAAAATTAGAGCAAAATGGCGTAATTAAAGGCTATCGCGTAGAGTTCGCGGAGCAGTATATGGATGATTTAGTATCGGCACACGTTTCTATTAAGGTAAAACAAAAACTCACTACAAAGGCGAATTTAGCATTGCAGCAGTTGCCAAATGTTTCAGCGCTTTATGCCATTAGTGGGGAATATGACTTGATTGCTATTGTTGAAGCACAGAGTTTGGAGCAGTTGAGTCATCTGCTAGATGAAATCGGTAATTTAGAAGGGATTGAGCGTACCAATTCGTCGGTTATCCTAGAAACCAAATTTAAGCGATAAATAACCTTACCTAGTCTGGATAAATACTGTGGGCGTTCATCACGAACCGCCAAGCACCCACTTTTAGCATAATAGGTTGCCTAGCGTGAAAGGTGCAGTATATAGCTCTCTTTTTTCGCTTAACTATTAACAGCAGCTACCCAACTTGCTCTGGTAACCAAATGCTGGTGCCGGTGGCTGCGATGTGATTCACATTGCCATTTAACACTTTGCTACCCACATTATTTGAGCTTTCAGGCCGGCTAACTAAATACCCCTGTACACAGCTAATTCCTAAGTTTTTAACTAGCTCAAATTGTTCGGTTTGTTCAACGCCCTCGGCAACAATCTTTAATTCTAACTGTTGTCCAAGTTCGCTGATGGAATTGAGGATCTTACGGTACTTGGGGTTGCTATTGGCTTGGGTGATAAACAGTTTATCGATTTTTATCACATCAATGGGTAAATCGGCGAGGGTGCTTAGCGAGCTAAAGCCTGTTCCAAAGTCATCAATCGCGACACTTATTCCTGCATCTCGGCATTGTTGTAATTGTGAAATCGTTTCATTGCTGGCCTTGATAAGAGTGGACTCCGTGATTTCCAACATCAAAGCAGTAGCTGGTAAACCGGTTTTTTCTAGGGCAGCATTTACCCATTCAAAGACTTTTCTGTGCTTTAATTGTATTCCAGAAACATTGACCGAGATTTTTACCTTTTTCATCCCTGCATTATGCCATGCACACATTTGCCTACACGACTCAAGTAGGATCCAATCACCAAGCTCTAAAATTAAATTTGACTCTTCTGCAATTGGAATAAATTCGGCCGGTGGAATCTGCCCTTCTATCGGGTGGTTCCAACGAATAAGCGCCTCAAAATAGTCGATAGCACAATCTTCAACATGCACTATCGGTTGGAATGACAGATAAAAGCTTTGCGCAGAGATAGCGAGTCGTAACTCTTCTAAGAGGTAGTGATAACGTCGCATTTTCGACCCCATTTCGGGGGAATAAACTTTAAAAATTCCACGACCATCCGTTTTTGCTCTATACATGGCAACATCAGCCATCTGCAGTAATGAGTTTGGTGTTGCTGCACTATCTGGGTATACCGCGATGCCGATACTTGCTCCAATTTTGACAAGCTTATTGCCAAGCAAGAAATCACGCTCTATATCACTAAGAATGGACTGCGCGATTTCTGTGCACAAACTTGGATTGTTTAATTTGGGAATAAATAGCGAAAATTCATCGCCGCCGAGTCTTGAAAGGTTTTGTTCAAGGCCATGAATAGGGTGGCAATCTTCTAAACCATATTGGCGAACCACTTTTGAGAGCCGAGCAGCGACTTGGATCAGAATTTCGTCGCCAAAACTGTGGCCAAAGGAATCGTTGACCTGCTTAAAGCCGTCCAAATCAATAAATAGCAGGCCACATTTTTGTTGCGCCAACTCAGCTTGCTTTAACTTTGCCTCAATATGGTCAATATATGCATGTCTATCTATAAGCTTTGTGAGCTTGTCTTGAAAAATTTGAGACTCTGAATGGCGTTTTACGCGTGCAAGATGGCTAGACAAGTCGTGGATCGCATGGCTGAGCTTGGCAAGAGAGGACTTATGGTGCAGTGGCGCACTATCAACCTCTAAACGCATCAATATTCCTCCAACGTCCTTATTCACCTCGCTTATATCTTCATCTTGATTACGGTAGCGGCGTTCTGATTTAAAAAGGTATGCAACAATCGCGAGTAAAGTTGCGATTGAAATGAGAGTGATTGGAGAAGTAAATACGGTATACCAAACTGTACTTACATCCAGATATTTCGGGATTCCGAGTGTTGACTCTACCGCAACATAAGTGTGGTTTCCGCTTGCTGCAAAGTTCAAACCGTGCAGTAGTGGGGAATACCAAGGTGATATCATTGATACTGTAAGGTGCTCATTTACCGGGGTTGTAGCGATCAGCTCAAGCACGTGAGCCTTAAAAGACAGATGCAGCAATATGACAACAAATAATGTGCCCAAAAGTAGGGTACTTGTTAGTCTTATCGCGTTTGGCATGGATAGGCTTTCCTTAGTAATTCAGACTCTTGCATATTATGGAGTAATCGTACTTAGATAACACCATCATCGCAAAAAATGTAATCTGAAATTATAGTTACTAACCTAGTTTTTTACACACTTTAGCATTCAGTTGCAAACTTCATCGTGTGAAAGTACCAAATATTTCACTTTGCAGACTGCTTTATATGAGCGGGATCAATTATTAATTAAATTCACTTTACATGATAACCATTCTTAACTAGCTTTCTTGTTGACTCTTAATGTGATTGGCTCAGTGATTGCAAGGAACTCATAGCAAACTGAAATCACTGCTTATCTGATTTAGATTGCGCCAAAACGGTGCAAAATTGCACCAAATTTGTACTGTCATACAAACTCAATATTTGTTTGCTGTACTTAGGGTTGTTGATTTTTAAAGCGAACGGTGAGTTGTCATCTAGTTTCACTTAAATTTCAATATGCTCGACATAAATCGTACACAGTTACCAGTCGTTTGCAGTATTAGCGTACGTCGCTGTGAAATAAGGACTCACAAAAGGTAAACGGGGGTTATATGCTCACTAAACGGTTTTTCAAAACAAAAGACGAAGCAGAAATTACATTTTCATTTTCACACCCAGAAGCGAAAACGGTGGAACTTGCTGGTGATTTTAATGATTGGCAACCCGAGCCGATGAAATTCATCAAAAAAGACAGTGCGTTCAAGCTCAAACACCGTTTACCAACCGACAAAGATTACCACTTCAGATATTTGATTGATGGTGAAGTCTGGGACAATGATCATCAAGCAGATGATTATGTGCCCAACGGCTTTGGAGAAGACAACAGTGTTGTGTCCACAGCGAGAGCGTAACATTATAAATGGACAACATTGCTCAGCTTCTTTATCTCTATGGTATTGGTTATGAGTACCATAAATACACGGGTGATCATGTGGTATTTGATCACCAAACTCGTCTACAGGCATTGCAGGAGTGCGGTGTTGATGTCAGCAATCTAGATGAAATAAATACACTCAATTTTGAGCTGGATATTGCTAAGTGGTTAACGCCAGTTGAAGCCATTTCTTTGCTTTGCAAAGAGATGCCAACTATTACGATAAGAGTGGATGCCGGCCTGCAAATTAACGAATTAACTGTGTCGATCCCCGCATTGGGTTATTGCTGTGTTTGCGATCCAAACAAGCAAGTAGTGATTGGGGATTACCGCTATCAAGATACACGCTATGTTCAACTTGAAGTGCCAATAAACGCGATTGAAGTCGGTTATCATAGCGCTGAGGTAATGTTAAATGGTGCGCGGTTCGAGACAGAACTTTGGGTGACGCCTAGACAGTGTTATGACCCGATTGAACAACATAAGAAGCTCCTTGGATTGTCTATTCAGCTATATTCGTTAAAGCCTGCTGGCAGCAAGTTAAGTTCAGACTTTTATGAGCTAAAGCAATTAGTTAAAGCTAGCGCAGCTGAAGGGATTGACTACATTTTGCTAAACCCACTGCATTTATTGTTTGTTGATGAGCCAGAAAAAGCGAGCCCGTACAGCCCAAATGACCGCCGCTTATTGCACCCTTTTTACATTTCTATCGAGCTTTTGTGTGAACAATTTGGTTTAGATGTGAGTGTGTTTACCGACTATTTAGACAGCTCAAAGGCTAACTTGAACGCGACATATCTTGATATGACTCATTGTATGGAAATTAAGCTTAACGCGTTACGTTTTGCGTGGCAGTTATTGTGTGAACAAACTGGAGCGTGGCGTGCAGACTTTACTCGATTTTGCCAGGCTAAGCAGCAAGAGCTTAAGGCATTTGAGGACGATGACTTCGCTAAATTTTTACAATGGCTTGCGTTTGAACAATTAACGCAATGCCAGTCTTTGGCACTGAATGCCGGTATGGCTGTAGGTTTAATCAATGATTTAGCCGTTGGTTGTGCTGACGGTTCAAGTGAATACAACAGCAATAAAAATTTGTATGCCGAACGTGCTCGCGTGGGCGCGCCTCCAGACCCTTGGGCAGAGCTCGGTCAAAACTGGGGGTTACCAGCGTTAAACCCCGTTAAGTTAAAAGCGCAGCGCTTTGCATTTTTTAAACAGCTGATCCAAGCGAACATCACCGGTGTTGGGGCATTAAGAATTGATCATGTGATGGGCCTAAGAAGGTTGTGGTGGTGCTTTTATCAAGATCAGCAGCAAACAGGTTGCTATGTATATTATCCATTTGAGTACCTTTTAGCGATCCTCAAAATTGAGTCTGTCAAACATCAAGTAATGATCATTGGTGAAGACTTAGGGGTTGTTCCAATCGAAATCAAAGAAGCAATGTCTGAGTCTCATATATACAGCAATATTCTTTTTTACTTCGAGAAGGATTATCACGGTCAGTTTTTAGCACCTACGCACTATAAGCACAATGCATTACTTATGGTTGCAAACCATGACGTCCCGCCATTTTTTGGCTGGTGGAGCCATGATGACCTTAGGTTGAAACGTGAATATCAGTTATTGAGCGAACCCCAACTAACAAAAGCGGATGAAGAGCGAACATCCGAGCGAGAGAAGCTTTGTCATTGGCTTAGTCGCTATGGTGAAGTGAGTGTCAGCCTTGCGAGCGAAGCCCGCGATGTGTATCAGGCGCTTATCAATGTGCTCGCCAAGTCGCCTGCAAAAATGCTGACAATTCAGTTTGATGACCTCGACGAACAGAAGTTACCAGTGAATATTCCTGGTACTGATCAAGAGTATCCAAACTGGAGAAGGCAACTTAATCAGACATCAGCGGAAATTATTGCAAGTTCTCGGTCGCTTATCCGAGATGCAATAACTAGCAGGAAAGAATAGATGAATACAAGAGCAAAAATAGAAGACGCCCAAGTAGATGACTACATCAGTCAATTAGCCGCTTTGGAAGCCGGTAAGTGTCGCGACCCATTTGCCTTCTTAGGGCTACACCAGTTAGATGCGAAGCGCTCAGTCGTGCGCTGTTTTATTCCAGGTGCGACAGAAGTTAAGGTGCTTACCAGCGATAGCAGCTATGCACTTGAACGGTTTCGCAAAAGTGCGCTATTCACATTAGATTTTAAAGCGGATGACATCAGCAAAGATTACCTGCTTGAAGTGCACTACCCAGAGCAAACCGTTACTGGGAGGGATGTATATAGTTTTGAAAGTTGCTTGGCTGATGATGCCTTGTACTTATTTAATGAAGGAACACAAGCTCAAGCTTATTTGCATTTAGGTGCACATCAAGTAGAAATAGAGGGTGTAATTGGGTTTCGATTTGGTGTTTGGGCGCCAAATGCGTTGTCTGTTTCTGTGATAGGTGAGTTTAATCATTGGCAGGCCGTGCAGCATCCAATGCGATTACATCCAGCCAGTGGTGTATGGGAGCTTTTTATTCCGGCACTGGAGGTTGACTGCTGCTATAAATTTGCAATCACCACATTTGAGGGGGAGCGCATAGAAAAGGCTGACCCTTTTGCATTTAAAATGGAACAAGCACCGGGTACGGCGAGTATAACTCAGGCTCGACCTGCGGCTTTCACATTGAGCCAAGCTGATCATGATAAAAAGGCGCTGCGTAATAAAATCAATGCACCCATTAGTATTTATGAAGTGCATTTGGGCTCTTGGAAGCGCCGAGAGAAAGACGGTAATCGCTATCTTACGTATCGAGAGTTAGCGGACGACCTTATCCCCTATGTAAAGGCACTGGGGTTTACTCATTTGCAACTGATGCCTATCAGTGAATATCCTTTTGATGGCTCCTGGGGTTACCAACCGGTGGGGTTATTCTCGCCAACCAGTCGCTTTGGTGGCGTTGAGGATTTTGCTTACTTCGTTGAGTGCTGTCATCGTGAAGAGCTCGGATTACTTATCGACTGGGTACCGGGACATTTCCCATCAGATCCCCATGGTTTACATAAATTTGATGGCACACACCTATTCGAACATGCTGATAAGCGGCAAGGGTTTCATCCAGATTGGAACACCTATATTTTTAACTACGACCGCGCTGAAGTAAAAAGCTTTTTGTTGTCGAATGCGATGTATTGGATAAAAGAATACGCCATCGATGGCTTAAGGGTGGATGCTGTGGCATCGATGCTTTATTTGGATTACAGCCGTAAGCATGGGGAATGGGTGCCAAATCAATATGGCGGCCGTGAAAACCTAGGTGCAATTGAGTGCCTCAAATCAGTCAATACCAAATGCTATGGCGTTGATGAAGGTATTATGATGGTCGCTGAAGAATCCACAGCTTGGCCCGGTGTTACTCGCAGTGTTGAACACGATGGTTTGGGTTTTGGTTATAAGTGGAATATGGGGTGGATGAATGACACGCTAAACTATATGTCCAAAGACCCAATTCATCGCAAGTACCATCACCATGAAATGACCTTTTCGATGGTGTATGCCTATTCTGAAAATTACATCTTGCCATTAAGTCACGATGAAGTGGTACATGGCAAAGGTGCGCTACTGAGCAAAATGCCAGGAGACGATTGGCAGCAATTCGCTAATTTACGTGCCTACTATGGCTTTATGTTTGCCCACCCAGGTAAAAAGTTGCTGTTCATGGGCGCTGAACTTGCCCCCCGAGAGGAGTGGGATCATAACCAACAACTCAACTGGAAGTTGCTTGAAAGTGAAGCACATCAAGGCGTCTACAAGTGTGTCAAAGCGCTCAATACGACCTATAAATCAACGCCGCAATTATTCGAGTGTGATAGCAAATCAACAGGATTTAATTGGATTGATGGGGGGAACGCTGAGCAAAGCATATTTAGTTTTGTACGCTACGGACAAGATGGTGTTACACCGCTGGTGGTGATCGCAAACTTTACGCCACAAACTCATTTTCAATTCCGCTTAGGCGTGCCGTCAGCGGGTGTGTATCAAGTTATCTTAAACACGGATGACAAAGCGTTTTGGGGGAGCGGCGTTGGAGTCGTTGCACATAAACAACAACTCATTGAATCGAAAAGCATAGCAAGCCATGGCCTTGAGCAAAGTATCGATATAACTGTTCCGCCTCTGGCAACCGTGTATTTGCAGCTGATATCTGGTGGCACATGCTAACCAGTTATCGCGGCGATCATCAATTATTGGGTGCAACAGCCAGTGATAAAGGCGTTAACTTTTGTGTTTATGCACCGAAAGCAAAACGAGTCACCCTGTGTCTGTTTGACAAAAGCGGCCATAGCGAAGTGAATCGGATAGGGATGTTTCGGCATGAAGGCGGAAATTGGTCATTGTTTATCGAGGGAGCACAAGTCGGAGACTTATATGGCTATCGGGTAGACGGAGAGTATAGCGCGGAAAAAGGGCTGCTTTTCAATGCTAATAAGTTACTCTTAGACCCATATTGTCGCGACTTTTTCGGTGAGTTTACTTGGAGTGAACGGCATTTTTGCCATTTGCCAGTAGGCCATTTAAACCCATCTGATAACGCCTGTGATATGCCAAAGAGTAAAGTGACGGCGATTGAGAAGTATCAAGGGAAGCGACCGAAGACTCCGTGGAGTAAAACGGTGATCTATGAATGTCATGTTAAAGGGGCAACTGTTAGGCACCCAGATATTCCAACTAAACACCAAGGAAAATATTTAGGGATTGCTGAACAAACCTTTATCGATCACCTCAAGCATATTGGTGTTACTGCGATTGAGCTGCTACCTGTGCATGCGTTTATCAACGAGCAATTTCTTACGACCAAAGGACTAAAAAATTACTGGGGATATAACAGCCTCAACTTTTTTACGCCACACAAAAGTTATCTCGTTAACGACGACATCAACGAATTTAAGGTAATGGTAGAGCGACTCCATCAAGCCGGCATTGAGGTTATTTTGGATGTGGTGTTTAACCATACTGCGGAAGGTGGTTTGGATGGCCCGACAATTAGCTTTAAAGGGTTTGATAACCTGACTTATTACAGCACCTTGCCGAGTAAGCCCAATGTCTACATTAATGACACGGGTTGTGGAAACACAATGAATATCTCGAATCCAGTGGTATTAAGACTTGTCTTGGACAGCTTGCGCTATTGGGTGGAATACATGGGGGTGGATGGTTTTCGCTTTGATTTGGCGACGATCCTTGCTCGTCAAGCCTCGGGATTTTCAAATCAACATGCATTTTTGCAAGCGATCCATCAAGACCCAGTACTTAGCAAAGTAAAACTGATTGCCGAGCCTTGGGATATTGGTCCTGGTGGGTATCAACTTGGGCAATTTCCTTCTCCTTGGCGTGAGTGGAATGATAAATATCGAGATACCGTTAGGCGCTTCTGGCGTGGCGATGAGGGAGTATTGCCAGAGCTTGCGATGCGTATTCATGGCTCCAGTGATCTGTTTGAACATAACTTACGGGGCCCTTTGAACTCCATAAACTTTCTTACCAGTCATGACGGCTTCTCATTGTTTGATTGGACGGCTTACGAGCATAAACACAATGAAGCAAACGGCGAGGCAAATAGAGACGGCCACAGTGAAAACTTTTCATTTAATTGTGGGGTAGAAGGATTCAGTGCCGATCCTCAAATCAATGAATTGCGTCTCAGTATGCAGAAAAATGCATTACTCACTTTGTTTTTATCCAAAGGGATCCCGATGATTTGTGCGGGAACCGAAATGGCACATACGCAAAGTGGCAACAATAATGCTTACTGCCAAGACAACTGCACTAGCTGGCTGGCATGGAAAAACCACCAGCAACACCATACTTTAACTTTTTTTATCCAAGATTTACTTGCCCTTCGAAGGCAATTTGCCGCGTTTTCTCACTCATTTTATGTCCATGACAGTGACAGTCGTTTTGCGGTGAATTGGTTTAATGAACAAGCAAAGCCGTTATCGCCTGAACAATGGCGAGAGCCGAGCCGCAAATGGTTGAGTTACACCATTACTGATCAGCAGTTAGGGCAAAGCTTATTGATAATATTGAACGCCAGTGAAAGTGCATTGCAAATAAAGCTGCCATTTAGTGCATTTTCATCTCATTGGCAGCAAGCAATCACCACCGCGGTTGAGCCGCAAAGACCAGAGTTAGATTCTTATTTACAGGTTCCAGCTAAGTCAGCATGGATATTTACATCAATCAAAGGGGATGAAAAGCATGGCTAATAAAAGTGCGCCAGTATGCGTGGTAAAACATTGGCAGGATGCACCAAAGATAGATGAAAACACCTTGAGTGATGATTTGACTCGTCACTTTTACTACACCTTAGGTCGAGACAAAGTAGGAGAGTCGCGACTGTATTTGTACCATGCATTAGCCTTGACCATTCGTGACCGATTAGTCGCCCGTTGCCGAGCAACCAAAGAGCACATAAAGAGTAAAAAGACGCGTAAAGCAGCTTATCTCTCGCTGGAATTTTTAATGGGTAGAGCACTGTCTAATGCGGTGTTAAATCTAGACTTAGAAGAACAAGTTCAAGCGGCATTACAAGAATACTGTACTGAGCTTGAAGAGGTCGCGCAGGCTGAACATGATGCAGGTCTTGGTAATGGTGGTTTAGGCCGCCTTGCAGCTTGTTTTTTGGATAGCTGTGCTTCATTAGCCCTTCCTGTTGTTGGTTACGGTTTACGTTACGAATTTGGGATGTTTAACCAAACCTGTGAACAGGGTCACCAAGTAGAGCAGCCTGATAACTGGCTCCGTGAAGGCCATCCATGGGAGCTTGCCGCACCAGAACAAGCCCGCAGAGTTAAGTTTTTTGGTCATGTTGAAGTACATACCGACAAAAATGGTAGGCAGCATCATGAATGGCTTGATACGCAAGATATTCTCGCGGTGCCTTACGACGTTCCTGTGCCTGGATATCGTAATGAGGTGGTAAACACATTAAGACTATGGAAATCAGAGGCGACCGATGAGTTTGACCTCAACGAATTTAACGCCGGTAGTTATTCAGAAGCGGTGGCGAAAAAGAATCTCGCTGAGCAGATAACGATGGTGCTATACCCCAATGATGCCAGTGAAAATGGCAAAGAACTGAGATTAAGGCAGCAGTACTTTTTATCCAGCGCGAGCTTGCAAGACGTGATTGCAACTTGGGTTGAGCAATATGGCGATGATTTCAGTGATTTTGCGGATTATCACGTATTCCAGCTCAATGATACCCATCCCAGTATTGCCGTAGCTGAACTAATGCGTATTTTATTAGACGATTACGAGCTGGAATGGGATGCCGCGTGGAAGATAACGACATCAACTATGGCATATACCAATCATACTTTATTGCCTGAAGCATTGGAGCGTTGGTCTGTGAGTTTATTTGAGCGCTTGTTACCAAGGTTGCTAGAAATTATCTATGAGATCAATGCCCGCTTTTTGTCGGAAGTTGCACTTAAATGGCCCGGCGATATCGAAAAGCAGCGCGCGCTGTCACTCATTGAGGAGTCCAGTCATCCTCAAATTCGCATGGCGTACCTTGCGATTGTAGGCAGTTATTCTGTCAATGGCGTTGCGGCACTTCATACCGAGTTATTAAAAGCTGGCCTGTTTAATGATTTCTATCAACTGTGCCCAGAGAAGTTTAATAATAAAACCAACGGTGTGACGCCAAGGCGTTGGTTATCGCATTGTAATCCAGAACTGGCGCAATTGATTAGCGGAAAAATTGGCGACGGATGGCAAGCTGATTTTTCTAAAATTAGTGAACTACGTCGTTTTTATGATAATCACGCCTTCCAAAAGCAGTGGCTAACAGTCAAACAAAACAACAAACAACGTCTTGCTGAGCTAATTGCTCATGAATGTCAGGTAGAGTTTGACCCAACTATGATGTTTGATGTTCAAGTAAAGCGAATTCATGAATACAAACGTCAGTTACTTAACGTATTGCACGTTATCCATCTTTACGATCGGATCTGTCGTGGCGATGTGGCAGAGCTTGTTCCTCGTTGTGTACTGTTTGGAGGTAAGGCTGCACCCGGTTATTACATGGCTAAGAAGATCATTAAATTAATCAATAATGTTGCCAATGTTATCAACAATGACCCCACGGCGAGGCCCTATCTTCGAGTGGCTTTCATGCCCAATTACAATGTCTCAAAAATGGAAGTAATTTGTCCTGCAACAGACTTATCAGAGCAGATATCAACCGCTGGAAAAGAAGCCTCTGGCACAGGCAATATGAAGTTTATGATGAACGGCGCGATCACTATAGGTACCTTAGATGGTGCAAATATTGAAATACGAGAATGCGTTGGTGCAGACAATTTTTACTTATTTGGTGTAACTGCTGAACAAGCACAGCAAGTGCGTCAAAATTATCAGCCCCTTAAGATAATAGAAAGCAACAATGACCTAAAACGCGTTATGGCTTTGCTCGAAAGTGGGCACTTTAACCTATTTGAGCCTAATATCTTTGATGACGTAATTAACTCAATTAAGAGTAGTACCGATCCTTGGTTAGTGGCACAAGATTTTCCTTCCTATGTTGAGAGCCAGGAGCATGCGGCTCAAGCATACAAAGACAAGGAACATTGGCTGCGCATGAGTATTCTCAATACCGCAGCAAGTGGAAAATTTTCTAGCGATAGAACAATTCAAGATTACAGCGATGATATTTGGCGCTTGAGCCCAATGCAGTAGTCACCGCAAAAAAGTTATGGAGAGAAGAAATAATGCCTAATTATGCGAATCGTTATATTAGTACCCTCACTCGAGAAACATATGCTTTGATACTTGCGGGTGGAAGAGGTTCGCGCCTTCACGAACTCACCAATTGGCGAGCGAAACCCGCTGTTTATTTTGGCGGTAAACATCGAATTATCGATTTTCCACTGTCTAACTGCATTAACTCAGGGATCCGTCGGGTTGGCATTGCTACGCAGTATAAGTCGCACTCGCTTATTCGCCATGTTAATCGCGCATGGGGACACTTTAAAAAGGAGCTTGGAGAATCTGTAGAAATATTGCCAGCATCACAGCGATATGGTGATGAGTGGTACTGCGGCACAGCCGATGCAGTTTTCCAGAATATGGATATTATTCGTCATGAGCTTCCCAAGTACGTTATGATCTTATCGGGTGATCATGTTTACAGAATGGATTACGGTGGCTTACTTGCAAAGCACGTTGAGACAGGTGCAGATATGACCGTATGTTGTATTGAAGTGCCTTGTGAAGAAGCAGCGAAAACGTTTGGTGTAATGACTGTGGATGAAAGCAACCGTGTGCGTCGCTTTGATGAAAAGCCGGTAGATCCGACGTCAATCCCTGGAAAGCCAGGTGTATGTTTGGCGTCTATGGGGAACTATGTGTTTAACACTGAGTTTTTATTCGAGCAGTTAAAAAAGGATGCGGAACGAGAAGGGTCTGGTCGTGACTTTGGTCATGATATTATCCCATCCATCATAGAAGAGCATAATGTATATGCGTATCCATTTTGCGACCCATCACATGAAGGGCAGCCATATTGGCGAGATGTAGGGACGCTTGATTCATTCTGGGAAGCAAATATGGAGCTGGTTTCTCCTGAACCACAACTTGATCTCTATGATCCTCATTGGCCAATTTGGACTTATCAGGAACAGCTACCACCAGCTAAATTTATATTTGATGATGATGATAGACGCGGTATGGCCGTAGACTCGACGGTTTCTGGTGGCTGTATTATTTCTGGTTCTAAAGTTAAGCGTTCATTGCTGTTTTCCAATGTGCATGTTCACTCGTATTGTGAAATTGAAGGAGCCGTTGTGTTGCCTGGTGCCAAAATCGGGCGTAACTGCAAAATCAAAAACGCAATCATTGACCGCAGTTGTCAAATACCGGAGGGGATGACAATTGGTTACGATACTGACCTAGACAAAGAGAATGGCTTTAGAGTGTCGAATAAGGGGATCGTATTGGTGACCCGAGATATGCTCGCAGAGCTTGCGGAAAAAAATAATAAATGATCCATGTAGAGGTACTATGCATGTAATTTTAGTGGCAGCCGAAAACGATCGGTTGCCAAATTGTAAGGTGGGGGGCGTCGCAGATGTAATACGCGACGTACCTTATGCATTGGCGCAGCTTGGCATTAAAGTATCGGTGGTCACACCCGATTATGGCCAAGCTGCTTTAAATCGAAACTTAGTCGCTGATATTGCCGTCCCTTTTCGTCAACACCTAGAAACGGCGACTCTTTGGTCTGTTGAAGAAAGTGACAATGTCACTCAGTATGTCATTTCACACTCATTGTTTAGTGAGCATCACGGCGCTATTTACTGTAATGATCCTCACCAGCCCTTTGCGACAGATGCAAATCGATTTGCGTTTTTTAGTGCGGCAGTTGCTGAACTTATTGAACATGAGTTGATAGCTGAGATAGATGTTGTACACCTACATGACTGGCACGCTGCTGTCGTTGCTGTACTTCGTCAGTTTAGTCCAAGATTCAAACGCTTAAAGGCGCTAAGGACAGTCTATACTGTGCATAACCTTGCACTTCAAGGGATCCGGCCTTTTAATCATGACTTATCCAGCCTTGAGTCTTGGTTTCCGACACTCACCTATGATGGGCTCAGTATTTGCGATCCTAAATATCCTCACTGTTTTAATCCTATGCGAGCGGCTATTAATCTTTCAGACAAAGTGCATGTTGTTTCTCCTAATTATGCCAAAGAAGTGATGATCCCGAGTCATCCTGAGCTTGGTTTTTTTGGTGGCGAAGGGTTAGAAAGCGACATGCAGCATGCGTCTCATGAAGGACGGTTAGCAGGTATTTTAAACGGTTGTGTGTATGATGAGTCAGGTGACGAAGAGAATCTAATTTTTGCTGACTATTTGGCGCTTGCTGAGCAGCATGTGTTTCAATGGATGGCAAAATCTAGCCAAGTATTATCTCGGTTTTACATTGCTCATCAGCGCATACTCGCTTGGCGTGACGAAGCCTTTAGCGGCAAGCTAATTACAAGTGTTGGTCGTCTCACCGATCAAAAAGCACTTATTTTAAGACAGCCTACCCAATCAGGCATTGTGCTCGATGACATTGCAAAAATAGCCAAGCACCAAGGAGCACGTATTGTGATTGTAGGCTCTGGTGACCCAAGTCTTGAGCAGCTATTTACCGAAGTAATGGCACGCCATAACAATGTCTTGTTTTTAAATGGTTATGGTAAAGCACTCGGCGAGCAACTGTACCCATTAGGTGATTTGTTTTTAATGCCAAGCTCCTTTGAGCCTTGTGGTATCAGTCAAATGCTTGCGATGCGCGCTGGACAACCTTGTATCGTACATAAAGTGGGGGGATTATCTGATACGGTAAAACACAACGAAACCGGCTATTGCTTTGAAGGAGAAACGCTTGCTGAGCAAGGTAGTCAGTTTATTGCGATTTTTGAACTAGCACTCGCTGATCTGGTAGGGGATTGCGAAAAATATCAACAACTCAGGCTGCAAGCTCGTATGCAGCGCTTTGACTGGTCTGATGTTGCACAAAAATACTGCGAACAATTATATAGATAGAAAAAACGTAGTTAAAAAAATTTTCGCTTCTGTGTTAAGTATTTAGCAATTGGCTCAGTTGCTAAACAAAAAACTAGGTCAAAGGTATCAAAAGATAGCTTTGGCCTTTCTTTTTTGTCATTTTGCATTATCTTTTAAGCTATTATTTTGATTCTTAATAGCTTAGGTTGATTTTCTTTATCATCATAAAGGGTTAAAATCTAAAAATTGCTAAACCAAAAGTGCGATTGTTCACTTTAGGTACGAAGGAGTTTTTGTTTGAAGGTTTTTGTGGCCCGCCAAGCCATATTTAATCGTAAAAAACAAGTTGTTGCATACGAATTGTTGTTTCGCGATGGTGTAAAAAATAGCTTTCCAAATATTGCAGATGATGCAGCGACAGCCAAGCTGATAATGAATAATCAACTTAACCTCGGCATGCGATATCTCACTTCGGGAAAGAAAGCGCTAATTAATATTGGTCCAGACTCGTTACGTCAGGAGCTGTGTGAGTTTCTCCCAGCAAATGATGTGATCTTAGAACTATTGGAGACTATTCCGCCAACAAAACAAAATTATGAGCGGATAAGAGGCTTATTTCACAGCAACTTTAGACTCGCGTTAGACGATTTTGAATACTCAAAAGAATGGGAACCTTTCTTAAAGCTCGTAAGGTTGATTAAGTTCGACGTCATGGAAAACCCGCTGGACACTATAGTGCCAGTGATTGACATGATTAAAGAGCGAAAGAACATTAAACTACTTGCGGAAAAAGTCGAAACCGAAGAAGAATTCGAGCAAGCTAAAAAGATGGGATTTCAGTTCTTTCAAGGCTACTTCTTTGCAAAACCAAAAATGATTGAGCAAAAAGACATTACTATCAATTATGTGATAGTCATGCTCATTTATGAAGAAGCACTCAAACCGAATATGAGTATTACGCGATTAGCCGAGTTGTTTGCTCAGGACACTGCGCTTGCGTATAAACTGCTAAGGCTTATTAATTCCGGCGTATTTCCGATCAAAAGTCGTATCGAATCTTTAAAGCAAGCCCTGGTATATTTAGGAAACGAGCGTGTAAAAAAGTTTGTAAACTTAATTATGACAGCCCACGTAGCCGAGGGAAAACCGACAGAATTAACACGCCTTTCTATCGTTCGTTCACGGTTTTGTGAACTTATCGCACAGCAAATATCGCCAGGGCTTGCCAATATGAGCTTTATGACAGGGTTATTTTCTCTGCTTGATGCCATTCTTGACAGGCCAATGGAGCAGGTTGTAAACAAGCTACCTTTTCCTGAGCAACTCCATGATGCTTTGATAGGCAAACCCAACACACTATATTATATTTTAAATATCGTTAGAGCCTATGAGTCTGGAAGCTGGTGGACTCTGCAGGATGCGTGCAGTTATTTAAACTATAAAGACGAAAACCTTCCTGATTTTCATGCCGCTGCGATAAACTGGGCTGATATGTATAAAAACCGTGTGTATTGATGAATAGAATTATTGCGATGGATGCGATCCGCGGGTTCGCGCTGCTTGGCTTGCTTTCCATGAATATGGTACATATGGCCAATTTTGAGTTGGGTTATGTACCAGCTCAAACTGCCCACTATCTTGATCCGTTCTTCGCAATGGTTAACAGTATTTTCTTTGATGGTCGATTCAGAACCTTATTTGCCATGTTATTTGGGGCGGCATTGTGCATTCAGGTAGCAAAGACGGATGATCAGAGCCTTGCAAGACATCGACTAACATGGTTAATGGTTTTCGGTGTGTTACACGGCGTGTTGGTTTGGCCTGGAGATATTTTATTTAATTATGCGTTGAGTGGATTTGTAGCGCTACGATTTATAGATGCGAGCGACAAAAAGCTAAACCGCTATGCGATAGGATTCATTTTAGTCCCTTCTATTGCTATCAGCTTATTGCTATTAATTGATCCAGAACCACAAATAAATAGAACTTCAGAAGTCTACCTCGAGTTTTTGCAGCAAATTCCAGCAAACTACTTAGAACTACTCACCCTTAATGGCCTGTACTTTATCATTATTAGTTTGCTTATCCCGGTTATTACTTTGTGGTATACCGCCGGGTTAATGCTACTTGGTATGCGTTTATATCGAAGTGGAATGTTTGATTTAGAGCGTACTGAACCTGTTCATAAAATTAATTTGTTTGCCGTTGTAGCCATTATTTTGTCATTTGTAGGCTTTGTTCTTGAGCGTAAGCTAGGCGTCGAGTTTTTTGAAGGAATAGATTGGATCCTTGCGATACCCGTTGCGTTGTTTTATGTCGTTGTAATTAAGGCGGCAATGCGAGGTGCAAAAAATCAACTTTGGAGTTTACAATGTGTTGGGCGCCTAGCGCTTTCGTTTTATCTTCTCCAGTCAATTGTGTTTGTAAGCTATTTTTACTTTATAAACCCGAACGCTATCAGCACTTGGGAGCGGGTGGATTATTTCTCGGCATTTGTAATTGCGTCTATAATTCAATTAGCCCTTGCGTCTATTTATTTTAAGTTGTTTAAGCAAGGCCCATTTGAGAAGTTATTGAAGTTGCTAGTAATACGAAGAGCCCGCTATGATTAAAAAAGTACTAATTGGGGTAGTGCTATGGATGGTGTGTTTTAGTGTTGATGCTAAACAGTCTTTAAATGTCTTGTTTGTTAATCCTTCTGTGCCTGGTGAACCATTTTGGCAGCGCGTCCAAGGCATTACAGAAGCGGCAGCGGATCAATTCGATATTAGATTAGATGTGATCTATGGAGAAGGAAACCGAATTATACAGCTCGCTGAGCTTAAAAAATATTTGAGTTATCGTGCTACTCCCGACTATGTCATCCTCATTAATTATCCTGGTGGTGCCGAAGAAAGCCTAAAGCTTTTAGAAAAATATGGGATCAATCATATTACTTTAGAAGAAACGATTTCGGGCCCTGAAAGGCAGGCGATAGGTAATCCAAAAGAACACTATAAGTATTGGCTTGGGGAAGTACATCATGATAATGACCAAGCCGGTTACGATCTGGCAAAGAAACTATACCAACAGGCTAAAACTAACGGTCATGAGACAATTTACCCTATTGCTATCAATGGTCACTATGGCACAGAGTCAGATATTAGAAGCAACGGTGCAAAGCGCTTTTTTGATGAAGTTGGCGTGGTGGTTCAGCAAACTGTCTACGCCGGGTGGTCAAAAGAACAAGCGCTTGATAAGACTAAGAAATTGTTGCACCGCTATCCAAAAACAAACCTTATTTGGTGTGCGTCAGATTTGATGGCGATGGGAGCTATCACCGCAGCTGCATCAAGCGCTTCACAAATAGTGTTTGGTGGGTTTGATTGGTTGTCGGATACTTTTGAGCTTATTGAACATAATGAGATGCAAGCATCCGTTGGCGGGCACTTTATGATGGGGGCTTGGGCGTTGATTTCGGTGTACGATCATTATTATGGGCACCC
This sequence comes from Pseudoalteromonas sp. NC201, assembly GCF_002850255.1. NCBI lineage: Bacteria > Pseudomonadati > Pseudomonadota > Gammaproteobacteria > Alteromonadales > Pseudoalteromonadaceae > Pseudoalteromonas > Pseudoalteromonas sp. NC201. The sequence goes on from NZ_CP022523.1 coordinate 259,029, forward strand.
TTTTTGGAAGGATAACACTGAACTTGCGTTTGATTTAACTGTGATCACCAAGGAAAATCTAGCTGACTATTACTGGATAAAGTCAGCGAAAAACTGGCAATCTATTGATTACAAGGCAATGAGTCTTAGAGGAAAGCCTAAAGAGCAGTATCATTTTTCTCCTGAGCTATTAAGAAAAAGTTTGCAAAAGTAGAAATGCAGTAGTGTAAAGCGGTTGAAGCGATTACAATACGGGTTTTTACTCAAAGTGGTTGTATCGTGACAGAGCAAAAGCGCCTCAATAAATACATCAGTGAAACAGGATTCTGCAGTCGTCGAGAAGCTGATGACTTAATCGCCTCAGGTCGTGTCAAAGTAAATGGAATTCTACCAGAAATGGGCACCAAAGTGTCTGATGCTGACACTATCATCATTGATGGTAAGCCTCTGAAAGCAAAGCCAAAGGCTGTATTTATTGCTTATAATAAACCTGTAGGTGTAACTTGTACCACCGAGCGTAAAATCAGAAGTAATATTGTCAGTGCAATTAACTATCCTGAGCGTATTTTCCCTATTGGTCGCTTAGACCGTCCATCCGAAGGATTAATTTTCTTGACCAACCAAGGCGATATGGTCAATAAAATCCTTCGCGCCGGCAATAACCATGAAAAAGAGTATGAGGTTGTGGTCGATAGGCCTATTGATGAGCGCTTTGTAAAACGTATGTCCTCTGGTGTTCCAATCCTTGGCACCGTCACAAAGCCTTGTAAAGTTCGTAAAACCGGGACTAAGTCATTTACCATTGTATTGACCCAAGGCTTAAATCGTCAAATTCGCAGAATGTGTGAATATCTAGGATTTGAAGTAACACACCTTAAACGTATTCGGATAATGAATATCGATCTAACTGGCCTTAGCTCTGGTAAGTGGCGTCACCTTAACGAAAACGAAATGCGAGCGATTAATCACGCCACAGAGTCATCGAGTAAAACGCAAGAGGCATCAGCGGGTGCTGGTGCGGGAAAACAGCATGATAAGCCTAGAAGTGAAGTTAGTGAGGTTGGTCGTCCAAAGCAAGATAGGCGAGCGCATAACAGCAAAGATCGAACAACTGAACTCGACAACCAAAATAGCGTTAAGCCTAAGCCAAAAACGCGAAATGGTGAACAAAATCACAGTCACAACAAACGTAAGTCAAGCCCAAAGCCCAATGCTAAGCCTGCAAAAAGGGTCAAAGGTACTTTGTCCTTAAATAAGAATAAGTGACCTGAAGTTCGGAAATTAAGCAAAGAGTAGGGCAATGTAAAGCCCCTTGACAGCTTAATTAGAATGGGCAAAACGAAATAAATAAGGGCTATAGAAATAGCCCTTATTACATTTACTCAAACTGTTACTTTTCATCATCAGGTAGAGTAACGTTCAATTCTAATACTGCTAAGTCATCCTCGTTTTGTTCAAACTGGACGTTGACAGCATCCGAATCTACTTTCACATATTTACGAATAACATCGAGGATATCTTGCTTAAGTTGTGGTAAGTAGTCAGGTGTACCACGCTTTGAGCGTTCGTGCGCAACGATGATTTGCAGTCGCTCTTTCGCTAATGATGCGCTATTTTTTTTCTCAGAACGAAAATAATCTAGTAATGACACCTTACCCTCCAAAGATCCGTTTGAAGATACCTTTCTTCTCAACTTGTAAGAAGCGGAAATCAACGACTTCACCTAATAAGCGGTTAATTGCATCGCTGTATGCTTGGCCTGCATCAGACTCTTGGTCTAAGATAACCGGTTGACCTGAGTTCGACGCATTAAGTACTGCTTTTGATTCAGGTATTACACCTAGTAAGTCAATCGCTAGAATTTCTTTTACATCGTCTACCGACAACATTTCACCGCTATCTACCCGCTCTGGGTTATAACGTGTAAGCAATAGGTGTTCCTTAACCGGCTCTAGGCCCATTTCAGCGCGCTTCGACTTGCTTTGTAGAATACCTAAAATACGGTCTGAGTCACGAACGGATGAAACTTCAGGGTTAGTTGCTACCACGGCTTCATCAGCGAAGTACAATGCCATCATTGCGCCTGCTTCAATACCCGCTGGTGAGTCGCAAATGATGAAATCAAATTCTTCTTTCATTTCATTTAGCACACGCTCAACCCCTTCTCGAGTGAGGGCGTCTTTATCACGAGTCTGAGAAGCTGGAAGAATATAAAGTTTTTCAACGCGCTTATCTTTAATCAATGCTTGATTTAGGTTTGCTTCACCGTTGATAACGTTGACAAAATCATAAACAACGCGACGCTCGCATCCCATGATTAAGTCGAGGTTTCTAAGACCAATATCAAAATCGACAATGGCTGTTTTATAACCCTTTAGCGCTAAGCCAGTACCAATTGCTGCACTTGACGTTGTCTTACCAACACCGCCTTTACCTGAAGTTACGACAATAATTTTTGCCATCTGATTTATCCTTTGACCAAAGCTGTAATTTTTAATGATTCGTCTTGTTGTGTTATTTGAGCAGCTTGACCCCAGTGTTCACCTTGCAGCGAATCACTGATCCAATAACTCCCGTTTATAGACACCAGCTCAGCTTCTAAGCGCTGACAGAATATACTCGTGTCTTCTTGGCCTTGCGCACCTGCGATTGCACGACCACGTAAAGTACCGTAAATGTGCACGTTACCATCGGCGATAACTTCTGCACCATGACTTACAGCACCTAGCACGATCAGATCACGGTCTTTAGCATAAATTTGCTGACCACTACGTACCGTTCCGTTCACAATTTGAGCAGGAAGATAAACTTGTTTTTCTACTACTTCTGCTGCTTGAGATTGTGATGGGGTACTCGGTTGCACATCCCTTGAATAGTTTAGTACAGAAAACCCGGCTTCTTTGGCTAAGTCGTGCTGACTTTGAGTACCGCTACACACACCCACTGGATTGAGCTGTAAATCGACCAGTGTTTGCTTTAACTCTTTGAATTCTACAGTTTGCTCCTGAACATCAGCTAAATTAACGACAATTGGTGCACCTTGAAAAAATTTAGGCGCTTGCGAAATTTTGCTATCAAGATCTTGCCTTAACTTGGTCAGATCTAAAGAAAACAACTGCAGTACAGAGAGTGTAAATAGATTTCCTTTTAGTTCGAATGTTTGATTTGCCATATGTACTCAAATTTCTGTTACAACCGCCGCTAAAGCCTTATCTAGCTGACTTTAGCGGTTAGTAAAACTTTCCACAACTTACTAATAGCATGGTATAGTGACCGCCCATGATTAGCAAGAATTTATAGGCTTATAATGCTCACTGCCATATACAAAAGTCCAAAAAAAGCGGATACCTATCTTTTTGTAACTAAAAGAGATGATTTTTCCAATGTCCCTGCACCGTTAATGGAAACTTTCGGCACTCCTACCTATGTCATGATTATTGACCTTGCGAGAAGAACAAAATTGGGAATTGCTGATCTTGAAACGGTTAAGCAAAAATTAACTGACGATGGGTTTTACTTGCAACTTCCACCGCATACAGAAAGCTTGCTTGATGAATTTAGAAAGCAAAACGGAGTAACAGATTCGTGATAAAAAAAATTTCCCTACTAGTAGCCTCAGTTTGCTTGTCCACATCAGTCTTTGCTAATACTCAAGCGAAGTTTGATGAATACCTCAAAAACTTAAAACAAGAAGCGATTGACAAGGGCTATACACAACAATTAGTTGATGAGGCTTTTGCAACAGCAGTATTTAAGGAAAAGGTGATTAAGGCTGATAAGTCCCAGCCAGAAATTGTCGAAACACTAGAAACTTATTTACCCAAGCGCGTCCCTGAATGGAAAATCCAACAGGCTCGCAAACTCTACAAAGAACACCAAGAATCTTTAGAAAAAATAGCAAAAGAATATGGCGTACAGGCACGGTTTATTGTTGCCCTGTGGGGCCTTGAAAGCAACTTTGGTCGTATTCAAGGCGGCTATCCAGTCATTAGTGCGTTAGTGACGCTTGCTTTTGATGGTCGTCGAGAAGCTTTGTATAAAAGACAGTTGTGGGCTGCGCTGGATATTTTAAGAGATGGTCACATCGGTCTGGATGATTTCAAAGGATCGTGGGCAGGAGCAATGGGTCAAACTCAGTTTATGCCAACTTCATTTACGTCTTATGCTGTTGATTATAATAAAGATGGTCGTAAGGACATTTGGACGACACAAGAAGATGCTTTTGCGTCAATAGCCAATTACCTGAAAAGTGTGGGCTGGAACGACGATCTCACTTGGGGTCGCCAAGTTAAGCTACCTGAAGGTTTTGACAATAGCTACATTTTAAAGCGTGGTACTAAAACGCACAGCGAATGGTTAAAAGAGTGGAGTAAATCAGAGCGTTCATTGCAGGAGTGGCAAGCGCTTGGTCTTCGTAGGATGGATGGCACTGACTTGCCAAAAGTGAATATCACAGCCGCTTTAGTGATGCCAGATGACGCCAATGGCCGGATGTACTTGGCTTATGACAATTACAAGGCTTTAATGAATTGGAATAGATCTTATTACTTTGCCTCAAGTGTTGGATATTTATCTGACAGAATAGGTTACCCAAAGATTTAGCCACAAAGTCAGACTTAGCCCGCTCGAATAGCGGGCTTTTTTATGCCTATTTATTGGATGATAAAGCTTGCTTCGCAGGCATTAGATTTGCAGTAAACAAAAAAGACATATAGCAAAGACGAGTAGTATTCATAAAGCAATAAAAAAGGCAGCGTCCAACTCGCTGCCTTTTGGTTGGGCTAATGTATGCAAGTGTCAATAGTAGGACAAAGGTTGAACCTTGCCCCAAAAGACTCGGTACGAAAATAGTGTATATGCAATTAAGGTCGGCACCACAATGACTACGCCATATAATAAGAAAGTAAGAGCCGATGCGTCAGCGACTGCTTCGAAGATGGTTAGCTTGCCTGGCACTACGAATGGGTAAAAGCTATAAACTAAGCCGAAGAAGCAAAGCACAAAGATAAATGCTGAAATCAGGAACGGTAACCAAGCACCATTATCCGGCGACTTTGGTAGTTTCTGTAACACAAGTTCTAAAATTACAAAGAGCGACAAGCAAATAATCGGGGCTGGTAATACGACTAAGGCCATCGGGAGGTCAAACCAACGCTCATAGATCCACTCATTAATCGCTGGGTTGATGATAGAAACGAGCAACACCCCAACAAAGGCTACTCTCGCAAATTTTTTGCACCAGCTAATCGCATCTTGCTGCAATTGCCCTTCACACTTCATAATTAGCCATGCTGAACCAATCAAGCCATACGCGCAGACAACGCCAATTCCACTAAAGACCGCAAATGCATGGGCAAGAGGGGTATTTTCAAAGCCTATGACATAAAGCCCCAGCATATACCCTTGCGCAAACGAGGTGAGTAGCGACCCAAATTTAAATACTTTGTCCCACCGCCTTTGGCGTTTAACTCTCGCTTTTGCTCTGAAATCAAAAGCGACACCACGCATAATTAAGCCAAAGAGTAAAAACACAACAGGAATGTAGAGCGCCTGCAAGATCATACTATGGGCTTGAGGAAATGCGATAAATGCGAGGCCTACAGCTAAAACTAACCACGTTTCATTGGCATCCCAAAATGGACCGATAGAGGCTATCATAGTGTCTGCGGTTTCTTTATCGTCCAGCGGGATCATCATGCCAACGCCAAGGTCGTAACCATCTAATATTGCATAAACAAGCACAGCGAGTGCCATCAAACCGGCATAGATGAGAGATAGATATTCCGGATTAAACACGAGTAACCTCCTCAGCAAATTCCTTCATGTCGTACTCTTCCACTTCTACAGACTTGCTAGCAGTGTGGAACAAAGTGCGAATATAAGCGTACAGTAAGATTGCATATATCGTCAGATAGCCAATGAGTGTAAATAAGACGTTTTCTGAGGCAATTGTTGTGACTGCATCTTCAACTCTTAAGATACCACTGACGATATAAGGTTGGCGGCCAATTTCTGTGACATACCAGCCTGCGAGGGTAGCCACCCAGCCTGAGAAAGTCATCGCAACAAGCGTTTTCAGTTGCCACTTCGGTAACTCGCCCTTTTTCCATAATGTAAAACGAGTGACAAACGCAACTAAGATCATCAGCATGCCCATCCCAACCATGATTCTAAAACCGAAAAAGACGGGCTTAACAGGTGGGTGTTCACCTTTAAATTCATTAAGCCCTTTAATTTCACCGTTAACGTCGTGGGTAAGAATAAAACTTGCCATGTTAGGAATACCGAGCGCAAAGTCGTTGCGTCTTTCTTCCTCATTCGGAATTGCGAATAATAGTAGTGGTGCACCTTTCTCTGTTTCCCAAACCCCTTCCATTGCTGCAATTTTTTGTGGTTGATGTTTTAGCGTATTTAGGCCATGCAAATCGCCAACGAAAGCCTGCAATGGAGTAAGCAGCGCCGCAACTGTTAATGCAACGGTTAGCGCTTTCTTGGGGGCATGTTTTTCATCGTTTTTCAGCATCCGATACGCACTGACACCAGCTATCAAAAATGAAGCCGTCAGCGCACTAGCTAATAACATATGGAAGAAGCGATAACCGAATGAAGGATTGAAAATAACTTCGAACCAGTCCGTGGGATATACGATACCGTCTCTAAGTTCAAAGCCTGTCGGGGTTTGCATCCAACTATTCAAAGACAGGATCCAAAATGCGGAAAGCGTTGTACCTATGGCGACGATAAAAGTGGCTAAAGTATGTATTTTAGGTGGTACGCGCTTCATGCCAAACAACATGATCCCTAAAAATGTTGCTTCCATAAAAAATGCGGTCAATACTTCATAACCGAGCAAGGGACCTGCAATATTGCCGACTTTCTCCATAAAGCCGGGCCAGTTTGTACCAAACTGGAACGACATGGTAATGCCGCTTACGACACCGAGTGCAAAGGTTAATGCAAAAATTTTGACCCAAAAGCGATAAGCTCTTAACCAAACCGGGTGTTCGGTTAGGTCATACTTGAGTTTAAAAAACGCCAGAAACCAAGCTAACGCGATGGTTATCGTGGGAAAGAGAATATGAAAACTAATATTTGCTGCGAATTGTATTCGCGACAACAACAACGTATCAAGCATGACGCACCTCGCACTTTAAGACTTACGTAATAATTTATCCTTTAAATCTATTACTTTACTCACAGAAGAACCGAGCTTCATCAACGATTGCAATTGCTCTGGTGATAGGCGTTGAAGTTCCGCTGACCACTTAGTGACGGTTTCAAGTAGGTCATGAATGGATTGCATTTGCTGCTGTGCATACACTTCTTCAGGTGAGTTGGCGCTATCTAGGATTTGGTCACGAAGTAGAGTTAGTGTTGGGTCGATTTCCCTTTTTCTTCTCTCTTCAAATACGCGGTTAGCGAGATCCCAAATAGAGCCGTTTGGAGAGTAGTATTCTTTACGGTCGCCGGGAATATGATGCACCTTAACTAGTTGCCAAGATTGCAATTCTTTTATTCCCATACTCACGTTACCGCGTGAAATTTTTAACGCATCGGCGATTTCGTTCGCTGTTAATGGTTTTTCATTAATAACCAACAAACCAACCATTTGTCCTATAGTTCTGTTGAAACCCCAACGGCTTCCCATTTCGCCGCAATGAAGTACAAAATTTTCTATTTTTGGTGATAAGTTCATTGTTCTAAACTTTCAGTAATTATTGAAACTTTAATATAAAGGTCACTTTGACTTAGATCAAGCATTAATTAAGCTCAACTACAACATAGTGAAAGTTAACCTTCCCCGAATATCTATAATTGCCATCCACTGACCGCAAATCAATATAAATTTCAAATCATTGTGATTTAATGCGGCCACAATCACACGGATTATGCTGCACAGCCTCCTACTTTTGCAGCGGTACTCACATGACACGGGAATTTATACATGTTAAGAATCCTCCTTTTCACCTTATCTATCTTTAGTTGCACTGCTTTTGCTGAGCGCGCGACAACCATATTGATCTCCATTGATGGGTTTAGATGGGATTACATTGAAAAACACGATGCAAAGAATATTGCAAATCTTGCGAAGCAGGGCGTCCGCGCGACTAAGCTATGGCCTCAATATCCGACTAAGACATTTCCGAATCACTTATCTATTGTTACGGGTTTAAAACCAATCAATCATGGCATTGTCGATAATTACTTTTGTGATAAGAAGCGTGAAGAGTGTTATAAGATGGGAATGGGTAAAGTGGATAGCTCGTGGATAAGTGGTATTCCGTTATGGAATCTTGTAAAAATGCACGGGTATAAGTCTGCCGCGTATTTCTGGCCTGAATCAGACGCTAGAATCAATGGTATGACGCCTGACTATTACTATCACTATTCAAAACAAGCCGATTACAAGAACCGTCTAAATGAAATACACAACTGGCTAAAATTACCAAAAAGCGAAAAACCATTGTTTGTCGCCAGCTACTTTTCTCTAGTGGATACCATGGGTCATGAATACGGACCAGATCATGAAAAAACGAGAGAAGCGGTACAATTTGTTGATGGCTTAATTGGAGATTTTGTCGCTGTTTTGAAAAGGGACAAAATTAAAGTGAACTTAGTACTCGTTTCTGACCACGGTATGGCAAGCGTAGAGCCAAGCAAAGCCGTGATCCTCGAAGAGCTAGATATACCTGAAGATTGGACGATAAAAAATAGCGGAACGAGGGTGTCACTTTATGCGTTAGGTGATAAAGTCCTTGAAACAGAGACGCTTATACAGCAGTTACGTAAAAAAGCGAATGGTCGTTATAAAGTATTAAATCGTGAGCGAAAACTGCAATTAAATGGCGGTGAGTCTTCTCGTATCGGTGACATTATCCTGCAAGCAAAAGCGCCTATTGTCTTTATGCAAAAAGGCAAGCAAGGCTATTATGGTACGCATGGGTATGAGGTGACACCTGATATGGCCGCATTTTTTGTCGCAAGTGGCCCTGCCTTTAAATCGGGTGTAACGATAGAACAAGCTAGCAATTTAGAAGTTTACCCAACACTTACACACATTATGGGGCTTAAGCCACTTAATGAGCTTGATAGTAGGGGGGAAAACCTATTAAAGCTGGTTAGGCAGTAAAACAGGCCATTTATTGTGTTCAGAGCCGATAAATAACGAGGCTCTGAACAAAAGCAGTAAAGCGCGCTACTTTTTATTGGAAGCCTTCATTAATCGTTTTGCTAAAGCAAAGACAATATAGACAAGAACCAAGGAATTAAGGACAAGCAATGCATCTTTATCAGATACGAACATCCATATCGCCGCGAGCGCAAGGCAAGCAAGTGTAAAGTGGCCAACTAGTGGATTGGTAGTCTTTTTCTTCATTAGAACTTCGCTGTATTTATGTTCAGATTATTTTACACCTGATAGCTGAGACAATACCAATAATCCGTTCAAAAAACTAAATATTTTTGGCTATGTGGTTATAATACCGGCACACAGAATGTGCACGTTCTTATTCGTTATTGGTCTGACCAGAAGTTTGATATAGATTAACTGTTTCATTCAAACGAATAGCTAAAATGTCATGGAAGTACATTAAAGAGAATTCTTAGTGGTACAAATAAATAAAGCAAAACATTGGTTAGACCTCAAAAAGCTCATACTCATTCTTGCCACATTATGCGTATTTACTTCGTTGCTAAACGCTCTGTTCTCAAGCTACCAAGTTCAAAAGCAAGTGATGGTAAAAGATACCTTGGAGGCAAATCGCGCTTATGCAACTAAGCTCGCGGATGTTACTGATCTCTTTTTACAATCAGTTTTGATGCAATTAAAAGCGTCGAGCGAAACTATCGCCTCGGAGCTAGATAACCCAGAGTTGGTCGATAACGAACTTAAGCAAATGCTTACTCGAACTCATAGTTTTGATTCAATCGTGCTAGTCAACGCCGATGGAGAAATTATCGGTGCTCAACCCAGTTCACTCGGTGTTGTTGGGACTACGCTTATAAATGAAGCCGAAACATCGCCACTTCGTAAACAGGCACCTTTCATCGTAGGGCCATTTATCTCTCCCGCCGGAAATTTGATGGTGAGCCCAACACACCCAATGTTTGATAGAGAAGGTAAATTTGTCGGCTTTATCGCAGCTGGGATTTATCTAAAAGGAGATAATATCTTAGGGCGGCTTCTTGCTAACCACCATCATAAGGACAAAACCTATATTTTTGTTACTGGGCCAAATGGTAAACTTATTTATCATCATGACGATCATCGAATAGGACAAGATGTCACTGAAAATGAAGTTGTTGGGTCTCTGCTTAATAAAGTTTCAGGGTCAGCACAAGTGATAAATACCCAAGGCGTTGCGATGCTTGCGGGCTATGCTCTGGTTCCCACAAGTGGTTGGGGCGTAGTAGCACAACGTCCGTTAGAAGTTACCATGTCGCACCTTTCTAATACTATGCGGCACGTACTCAAAACTACCATTCCATTTACTGTACTTTTGTTAATTTGTGTACTTGGACTCGGAACCTTAATAGCAAAGCCCCTATGGCGATTAGCTAAGTTATCAGAGCAAGTGCAAGATGGTAGAAACATAGATTTTCCACATGTATCTACATGGTATTATGAAGCCGCATGGCTTTATCAGGCAATGCACAGCAGTGTTAAGAACTTAGGAGCACAGATCCAACGCTTTGACGATGAAAGAAAGCAAGATCAGCTTACTCATTTATTCAATAGACGAGGAATGGAAAAGTGGCTGGAGACTGCCTATGAGCAGCAAACTCCGTTTAGCATTATTGCGCTCGATATCGATCACTTCAAACATGTGAATGATACTTACGGCCACGATGTTGGTGATGTAGTAATCAGAAAACTCGCCGAGCTGATGCGCACTAATGCACGTGAACAAGATCACTTATGTCGTAGCGGTGGAGAAGAGTTTTTAATGTTTTTGCCATATGTAGACATTGATAAAGCAGACATAATTGCAGAACGCTTGCGTGCATGTACCGCTGAAACTGAGTTTGGTGAAGCTGGGCATATTACGATTTCACTTGGTATCTCTCACTGGCCGCTGTGCTCTGAGGATTTGCATCATGCACTTAAACTTGCAGACAGAAGTCTATATCAGGCGAAAGCAAACGGCAGGAACCGTGTTGAACATGCCGTTTTAGCCAATCACAATGTAGCATAATTGGAAATTTGATATTAAAAAGTGAAATTTGCTCCGAATATCGGTAAGATGCGTTGCAATTTTACCGTTACCAAATTTGGAGCTGTACTTTCCATGGCAAAAACATTGAAAGTTCCTCATACACTAGTCCTGCTACTAGGTATGATGCTAATTGCATTACTGTCGACTTGGATTATTCCACAAGGCTTTTTTGATACTGCAACTACTGACTCTGGCAGGCAGGTTGTGCTTGCTGGTACCTACCATATTGCAGAAGAGTCTGTTCATCTTACACCTTGGGATCTGCTAAAAGCTATTCCTCGTGCGTTTGCTGCTGCGCAAGACGTAATCTTTTTCGTTATGATTGTTGGTGGTGTACTCGCAATCGCACGTGCAACAGGCACCGTTGATGCGTTGATCGGTCGTTTACTTGAGAAAAATGGCGATAAACCACAAAAACTCATTTTTATGGTAGTGTTCTGTTTTGCAATCGCGTCAAGCGCTATTGGTACAGCAGGCGAATACATCCCGTTTGTGCTGATTTTAGTTGCACTCTGTAAAGCAATGAAGCTGGATGCCATGACCGCTGTTGGTATGATCATTGCCGGCTATGGTATTGGTTACGGTGTCTCGGCATTCAACCCATTTACGGTATTAATTGCTCAGCAAATTGCTGAAGTACCTGTCTATTCGGGCATATGGTTGAGATTTGCTATTTTTGTTCCATTTGTACTGATTGGCTTTCATCATGTATGGAGCTATACAAAAAAGGTACAGCAAAACCCTGAGCACTCTATGATGAAAGACGTGCCTTGCCCACTGGCAGGTCAGGCTGCGCCAAGCTATCCGCAGCTTAATGGTCGTCATAGAACTATTCTACTTACCTTCATTGTTACGCTTGTCTGTGCGGTTTGGGGTATTGCGACTCAAGGATGGTATCTCTACGAACTAGGTGGCTTATTTATCGCCTGGGGTATCGTTATTTCAATTCTTGGTAAACTTTCAGCTGATGAAGCCGCAAACCGATTTATCGAAGGAGTCTCAGATCTTGTTACTACTGCAGTGCTTATTGGTGTAGCTCGTGGTATTGCACTAATTCTAGAGGATGGTCAAATTCTTCATACGATTGTACATGGTCTTTCAACACCACTTTCTTATGTCGCTGCGGAAGTTTCAGCTGTTGGTATGTTACTTATCCAAACGCTTTTAAATATGTTCATACCTTCGGGCTCTGGTCAGGCTTATGTTACCATGCCATTGATGGTTCCAGTAGGTGACCTAGTTGGTGTACCAAGGCAAGTTGCAGTACTTGCGTATCAGTTTGGTGATGGTTTCTCAAACATGATAGTACCGACCAATGCAGTATTAATGGGGATACTCGGCATGGCTGGCGTCCCATATACCCATTGGTTTAGATTCTGTATGCCGTTAATGGCTAAACTCATGGTAGCAGCGGCAACTGTGTTGGTACTCGCTGTGATGTTTGGTTATGGCTTGGACGTGCAACCACAACTGTAGATAAACAAATTTTCTTCTTAGATAGCGCCAATCGGCGCTATCTTGCTTTTACTAGACTCAATTTCTTTTCAAAAAGCAAATTTATTGATCTGTATTTATATTCTATGTAGTTTAATAAGCTATTATTATTTATTAAACAAAAATCTTGGTCGAGAATTAGCCATACAGACTTCTATGAATTTAACGTTTAGCCATTTTTACAATTTAACATCCACTAATCAGCGATATCAATTTGCATTGAAACAGCTGTTTGAACGGTTTGATGCGGATCATTGTTTTGTGGGTAAGTTTATCGATAACGATAAGCGCGTAAAGACCGTTATGTACCTGGCGGATGGTAAAGAAGTCGATAATATTATTTATGACCTAGAAGGGACGCCGTGTTTTGATGCTAAAGCAAGTAACGAAGTGTGCAGTGTTACCAGTGGCTTGCAACAACTTTATGAAGAAGATGAAATTCTTCGTGTTCTTAGTATAGAGGGGTATTTAGGGGTAACGCTAAGGGCCTTAGATCACAAACCAATAGGAATAATGGTCTGTTTGTTTAATAAAGAAAAACAAGTCAGCTTTGAAGAAAAATTGTGGTTTCAAGAGTTAGGACACCTGATCTCAACGGAGCTTAACCACAATTTAGAATTGACTAAACAAGGTATTTTACTAAAGCAACTTGCAAAAGGTGAGCAAATAGCGGACCTATGCACATGGACATGGCAACTTAAACAAAATAAGCACTACTTTTCCCCCCACCTAAATCATCTACTTAAGACAAAAGCTCATTCTCCGTCGCTGTCATTATTGCTCGATAAACTCACGATAGAAGATAGTGAAAGGCTGCGGATTGCATTAGAAAAAGTGAGGTTAGGTGCCGTTCGCAATACTGATTTGCAAGTTTCATTGGCCGCTCGCACGGAAAATCATGGGTTATTAAGAATTATTGGGCAAGTAGAGTCTGATGAGCAGCATAGCGATGAGTTTGTATTCACTGCGACCATTCAAGATATTAGCTATATTTCATCGCTAAATAAACAGCTCGAACTCACTAATGTTGTGTTTGAGCATGCTACAGAAGCCATTATGATCACCAATAATGAAAATAAAATCATTATGGTGAATCGTGCTTTTGAGCGGCTAACGGGTTATACCGGCTACGAATTATTGGGCCAAGACCCCGCGGTGTTATCATCTGGTAAGCAAGATAAATCATTCTATGAAGCCATGTGGGCATCATTGAGCACGGTTGGCCATTGGAAAGGAGAGATCCACAACCGTCGCAAGAACGGTCAGATTTATCCTGAGGAATTAACACTGAGTGTGGTGAAGGATGAGCAAGGTCGAGTTGCTAACTACGTCGGCATTTTTAGAGATATTACCGAATGGAAGCGGAACGAGTCTCAACTTACCTTCTACGCCAACCATGAACCATTAACAGCATTATTAAATCGCCGCAGTTTTATGCAGCGATTGGAAGAACAAATATCGGGCTCTAGAAGTAACAATACCAGTTGTTCACTGCTTTTCATTGGCTTAGACAGGTTTAAAGAAGTGAACGATGTTTTTGGTCCGGAGATTGGCGATAAGGTACTTATTTCTGTAGCTAAACGATTAAAAAATGCAGTTCGCCAAAATGACATTATTGCAAGATATGGTGGTGATGAATTTGCGCTATTGCTCACTCATAGCGATGTAGAAAGCGCGCTTAAAATTGCTCAAAAGCTTTCACTGAAACTTTCTCAGCCCTATGTATTTAATGAAATTACTATAGAAGTCACTTGTTCTACAGGTATTGCACAGCTCGAGGCAGGCTCTCGGATCACCGCGGCTAACTTACTCAGAAACGCAGCGCATGCACTCAATAGCGTGAAAAAGACCGAGCGCGGACAGGTAGCCTTACACAATGCGGCAATTCAAAATGCCTATTTAAATAAAATAAAGCTTAAAGACAAGTTAAAGCAGGCACTGAAAGAAGGAGCGCTTACTGTTTATTATCAACCGATCGTTAATGCTGATACCAACCACATCACAAAGTTTGAAGCCCTAGTACGTTGGTTTGATGATGAATACGGAATGGTATCACCAGGTACTTTCATTCCTATTGCTGAAGAATTTGGTCTTATTCATTTAGTTGGACAGTTTGTACTTGAGCGTAGTTGCCAAGACTTAGCAAAGATCCACCAAGCTGGTTTTACAGAGGTTGGGATCTCTATTAACCGTTCTGTTAGTGAGTTTAAAGCCAGTATTAATCAGGTGAAGTTAATTACCAGCGCCATCGAAAAAGCAAAGATCCCGTATGAAGCAATTACCATTGAAGTTACCGAATCGCTTGCTACAAATCGCTATACTTGGAAAACGCTTAATCAACTGAGGGAACATGGGATCAAGGTTTCGCTTGATGATTTTTGTACTGGCTATTCATCATTAAGTAACTTGATAGAAAATCAGGTGGATTACCTAAAAATAGACAAAAGCTTTGTCGACAGCCTGATGTCTGATTACAACAAACAAGTAATGATTGACTGCCTCATTAAGCTCAGTGATAAGTTGGGAATTGGTGTGATAGCCGAAGGGGTAGAGCAGTTTACTCAACTCGAAAAATTACGAGAGCTCGGTTGTCATCACATTCAAGGATTCTTTTACAGTCCCGCAAAACCAATAGATGCCTGTCTTGAGCTACTCACAACAGACGCTTTTGCTGAACAAACACAAAGTGCGTTAGAAAAATAAAGGTGTGATATTTTGATATCACACCTAAAAATAGCAGATTGCTTCTGCGTCTTTATTACAGCAGTGGTTTTATCAGCGCTGTGATCGCTTTAATGTGATCATCACGGTCGTTTAGTGCGGGAATATAGCGATACTTTTCGCCGCCAGCAGACTCAAATACCTCTCGGTTTTCAACTTCTAACTCTTCGAGTGTTTCTAAGCAGTCTGCACTAAAAGCCGGACTTAAAATAGCGACGTTTTTAATACCTTGACTGGGAAAACTCTCAAGTGTTTTGTCCGTATAAGGTTGTAACCATTCTGCTTTACCAAAACGACTTTGAAAGGTAGTTATTACTTTTTCTTTATCAAGATTAAGTTTTTCAACGACTAATCGAGTCGTTTGCTGACAAAAACAGTGATACGGGTCGCCTCCATCTAAAAATAGCTTTGGTGTACCATGATATGAAAATACCAATTTATCCGGCTCCCCATTCGCCTCAAGATCTTCGCTAATGGAATTAGCTAAAGATTCGATATAGAGCGGATGTTTGTGATAGCCATTAATAAAATGTAGCTCTGGTACCCAGCGCCAACCTCTTAGCACCTTTGAGATCTGATCAAAGGTTGAGCCTGTCGTTGCACTGGAATATTGAGGATATAGTGGCACGATGATAATTCTTGTGATGCCTTTTTCTCTTAATTTCTCAAGCCCTGATTCAATTGACGGGTTGCCATAGCGCATGGCGAGTTCAACTTCGATGTTTTCAAAACCTTCACTGAGTAACTGCTTCTTTATTTTATCAGTTTGCGCTCGACTAATGGTTATCAACGGGGAGCCCTCATCGGTCCAAATTGATTGATAGGCATGTGCTGACTTTTTAGGGCGAACACGTAAAATTATGCCATGTAAAATCATTAACCAAATTAGCCTTGGAATTTCGACTATACGGGGATCGGAGAGAAACTCCGCAAGATAAACTCTAAGTGCCTTAGCCGTCGGTGCATCCGGGCTACCTAAATTCGTAATAAGAATGCCCGTTTTGGAATTAAATCGGCCTTCATGGGGATTATCTGTAATGGCTGAAAAGCGAGACACTTAACGCTCCTTAGATTATCATTTTATTAGGATTATTTTACAAGAAAGGCTATACGGGAGTAAGCCTAATTTCGATCTAAACTGGCATAAATCAATTTGCGCCTAAAATTAACTCACACTATAGTTGTAATTATCGTTAATTAATCCCTTCTCTATTGCTATTCATGGATTGAGGGCGTATTTTTCTGCAAATATTTAAGGGAAAATCAATTTTTTGTTAGTTTTGGACTTGTCTAATGAGAACCAACCACCCAGTAACCCAAAGAGAAAAAACCTTTCCTCGCGATGTAAAACTCATCTCCGTCACTGATCTGAAAGGAAATATTATTGACTGCAATCAAGCGTTTGTTGATGTTAGTGGATTTTCTCGTGATGAGTTAGTTGGTCAACCTCATAATATAGTACGACATCCAGATATGCCACCTGTGGCGTTTCAAACAATGTGGACGCAGCTTAAAACAGGCAAGCCATGGATGGGGATCGTAAAAAACCGCTGTAAAAATGGTGATCACTACTGGGTAGATGCCTATGTAACGCCAATAACAGAAAATGGCAAAATCATTGGCTATGAGTCGGTTAGAAGCTGCCCAGACAGGGCTACGGTTGAACGGGCAAGTCAACTTTATACAAACGTAAATACTAATAAAGGAAGCAGTTTCGGTCTTCCCAAATTACGCGTGGTTTGGCCAGTCTTTAACATCATCTCATCACTGGCACTTTGGTATTTTGCTTCTGAGTCTGCAGGATTTTTTTGGTTGATGGCAAATATGCTGGCATATTCAGCCTATGCAACTTGGCGCGATAAAGAACAGCTGAGAAGACTAGAATCTGAGTTGGCGCACAGTTTTTGCGATGAGATATCTGAGCAAGTTTATTCGACTTGGGATGGTACTATGGCATCAATCCAAGTCCGCTTAAAGAGCGAAAGGGCACACCTAGATACAATTCTTACGCGTGTTGAACATGCGGCGCAAAACGTATCTAAAGGAGCGCATACGGCGAGTAAAGAAGCGCGAGCCACCTATGCTGATTTACAAAAGCAGCAAACTGAGACTGAGCTTGTTGCCACAGCAATGAATGAAATGACAACAACCATCAACGATGTCTCTAACAGCGTGCAACTGAGTGCTAAAGATGCTCAGAACTCCCTTGATTTGACTTCTCAAACAGAGCAGATCGCTAATAAAACTAAAATTGCTTTTGGTGATTTAAGTAATACCATTGCTGACATCCGCAATTCTGTTGAAGGTGTCTCTAAACAAACTGATAAAATTGCAGCAGCCGCACAAATTATCGAACAAATCGCTGAGCAAACTAATTTGCTAGCACTAAATGCAGCAATTGAAGCTGCGCGAGCTGGTGAGCAAGGTAGGGGCTTTGCAGTAGTTGCTGATGAAGTTAGACATCTAGCACAGCGCACACAAGAGTCGACGAAAGAGATCCATGCAATTATTGAAGAACTAACCAGCAGCACACAAGCGTCAGTAGACATTGCTCAGCAAGGCCAAGAAGAATCGCTTCACGGTATTGATCAGCTGAATCAAAGCACCGATATGCTACAACAAATCACCCAAGCGGTTATCCAAATTAGTGATATGTCGATGCAAATTGCAACTTCGGTTGAGCAACAAGCGGCCGTGTCTGATGACATTAATCAGCAAGTCGTAAACATTGCACAGCTTGCAAACAACAGCCTAGATAGCGCGGACAAAGTGCATCAAGAGAGTAAAGACCTAGAATCGACTGCTAAAGAAATGCACGAGTTGATTGTTCGTTTTAAGCGTAAGTGAGTTTTAGTATAGCGCACTGATTTACTGAAGACTTAAAAGGGCATTCTCGAATGCCCTTTTAAGTCTTAATCTGATCTGTAATTTTTCCTTTTAAGCAACTTGTTATACATGTATCAATTATTAGACTATAGAGTCGTCAACGTTCGTTTAAAAACATCAAAAGCGTCGTAACCTTTCTTGGGAAAAGTCTTTACTAACTAAAGAAGGTGAAGATGCTTTAAGTCGGCAGGCTGGTTCTGAATTAAATAAGTAGTATAATTCTTTACACTTTTTACTTAGAACCATGATTATATATAGGATGAAGATCGATCTGATGACGAAACAAGTAAAGTAGGCGCTGTTATCCAAATGCTTAATAATTCACAAATATCAGCACGGCAACCGACGTAGTTGCTTAATCTACAACAAATCTGGCTCTGAAATAAATGGGCAAGGGTCGGTGTTTTTACTCGAAGTGGTGAGTCATGCATGTAGGGCGACACCCTTGGCTATGTTTACAAAATTTTGGCGAAGTATGACGCTAGTCAGTTTTCACCGTTTAGCACGGCGCGTTTTGTTCCCAGTGTTCAGTTGCACCACTACCGATATTCCGCCTGATATCACTTGGTAGTACATGCGCATTTTTAACTTTTCCTTATTAAGTTGTAACTTAATTAATATCTTCCTTATTTCCAGTTAGTGAATGTATGTTTGAAAACACGCAATAAAATTATTGACTCAATAATGGTAAGTAAACGCATATTTATAGTGTAGTTGAATGGTGATAGAATAAAGTACTTTTTGATTAAAAAATTGACTGGTGTTTTTTATTTTGCTAGGTTATTTCTGCGGTCGATTTGGTCGTAAAAATGGATTAAAAAAGGAAAATAAAATGAATTTAAAATTAAATAAAAAGAAACTCAAACATTTATCAAAAAATCTTGGAGCGTTGCCATCAGAGATGACAAATAATGTCGCCGGTGGCCGATCAAAAGATAACGATGACTTACATACTATCGAAGTATCAGGCTGCGGCCCATGTCTTACAGATGGTACCTGCAACACAGGTGCTTGTGATAGGTATACAAACTAGGAACTAGTATAAGAAAGTTATAAATTTTGGCGTGCTTAACGAGCATTATTCGCGCCAATCTGTAGCCAAAGTTTACTAATCCCTGGACCTTACAGTTGTAAGTTTACCTATATTCCTACTCATAGTAGTGATTCATCTCAGTGTTGTAGCCGATGCTTTTCTCAGAAAAATAGTGGACTATCTTATCTTCGTAAATGAGTTATCGTTTACAGTAGGGCAAATGATGTTGTTAGTCCTTTAAACAAAATTTTTTAGTTTGTTTTTGGTGAAAAGTGAGTTAGCTGGGCGCCTGCTTTATCTTTTCTTATATCTATATCTTGCGTTTTAACCCCGATTTGGCACGCTCTTTAATATTGGTTTGAATATAAATTTGATCTGTTGTTGCGATTTTAGCGTGACCTAAATCTTCAGATAGATGTTTTAGCGGGCGGTGTTGCGCATCATGCGTTGCACCTGTATGTCTTAGCCAGTGTGAAGTTGCGGCTTCGAGTTGCTCTGACTCTTCTGTAAAGCCATCTTCCTTTAGTTTAGCCACTGCTAAGTCAAAACTTTGCTGAACAATACGGCGTAATTGACGAACGTTCATACCGCCTTGGCCCCTTAGTTTATGAACAATTGGGTAGGGCTCATCAACGCGAGGTAGGGCGCTTAACCCCCGGTACTGCCGGTAACGCTTTAAATAACTGATAAAGTCTTCGCTAAGCGTTACATCCCTTAGCTTATTGCCTTTACCCATAATTCTTAGGTACCAAAAGTCATCTTGATCTTGCCAAAAGTGGCTCATTACTGGTGACCAATGAGGGCGGTCAGATAGCTCTGAAATGCGTAAATACAAGCCTTTTAAGCAAGCTAATACGAAAAGATTTCGTTCTAGGTCCGGCTGCTGTTCACTTAAATCACGTGTTACACCAAAAACATATTCCCATTGCAAATCACTCAGCGTATCAGGAAGGTTGATTTGCGATTGAACCACTAAATACGGGCTATTTTTCTTAACCACTGGAACAAAGTTAGCAAATGATTTTTCTTCTAAAATGGCAAACTTGTAAAACACATTGAGCGCGGTAAACATTGCTGCCAACGTTTGCTGGCTAGCGCCGTTTTCTTTGAGAACAAATGGTCGCCAATTTTCGTTAACCTGACGGATACCTTGGTTTTGCTTATAACGCCACTGCACAGAAGTTTGTGTCCATGCGTTATCTGGCTCTACCACAAAATCCACATATGCCTCGATGTCTTCGCGTTTTAGCTCAAACACTGACTTCTCAGCAACCAGCCACGACCATAAATAAAAGCGCTCAAGCTCATTACGAAAGCGGTTAAAAGTTGCTTCAGACTTACGACCGTAAACATACAAAAACTGAAATAGGAACTGTAGTTCGCTATGTACCGGTATTGATTTACCTTGACGAGCCAAGAATTTTTCCAGCTCTGGATATTCATGCCCAAGCGTATCATCTTCAAGATGGGCGATTTGATACCTAAGCTGCTTTAAGGTGTCGACCAATGGTAAAATCATGATAAGTCCGATATTGGTTAGTATTGGACATATTATAGTGACATCTACACATATTATGCAATACTGTGTAGATAAGCCTATAATTTATATTATGTTAAATAAAAGGGTCGCGTCATTTATTTGCAATAAGGGCGCCAAAACGAAAAAAGCGAGGGTTTCCCCTCGCCTTGTCTACAGTCTACTTGTTTCTTAATTTATTCGCAGTAGTTGGCTACGTACGTTAAGTCGTTGATGTGCTCAGGGCCATCCATTACAAAGGTTGCTTCTGCAGTGTTTGGATCTAGTGTGTAGATCTTCGCGTCTTCACCTGAGTTACGGCCAGATACGTATAACGTGCCGTCTGAGCTTACTGCTAAACCCGATGCCCAATTTACACCATGCTCGCCAACGAGATCTAAAGACATGTCGCCTTTATCTAGTGTGTAAAGTGCTTTACCTGTTAGTACGTAAATCACGTTAGTATCTGCTGAATAAGCGATATCACCGTGTGAGAAGTCGTCACCTGCATAGCTTAGCTTTCCAAGTACTGTTTTTGCGCCTGTTTGCATGTCAAACTCATAAAGATAAGTTTTGCTGCTTGCAAGTAATTTAGTACCGTCTGGCGTTACTGCTGAACGGTATAATGGCCATGAAACTGCACTAGCAGCTAAAGTCTGCTCTGCACTATCTAGTGAAACCTTCCAAAGTGATGAAGCTTTAGATGCACTGTCGTTTTGTTCCATAAAGTAAAGTGCACCATTGTGCGCAGCAATGTTTGAAGCTGTATTAGCGACGCCATCAACGTATGCATAGGTACCATTAACCATGTCGAATTTATAAACATAGCTATTGCTGTCTTCACCAAAGTTATTGATGCCATACACGCCTACTTTACAAGTTACTGGAGGCTCTGGAGGTGTAACGTCTTCCTCTTCTGTTACGACTACGTTGTCTAGTAACGCACCATATGAGTCAGAAGTGCCTAACCCCTGAAAGCGTAATTGTGTCGAACTACCAGTTGCTTCAACCGTATACTCGTACTTTGTCCAGCCTCGGGTCGTTGCATTCATCGTCACTAGTGTGTTGTCACCAAACCATGCACGTGCACGATTAGTTGAGTTATTGTTTACCACTCGAGGCGAGTAATAAAAACTCACTTTATACTTTTTTCCAGCAGTTGTTGGGATATTCTGGTAGATTGTATAATTTGCAGTTGAGTCAAGCTCTAGGTATTGATTGCCGTTTTGAGGCACGATAATACCAAGGCTTTGCTTTTGAATTTCGAATCTGGCACCCTCTCTATTCCAACCTTGGAGGTTGTCAAATAACGCCCAATCACCAGAAATATTGCCTGATGTTTCAAACGAGCCGTTAACGACTAAATTGTCGGCAGCACTTGCTGTACCAACAACTGATATTAACGCTAAGGTTGTAAAGTTAAGTTTCATAGCCACTCCAATAAAATAGAGTTAATGTAAATTTTTTGTTTACAATAACATCACTTAATATACTACCATTGTCGTATTTTTTGAGTCAGCGGTCAATGAATAACCGAAAAACCAGATTTTATGGTGTTTTACGTCTTTAAATAGACTTTTTAATTGGTACTTTAGTATTGTTTTCTTGGCGTGGAAAATAGATGTCGAAACCTATCCGTCATTTTGACCGAGACTAGGGTTTCGTATAGCAAGGTCATTAAAGCTAATGGTTAACGGTACATCTAAGAGCGTTTGTTTGGTTGCAGTAATGAAAGTCTAAGTAGTAGTTGTCCTTGGAAGGTGACTGGCCAAGAGCTATCGTATTGTAAAGTAATTCCGCTCCTTTTCGGCCCATTTCGAAGGGGTTTTGGCCAATATTGATTGTTGAAAGTCCCTTTTCCAAAGCTTTAAGTTGCATCTCTTCTGTATCTGCGGAAATGATCACAGCATTGTTATTTTTGATCTTCTCTTTGTATGGTAATACGCGTTCAATATAATTAGAGTGAAATTGAGCGAAGCCAGCGACAGCAATAAAAATCGGGGGATTTTCATAACTTAGCAAGGTCAATAGTTGGCTTATCGCATCTTCGCGTTTACCCATTGTGTAAAGTGGGCATCGTTCGTACTCTTGCCACCCTTGCTTGAGATCATTCTCTGTTTTTGTAAGGTTGTCTATTGTATGTGTAGAGAGTGCATATCTAACGCCATTGATCCTTTTATCCAAATTAGGTGTTGAGTGATGACCTGTTTGAATACAAAACGATTGAAGCGCGGCCTTTTTATAAGGTTTAGCGGCTTCTCCAAGTGCAACACCAAATGCAAAGTTATCGGTTCCTACATAGGCGAGACGGTAATCTTTATGCTCTGTTAAAAGGTCAGAGTCAAAAGTGATCACTGGTATCTTCAATTGCTTTGCCTTTTTGAGTGAACGTGACACGAGATAGTTTGAATCGGTAGTTGATATTAATAACCCGTCTACCTTTTTACTCAATAGTTCATTAATGATTAGGCTTTGCGTTCTAAAATCTTGATAGTCGTCTGCACCATCGTAGATACACTCTACATTTGGATGTTGTTTCGCAAAGTCTACACACCCTTTATACGATTGTTCATAAAAGGTGTCATTTTTAGTTTTGCCTACAACCGCGATGGTTATTTCCGCTTGAGTACTTTGGCTCAGTATCGCAAACAATATTAGCCCAAATACCAAGGTACAACGGGAGAATAGATTTTCCTTTAACTTCATGTTTAGAGTGAAATAATTTTCTTAAACTACTGCAAGCATAACGTAGATTTTTAGTAACGCAAATGAGGACAGCATTCCATCTGGCGCTCACTAGTGCATCGCAGCATTTTTCAATACAAATTGATGAGCATCCATATAGCTTTTAATAGCACTTTGCGCAATTCGTATCGTCGCGGGTACATCAGTACTACCTTTATGAATGCAAAATACCTCCACTTTTTCCAGCTCGAATTCGGGATCTACTCGCTCCAGGTTATGATTATTAAATGCGATGATTTCTGGCACTAATCCAATACCCAAACCGCTTTCAATGAGCCCTATTGTATCGCTAACGGAATTGGTTTTGTGATGTGCTTTGAATGAAAGCTGTTTAACGATATTTTGTGTTGTATGTATAAATTCATAATTTGTGACTTTGCTTTCCCAAGAGTTTGCAATGTAAGGAGCGGTTGTGTCGTTAAATTCACTGTCCTTTGCTTTATATAGCACGTCTCTAAATGAACCAATATATTGTTGTGATTGCTCCACATCTGTGCTTTTACCCACTCTAACAGCAAGATCTATCCCCCGCTCCACTAGATTGAGATGGCGATCTTCATTAATTAAATTCAGGCGGATTTTAGGGTGCGTTTTAATCAGCTTACATAGTGCAGGTGCAACGATGGTTTGCATCAAAGCATAGGATGTTGTCACTGTTAACTGCCCTGCCAGTACTGATTGCTTAGATCTTGCTTTCTCCCAAGCTAACTCTGATAAATGGCTGATTTCAAGGCAGTACGCATAGAAGTCTTTACCAACGTTGGTCAATGATTGGCTTCGTGTGTTTCTATATAGTAGTGGTGTTCCTATCTCTTCTTCTAGTTTCTTGAGATGTTGGCTGATCACTGATTTAGACAAAGATAACTTCTCCGCGGCTTTGGTCAGTGATCCTGACTCTACCACCCCCTTAAATATCATCATTCTTCTTAGTTTGTTCATTTAACTTCTCTTTTCACATTACTTTATAAGATAAAGACCGCCGCACTCAAATAAAATTACATAAATATTACATAAATTAAACATTTATTTTTAACAGTTATAAATGAAATATGTGTTTTGGTCTATACCAAATTCAGTGTTATTTCCCCTGCCTAGCTAAAAGTGGTTATTGATAATTTCCTTAATCGTTTTAGGTTTAACCTTGTTTGAATTTTTAAGTCATTTATATAACTTAAAGTGGCTGTACTAACGGGTAGTTACTTTGATTTTTCTGGCCAAGATCAGATAGCTGTCAATAGATTGAATTTATTTCTTCAACAAAGAACACGCGTGTCATTTATAGCGGCAGAAACATTGAGTTCGATTTTATGAAACAGTTTAATTAAGGTTGAATTTTGAGCGAAAGTGGCTATAAAAATAAGCTGTTAACTATCTGTTTGTAACAAAACTCCCTACATCTATAGCTATGGATGGCCAGGTTATAGCTCGTTTTTGTTAACTTTCATTTACTTAATTTGTTGTTTTGTAGATTGTATACCATGCTGTTTGGTGTTATTGAAAATGCAACTAATTTCCTCAATTTGTTAGAAAGTGTAGAAGTTCTTCCATTCTCATTGTCCCTATATAAATAATATTAAAAGTACATTTGGTTAACATTTTAACTACATGCACTTTTATCTTCAGTTGCACCTTTTAAACCAGAATAGGTCTAGTGCAACTTAACAGTTAGAACACCGATTGATTAAGGAATATGAAAGATGAAATCAATTAAGTTAAAGAAAAGCGCAATTGCTATCGTAACGTCACTCCAATTATTTGGGCTTAGTCAGCTCGCAACTGCGAATACCGACGTCCCAGAAATCTCACCAATTATGTACGATACACTTCAAGGTGATATTGAAGGTGCACCTTTGTTTGTAGATGTTGGTTCAGATGATTTTCTATTAACACAGGAGCAATGGCACACAATTCAAGTGTTCGCTCAAGCTGCTGTTGGGTTACCAAACAACGAGTCTGCATTTAGAAGTTCAACGCGCTACCCTGACAACACGCCTTTGAATAAACACTATAAAGCGTTAATGGAAACGTTTGGAGAAATCAACGCATCTGGTCAAAACTGGAATCACAATATCTACCCTAGCGTTATTGATTTAGCGACAAAACTTGCTAACTACTCAGACACTCATGCACTGTTAATTAACCCGTTTATCAGCCAATTAACCAACTTACATAACGCTTCACTTACGGGGGATATGCAAGCTGCTGAGCAGAGTCGCCAAGCCGCAATTTCATTTCTCAATACTTTTATGAGTTTTATTGACTCAAACCTGAATAAAACAGAAGAAGTGGTGAATGAACTTATTAGTTTTCAGGGGGGATTGACTACGCATACAGGGGAATTGGAAACGCTTGAGAGTACATTTGCTGATATCTTGAATAAAGATCAGCCTGCGAATATTCGCGAAAAAATTAGTACCTTGCAAAATCGCCTAAACAGTCTTAACAACGAAAAAGACACTAAGTTGAAGATAGTTGCAGGCCTCTCTGCTGGAGGACCTTTAGTGTTGTTAATCGGCGGTTCAGTACTTGGCAGCCAAGTCGAAGAGCTCAAAGACGAAATAGATAAGGTTCAAGCAAAAATTGATAGTTCAAACAAAGACCTAGCACATTCAGTGAGCCTGGCCGCATCTTACGAGATTGCAAAAGGTCAAGTAGATGGCATGAATGATAAGATCCTCAAAGCAATCGATAATGTGCGCTTAGTGCAAGTGCATTGGCAGTCTCTACTAGGAGATATGCGGTCACTTAAAGAAGTCTTAGAGCAACTAGACAGTGAAAATGCACTTCGAAATGCTAATGTTGTGGTAGCTGGTATTGTTTCATCTCCGCTTGCTAGCAGCGCAACAAACTCGTGGAAAGACATTTCAGACAAAGCGAGAGCATTTTTGCAAAATGCTTATCTACCTATCTCTGAGCAGTAATCAAATACAACATGCATTCCTTCCTTATTGCTATAAGGAATATATCACCGTACCTGAGCTAAATATGCTCAGGTACATAAGGAGTTACTATGAAACCAACTTTACTCAGCCTGTTGATTGGCTGCGCTTTTTCGAGCCAAGCTGCGACTTGGAATGAGCTATATAATCTTGAGCTAAGTCAAAACCTACCGAGCGTTACGACTTCAAATCAACAACAGATAGACACACAAAATTATTTGGTCTCGGCCTTACATGTCAATTTGAATGACGTGCTTACTAGTGCAAGAGATCATAATACTATCGTCATTGCTGCTGACACGGTAGAAATCGACCGAAACATGATTTTCGATGCGCCAAACAAACGAATTTTTATCGTCGCACGTAAAATAATGGGTAATGGTACGGTGAGTATCAATTTAGATACCCAAAATGCTCAAGCATCAACATTGGTATTTATGGCTGATAAAGTTGAGGCTAATATCAATATAATCACAGCTCATTCGCCAAGCGATGGTGAAATTGAACGCTTTAGTATTGCTCCAGACTCATTTGGTACGCTATATCAAGTTATACAAGGCAATAAGTTCGCAACGCCTATTTCGCCAGCGTTAACGTCGCTCATCTCTGTGCATAAAGAGTACTTTTTAGATGCATTTGAAAAGTCATTCGATATGGCGGCTTCTATCTATGATCAAAATCCAGCGTTAAGTATTGAGATGTTGAGCTGGCCTGAAGTTATTTTAAACGCAGCTCATGATGTTAGAGAATCTTCCGTTCAAGCAAAGAATTTTTACTTGCAGCTTGCTAACTTTAAACAGTTTTTGTCGTACGCAACACTTAACAAAAACTATGTGCCTAGCCTATCCCGCGACTTTTATGAGTTAACGATTAAAGCATATATTGACGCGATGGAAGCATATCAGGATAGCTACGATAATTTTCAGAAACAAGGCCGAAGTTTAGAAAACAAGCGCCAAGATCTCACTTTGATGCAGGATAACCTATTCGACGTTGCATCTGCTGAGCAACGAATTATCTCTCGCTCTGTAGAGCAACTGACGAGCTTGGTAAAAACACTTGATCAACAAAAAGCATCATTCAGCGGACAAGAAAATAATGTCTTCTATTCAGGGGTCGAGTTTCAACAAGGAATTTTGGACTACAAACTAGATAAAATCACTGAAATTGGGCTTAAAGTACTTGAAACCGTAATTAGTGCGGGCACTGCATTTGCGGGCGCTGCGGGGGGAGATACCAGTGGCTTGAAAGACTTAGTTGCGAGCTTGCCCGCCACAATCCAAGAGATCAATGAGTTAAAAACCAAAATTGATGATATCGCGTCATTAATGGATAAAGTACAAACGGTTAGCGGCCAGTTAAACGTGTTATCACAAAAAACCGCTGATCCGTTTTCTAGTAGTGAGCTTGCACAAGAGTTCAATCGCCTTAATTCACTCATTCCGACCAAAGAAGAGGCAAATCGAATTTGGGACGAATTTTTAATAACTGCTAAGGCACAAATGAAAAAGGCCATAGATGAAGACATTGATGGTGCAAGTGACTACCTTGTTGCTATCGAAAAGTTGATTAATCATGGTAAGGCAATAGTTGCTGTAGAGATTGATATTGCCCAGGAGCAATCTAGACAGATAGATTTGCGCATCACCGCTGATGCAAAACTTAAACAGATCAATCGTATAGATGCATTTTTACAAAATAATCAAAACAGTCTAGATGAAATTCAGGACATGGAGGAACAGCTATTCCGGACTTTGAATAATCTAAAACGGCCGATATTTGTTGCACTAACAAACTATCAGGCGGCATTTAGCTACTGGTCTCTTGATGACACCATAGTGACACCAAGCCTTAATCAAAGTTATCAAGAATACCGTCACGACTTAGCTTTACTACGTGAACAAGAGGCCGCGTCATTATTGCGTTTTAACCCTCGACCTCAAGATTTTATGCTCACCATAGAAGAGTTAGATGCGCCGCAGCAATTGCTGGATTTTGCGCAAGATGGTGAAATGAGTTTTACGCTGTCGTTGGAAGATATTGATTTTTCCCAGTTTGATCGAGTTAGATTAGACGAGGTCAATGTTGTACTAGAAGGTTCGGGGTTAAATGAGAACCAGCGCTATGATATCGAAGTAAGATCTAGTGGTTCATATCAAGATAGGTTTAAAGGGCAATCCTATCAATTTAGTGCAGGGTCGTTATACCGATTGGTAAGTTACGAGCTGTTAGATAGTGAAACGACGCGCATAGATCCAATCACCAGTGGTGCAATCGCAAACGATTATGCGATTAATTACTTTAAACCAACTCCGTTTACCACTTGGTCAATTAAGCTGAAAAATCCACAGCTTTATGACTTAAGTAAAGTGACGAATATCAAAGTGTCGTTTAAAGGAAATGCGATCCCCAAACAATAGTGTAGCACTTGCACTTTAGCTTAGTAGGAGCCACTTCAGGTGGCGATCTTTAATAAAAGCTCGCAGGATTAACCTGCTCCTATTTTAGTGTGGCTTGAATATTTGCTAAACAAGATTGCCTTTCGTAGGAGCCACTTCACGTGGCGATCTTTTAACAAAAGCTCGCAGGATTAACCTGCTCCTACTCTGGTGAGGCTTGAATATTTGCTAAATAAGATTGCCTTTCGTAGGAGCCACTTCAGGTGGCGATCTTTAACAAAAGCTCGTAGGATTAACCTGCTCCTATTTTTGTGTGGCTTGAATATTTGCTAAACCAGATTGCTTTTTTCGTAGGAGCCACTTCACGTGGCGATCTTTTAGCAAAATTCCTCCGGATGAGCCGCCACCTACTCTACAACTTGAGCCTTCAATAAAGATCTGTTATCTAGATAGCCACTAAAACGGGTTGCTAATAAGGCTGCAGCGCTGATAAGTGCCCCTACCCAAGCGGTGTCCTGCAGCGACATATTTTCAACAATTTGGCCACCTAAGACAGAACCGAGCGCAATTCCAACGTTGAAGGCAGCGATATTCAACCCCGATGCGACATCCACCGTTTTTGGACTAAACTTTTCGGCTAGCTGTACAACATAGACCTGAAGACCAGGTACATTTCCAAAAGCAAATGCTCCCCACACTAGTACTGTGATCACCACGCCGATTTTCGACTGCATGGTAAATGTCAACACAGCCAAAATGACCGAGAGTAACGCGAAGATGATGGTCAGAGCGCTTATCGGCCCTTTTTTATCTGCTAATTTGCCGCCATAGATATTGCCAACTGCAACAGATACACCATAAACCAGCATAATAATACTGACTGTAGCGGCGTTAAAACCAGCTTCCTGTTGTAAAATTGGCGCAAGATAGGTGAATGCTGTAAAGGTTCCACCGTAGCCGAGTATGGTCATAAGATAGACGAGCAGTAATCTGGGTTGCAATAATACTTTTGCCTGCTCAGATAGACTGGCAGATGCGCTTTGCTTTAGGTTCTTTGGAATTAATAATGCACTTCCCAAGAGAGCGATAACACCTAAAGCAGAAACTACTAGAAAAGTGGCTCGCCAGCCAAACTGTTGGCCAATCCAAGTACCCAAGGGGACACCTGTTACGAGCGCAACGGTCAGTCCCGTGAACATAATGGCGATGGCACTTGCCTCTTTGTCTTTTGAGACCAAGCTAGTTGCAATCGTAGAGCCAATCGAGAAGAACACACCATGAGCGAGTCCTGTCATGATCCTCGCTAAAATGAGGCTTTCATAACTTGGCGCTTGCCACGCAAGCAGATTGCCAAAAACAAATAGTGCCATCAAACTAAGTAATACAGATTTCCTATTCCATCGCCCTGTCAGTGCGGTTAAAACGGGCGCACCAACAGCAACGCCAATGGCATATAAACTCACCAGTAAACCTGCACTTGGCAGCGAAACTGATAAATCGGAAGCAATGGTCGGTACTAAACCAACAATGACAAATTCGGTGGTACCAATGGCAAATGCGCTTAATGTCAGCGCCAGTAATGCAAGCGGCATAAATAACCCTTTTAACATGATAAGCAATAAGTTGGTGTAGTGTGAAAGCTTTTTTATTTGCAAAAAATAGCGAAAATGACAAAATACTTTTGTAGAAAATGAAAAGGAATACACATGACCGTTAGCTCAAAAACCGAAGATCTAGAAGCTTTTATCTGTGTTGTCGATACTGGGAGTTTTTCCGCTGCAGCAAATCTGATGGACGAACAAGTTGCAAAGGTCTCAAGAGCAGTAACTCGACTGGAAAAGTCCCTGCGTGTAACCCTATTCAATCGAACGACTCGACGGATAGAGCTAACCGAAGAAGGAGAGCTATTTTTACGCTATGCGCGGCAGGCACTCAATACCATTGAGCAAGGTGAAGAGGCGTTAAAGCTGTTACGATTTTCGCCAGCTGGTAAATTAAGAGTGGATGCTGCAAGTCCTTTCGTTTTTCACCAGCTTACGCCTATATTAAAAGGTTTTAATGAGGCCTTTCCCGATATTACTTTGGAAATAACAAGTCATGACAGCATCATCGATTTGCTGGAGCATAAAACCGATATCGCAATACGAATTGGTGACTTGGCTGACTCTAATCTTCATGCTCGTTTGTTAGGTCGCAGTAAACTTCATCTTGTAGCAAGCCCTGACTATTTAAGTAAATTTGTAGGTAATGAACCACTGATTGATCTTCCACATCATAACTTGATAGGTTTTACCGATGCCCCACATCTCAACGTCTGGCCTTTACAAAATCCGCAACAGCTCAAGTTTTCTATTAGCGCATCCAGTGGCGAGACCGTGAGGCAATTATGTATTGCTGGCCATGGCATTGCACTGCTATCTAACTTTATGGTGAGGCAAGATATAAAAGCCGGAAGACTTGTTGAAGTTTTTACCGAGCAAATTATTTCGCCAAATCGCAGAGAAGCAGTACAAGCCGTGTATTATCAAAATAGTGGTGTATCCTCTCGGATTTCGGCATTTCTAGACTACATTGCGCCTAGGCTCACGCTATAGTTTTTTCATTTTTTACAAATATATTTTGTATTTATTGCTGTTAATGAAAATATTTTAAATCGTTAAGCTTCTCATAGTGAAAATAAACATTGAGGAGGCCAAATGGCTGATTTATTTGAGTCGATTAACTTAGCAGGTAAAACACTGAGCAATCGTATAGTGATGCCGCCTATGACCCGCTCGCGGGCAAGTCAACCCGGGGATACCCCTAACAGTTTGATGGCAACCTATTACGCACAACGTGCAACGGCTGGTTTAATTATTAGTGAAGGGACACAAATATCGCAACTCGGTAAGGGGTATGCTTGGACACCGGGGATCTATTCAGACGCCCAAGTTGCTGGCTGGAAACAAGTCACAAAACAAGTGCATGATGCAGGCGGTGTTATGTTTGCGCAGCTTTGGCATGTTGGGCGAGTATCGCACCAAAGTAATACCGCTGGGCTTCAGCCGATTTCAGCTTCAGCAATTCAAGCTCAGGGTGTGAAAGTTTTCATCGATGAAAATGACTCCCCTGATTTTATTCAAGCTCAAACACCTAGAGCAATGACCCAAGCAGACATCAATAATGTTATTAACGAATATCGACACGCTGCACGTAACGCGATGCAAGCAGGATTTGATGGAATTGAACTGCATGCAGCGAATGGTTATTTGATTAATCAATTTTTAGACTCTCACTCAAATCAAAGGACTGATGGCTATGGTGGCTCTGTTGATAACCGCATTCGCTTTTTGCGTGAGGTCGTGACGGCGGTGAGTGAAGAAATTGGCAGTGACAAAGTGGGTGTTAGACTTGCGCCGCTTACTACCTTAAATGGTACAGTAGATGAAAACCCTGAGCAGACATACCTCGCGGCAATTAAACAGCTAACTGCGCTCAACGTATGCTATGTACACATCGCAGAAGCGGATTGGGAAGACGCGCCAGATATGCCTCTGAATTTTAAATACGCAATTAGAGAGGCATTTAATGGCGTATTAATCTATGCCGGAAAGTATACGAAAGGGCGCGCCCAACAAGCTCTAAATGAAGGTTGGGTTGATATGATTGGATTTGGTCGTCCTTTTGTCTCTAATCCTGATTTGCCCTACAGACTGGCAAATGATTTGTACTTAAACGAACATCAGTCTGAGACATTATTTGGTGGAGGTGAACAAGGTTATACTGATTATCAAATTCACGCCTCAAATCCAATTAACGTAAAATAGGCTAAAAGTTAGCTTTCAATCTGCGTATGAATTATTTAATGCGTACGCAGCCCCAATAATGACCATTTTAAGGTGAGCACAATGTAGCTAACTTTTGTGCTTGTTTCTCCCGAATTACCGCTAATGATAGTTCATGTAAATGTATATAGATTGGAGTTTGGTCTAAAAATAGATAATAATGTTGGCAAATTAAAGGAACTTAATACACTATACTTCAGAAAATGAAAAATATAATTCTATTTGCCACTGCACTGCTCTGCACCATCTCTGCTAACGCCCAGTTACCCGTAGAGAGTTACGCACAACTACCTAATATGAGTAAAGTTTCACTCTCACCCAGTGGTAAGGCCGTTGCGTATTTACAAAATTATGAAGGAAACCTTGTTCTTACTGTTCATGACCTAAAAACGCATAAAAAAAATTATATCCTGCAAACTGATAATAAAACGATAGCACTTGGTTGGTACGATTGGGCCAGTGATGACATGCTCTTATTTGGTGCGAATTACACCAAAGTGCAGCGAGGTGTAAAATACACCTCATCTCGTTTATTTAAATTTGATTTAAAAAATCCTACGGATGAATTAGTTCAAATCAACCGTGCTTATCGCTATGAAATTTCGGCACAATTTCAAGATGACGTGATTAGCATACTGCCAGAACAACCAAACAAGATATTGGTTCAAACTGACTTTGATATGGCAAACAAGCCGAGCGTTTATATCTTAGATATAGCTAAAGATAGACGCGAGAAAGTTGTTCGAGCAAGAAGAAAAATATCTAGCTGGATAGCCGATCAACAAGGCAATGTAAGAATGGGTTATGGGTTTGAAGGGATCACGGCCTATTATATGCTCTATGATAATGAGACGAAGGATTTAACCGATTTCTATACCTTTCAGGCTCGTGGCCCGGAAGCTATCCATATTCTTGGATTTGATAAAGACCCAAATATTATTTACCTCACCGCACTTCATAATGGTAAAAATGCGCTGTTTAAAGCAGACATTACTAAACGCCCGCTTTTACCTCAGCTTATTTTCTCCGATCCAGACTATGATTTTGATGGCAGTATCATTTATTCGCACGACGGCAGAGCCATAGGCTTCAGCCATTCCAACCTTGATAACTCGAGAATTTACTGGGACGAAGACCGCAAACGCCTTCAACGCTCACTTAAAGCGGCATTACCAAACTACGACACCGTTGTTATAAGTATGAGCACGGATAATAAAAAATACATAGCGTACGGCGATTCAGACCAAGACTCCGGTACATATCTGATTGGTGACAGAGAAACCAGCTCTTTGGCAGGGTTAGGACGTTTATATCCGGATATTACCGGTGACAATTATTTGGGCAAACAAAGGGTATCGTTTAAAGCGCGTGACGGCCTAGAAATTGAGGGTTACTTAACCCTACCTAAAGCATTCGATGCGGCTGCTCCAACAATCATCTTTCCACACGGTGGACCATACTCTCGCGACTACGCTGGCTTTGATTACTGGTCTGAACTATTGGCAAGCAGAGGCTTTGTGGTTTTCCAACCTAACTTTAGAGGCTCTTTTGGTTATGGTTTTGACTTCTTTAATGAAGCAAATCAAGGTTGGGGAGGAAAGATGCAAGATGACTTACAAGATGCGGCAAACTGGTTGATTGCAGAAAAGTATGCACTCAAAAATAAAATTTGTATAGGTGGTGCAAGTTACGGCGGCTATGCGGCACTAATGGCTGTGGTAAAACATCCTGAAACGTTTCAATGTGCAGCAAGTTTTGCCGGTGTTACAGACTTAGAATCGATAGTCAGTCGTGCGCGCTTTTTCACAAACAAAGAGCTTGTTCGTGACCAATTTGGACAAGATATGGATAAACTTAAAGCACAATCTCCTGTTAACTACGCTAAGCAGATTAACCGTCCCGTGTTACTTATTCATGGTGATGACGATAAAGTCGTGCCTGTGAATCATAGTCGTGACATGGCAGATGAACTTGAAGATCATGACAAGAAGTTCAAATATATAGAGCTCGAGGATGGCAACCACCATCTGAGTTATCAAGCACATAGAGTGAAGACGCTTACTGAGTTTTTAGCTTTTTTCGAAAAACATCTTAAGTAACCTGAGGTTTGGATAAGGAATGTTCCAACTTATTGTTGCTAAGCCACAACTTAGTTTTTTCCTTGTCTAGCCAGCAAGTTTTAAGGAAAACACCGCTTCCGCGTCCTGCTCTCGCTAAGGTACCTACATCCTGTAGGCAAGGCGAATTTACGCACCAATAGCTGGCTATTGGAAGTGAATTCAACGAAGTTAGCGCTAAAACTGGCTGCTAGAAAGGCATTAATTATCCGCAGCTCAGGTTAAGTAGCAAAGCGCCGCAATTAGCGGCGTTTTTTATTGAGAGAGCGACTTCTTCTGTCACAGAGTTGATGTATGATTGGGGCTAATATAAAGGAGAATTATTGTGCAGCTCGTTAAATTATTCGCCATGGCGTTGATGCCTATGCTCAGTGTATCTCAGGCCTCGGCAACGTCATTTTTAGTCTTTGGTGATATGCCCTATACGGAGATAGACAGAGGCATGTTGATGCCAAATGGTGCTCTGCACGAAAAGGTAAATGATATACAGCATGATTTTATTGTGCACGTAGGTGATATGAAATCCGGTGCTGAGCCCTGTACAGACCAGCTGCTTAAAGATAATTATGCCCTGATCTCAAATGTAAGTAGTCAACCTTTTGTATTCACGCCCGGAGACAATGATTGGACTGACTGTGACCGTGAAACCCTGAACCCTAGGTTTGATGAATTAGAGAGATTGGATTTCATCCGTAAACACTTTGCGGTGCAAACACCTGAGCTACCGGCCTTTAAACGCCAGCCAACAATACCAGAAAATCAATCTTGGATAGTGGATGATGTGCAGTTTTTAACTTTGCATGTGCCTGGTACCAACAACGGTCGCAGACAAATCTTATTATCCGATAAAAAAGTAGTGCACGAAGAATCTCATCGTCGTGATGTAGAGAATATTAAGTGGTTGGACAGCTTGTTGACGCCAAACCATAAAGCCGCGGTGATATTTCTACAAGCCGACCTATATCAAAAAGAGAAGCATTCAGGACGTTGTGATAAACACTCGAAAGCTCAGTGCGATGGCTATCAATTATATCGAGAGACACTTGCAGAGTATGCAGCTCAACTCAGTTATCCGTTGCTGTTGATACATGGAGATACGGGAGAGTTTTGCTTTTCTGAACAGTCAAAAAATTTATGGCGTCTTAACGCCCCTGGCGACTTTCAATATTTAGATATTGCAAAGGTTAAAGTTAAGGGAGGTAAAAAGAAGCCGTTTAAGGCAACACGGCTTCTTTCGCAAGATAAAATAGCTAAATGCAAGGGGCTGTAAAGCCCCTTTACACACTTTTTACGCAGCTGTACATGAAGCGTAGCGCGAATAGCTTGCCGTAACTACAGTAAAAGCTCGCGTTGTTTATTGTGGCTTTCAAACTGCTCTTGCTTGACTGTATTGACAAAATGCCACTCACTTTCTACCTTCTCTTTTGTGAAATTAAGCGTTAGATAACCACGCTGATGAATATTGGCATATTCAAGGTCATCGACTAGTAATTGCAATACCTCAGCGAATTGTAGCGCCTGCTCATCGCCTAATTGCAAGTAATACTCAAGCCCTGGAGAGCTGACTGACGCTGTCGCATATTCTTGACCACAAACGGCTCCGCTTGCATCGCAGAGCTTACCTGACCAGGCGTTGTGCGTATCTCCAGCAACGACTACTAAGTTTTTATTGGCCGCTTTTGCTGTTTGTAAAATTACTTCACGTTCAATCGGGTAGCCGTCCCATGCATCCAAATTATATGGTACGGTATACGTGACTCGCGCTTTTTCTTGTGCAGACAATGTTGAGTCACCAGCAAGCAGCCTGCCCTTTATTTGAGCAAGCTCAGTTAGTTGCGTCGGCATTTGTGTGGAAGGGTTGGCAAGAGACATGAGCAGCTCGACTGGGATCATCATTTTAGTCATCAATACTTGTTGCCCTAAAACTTGCCATTTCGCTGTTGAATTTTTCAAATTATCGGTGAGCCAAGTCAATTGGTTTACGCCTAAAAGCTGTTGCGAAGGCGCGGTGAGATCCGCCTGAAATCCGGCAAAATCCACTTGTCCTGTTGTAGGGTCAATATAATCTTGATAGTCGAGTGCTTTAACGCGGCTCTCGTGACGGGTATCTAGCATATAAAGTGATAACAAGTCGCCAAATTCAAATTTACGATAGAGGCTCTCGAGTTGGTCCTTAACCATCGGACGCACAGGCATCCATTCATAGTAGGCTTGCAGCGCAGCAAGTTTGCGGGCAGCGTACTCCCCTTCTCCCTCGTTATGGTTCTCAGCGCCATCCATGTATGAGTCATTGCATACTTCATGGTCGTCCCATACCGCAATGAATGGCGTACTGGCGTGGAGAGCTTGCAGACCAAGGTCCGTACGATATTTTGCATAGCGACGACGATAATCATTTAATGTAATAATCTCGCTCGCATTATCTGCATCCAGCCCTCGCCCCATGGCGTCGGCATTTTCAGTGGCGTACCCACCCATACCATATTCGTATATGTAATCACCTAAGTGTAACACCGCGTCTAAATCGCTGCGTTTTGCAGCCTCTGCATAAACATGAAAGTAACCTGCCGGATAATTTGCACAAGACATGACGGCAAGTTTTACCTGAGTTACATCGTTGACGGGCAAGGTTTTGCATTTACCTATGGGTGAATGCGTTTCCTTAGTGACGAAGCGATAAAAGTAGCGGCTATTTGCAACAAGGCCATTAAGATCTACTTTAACGGTGTAATCGTTTTTTGCTAATGCGGCAAGCTGGTGGCTTTGTAGTAAGACACCAAAATCTTCTGATTCTGATACTTGTAGAGTGACATCCACACTGTTAGGTGTACCTTCAGGAGTGACTCGCGTCCATAATATAACGCTATCAGCTAAAGGATCGCCACTTGCGACACCATGGTTAAATGCGACAGCAAAATCGTTACTCGCAACCGCTTTACTATTACTACTGCCGCAGCCAACTAACGAAACGCTAATTGTTGCTGCGCCAACGCCCATTAATGCACTTTTAATAAAATCTCGACGGGTAAAACTTGCCATTATTATTGTTCCTTAACTGCAAAATGCGCCATATTGGGCGCACTTATCTACTACTTGAAGGAACTAGCTTAGTTAAGCATTATTACAATTTAACGATTGGTCTTAATTAGTGCGGATTTGGAACAACGCGATTTCTGCCACTGCTTTTGGCCTCTAGTAACATCGTATCTGCACGACGAATAATGCTTTCAACGCCAGACTCACCTGCGCCAAATTCAGCAACCCCAAATGAGCTGGTAATATCGACCTCTTCACCGACCGCAATTTGAAATGATGCCTGCTCTATCATAATGCGTGCCCGCTCGGCGACTAAGATTGCCCCCTCTAAGCCAGTATTAGGGAGTACCAGAGCAAATTCCTCTCCACCTAGCCGAGCTATTAAATCCGTGTCTCGTAACATGTCAGAGAGTCGCGAGCTCACGTGAACCAGCACTAGGTCTCCCGCTTCATGGCCAAATTGCTCGTTAATTGCACGGAAATTATCGAGGTCGGTCAGTATCACACTAAATGGTGTTCTGTAACGTTCATATAACCTAATTTGACTGTCAACTTTATCGCTTAACTGCCTACGACTGGCGACGCCCGTTAATGGGTCAGTTTTAGTAATAAAATCGAGCTCTTTACGTAAGTGATCGAGTTCGCTATGCATCGCTTTTGTTGTGGTAATGTTATCTCCGTAGATAACGAAGGCATCATTCTGCAGCGAAAAACATCGTAATCTGAAGAACTCACCACTTAAGGTATCAATTTCAATTTCTGGATAGTCTAATTCACGCCCGTTGCTTAAGCCTAAAAACCATTCCGTGAGTTCATCCCCGTCGATTCTATCATCAAACGTATCGTCTGTTTGTGGGTCGAAGATATTACTCAGTGTGCGTCCTGTTATGTGAGACGAGGGTTGTCCAATTAGCTTCGCCATTGCTTTATTGCAAAATTCAAGAACCGACTTGTTGCTAACAATAGCAACTGCATCGTCACTTTTATTGAGCACTTCACTCAGTAGGGATTGTAAATGGTTAGCGTTAGACATAATTTAATTCCGTTAGGCTTTTTGTTATTTTAAATCAATCGGGAAGATTTATCTTAGATCTCGCGCAAATCACACAAAAAAGACATTTTGATTTCGTTATCTACATCAATTGATTCTAATTTAGCACCAATCATATTCCATTTCACTTATGTTTAATGCAACAAATGAAACGTATAGTTACCTCCATACACAAAGGAGGAACTATGTTAAAACCAACGCAACTCGCAACGATTATTTCTGCTTTGCTATTGCTAAGTGCATGTGGCGAAGCTGAGCAGGCAAGCAGTCAAACTCCGCCTCTTCAACCAATTGATGTAGCACCAACACCGCAAATTAGCATTGCTGATTGGCACACCTATACAACACGCCTTTCTTCTCCAAACGAAGTCGCACTTCGCGCTCGGGTCACAGGAGTTATCGGCTCGGTAAACTTCAAAGAAGGAGATACGGTGCACCAAGGCGATGTTTTATTTGAGCTGGACGATAGAACTTTCTTGGCTGAGGTTGCCAGTCTTGCCGCACAAGTGAAACGTGCCGAAGCGGCCCTTTCGCAAGCAAAAAGTGAGTCAGCGCGTGCGCTTCGATTAAGCAAGCAAAAAGCGATTTCAACCGAAGAAGTCGATGCCCGTGTTTCGCTTACCGCACAGCGTGAAGCCGAACTAGATGCGCTTCGCGCTTCATTTAAAGCAGCTCAACTAAACTTAGAGTTTAGCAAGATCACAGCACCAATCAGCGGCAAAATTTCATTTGCTGAGGTCACTCAAGGTAACACCATTAGAGCAAACGACACCTTGCTTACTACGATAGTCGCAACCGATAAGATGTATGCGTATTTTGATATCGACGAGCGAACTTGGAATAGCCAGTTTGCATCAGTGACGGAAGGTGAGCCGCTTCCTGTGAAATTACAGTTATTGGGCCGTGAGTCACAGCCAGTCATGGGTGAGCTAGACTTTATTGACAACGCCATCGATGACCACTCCGGAACCCTAAAAGTACGCGCTTCTTTTGATAACCATAGTGGACAATTACGACCTGGCTCGTTTGCGCGAGTGAGTCTTTCATCCGGTGAGCAAAACGATCGAGTATTAATTCCAGACCGCGCAGTGGGTACGGATCTTAAAAATCGCTTTGTTCTTGTCGTCAACGACGCGAATACACTTGAATATCGTCTGATCACACTCGGTAATCGCTATGGCGAATTTCGTGCAGTTGAATCGGGTTTAGCCGCAGGAGAGCGTATCGCGGTGAATGGCCCAGCGCGTGTAGGCCCTGGCATGCCGATAAGCCCAAACTCAGTGACGCTTACCTTGCCAGATAACATCGCCGCAGAAGTGGTTGCGATGACGCCAAACGATTCTTCACAAGGATTAAACTAATAATGAAATTTTCCCATTTTTTCATTAAACGGCCTATTTTTGCGGCGATGATGTCGCTTGTGATATTAATCGCAGGAGCCATTTCCCTTTTTCAGCTTCCCGTTAGTGAGTATCCAGAGGTGGTACCGCCGACGGTTGTGGTATCTGCAACTTACCCCGGTGCAAACCCAAAAGTCATTGCTGAAACCGTTGCAACGCCACTTGAGCAAGAGATCAATGGTGTTGAGAACATGCTGTATATGTTTTCTCAAGCAACCAGTGATGGTCGTTTAACGCTTACCGTGACTTTTGCACTTGGTACTGACTTGGACCGCGCCCAAGTTCAAGTACAAAACCGTGTAAATAGCGCTATTCCAAGATTACCGCAAGAAGTACAACGTTTAGGGGTTGTTGCTGAGAAGGCGTCACCAGATCTCACTATGGTGGTGCACTTGGTATCGCCAAGCGGCTCGCATGATACAAGCTACCTCTCTAACTACGCCGATATTTATGTCAAAGATCAGATAGCGCGCTTGCCGGGAGTTGGTGATGTGAAGCTATTCGGCGGCGGTAAATACGCCTTGCGGATATGGCTAAACCCCGAGCAATTGGCTGAAAGAAACTTAACCGCAAGCGATGTGGTTCGAGCAATCCAACAACAAAACCGCCAAGTAGCAGCTGGCTCTTTGGGTGCTCAACCCACAACGAATGAAAATCAATTCCAAATTCTGTTAAACGTTAAAG
The DNA here is from genome assembly GCF_002850255.1 of Pseudoalteromonas sp. NC201. Classification (NCBI taxonomy): domain Bacteria; kingdom Pseudomonadati; phylum Pseudomonadota; class Gammaproteobacteria; order Alteromonadales; family Pseudoalteromonadaceae; genus Pseudoalteromonas; species Pseudoalteromonas sp. NC201. The sequence goes on from NZ_CP022523.1 coordinate 300,069, forward strand.
GGCGTTTGGTAGATACCAGTGAATTTGACAATATTATTGTTAGCGTATCGAGCGATGGCGCGATCACTAGACTCAAAGACATTGGCCGAGTTGAGCTTGGACAAGATAACTACGCGTTAAGGGCTTTGCTAGATGGAAACGAAGCGGTGGCAATGCCGATTTTCCAGCGTCCTGGTTCTAATGCGATAGAGCTGTCGGATCAGGTGCGTGAAACCATGAAAGAGTTATCGACACGTTTTCCTGAAGGGGTTGAGTACGATATTGTTTATGATCCGACAATTTTTGTTCGTGGCTCAATCGATGCGGTAATTTCAACATTATTAGAAGCCATCGTACTTGTGGTATTAGTCGTTATCTTATTCTTGCAAACATGGCGCGCTTCGATTATTCCGCTGGTAGCGGTGCCTGTATCGTTAGTTGGTACCTTTGCTGCAATGCAGTGGCTTGGTGTTTCTATCAATACTTTGTCGTTGTTTGGTTTGGTACTAGCAATCGGTATCGTGGTTGATGATGCCATTGTCGTGGTTGAAAACGTTGAGCGTAATATTGAAAACGGCCTTGCGCCCTTCGAGGCCACTAAACAAGCGATGTCAGAGGTGACAGGCCCTATTATAGCGATTGCATTGGTGCTTTGTGCGGTGTTTATTCCAACTGCTTTTATTACCGGCTTGTCAGGCCAGTTTTACAAACAGTTTGCCCTCACGATCACAATTTCGACGCTGATCTCGGCATTTAACTCATTAACATTATCACCAGCGCTAGCTGCACTACTATTAAAGCCGCACGGTGCTAAACCAGACAAACTCACAGTGGTGTTAGATAAATTGTTTGGTCAGTGGCTATTCAAACCGTTTAATCGCTTTTTTGATAAGGCAGCTCACGGCTATGTTGGACTAGTAAAAAAACTTATTAGACTGAGCACCATTGTGTTGGTGGTTTATTTAGGGTTAATTTTTGCTACTACTAAGTTGTTTAGCACCATCCCTGGTGGCTTTATTCCACAACAGGACAAACAGTATCTTGTTGCGATTGCCCAACTGCCAGACGCTGCGAGTTTGGATAGAACAGAAGCCGTTGTACGTGAGATGGAACAAATTGCATTACAGACTCCAGGCGTTTTACATTCCGTGTCTTTCCCTGGGCTTTCAGTAAATGGTTTTACAAACAGCCCAAATAGCGGGATTGTATTTGTTGCCCTAGATAAATTTGAAAATCGCACATCGCCAGAGTTGTATGCGTCTTCAATCGCTGCGCAGCTTAATCAGAAGTTTGCCATCATAGATGAAGCGTTTGTCGCGGTTTTCCCACCGCCACCAATACAAGGGTTAGGCACCACAGGTGGATTTAAACTGCAAATTGAAGATAGAGCAAACCTTGGCTTTGAGAAGCTATTCTCTGACTTACAAGCAGTGATCGCAAAAGCACAGCAGCAACCGGAGCTAATGGGACTGTACTCAAGCTTTAGGATCCAAGTACCACAAATGGACATTGATATCGACCGTGAGCAAGCAATGGTACAAGGCGTACCGCTCGAGGAAGTGTTTAATGCATTACAGATCTATTTAGGTTCAATGTACGTCAATGACTTTAACTTATTTGGTCGCACTTATCAGGTTACCGCTCAGGCTGACGCGAACTTTCGCTCAGATCCTGCACAGATTCTGTCTTACAAAGTAAGAAACAACTACGGTCAAATGGTGCCACTTGGCGCGGTACTCAAAGTCACGCCGACAACGGGGCCTGATCGTGTTATGCACTATAACGGGTATCCTACCGCCGAGTTAAATGGCAGCCCTGCGCCCGGCTACTCTTCGGATCAAGCGCAAATGGCAATCGAAGCGGTGCTAAACGAAACGCTTAGCGAAGGCATGGCATTTGAGTGGACTGAAGTCACCTATCAGCAGATCCTCGCGGGTAACGTGATGGTGTATATCTTCCCACTGGTTGTACTCTTGGTGTTTATGGTTTTGGCATCGCAATACGAAAGCCTAAAGCTACCATTTGCAATCATCCTCATTGTGCCAATGACCATACTGTCAGCATTGGTAGGGGTGTGGCTAACTGGCGGCGATAATAATATCTTTACCCAAATTGCTCTTATCGTTTTGGTTGCTTTAGCGTGTAAAAACGCAATCCTAATGGTGGAATTTGCCAAAGAAGAGTATGAGCAAGGCAAAACTAATTTGGAGTCAATTATTGAGGCATGTAAACTACGTTTACGTCCTATTCTGATGACGTCGATTGCCTTTACTGCAGGGGTTGTACCTCTGGTACTTGCAACTGGTGCGGGTGCTGAAATGCGCGAAACCATGGGGATTGCAGTATTCTCAGGAATGATAGGGGTTACCTTATTTGGTCTATTGTTTACGCCTATTTTCTTTATGGCGATGACGAAGCGATTATACATGCCAAGAATACGTGAAGCGCAGAGTGCCCCCAATACCATTCCAGTAAAGGATTAATAACTTGTAATCATGTTTAAAGGCCCATTGGGCCTTTTTTATGCTGCTTTTTATTGCCTTGTAACCGCACTATTCACCTTAACTTCATCCGTTTACGCTAAATTATCAGATACCGTCTTTTTCTCGCCGGAGTCTGTTTATGAAATCCAAAATTGCCTTTGCTGTTTTAATTAGCGCTGTTCTCAGTGCCTGTGGCGAGGACATCTCAAATCGTAAAATTGAGCTTAGTGAAACACTTAGCCGTTATCAATGTGATAATGATTCGGTGATAAAAGTTGACTACAACGACAGTGATAAGGCAACTGTCCATTTTAACGAACAGGTGGTTAAGATGAAGATTGCGCGCTCAGCCAGCGGTGCAAAATATCAAGGTGATGGGTTTGTGTGGTGGACAAAAAATGATGAAGGTATGTTGCTTAGACAGGAAGAAGATAAAAACAACCGCATCATCGCACGTTGCGAGATGCGGCCCAATGAAGCCTTAACAGTGAAGGCGCAATCAAACTGATTATAAATGCTCGTCCCAATAGGCAACGTCACTTATATAGAATTAGGATGTCTTATACCGACAACTTTTCAGGTGTAGCTAAAGTACTTTTTACAAACTCAATGGCAGCGCTTACATTAGCAAATAAAACTTGATCTAATGGCTCTGGCATGCCAATTTCTTTGCGCATTTTTTCAATCTGGCTTTTCGCAATTGCCGACTTCAACACATACGCAGCACTAACACAGCCTAACTGCAAACAGCGCTTTGCTGTATTTACCAGTAACTTGTAGGCTTCTGGTGTCGCAGCTATGGCCTTTTCGGAATAACTCACGTAACCCCATGTCGAAGAATGGATCTCGGCTCGACATTGCTCTAATGCCCTAGAAAAATAATGGATCATAGACTCATTAATATTTCCTTCGAAACAGGCAAAGAGGATATTTTGCTCGGCCCAGAGGGTTACTTTCCCGCACCGAGTTTGATAACTATATTTTGACATTAATCCTTATCCGGCTCCTTTCGAAGTGCGGATTATACATCAGCACGACAAGGTTAAAAAAGAGCAATTGCTACTTTTTTAACCTAAATCGCATATTACGCTTATGGCTCAGCGAGTTGCTGTTTCGCTGCCTCAGATTCTTCTTTTAGGTAGTTGTTAAACGACAAGCCTAAAAACTGCGGTAAAGTTGCGCTAATTGCCAAGGAAGACAAAGTACCAATGAGAATGCCACAACACAACGCCATGGCAAAACTATTAAGTCCTGCGCCGCCTAACCACCATATCGCTAACACCGTTGTGAGCGTCGTTAATGAGGTGATAAGCGTGCGGCTCATTGAATCCTTTATCGCTTGGTCTATGGTATTGCCCACGGGACTGGTTTTCCACTGCTCTTCGAACAAGAGCTCTCTAACTCTGTCACCAATCACAATCGAATCGTTGAGTGAGTAACCAATAATCGCCAGCAGCGCTGCAAGCACGGTTAAGTCAAATTCTACTTGCGTTATTGCAAACAAACCTAGCGTCACAATCACATCATGAAAAAGCGCGATACTTGCGGAGACCGCTAAGCGCCACTCAAATCTAAACGCCAAGTAAAACAATACACTAAGTAATGCGAATATACCAGCAAGGCCACCTTGCTCAATTAACTCATTACCCACCTGCGCACCAAGATAACTGGCGTCTAATACGCTTGCTTGCCATTGTGTTTCAATTCCTTCTATCCACTGTTTGACGTGTGTTTCATCGGTGGACTGAGGGGTTTGGAAAACTCGCCAGCTACCATCGTTTTGTAGAGAGATTCGCGCATCTTGAACACCAAGCTCAGCTAGCTTGTTTTGCATTTCTGTTTGGCTCGTTTGCTTGGGTAAATCGATAACCGTAACGTAACCGCCGGTAAAGTCTTGGCCTAATACAATGCCTTTTTGAGTGATGGCTATGAGACTTGCAAGGACAAGTAACAATCCAGAAATTAGCCCGACGAATCTTGCCTTTTGCGTTTTACTTGTCATTTTACTTTGCGCCTTTACGTGATTTTGAATAAAGAGATTCTGATAACATACCGGAGACGACCACACCGGCGAAAATACTGGTTACTATGCCCAGCGCCAAAGTGATCGCGAACCCTTTCACTGGTCCATAACCGATACTAAGTAGGATAAGAGCAGTTATCATCGTGGTTAAGTTGGCATCGATAATACTCGACATGGCTTGCTGATAACCTTGCTTTAATGCAGTAACCATCCCAATGCCTTTACGCCTTAATTCGCGAACGCGCTCAAAAATAATAACATTGGTGTCGACGGCCATACCGATAGTCAAAACTAGGCCCGCAATGCCGGGTAAGGTAAGCACAACACCAGGAAGCAGCGACATTAATCCAATCAGGCAAACTAAGTTTACCAGTAATGAGGTAATGGCCACTGCGCCTAGCTTGCGATACCATACTGCCATAAACAGCAAAGTTAGGCTTAGCCCTAACGCCAAAGCTTTAAAGCCGCTTTCAATATTCTTTTCGCCCAATGAAGGACCAATGGTTTGCTCTTTCACAATGGTGATTGGTGCGTCAAGAGAACCCGCCCGCAACAATAATGCTAACTCTTGCGCGCGTTCCATTGACTGCATATTGGTAATACTGAATCGGGTATTTAATACTTGTTGAATAGTGGCGACTGAAATTACCTCCGTTTTGCGCCTAATCTCTCCTTTTGGATCCGCGTAATATTCGCTGAATACGGTAGCCATTGGTTTACCAACATTGTTTCTAGAAAATCGGTTTATCTTTTCACCGCCTTGAGAAGATAAGAATAGTTGCACTAAAGGCTTGCCGTATTCATCTCTTCCTGCTGTTGCGGACTCTATTTCATCCCCGCCAAAAATGGCAACTGGGTCGACTGAAACCAAAGCGCCAGATTTATCCTTTAATTTTTGACCTCCCATTTCTTGTAATGCATGAAATGAAAGCTTTGCTGTGGCGCCGATAATACGCTTGGCTTGTTCTGGGTCTTGCACGCCAGGTAATTCGATTCGTATATAGTTAGTGCCTTGACGTTGCGTAACTGCTTCTGTGATCCCGAGTTCCTCAATACGCGAACGTAAAGTAGATAGCGCTTGGGTCATTAACTGCTTATCGAACTCTGCTTTTTTCGCTTCGGCAAAACGGAAATTAACTCTCGTTAAACTGCCTTGTTTATGAGTTGTACTGGTAAATTGTGGATAGAGTTCGCGCAGTGTCGCAGTAAGTGCTACGAGTTCATTTTGCCCTTGCGCTTTCGCTATGACCTCAACCTGCTCGCCACTGATAACTTGAGGAATAGATAGGTTACGATAACGATTTTTGATCCGTAGGCTATTGGCTTCGTCTGCGAGTGACTGCAGTTTATTTTGCGCCGCTTGCTCTGTGTCAACCTTGAGTACGAACAACACACCGCCGTCCAAGTCTAGTCCGAGCTTGATAGGTTTGAGTCCAGTGCTTTCTAACCACTGTGGCATCGTTGAAGCACTAACAACCTTAACACTTAGCTTGGAGTGAGACTCAGCCATATAAGCACGCGCTTCGGCGGTTAGCGTGCGGTTTTCAAGTTCAACTAAGTAGCCACCTTGATGAGACTCGATTTGCTTGACTTTGAATCCCTCTCCTTCTAGCTGAGATTTAAGCTCAGGCAGCGATAGAGACACTACCTCGTTACTACTTGCTTGAATTTGAATCAAATTCTTATTGGGATACAAGTTTGGTAGTGCACAAAGGATCAACAAGAACACAATAAGCGCAGTAAAAAAGCGTTTTGCACGCGCGGTTGCTCCACGAGAGGTTGATGGCCTCGTTGGCGAATTTATATCTTTCATATTTTTCTCATTATCTATCTGAGCGATACCGATTTGCTAACGAATACTGGTCATACAGACGTTAGGGTGCTGGTATCAAAACTACTATTTGGGTACTTTATTGGTAGTAGATAATGATTAAGAGGCGAAGTTGAGACTGCCTTTGAAGGTTAAGTTTGCCGGCTTACAGTTGTCGATAAAGCCATTGTTTGGCCGAGTATCACACATATACCAAGGTACAGGTTTAGGTCTATTGATGTCATAGACTGAGGCCGGTATATATTTTTCTGCTGCAAGCTCAAATACAAGCGCATATTCGGCTTGTTGTTTAGGATGTAGAAAATAACTAGGGTGGCTAGTACGCTCGCGTTCCGGTAATAAGCCCTTTTCGTGATGCGTGGTTTCACCACTGAGCTTTATTGGACTTGTAGGGCTTGGCTTACTGGGTAACTGATTGGAGTCAGCGAGGCCCTTTTGGGTGATGTTTTCGAAGCTCGTGCTGTGCGTATCAGAAGTATGGGATAAGTGATTATCAGGCGTTCCTGTCGCGCACGCAGCAGCTACCCATAACAACATGAGTAATGACATAACGGCGAAAAGGTTAAAACGCTTCATGAAAACTGATTAAACAACTTATTAGATAAAATTGCGAGATTGGGGCGATAGTAGCAAATTCAAGATAGCGGTATCAATTATAATGAATGTGAGAGGCATAAAAAAACCTCCAACTTGGGAGGTTTTTCTTGTCCAGCGAGTGGATTAAGGATTTACTTGGTCTTTTAGGCCTTTACCTGCTTTGAACGAAGGAATGTTCGCAGCTGGGATTTGGATTTCAGCGCCAGTTTGTGGGTTACGACCAGTACGCGCAGCGCGCTCTTTTACTGAGAATGTGCCAAAACCAACTAAAGCAACAGAACCGCCATCTTTTAGTGTGTTAGTTACTGCGCCAGTAAACGCTTCTAAAGCACGGGTTGCCGCTGCTTTTGAAATCTCTGCGTCTGCCGCCATCTTTTCAACTAGTTGAGCTTTATTCATTATTAGATTCCTATAACTTTATAATTTGCCTAAGCAAAACCTATGTTTATGCATTTTGCGTTTATGTGCAACCCCAAAATTGCGAAATTCGACGAAATATTTATTATTTTATTGCGTTTCGCCCCGGATCCTGTGGGTTTGTAATCAAACGCTATCAATTTGCTGGCAACTGCGCAAGCTTTGTACCCCATAAAATGCGATTAAAACTCACTATCAGGTAGAACCCCACACTCCACAGTGCGCCAAACACTGGCCAAAAAATGTACCAAGGTGTTGAGATAGAAACTACATCAAAGTTAGCTGCACCGAGATAGCTAGGTGGCGCGCAGACCAAAAATACCACTAATAATATCGGCGCTTTGAGCGTTAATAGTTTGGAAAGTGCATTATTTATTGTCAGCACCAATGCTATCCACAAAACCCAAAGCCAAACCGGAAGTAATTCACTACCTTGGTAATTGATGAGCTGAGCTTTGACCGCAATCAATTCAATGCTCATTCCTATGGCGGAACCAACGAGTGCAAGCACCAAATTGAGATGCTTGTTTTGGTGTCCTGCGAGCATAACGAGACAGCCAACCAACATCAACCAAAGCGCATCTGCTTGAAAAAATAATGCAGCAAACCAAATGCTTTGGAAGAGTAGCGCGTTAGTAATCCAATGTTTGAGTACAGACATTGGACTGGTATCTTGGTTTTCTGGCGACTAAATGCACGGCACTAGTTGCTCTTTGTTTAAACGCCCCTTCGCAGTAGCATAAATAAAATTGCCAAAGGCGATAAAAGCGTTCATCGAAACGTTTACCATCAAGCGAAGGCCATGCTTTTTCAAACCGAACACGCCAATCGTATAGCGTTCTGGCATAGTGCAGACCGATATCATGGAGTTCGTGGACAACCATATCGGTGGAATTTACGATTTGCTTGCTCATTTCACTCACGGAAGGAAGACAACCGCCAGGAAAAATGTACTGCTGAATGAAATCCGATTGCTTGAGGTAATGTTGATAACGTTGGCAGGCGATGGTAATGGCCTGAATCAGCATCGCGCCAGTCGGTTTCAGCAAGTCGTTGCATTTGGCAAAAAAGCCCGATAAATAAGCATGTCCAACTGCCTCAATCATTTCGATAGACACCAGCTTGTCGTACTGGCCGTCCAATTCGCGGTAATCTTGTTTTAGTAATGTGATGTGCTGCTGCAACCCTTCTTTTTCAATCAGTGCTTTTACGTAGGCATGCTGCTCTTCTGAAATAGTTGTTGTGGTTATATGGCAGCCGTAGTTTTTTGCAGCATAAACAGCAAATGCGCCCCACCCGGTGCCAATCTCAACAACTTTGTCAGCTGCCTGAAGATCCAAACGCTCACAGATTGCGGCTAACTTATGTTGCTGCGCTTCTTCAAGCGATGCTTCCTTTGAGGGATACACTGCACTAGAGTACAGCATTTCTTCACTTAAAAATGATTCATAAAGGTCGTTACCAAGGTCGTAGTGGGCGACAATGTTACGCTTTGAGCCTTGTTTCGAGTTTTTATTTTTAAGATGCTTTATCTTATTCACAATGCCGGAGAAAAATGCAAACTTATTTTCAAATGCATCTAGCTGAGCTTGGTTTAGGACGAAGATCTCAATCAGTTTGGTTAAATCCGAACAATTCCAGTGACCAAGAATGTAAGATTCACCTGCGCCGACACTGCCGCCAAGTGCAAATAGCTTATACATTTGCGCTGAATGAACATGAATATCAACGCTTAGGCTTGTTTCTGACTCACCAAAACAGTATTTTTGGTCGCCTTCGACAAGTACCACTTTTCCGGTTTCTAAGGTATTCAACGCGCCAAAGACGAGCTTTTTGTACACTCTATCGAATGTAGAAAGCGAAATTGATGAGGATATTGTCGTGGTATTTTCCATCTTATACTCTTCCGGGGTGCCCAACAAAAGGCACTTTTTTTAAAAATAACTTCAACGCTTGCCAGTAGATGCCTTTAGCTATGCTCCATGTCATTGCTGGAAACCGCTTAAGCAATTGATTAATATTTGCTTCATTGAGCTCCTGCTTTTTGAGCGTCATCGTGGCATCAAATAGCAATTCGTCACCTTTTCTGTTTTCAATATGGATTAGCGTATTGCTACCGGGTGGCTTCACTTTCCAGTGGTAGTGCATATCCAAATTCATAAAAGGTGATACGTGAAATTGCTTTTTAAAGTTCACTTCTTTACTTAATTCAACTAAATAAAAATGACGCTCATTCCAAGGCGTATTACTGACCTCAGCGAGCATATGGCTAAAACCAGCCCCCTTCTCGTCTTCAAAAAAGTAGAAATTAACCGGACTGAAGTAAAAGCCTAAACAGCGTATTTGCGCCATTAAATATACTTTTGTTTGTGATGAAACGGGTTTGCCTAGCGAATTTGACTTAGCACGTGCGCGCTCAACTAAGCTTTCGCCTTCTGTGAGGATATAGTCAGCTTGATTGAATTTAAGCAGTTTTAAGCCGGATGTACCAAACTTTGACGAAATACTATTGAGTGCGTCGAGCTCACTTAAATCTAGCCACATCATATACATGGGGTAAGAAAAAGCATGCTTGGCATGAGCGAATCGCCGATGCCGAACTTTTCCCACCAGTATTGCACTGTTCAAAATGAGATACCCAATTGCTCGGCCACATCTACCGCACTTCTCACCCCATCTTCATGAAAGCCGTTGAACCAGTACGCACCACAAAAATAACTATGGTGTTTACCATCGATGTCGGCTTTACGTTTTTGGGCCGCAATGCTGGTGGTATTGAATACCGGATGATGATAGACAAAGCGGCGGATCACTTTGTCTTCAGCTATCCCTTCATCATGATTTAACGTGACACAGTATTGATGTTTGGCATCAAGCCCCTGCAGTATGTTCATTTGGTAGGTGACAACAGCGGCTTTGTCCGTCGCTTCGTTTAATAAATAGTTCCAACTGGCCCACGCCAGCGGACGTTTTGGCAATAAACGGGTGTCAGTGTGCAGCACCACTGAGTTTGCAGTATAAGGAATTGCACCAAGTATCGTTTGTTCATCACTCGATGGAGTATTTAGTAACGCTAAAGCCTGATCGCTATGACATGCAAAGACGACTTTATCGAAGTACTCATTACTACCATCTTTGAAGATGATGGTCACACCAGAGTCATCACGAACTACTGTCTTGATGTCGGCATTAAGCACAATATTGTCTTTAAATTCTGCCACCAATGGTTGAATGTATTCCCTCGAACCACCTGGGATAACATACCATTGAGGGCGATTTGTGATGTCCAAGAGCCCATGGTTGAAGAAAAACTGGACAAAGAATTTAGCTTCAAAGTCGAGCATCTCTTTGATACTGGTTGACCAGATAGCTGCGCCCATTGGCAAGATGTAGTGCAGCTTAAAAAACTCATTAAATTGGTGTTGCTGTAGCAGTTTGCCAAGTGTTTCAACACCTCGATAGTCGTCTTCTTCGTATAATGATTTACAAAGATCATTAAAACGCACAATATCCTTTAGCAATCGCCAGAAGGTTGGCCTCAGTAGGTTACGTTTTTGTGCGAATAGCGTGCGGAGTGAATGGCCATTGTACTCAAACTTCGATTGACTGTTGTGAACACTAAAGCTCATTTCGGTTTCTTGGCGACTAACACCAATTTCAGCCAGCAATTTTTCAAACTTTGGATAGGTTCTGTCGTTAAATACGATAAAGCCGGTATCAACCGCGAGCTTTTCACCTTGGTATTCAACATCAATAGTTGCTGTATGTCCGCCAATATAATCATTTTTTTCAAAAACTTTCACGTCATGTTGACGACTTAAAAGGTATGCTGCGGTCATACCTGAAATACCGCTTCCAATTATTGCAATCTTAGCCACGGGCTATCCTTTTTGCGAGAGGTAACCACAACGAAAACGGCAGTAACCTGAGAAGTTTTAAAAATAGAGTAAATCTTTTTGGGAAATGTATTTCCTTGCTGCGCTTTTCTATTCCTTTGCTAATGTAACTCACGGCCTCATCGACACTTACAATAAATGGCATCGGAAAGTCGTTTTTATCTGTCAACGGCGTTTCTACAAATCCTGGGTGAACTAAGGTCACATCAATGTCTTTTAATGTTGCTGTCAGGGTGCGCGCTAAATAGCTGACAGCCGCTTTCGACGCACCGTACGCTTCGGCGCGAGGCAAAGGTAAAAATGCACTGCTGGAACTTACGATGCAAAGTTGCCCGCCTGATTTAATTTTTGGCAGTAAAACGTCTAGGCAGTGGCCGATTGAGATGACGTTGATATGCATTACCCGCTCAAACAAATAGCCGTCAAATTGGTTGGGATTATCGATATACTCACAACCACCTGCGTTGAGGATCACAAGATCCAAGCCGTCAATATCTTTGAAGTGATCTTCTATCTCTTCGCGGTTTGTTAAATCAAATGCTTTGCTCTTTGCACCTACGCTGCTTTCTAATTCGTCTAACACTTTTTGGTTGCGGCCACAAGCAGTTACTTGATGTGACTGTTTTGCATAAAATTCCGTAAGACCTTTACCTATTCCTGATGTTGCGCCAGTAATTAAGATGTTGCTCATGCCGTGATCCTTTTATCCAATAGCCGAATCACACCACCGAGTAGTGGAACTTGGCGATACAGCATTTGCGCACTGTCAAAGTAATCCCGATGTTGCGCCACTTTTTCGCCAATAAAACTTAAACGACTATGACCATCGACTTCTATGAGCTTACCGCCATTTAGCTTGGGGTGTTGATAGGACATAGTCCAGTAGATAAAGCTGACGTCATCAACTTGATAGGCGTTCGTAACAAGAAATTCGATTTCAGAGACATTTTCATATAACCCCTGAAAATAACTCGTTAGCGCATCAAGTCCTTGAATTTTATGTAAAGGGTCTACGAAACTGATGTCCTCAGTGTAAATTGAAGCCAATTTACCGAGACAGTATTTGTCTATTTCATTATAAATTGCCACGAATCGCTGCGTTCTGTGATCCATACCTATTTAAACCTTAAATGCGTCAAGTGCTCTTGCTCTTGCTTCTTTATGATCAACCAGCGGCTCTACATAGTCATCCTTTCCGCCAAATGCCGCTAAATAGTCATGAGGAAAATGAATATGCTTTGCTGGAACATTTTTCAATTCAGGCACATATGTACGAATAAAGGAACCATCGGGATCAAACTTTTCGCTCTGCGTGATGGGATTAAAAATACGAAAATAAGGCTGCGCGTCACACCCCGTACTTGCAGCCCACTGCCAGCCACCATTATTACTGGCAAGGTCGCCATCTATTAACTTTGACATAAAATAGGCTTCGCCTTTACGCCAGTCGATGAGCAAGTGTTTGGTTAAGAAGCTGGCAACAATCATGCGTAGCCGATTGTGCATCCAGCCAGTTTTATTGAGCTGACGCATTGCCGCATCGACAATCGGATAGCCAGTTTGACCATTACACCAGAGCTCAAAAGCTTGGCTGTCGTCACGCCACCTAACCGCGTTATATTTATCATTAAAATTAAAACCTTTACATAAACGCGGGAAAGCGACGATAAGATGGCGATAAAACTCACGCCAAATGAGCTCGTTTACCCAACAAAACTCTGGTTTACTTGGGTTTTCAAGCACTTCAGGGTAATGAAGTTGGATCTCTGCGATGAGCTGCTTGGGCGACACAATGCCTAATGCCAAATATGGGCTGAGCCCCGAAGTTCCTTTGATTGCAGGGAAATCACGGTCATCTTGGTAGTCTGCTAGTTTGTCCTTAATAAAACGATTTACAATCGCGACAATGGCATTATCATCGGCTGGCCACTTTTCAGATTCATTGGTCAACTCGAAGAACGTTGGCTTTTTGAAGTTTGCTTCATGTTGTTTATCCAATGGCCAACTAGTGAAGTGAAATTGCTGCCCCACAAAACGTTTTAACCATGCTTTTTTAAAGGGGGTAAACACCTTGAACATCTCACTGGAGCCCGTAAGCACAGAGCCCGGTTTGGCAACGAGATCGCCATCGAATAATTTTAACGTGATCACAGTTTCACACGCTTCATCGCGCGCCACTTCATTTACTTCATACTCTTTATTTGCATATAAGCAATCAATGCCTTTATCGTCACAAACAACTTGAAGCTGCGCCGGCAGCTCAGCGAATGTGCTCGCTTCAATGATATGTAGCCTAATGCCAAATTCACTAAGCTGGCTGCCAAGCTCAAGTAATCTGCGCTCAAGTAGGTCGAGCTGAATACTGGCTACGTTGTGTGACTGCCACTGTGGCTTGCAATAAAAAAAGAGCGCATCGCGTGCGCCCTCATTCACGGCTTCAATCAAAGCCTCGTTGCCGTAAACCCTGAGATCACGGCGAAACCAAAAAGCTGTTTTCATTATTAAATTCCGAATCTTAAACGCAGTTCGTTGGGGTATGGGTCAAAGTACACTTGGCTTTGCAAATACGTTTTAGGATGTACGGTAAGGTGATGCTTGAGCAGGGTCAGCGGTACATATAAAGGTACGATACCTTTGCGATATTGCTCTATTGCGCTGCACATCTCTTGCTTCTCGATGCTCGAAAGCTCATTCTTAAAATACCCCTGTAGATGCGTTAACGTGTTTGCTTGATTTTTGCGATTGGCAGGCTTGCTCAGTGCCGACATCAAACCACTGATGTATTTATGTTTCAGCGTCTCTCTATCAAATTTTTTGCCATCACCAAGTAGACGCCCTAAATCTTTATAGGCTTGGTAATTATGGCTCATCAACAGATATTTGTGCTTGGCGTGGAAATTCGTCAGCTCGTGTAGACCGATGTTTTCCGATTGCGTTAGTTCCTGCCAGCTTTTATAGACAAATACCCGCATTACGAAGTTTTCTCTAAGATGCATGTCATTCAATCTGCCATTTTCCTCGCAAGGCAAAAGCGGATTGTGTTTTATAATTTGCTCAGCAAAAATGCCAATACCCTCAGATGTATTACCTGTTCCTGCTTCGTTATAAACCTTAACACGCTCCATTCCGCAGCTTGGGCTTTTGGCGCAAAACACAAAGCCGGAGAGGCTTTGTGTTTGTGAGGTTGCAACCTTTTCACCAAACTCCTTAAGCTTTGGTGCGACATCTTCTTTACCGTCGGGGCGACTAACTTTGATAATGTCGCCTACGCGGATCTGTCTGATAGTTGGTCTTGGAATTGGCATGCCTATCGCAACTTCCGGGCAAAAGCGCACATACTCAACATGTTCGGCGAATTCATCCATACAAAAGTTTGAACGCTTGTGGCCTGAGTCAAATCGCACTTTTTCTCCAGCCAAACACGCGCTAATGCCAATTTTTATTGGTGATGAAAATTTCATTTCGCAACTATTCCTTTAATAAATCAACTTACCAATTGGGTTTAACAGCTTACTTAAGCCTTTATTAAAGTGTAGTGCACTGCTTACCACGGTAAAGCACAGGCAGCCTTCTTTTGTGCGCGGAGAATGATTATGTTTGTCGTCTTGCCAAATAAAGTCGCCCGGTACGTATTCACCAGCCTCATCTGCAAAATCGCCGTCAAGCAACAAGGTTATCTCAAAGCCCGTGTGGGTGTGCTCTGGAATTTCGCCTTCCGCACCAATTTGTAAAAGACTTGAGCGTAAGTCGCCGTCTTCTAGCAATAACCGAGAGCGGGCGATTTTGCCTACACCTGAAAACTTGGTGCGATCGATATTCGCAATAGCCCGAGGTAACTGAACATCCCTGCCCTGATAGTTAAATGAGGGTTGGATATATTCTTTAACTTCGTCTATTTCGTCGTCCAGTGTTATCGCTTGCATCATCGCCTCGAAATCGCTGCTTAGTGAAGAGTCGCTGCCTCCTCCAAGCTGAACATTCGCTTCTTGCGCTTCAAGCTGTTGAGTCTTTTTCTGACAACATGGACACATTTCGACATGTGCTGCAATTGCGACACTGATACTTGCAGGCAAATTACCTTCAACAAATTGGCTTAATAATGAATCATTAGGGTGATGCTTTATCATGCTTGATCTCCCATTTCTGCGCGAAGTTTTTGTAAAGCAAGCCGTAAACGTGACTTAACTGTCCCGACAGGTATATTAAGATGCTCTGCCAATTGTTCTTGAGACATTTCTTGAAAGTACACGCCTTTGACTATGTCTCGTTGTGCTGGCGGCAACTTATTGATGTATTTTTGAATTTGCGCCGTTTGCAAGTGATCTTGAAAACCGTCGTCGTCAGCCTGCGAGTCTTGAATTATCGGCCAGATGTCTTCACTGATATGTTCTTCTTTATTACTCTTCATTTTACGCAATGCGTCGAACGACGCGTTACGCATCACGGTATAGATCCACGTTGTGGCTGCGCCTTTATCATGATGATAGAGGTGGGCTTTACGCCACACTGACGTCATCGTGTCTTGTACAAGCTCCATCGCTTGGGCGTCATTACCAAATTGTTTCACACCAAAGCGCCTGATTTTTGGCGCAAAGTACTCAAACAAGAAGGCAAAAGCTTTGCGATCTCGTTTTTCTGCAACCTTAACTAAAGCGTCCGATAACGCTTGAGAGGGAGTTTCTTGCACTGCTTTGCGAGTTCCTGACTGAACGTTGCAATCAATAGATTGCTGTTGGCCTAACATAGCTCACCTTCCAATTTATAATTATAAGCTGTAATACGCTGTAAAACTTGGCATGGATCACTATTTTTCATCTAATACAGTATGTAAGAACTCTGCCACCTGTTCAAATGTTTGTGCTTGTTTTATTTTTAGTTTTTGGGTCATCGAGATGGGTAAGATTTCTAGCCAACGATAAGCAACCCAAAGAGGCTGAGTAAAATGCTTGTCGCGGTACAAATCATCAAGGATTGGGTTGGCGATAAAAACACTCTGAAGTTTATGAGCAAGGGTTTCGTCAACTAGACTAAATGCTTCTTCACTACATTGCCATGGCGGCCCATCAATAATGTCACAATCGCCATAACGTAAAGATTGTGAGTCTACTTCCACATTACTGATCGCGACGCGCGATAGTGCCTCAACATCAATGAGCAGCTGACCATAATCATCTTGTGAAAAGTCAACAATTTTAACGTGCACGCCTTCTTTTGAAACATTGTTCGGCGTATCCGCGAGGTATGGGCATAACACAAAACCTTGCTCTGTTTTCGCGGCCTCTTTTACCATATATAGATAGCGCTGCTCAAAGATCCGCAAGCGGGTGAACCCGCCCGGAAGCAAGAATATTGGCAATGGAAATAAAGCGAGTTTCATAATTCCCGTTCAAATATACAAAAACTAACGATAATTACGACGGCCCTATTTATCTGGATCAGTTAACGCTAAATTTATGACTATTCCCAAACGCAGTGTTTAGCTATCACGTTACTATTTGAGAATGTGACGCCCTCAGCTTGCAAGCGTGACTTTTGCTCTTGAAATTTACTACTGTCTTCAGGAAAAGAAATGCGCCGTTGGCTATTTACTACTCTGTACCAAGGTAATGTTGAACCTTGTGGTAGGTTCTTCAGCAATTGACCAACCTTTCGGGCATGTTTTGGATAACCAGCTAAGCTCGCTATTTGCCCATAGGAGGCTACCTTCCCAAACGGGATACCGCCAATTACGGTGAAAACCTTTTCAGCGAGTTCTTGCTGGGGATTGCTGCTTTTCATATTGAATATTTAACTCTTTTAATTTGTCCCAAAAATATCTTGCTACCGGTCCATGGTGGGAAATATGCAAACGATACGCGTGGATTTCAGCTTCAAACTCGTCTTTTCTATCAAACACCCTCACTTGTTGCAAAACACCAGACTCTAATTCTTCTCTACAAAGGTCAAGGCCGATTAAGGCATAGCCCATACCTTGTAATAAATATCTTTTTATTGCCAGTGCGTCATCGAGTTTCATGACATTGTTACTATTTCTGTATGCCAAGCGCTCACTATCAAACTTGAATTTACTTTCTTTCATTGCAAGAGATGGGTATTGCGCAAGCTCCGAAAAGCTCAGCTCTGGTGGCATATAGCCTGTTAATGAGACTAAGCCTAATTTTACGTGTCCAATCGGCATTGATTCTAAATCGCCAGTTGAATGAAAAAGGTCAAACCAAGGGCCAATGCCAAGGTTTGCAATCCCCTGTGTGACTTGCTCAAGCGCAAAAAACCGTTTACCACTTGAGATGTTCATTTCAGTTGCGGGAAACTTAATGAAGGCATTGCCTAATACTTGATCAATCTGGTTTTGATATACAATCGGTTCGTAACAGATGTTAAAGCTTGGTTCATTACCCGCCGCGAATTCAGTCGCGAGTAATGACAAATCTCTATGATGATTAAGTAATTTTTCGGCTTCAAAATAAAATCGACGACCTTGCTCTGTTAACACATTGCGATATTTCTCACGCTCAAAAAGGGCAAATCCCAAAGATTGTTCTAATCTTTTAATTGATTGAGAGACCGCAGGCTGCGTCTTATGAAGCTTATTTGCTGCTTCGGTAAGGCTAGGCGCTTCAACAACGGTGCAAAACGCTGCTAAGTCCGAAATCTTCATAAATAAATCTTATGCAGTATAGAATGTTTTATAATTTTTATTTTATATGTAATTCCATTATTCTGCACGCATTAAAATTGACGTTGTCATGGAGAACAAAATGTTAAGAGTGTTTTCTGGAATTGTGCTGGCTACCCTATTAGTGGGTTGCCAAGAGCAAGCAGAACAAGCCCCAACAGAAGCCCCTAACCGACCAGTTAAAATTCACACGGTTTCGGACCCCAATAGCAGCACGCTTCGTAGTTTCCCTGCTGAAGTGGTGGCAAATCAAGGCTCCTATCTTGCCTTTCGTGTGAATGGTGAACTTATCGAGTTTCCAGTTCTCGCAGGCCAAGACGTACAAAAGGGGCAATTGCTAGCTAAGCTTGATCCTGAAGATTTCAATCTGCAATATGAACAACGTAAAGCCCAATTTGAACTCGCTAAATCGCAGTTATCGAGAATTGAGCCGTTATTTGAAAAAGGCATAGCGACTAAAGCTGAGTTTGATAAAGCAAACGCAGACAAGCAAGTTGCGGAATCTGCATTTAAAATTGCTAAAACAAACCTTGAATATAGTGAGTTAAGAGCACCATTTAGCGGCACGGTTGCTAAGGTATTTGTCAAAAATTACGAAAACGTGGTAGCAAAGCAAAATATCCTTCGCCTTGAAACACGCGATATGATGGATGTAGTTATTCAAGTACCTGAGCGCATCGTTGCACGTGTTGATAAAGATTCGGATTACAAACCGACCGTTGTTTTTGATGGCTACCCTAGTAAGTCTTACCCGCTTACGATTAAGGAATGGGATACGCAGGCAGACCCTGCAACCTTAACCTACAAAGTCGTATTTAGTCTTCCAATCCCTGAGGACTTTAATTTGTTCGCAGGTATGACAGGCCATGTTTACGTCGACCCAAGCAAAATTACGAACCGTGAAAATACAGCAATCATCGTACCTAACCAAGCAGTATTCTCAGATAAAAAGCAAGGCACAGAGGGGAATAGTTACGTATGGGTATATCAAAGAGATAATCAGACCGTCACAAAACGCGAAGTCACCGTTGGTCAACTTAATCATACTGGTATTGAGGTAATGTCGGGTCTTGAACCTGGTGAAGAAATTGTTGCTGCGGGCGTGCATTACTTGCAAGAAGGCGCAAAAGTGAGACCTTGGACTAAAGAAAGAGGTCTGTAATATGAGTTTAGCCAAGTGGTCAATTGAGAATAAGGTTATCAGTTGGATGTTTGCCTTGCTCCTGCTTATTGCTGGGGCGGTATCCTATTTGGGCTTAGGCCAGCTAGAAGATCCTGAATTCACACTAAAAAAAGCCATGGTCGTGACCATGTATCCTGGTGCATCGCCACAACAAGTGGAAGAGGAAGTCACCTTCCCGATTGAAAATGCGATTCAATCTCTGCCGTATGTTGATTATGTTACTTCAATTTCTTCTCCCGGTAAGTCGCAGATCACTGTTGAGATGAAGAGTAAGTACCGTAAGAAAGACTTACAACAGATCTGGGATGAGCTGCGCCGTAAAGTAAATGATCTCTCGCCGAAGCTACCGCCAGGTGTTATGACGCCAAGCGTTATCGACGATTTTGCTGATGTTTACGGTGAACTTTACGCGATCACCGGTGAAGGCTATTCGTATGATGAGCTAAAAGACTACGTTGACTTTTTAAAGCGCGAATTAGTGCTAGTAGAAGGTGTGAGTAAAGTCACTGTTGCGGGTGAGCAACAAGCACAAGTGATCGTCGAAATATCAACACAAAAACTGTCACAACTTGGCATTGCGCCTAGTTACATTTTCTCGTTGCTACAAGCTCAAAATACAGTATCTAATGCGGGTAAAATACGAGTTGGAGATGAGTCTATTCGCCTGCACCCTACTGGTGAGTTTACAGACGTTGCAGAGCTAGAGGGTTTACTTATCTCAAAGCCCGGCGCCAAAGAGCTTATTTATTTGGGTGACGTGGCAAAAGTAACACGCGAATATGCGGAGGTGCCGAATCATATTACACGTTTTGATCAAAAGCGTGCACTGCTGGTTGGGGTTTCTTTTACTTCTGGTGTAAATGTTGTTGAGGTGGGTAAAGAAATCGAACATCACTTACAGCAATTAGAATATCAGCGCCCTTACGGTATTACGATCAACACGGTTTACAATCAACCAACAGAAGTAGAAACCTCGGTTGATGGTTTCATCGTTAGCCTTTTAGAGGCCGTTGCCATTGTAATTATCGTTTTGCTTATTTTTATGGGTGTAAAGAGTGGTATTTTAATCGGCGGTATTTTGCTTATTACCGTGCTGGGTACCTTTATCTTTATGAAGATATTTGCCATTGATTTACAACGTATTTCATTAGGTGCTTTGATCATTGCGCTGGGGATGCTAGTCGATAATGCCATTGTAGTGACTGAAGGCATTTTGATTAATATTAAACGGGGTCAATCTAAAGTAAAAGCTGCTGTGAACATTGTTGAACAGACAAAATGGCCACTTCTTGGCGCAACCGTTATCGGGATCACCGCATTCGCACCGATTGGCTTAAGCTCCGACGCCAGTGGTGAGTTTGCAGGCTCGCTATTTTGGGTGTTGTTAATTTCACTACTGCTAAGTTGGGTGACGGCTATTACACTGACGCCATTTTTTGCCAATATGATGTTTAAAGGGGCTAAAGAAAAGTCATCAGATACTAGCGAAGAAGACGACCCTTATAAAGGTGTGATCTTCACCGTGTATAAATCCATGCTGACCTTCTGCCTTAAAAATCGTGCTATTACTATTATTTCTATGGTACTGCTATTAGTCGCTGCAGTTGTTGGCTTTAAATCAGTTAAGCAATCTTTCTTCCCAGCTTCAAATACACCGATGTTCTATGTAGATTACTGGCATTATCAAGGTGCAGATATACGCAGCACGGCACAGAATGTTGAGAAAATTGAATCCTTTTTACTGGCCGATCCGATGGTTAACGAAGTAACGGCAACGATTGGGCAAGGCGCGCCTCGTTTTATGTTGACCTATTCGCCTGAAAAACAATACGACGCTTATGGTCAGTTAATTGTACGTGTAAAAGACCGAGAAGCAGTAGTGGCTATGATTGCCAAGCTTCGCGATTATGAGCTTGAAAATGAGCTAGACGGACGTCTCAAAATAAAGCGTATGGAAATTGGTCCTTCAACTGATGCAAAAATCGAGGCTAGGTTCTCGGGACCAGACCCTGTTGTGTTACGCCAACTAGCTGAAGAAGCCAAAGGTATTATCAGCCAAGACGAGAAAGCGTTTAATATTCGTGACAACTGGCGACAAAGAACCAAGCTGGTACGCCCACAGTTTAATGAATTGAAGGCGCGTCGATTGGGGATCAGTAAATCAGACTTAGATCAGTTGCTACTGACTTCGGTGTCAGGTAACAAGGTAGGGTTATATCGAGATGGTACACAACTGTTGCCTATCATTGCGCGCTCTCCTGAGGAAGAGAGGCTCAATGTTGAAAATCTTGGTGACTTACAGATATTCAGCCCTGTCCTTAGCGTCTACGTACCAGTTTCACAAATCGTGGATGATTTTAGTGTCACTTGGGAAGATAGCCTGATCATGCGCCGCGACCGTAAACGTACCATCACGGTAATGGCTGATCACGACGTGATAGGTGATGAAACCCCAGCTAAGTTATTTGCAAGAGTGAAGGCGGATATCGAAGCCATTGAGCTACCCCAAGGGTACGAGATGCAATGGGGCGGCGAGTATGAGTCGTCAAGCAAAGCGAAGAAAGCTATTTTTGGCTCATTACCAATCGGTTATTTAGCGATGTTTATGATCACTGTATTGCTCTTTAACTCTGTGAAAAAGCCATTAGTGATCTGGTCTACAGTGCCGCTTGCTATTATTGGGGTAACGGCAGGCCTTGTTTTACTACAAGCACCATTTAGCTTTATGGCGCTGCTAGGCTTGCTAAGTTTATCCGGCATGTTGATTAAAAATGGTATTGTACTGATGGATCAAATAAATATCGAAATAGACTCTGGTAAGTCCCCTTACCAAGCGGTATTTGATTCTGGTGTGAGTCGTGTAAGGCCGGTGTCTATGGCTGCTATCACAACCATACTGGGTATGATCCCGCTATTATTTGACGTGTTCTTCCAGTCCATGGCGGTCACCATTATGTTCGGTCTTGGTTTTGCGACCATACTGACGTTGATTGTATTACCTGTGTTACATTGCGTGTACTTTGGTATCGAACAACCAAAAGACTAGTTGAGCGACATCCACCTTCTTCGGAAGGTGGATGTTATTATCGCTTTCGCTGTTTATCTTTCACCTTTAAATCGACAGGAGTGCTACAGCCACCAACTGTCTAACTTATCTGCAACAAGCTCAGCCCTCCAGCCTAACGCAAGATCGGGTTTCATCAGCAATTGCTTTTCTTCCGGTGACTTTTTCCACGACCAGCTGATCACCTGATTGATTTGTTTTTTCGAAGCAAACACATCAACAGGAATATCGTTAGTTTTGGCGACTTCGGCGATAACCTGTTTGATATCCTTGCACGCTGCTTTGTAACCTTTGAAGTCGATAAGTCTTCTCACGCGTTGTGGACAATCTTGTTCACTTACTTCTTTTGCTTTTTCTATACAGGCGAGAATTTCTTTGCCAGAGCGATTAACTTCCATTGGCTCAACACCTGGAACATTACGTAAACTTCCCAGTGAGCTTGGACGACGTTTAGCAATTTCGACCATGTTATGTTCTTTAAGCACGAAATTTAGCGCTAAGTTCTTTTTCTCTGCCTTAGCTCTGCGCCACGCTGCAAGTTCTTTTAGAGTAGCAAGATCTCTAGGCTTAAGTTGCCACACGTTTTTGACATCAAGATAAAGTACTTCATCAGGTTGACGGAAGCTCCTCTTTTGGGCAAGCAACTCACTCTCTTGAAGCACTATGTTAAATAGCTGCTTTTCATTTACTCGCGCTTGAATAGTCTCAAAACATGGCAGTAAATGATATACATCGGAGGCGGCGTAATCTAATTGGCTTTGAGTTAAAGGGCGGCGTAACCAATCTGTTCTGGATTCACTTTTGTCAATGTCTACGTCTCTAAGTTGCTTCACCATATTAGCAAAACCAATACAACTCCCCTCACCTAACAACTGTAAAGCAAACTGGGTATCGAAAATTGGTGATGGGATAAAACCTGCAAACTTTAGAAATACTTCGATATCTTCTGACGGAGAATGAAGTACTTTTAAAACACTAGTATCTGAAAACAACGTCCACAGCCTACTAAAATCCATATCGGCTAGTGGATCGATAAGGGCAAGGTGGTTACCATCAAAGATCTGTAACAGAGCAATTTCTGGGTATAGGGTGCGGCGACGCATGAACTCGGTGTCGACGGCGAGCACTTTGGCTTTCGAAATAGACAAGACAAATTCATCTAGTGCTGTTTGGCTTTCAATAACTTGATACTGCACTGTTACTCCCATGCAATTTACATAACTAGCCATATCACGCTAGTTATAAAAAAGCCGGCTAGTGCCGGCTTTATTTGTTATTCTTTTAACGCTCTACGCAGTATTTTACCAACGTTAGTCTTTGGTAGTTCATCTCTAAACTCAACTAGTTTTGGTACTTTATAGTTCGTTAGATTATCTCGGCAATGTGCAATTATATCTTTTTCTGTTAAAGATGGGTCTTTTTTAACAATAAAAACTTTAACTTGCTCACCACTAACCTCATGAGGCACGCCAACCGCTGCAACTTCCAACACGCCTTCGTGCATGGCAACGACTTCTTCGATTTCATTAGGGAAAACGTTAAAGCCAGACACTAAGATCATGTCTTTTTTACGATCAACGATGTAGAAGAAACCGTCATCATCATAAGTAGCGATATCACCCGTTGCAAACCAGCCGTCTTTTAAACATTCGGCGGTTGCGTCTGGACGGTTGTAGTAACCAGCCATCACCTGTGGTCCTTTAACACACAGCTCACCGGGCTCACCTTTAGGTGTTTCATTGCCGTTGTCATCAACTATCTTAATGTCAGTGCTTGGTGCAGGTAAGCCAATAGACCCGTTGTAGGCTTCAAGATCGTGTGGGCAGATAGTAACTAGCGGCGCACATTCTGTAAGGCCATAACCTTCCATCAGCTTCGACTTTGTCACCTTCTGCCAGCGTTCAGCGACAGGGCGTTGTACAGCCATACCACCACCTAAAGACATTTTCAGGGTTGAAAAGTCGAGGTCGGCAAACCCTGGTGTGTTTAACAGGCCATTAAATAGCGTGTTTACACCGGTGATAGCGGTAAATGGAACTTTTGCCAACTCTTTTACAAACGCAGGCATGTCACGCGGGTTGGTGATCAAGATATTGTGACCACCGTACTTCATAAAGGTCAAACAATTCGCTGTTAATGCAAAGATATGGTATAGCGGTAGTGCCGTGATAACGACTTCTTTTCCTTTAACTAATACTGTATCTAAACAGCCTGAGACTTGCTCTAGGTTTGCTACCATGTTGCCATGAGTCAGCATCGCGCCTTTAGATACGCCAGTTGTACCGCCAGTGTATTGCAAGAAGGCAAGGTCACTTAGCGTCACGTCTGGTTTACTGTATTTTGCAGGATCTGCTGCAATTACTTGTTTGAAAGGAATGGTATTTGGCAGGCTAAAGTCAGGCACCATTTTTTTGAAGTGCTTAACAACAAAGTTCACCAGATGCTTTTTGAAGCCACCTAACATGTCACCAATTTCTGTCAGCACTACATGCTTCACACTGGTTTTTGGTAAGGCTTGCTCCAGTGTATGGGCAAAGTTTGCAAGAATAAAGATAGCTTTTGACTCGGAGTCATTTAGCTGATGCTCTAATTCGCGCACGGTGTAAAGCGGATTGACGTTTACAACGGTACAACCAGCACGTAGTACACCTAAAATAGTAACTGGGGTTTGCAACAAGTTTGGCATCATGACAGCAACTTTATCGCCACGGCCAAGTTTCAATTCATTTTGTATATAACTAGCAACTGCTTTGGTCTTTTCATCAACTTGCTGATAAGTCAGTGTCTTACCCATATTGGTGTAGGCTGGATACTGAGCATAATCTGCAAAACTTTTTTCAAATAATTCAAGCAATGAGTTGTAATGCTCTGGGTCGATAGTTTCAGGCATACCTTCTGGGTAGCGCTTAAGCCAGATTTTTTCCACTCTTAGCTCCTGTGTTCTCGTTATTTTTATATTCACCCTAAACCATAAACGATGTAAGGCACTTTAACAATTGAGCAAATACTCTAAAAACGCCATATTCCCACAATATCTGAGGATTTACAATCTAGATGCTGTTGAAACGTAGGCTTTAGCGCTCTTTGTGAACTTTTCTTTCCATGATTAGTTTATTCTTTACGCTCCTTCAGTTGTGAACGATGTTTTGTCGCAGTTTTGGTGTGCTTCAATTAGCTTATAGCAAATTTCCGGGTTTTCCATATGGCAATGGTGGCCGCCAGGTATTTTCTCAAGCTTGAGTGAGTCGAAACAGCCTTTAAATTGACTATATTGTCTGACAATCATGTTATAGCCTTGTTCTGCTAACACCAGTAAGGTTGGAATGGTAATCCCATTGAGCGCGGATTTTGCCTGCGAGATGGAATACCTAAATCCAGAGTGGTGCTTTAGCCTAGGGTCTAATGCCAGTTGCACGCCTTCACTGTGCGGCAGGGTATTTCTTGCCATAAGCAGCGCTGCTATTTCTACGGAAACATCACTGATTTTACTGCGCAGTTGCGTAAGTGTATTTATATCAGGATAAACCCGTGGTTCAGATTGTTTTAATTTATCTCGGGAATTAAACGCATTAATGAGCTGGGTTTTGGTATCACTCTCTGAGGTACTCACAATTCCTATTCCCTCGATTAATACCAAAGATAAACAGCGTGTTGGATAGCAGCTTGCAAACAAGTTAGCTATCATCGCCCCCATAGAATGACCAACAATATGGCACGTTTTGATTTGTGCTAAATCTAAAAAGTACTTTAAGTCATAGACATAGTCGATAAAGTAATAAAAGGCGTCGGCACTTTTCCAATCTGAATGTCCATGACCTGGTAAGTCAAGCGCTATATGCGTGTATTGTGTATTGCAAAATGGCGCAAACGGCACAAAACTGTTGCTATTGTCTTGCCAACCGTGAAGGTAGATAACGGTTTGCTCTCCTTCTCCCCAGTGTTGGTAGGAGAATGGCCCGATTTTTTGTTCTTTTATCGCATATAGAGACATCGACGAATTCTTTTAGTGTTCATTGTACCATCATTGATTTATCATCTTACCGTGACATATTTGAACTTACTACTTTGATTTGTTGAAAATATTTTTATCCAACATCCATTTTATTACGAATGCGTTTAAATTGATCAAATAGTAGAGAATCACAAACCTTCATCACGATAAGTACACGGGAATAACAATGAATTTCAAAACTAGCCTTTTGGCCTCATTTGTTGGATTAGTATTTGCGGCTCCGACACTGGCTGCTCCAAAAAACATTATTTACATGATTGGCGACGGTATGGGGCCGGCTTACACAACGGGCTACCGTTATTTTAAAGATGACCCTTCCACGAAAGTGGTTGACCCAACGGTTTTTGACTCTATTTTGGTTGGTATGGCGCATACCTACCCAGACGACGACACGGTTGTAACAGACAGTGCTGCGGGCGCAACCGCCTTAAGTACAGGAACGAAAAGCTATAATGGCGCAATTGCGGTAGATACCCATAAAGACCATTTGGAAACGATGCTCGAAGTGGCGAAAAGAAAAGGTAAAACAACCGCGCTTGTTGCAACATCGCAAATCAACCACGCAACACCTGCAAGTTTCGCGTCTCATAATGAATCACGTCGTAACTATGACGACATTGCCAATGATTACATAGACAATAAAATCGCAGGAAAATTACCTGTAGATCTTATGCTTGGTGGTGGCACTAAATACTTCATTCGTGAAGATAGAAACCTAGTTAATGAATTTAAAGACGCAGGTTATCAATACGTCGATGCTTTATCTAAGCTTGATACGCTAAATAAAATTCCTGCGATGGGTCTGTTCGCAGAAGTAGGTCTGCCATTCGCAATTGATGAAGAGTCGCAGCGCCTAACTAAAATGACTAAAACGGCATTATCATTATTGGAAAACCAGAATGATAAAGGCTTCTTCTTAATGATTGAAGGTAGTCAGATTGACTGGTGTGGACATGCTAATGATATCGCTTGTGCTATGCATGAAATGGACGACTTTGCAGAGTCAATTAAGCTGGCAAAGGCTTTTGTTGATAACAACCCAGACACTATCTTGGTGATCACAGCAGATCACTCTACCGGTGGATTAACGCTTGGTGCGAATGGTCAGTATCGCTGGGAGCGTGATGTGGTAGCTAAAGTGAAAGGTTCAGCGGGCGAGATAGCAAAAGCACTCACAAAGACAAAAGACGTTAAAGCAACATGGCAAGATCTCACAGGTCTTGAGTATGACAGTGCGACTGAGCTAAAAGTAAAAGAAGCTCTTTCACAAGGTCCGAAGGCGCTTAGTGTTGTCGTAAAAGAGGCAATTAGTGATGCATCTTTCACTGGTTGGACAACGGGTGGTCACACCGCTATCGATGTACAAGTGTTTGCCCATGGTAAAGGTAAAGAAGCGTTTATCGGCTCGCAAAACAATACCGCAATTGCTGATAAACTGATTGGATTTATTAAAAAGTAAAAATCTTCATCTATTATTTCAAACAAAGAAGGTCAGCATTTGCTGACCTTCTTTGTTATCGAGTCTTGGAAGAGATAATATACCAATTAGCTTTAATACTTGCTCAATTTGAAGGAGCAAATCTGACGCTAACGGCGTTAAAAATTTCTCATTTAGAACAACTAAATAGCAAAATTTTCGTCTTGTTATCGACAAGATTTTCTCGCCTCAAAATAGACCACTTAATTAAGCGAATTGGTATTACGCGTAAACAGAAACGCCAATCATACCTTTGATCTCATCTCGTCTTGCTTCCGTTGCAATTGCTTTGTATTCACTAATTGCCTGTCCAGTACGAAAGTTAGGGCGGTCGTAGATAGTCGAACGTTGCTGCGATTGGAACTGCTCCACCAACGCAATGCCCTTTTCACTGGTTTTGATCTGAGCGGTATTGAGCTTAGCCGTACTCACTTCTTCAATAGCAGGGCTCACCGCCTTTTTAGGCTGTGGCTTTACTTGATATGTACCTGCTTGTTGAATGATTGAATTTAGTTTCACAGTTTAGCTCAATAAATACGAAGTGCTTGTATAAAAATACGCCTTTATTCTCGACCTGGCAACTTTTTCCACGTCACAGTATCCCTTACATATTGCGGCTGGGCGTCAGCTGCATCCACAGATAAGCCTTGTGTGAAACTATCGTCGGCTATAAACAGCATGTAATAAGCATCCGGTAACGTGATATTGTCAATGATTTCGCAGTCAAGCTGTGTGGCAAGCTCTGAGAATGTTTGCCACCCTGTACCAACACCGGCCGCGCCAGTTGATGTAAAATCGATATTTTCAGGTTTAATAACTGTTTCTTCGGTGCTCGGTTGAATAACACCACGAGTTTCGCCGTTGTATTGGCATAAGTAGATCTCACCCATACGTGCATCTATTGCTGACACTACACTGGATTTACCTGTTTCCATGTATGCTTGTTGCGCCATCGCCTGCAAAGTTGAAACGCCAACCAACTTAAGACCTGAAGAATAAGCTAAGCCTTGCGCAACCGCTGTACTTATTCTAACCCCAGTAAAACTGCCCGGCCCACGTCCAAACACAATGCCATCAAGTTCACTAAGCGTGATATCGGCTTCGCGTAAAATACGTTCAACTAAGGGAAGTATCTTTTGGCTATGCTGCTGTGGGCAAACCTCGAAGTGGCGAATAAACTTGCCTTCATAGTGCAATGCAATACTGAGTGCTTCGGTGGAGGCGTCTATGGCCAACAGGTTATTTTTCATTTTTATCAATATTCTCTAAAAATCGGATTGCCTTGTTTAAGTCTCTCGTGCGAGACATATCGGGCAAACTACTTAAAAACGTCTGGCCGTATTTTCTCGTAACTAAGCGATTATCGCAAATAATCAGTACACCTTTATCGTTAGCATCACGAATTAGCCGTCCAACCCCTTGTTTCAACGCGATAACAGCTTGGGGGAGTTGTATTGCATCAAAGGGTTCTAATCCACGCATTTCAGCGTCTCGCATGCGCGCTTGCAACAAAGGGTCATCTGGTGAAGCAAATGGTAGTTTATCAATGACAACACAACTCAACGTCTCACCTCTCACATCCACCCCCTCCCAAAAGGAGGCCGTACCAAGTAGTACGGCGTTACCGTGCCGAATAAATTGCTCTAAAATTATCCGTTTCGATGCTTGACCCTGCATAAAAATGGGATATTGCAGTGCCGTATTCAGCCCTTCGTAGACTAAATGCATCGCGCGATAACTGGTAAAGAGTAAAAATGTACGCCCTTTTGCAGCTTCAATCACCTGTTTTGCAAGCTTTACCAGCGCATGTGGCATTAAGTCGTCACGGCTTTCTGGCAAATAGCGTGGCAGGCAAAGCAAGGCTTGCTGCTTATAGTTAAATGGGCTATCAACAATAAATTGTGAGGTCGGTTTGAGTCCTAAGCTACGACTAAAGTGCTCAAGGGAATTATCAACGGATAAGGTAGCGGAGGTAAATACAAAGCTTGCCTCAGTGGTTTTGACAATTTGTGCAAACTTACTTGATACATCAAGCGGCGTGATATGAATAGATAAAAAGCGCCTTGTGGTTTCGAACCAGTAACTAAATCCAGTTTGACTGGTATCAAAGGCACGTTCAAACTGATTTTTAAAGGTCATGACCTTTTCAAATGGGTGTTCTATTTTTTCACTTCTATCCAGACAAAGTTTGAGCACTTTATAGAGAAAGTCTAAGTTAGCTATCACTCGATGCATGGCATCGCAAATTGGTTTATTCGCCAGCGCCTCACGCCAATCACCACGGGCACCATCGCCACCAAATACCAAACGCAAATCGGCGACACTGGTTTCCAATTTATTGAGTGTTTTGCCAAGTTGCAACATATCTGGAATATCAGAACGGTAGATCACCCTTAAATCGTTAATAAGCGCCTGCAAAGCTTTAGTGCTGATAGTCTCACCAAAGTAGTCACTGGCTATTTCTGGTAATTGATGTGCTTCATCGAAGATATAGCTATCCGCGGTTGGCATTAGCTCCGCAAAGCCTAAATCTTTTACGGCCATATCGGCAAAAAATAAATGATGGTTGATCACCACAACATCGGCATCGACTGCCTTTAATCTTGCCTTTCGGATATAACAGTCTTCGTAGTCTGGGCACTCTTTCCCTAAACAGTTGTCTGCAGTTGAGGTAACGTAGGGTAATACCTTTGCGTCTTCTTCGATACCCACACAGTCGGCTAAGTCTCCACTGTGTGTTTCAGAAGCGAACTTTGCAACCATGGCAAGTTGGTGCATAACATCTGGGTCGTCGGTTGGCACATGGCTCAAATGCTGTGATAAACGATAAGGGCAAAGGTAATTGGCCCTACCCTTTAGCAAAGTGACTTTTTCCCCACTGCCAAGCACCTTTTTTAGGGTTGGCACGTCACGATGGAATAATTGCTCTTGCAAGGCCTTAGAGCCGGTTGAGACGATGACTTTACCTTTAGACTGAAAGGCAGGAATGAGATAAGCAAACGTTTTCCCCGTCCCTGTTCCAGCTTCGGCGATGCATTGTCCACCATTTTGTATGGTTTCTTCTACTGCAATAGCCATATCAATTTGGGGCTGCCTTGGTTGATAGCCTGGGAAGTGCTGGGCTAAAGGCCCCGTAGAAGAGAAAGTCGTAGATACAGCCAAAGTAATGTAGTTTACAAACAGACAGGTCGCGAAATTGTATGTGGCTAAGCACCAAATCGCAAGTAATCATTCAAAACCAGCATACCGACACCAACAATGATTGCCTTCAATTAAAAGTTGCGGTGATTAGCTGAAGAAATGGTAAACAAGCAAATGAGGAGAAGCGCAGTGCTTAAATAAAATACTAAAACAGTTATACTATCAGGAAAACACAGGGGCTAACGCGAGCACAGACAGACCTACAACGAATCAAGCTATAAGGTTCTTTACTGATTTATACGGCATGTTATTTCTCCAGTGTAAAATGGTGAACGGTCAGGTTAAATTAGCTTTGGCTTGACGTGGTGGCTACTGGCCCTAGTGAAATTTGTTGAGCATAAAGATTGAGGGAAAAGCCGTGCGGTATAGCTACACGGCTTAAATATGTACAAAATAAGTCTATTTTGGTCAACAGTTACTTTGTTCAGCTAACAGTGATGGTTGGATCCCATTGATAATATCCTAAAAGCGACTGGCTTTGACCATCTGAACTAAGCGTATATAACGCAAACTGAACTTGAAAGTTTTCAGTGCCTGAGTTTCGCACCTTAGAATCCAGCGTCATAAAGTTTGTGCTTACATGCGCCGCTGGTAAACCATTATTGTTGCCGGAATTAACATTTGGAACTGCTGCTTCAGTGCGATTTACGCTGTTAGTCACAAACGTGTTAAATACCTGAGTACCACCAAATTGTTTGATCCCGTAGATAATCACTGCATCATCGGCGTTGCCGTAAATCGACGTGCCGCTAAAGGAAACATTGTCCCCAGCGTTTGCTCTAAAGTTTAGTACCGCAGTACCTTGTCCACTAACAATGCCTCTGGGATCTGAAGCAATCATAAACTCACTGTTATGATCTATAGGTGTGGGATTATTTTGGTCTTGGCTTGGGTGGGGGTAATGCGCTTTCACGTACTCTGTATCAATGACAATGAGCACATTAATGCTTTCTGAAGATGCTTCTAATGTTGACATGACATTCCTCTCCTATCGGATGAAATTTACAAGAAATTAGTGATCCCTCTCTTGTGGCGTCCTGCACATTCACCATATCATCGAATCACTTTCTTTCACTTAACTTAAAATGGATTTACGGCCTAGAATTTTTATCCTAGCCACCATTTCGTTTATAAACATAGGTGTGAAAATGCTAGATTTGAATTACACGGCATTACACCTTTATAAACAAAATATCTTATTTTTTAATATGGTTGGGGGTAGCGGTTACTAACTTTTTGAAAGGCGGCAGTTTTTCTGGTCTAAGTATTGCGAAGACGAAAAATATCTTTACCAGTTCTGGAAATGTATTGGCACCGAGGTGAAGTGAGTTTAAACTAACAGACGCAACAAAACATTTTACGATCACGCCCATGTATCTAGATTCTCACCTTTATGTTCTTCGTGAGATTTTTCCTCCTCATCCTCTTCATCTTCGCTTTCTTTAATTTTTTCATGCTCAGCAGCTTGGCGTTTAAGTTCGATCTCGGTTTTTAAATCTTTCTTAACTTTTTCAATCTTATAGTGCTGCACACCAGCTACATGAAATGCAGACTTATGAGTTACATCTAGCCGTACGATTGGGCCTAAAAACGGTTTAAACGCATCCATATATTTCTCCACTAACCTATTGTTGATCTTACTTATTATCGGCTGTTATAAGCTATTCTTTAATTTGCGTTAAAAAATGATTGCCAAGTAGAACAAAATTATGTTTATCTATAAATGAACTTTTTGAACAGCAGATATATTACAAAGGTAACATCATGCTAATAACACTGACAGCAATTCATCATCACCATCATCATACGGGATAACCTGTCAGGTATTTCGCTGGTGGGTTATTCCTTAAAGGAACCTCCGGCGAAGCAAAAAGTATAGTCAAAGTTTATTTCGCCCCGAGGTTCCGCCTCGGGGTTTTTCGTTTAAAGAATTAGGAAATAAATAATGAGCAACAGCAACCGTTTAAGAATCGCAATCCAAAAATCAGGCCGTCTTTCAAAGGATTGTCAAGCCCTACTCAAACAACTTGGTGTAAAACTAAACCTACGTGAACAGCGTTTGATCGCCCACTCTACCAACATGCCTATTGATGTACTTAGAGTACGTGATGACGATATTCCCGGCCTTGTAATGGACGGCGTTTGTGATTTAGGCATTGTCGGCGAAAACGTGTTAGAAGAAGCTCAAGCTGAGCGTGTTCGCAACGAGCAGTTTGCTGAAGTCACTAAACTTTCAAGACTGGACTTTGGCTTTTGCCGTTTAGCACTGGCGTGGCCACAAGAGCTAGGTCAACAGGATAAAGCGTGGTTTAACGGCAAACGCATCGCAACCACCTACCCTGAGATTTTAAAGCAATATCTAAAGCGTGAGAACATTGATGCTAGCGTGGTCATGTTAACGGGCTCGGTAGAAGTAGCACCTCGAGCAGGCCTTGCTGACGCCATTTGTGACTTAGTATCAACCGGTGCAACGCTTGAGGCTAATGGCCTTATGCAAGGCGATACCATCTTAGAATCTAATGCTTGCCTCATTCAAAATTCAGCATTGACTGACCAAAGTAAGCTTGCGCTTATCGATAAGTTAATGCCACGCCTTAAAGGGGTGAAACAAGCAAAAGAAAGCAAGTACATCATGATGCATGCACCAAAGAATAAGTTAGATGAAGTATGTGCATTACTTCCAGGTACAGGCCAACCAACTTTACTTGCACTTGCTGGCAGTGATGAATATGTTGCACTTCATATGGTTAGCTCTGAAACCCTATTTTGGGAGACAATGGAAGAGTTAAAGGCGCTCGGTGCTAACTCTATTCTCGTCATGCCAATTGAAAAGATGATGGAGTAACAGCATGTTTGATTGGCAGCAAGCCACCAGCGAGCAACGCAGCGAATGCTTGAGCCGTCCTGCGGTCAAAGTGGGCGATAAAGTAAAAGCAGCAGTTGAAAAGATAATTGATAACGTCGCTCGCAACGGCGACAACGCATTACTTGGTTATGCCGAGCAGTTCGACGCACGTATTAATCCAAGAATACGGGTAACAGGATCAGAGCTTATTGAAAGCGAATTTGCGTTAACACCTGAACTTAAAAGTGCTATTGACCAAGCGTATAGCAACATTAAGAAGTTTCACCAGTTGCAGTTACCACAAAGCAAGAAAATTGAGACTCAGCCAGGCGTGACCTGCGAGCTCAGATATCAAGCGATAGAAGCCGTGGGTTTATATGTGCCAGGTGGTAGCGCGCCACTGCCTTCTTCTGTCTTGATGCAAGGCGTGTGTGCGCAGCTAAGTGGTGCAAAACCAATCGTGTTGGCGACGCCGGTTAAAGGCGGTAGCCAAATACATCCTGCGATTTTGTATGCGGCTAAACTGTGTGGCGTTACGGATGTGATTGAATGTGGTGGTGCAGGTGCAATCGCTGCCATGGCGCTAGGTACTAACAGCGTACCAAAAGTGAACAAAATTTTTGGTCCAGGCAATAGCTTTGTCACAATGGCAAAACAGCTGCTTTCTCAGTCAGTGCCAGGACTTGCGATTGATATGCCGGCAGGCCCTTCGGAGGTGTTAGTGATTGCAGATAAGGGCGCTAATCCAGAATTTATCGCCGCCGATCTACTTTCTCAAGCGGAGCATGGGGAAGACTCGCAAGTCATATTATTGGCGTCTGACAGTCAACTTATCGAAGAAACTGAAGCTGCAATCGAGCGTCAACTAAGCAAGCTTAGTCGCGCTGATATTGCCAGAGCTGCGCTTAAAAACAGCACGCTGATTTTAGTTGAGAGCATAGAGCAAGCATTTGAAATCTCAGCAGAGTATGGGCCAGAACACCTAATCTTACAGATAAGAGATGCAGAGCGTTTCCTGCCGCTAGTAAAAAACGCAGGCTCAGTGTTTGTTGGTGACTATACGCCAGAATCAGCAGGTGACTATGCGTCTGGCACCAACCATGTATTGCCAACCTATGGTTATTCAAAAACCTACTCAAGTTTAAATCTGATGGATTTCTATAAGGCTTACACAGTACAAACCATCACAAAAGAAGGCCTTCGTGGTTTGCGCTCTGCCATTTTACCTTTGGCACAAGCTGAGGGCCTAGATGCACATGCGAACGCCGTTAAAGTGAGGTCGGAGAATAATAATGACTAATATTGCGTTACCAAATAACATTGAAAAGCTTAAGGCTTACAGCTCTGCAAAGAGTGCAAAGTTGACCGGCACCACGTGGCTCAATGCCAATGAAAGTCCATACGCTCGTGTGCTTGAAATGTGCTTTGATAACTTAAACCGTTATCCAGATCCGCAACCTCAAGCGGTAATTGATGCCTATGCAGGCTACGCTAAGGTCGAGCAAACAAATGTACTGATGACGCGTGGAGCCGATGAAGGCATTGAGTTATTAGTACGCACATATTGTGAACCGGCCAAAGATAGCATTGCAATCTTTACCCCTACCTATGGTATGTACAAAGTAACGGCAGACACCCACAACATCGCTATTAATGAATTAAGCCAAGCGCAGCTTGCTAATAACGATGTGGGTTCACTCATCAGTGCAATTGGTGACGCTAAATTGGTATTTGTGTGTAATCCAAATAACCCAACTGGCGCAATACAACCTGCCAGCAAAGTCGCTGCACTTGCTGATAAGCTTAAAGGCCGAGCAATCGTGGTCGTTGATGAAGCTTATATTGAGTTCTGTGAAGAACAAACCTGTGTCGAGCTTATCAAAGAGTTCTCAAACGTTGTTGTGCTGCGTACGCTATCTAAAGCGTTTGCACTGGCAGGACTGCGCGTTGGCTTTATGTTAGCGAGTGAAGCGCTATTGGCACCGGTGAGAAAAGTGATTGCGCCCTACCCTGTTTCTACAGTCGTGGCACAAATAGCAGCAACAGCGTTAACGTCAGATGCGATAACGCAGATGCGCCGGCAAGTCTCTATTTTGAACCTAGCAAAAAAGAAGCTTATACAATGGCTACAAGACAGCGAGTTCGTAAGCGCAATATTATGCGGCGAAGGCAACTTTGTTACTTTACAGCTAACCGACAAACAGTTTGTGGAGCAAGCGATGCGCCAGGGGTTAATCATGCGGCCATTTGTGCTGTTTGGCGAGGACAACTGGCTGCGGATCTCTATCGGCAATGAGCAGGAATTAAAACAAGTAGAAAACTGGCTGAAACAATGCCAAGTCACTGAGGAAGTATCATGAGCGCCCCCTATTTATTCATCGACCGCGATGGCACTATTATCGAAGAGCCAATAACCGATAAACAAGTGGATAGCCTAGAGAAATTGGCACTATTACCCAATGTGATCCCAGCGCTATTACAACTGCAGTCGTTTGGTTATAAGCTAGTGATGGTATCTAACCAAGATGGTCTCGGTACAGATAGCTTCCCTAAAGCTGATTTTGATGCGCCTCAAGATAAAATGATGCAAATCTTAACAAGCCAAGGGATCCGTTTTGAAGAAGTACTGATCTGTCCTCACTTTGACGAAGACAACTGCCAATGTCGCAAACCTAAAACAGGATTACTCACTGAACTGATGCGTTCAGGTAAAGTGAACCTTAGCAAATCATTTGTTATTGGCGATAGGCAAACCGATATTCAGCTTGCAGAAAACCTCTGCATTGAAGGTATTCTCTACAAAGATAACTGGCCTGCTATTGTGACGCAGTTAACCACCTTAAATCGCAGCGCACAAATTGCCAGAAATACCAAAGAAACGCAGATTTCGGTAGCGATAAATCTGGACCAACAAGCCAATGGAGAGATTTCAACGGGGCTTGGTTTTTTCGACCACATGCTAGATCAGATCAGAACTCACGCTAACCTTGGCCTGAATATTCAGGCGAAAGGTGACTTACATATAGACGAGCACCACCTTGTAGAAGATATCGGGATTGCCCTTGGTCAGGCCTTTAAGACCGCGCTTGGCACAAA
Organism: Pseudoalteromonas sp. NC201; assembly: GCF_002850255.1. Taxonomy (NCBI): domain Bacteria; kingdom Pseudomonadati; phylum Pseudomonadota; class Gammaproteobacteria; order Alteromonadales; family Pseudoalteromonadaceae; genus Pseudoalteromonas; species Pseudoalteromonas sp. NC201. The sequence continues at coordinate 336,849 of NZ_CP022523.1, forward strand.
ATCACAAATCGCACGTTATGGCTTTGCGCTGCCGATGGATGAATGTAAAGCAGAATGTCAGTTGGATTTATCTGGACGCGCGTCTTTTGTACTTAATGCTGACTTTACAAGAGATAAAGTGGGCGACTTGGATGTTCAAATGGTTGAGCATTTCTTTAAATCCTTCGCGGATAATGCGGCAGTGAGTTTAATTTTGAGCGTAAGCGAAGGTAATGCCCACCACCAAGTTGAAGGCTTATTCAAAGCATTTTCTCGTGCTATTCGTATGGCAATTGCAGCGGATGCGTCACAGCAAATGGCAAGTTCTAAGGGGTGTTTATGATTGCAATTATTAATACTGGTTGTGCCAATATTAACTCAGTGCGTTTTGCATTTGAGCGCCTTGGTGTCACGCCTGAAGTGATCACTGCACCTGAGAAATTAGTCCGCTTTGAACGAGCCATTTTACCCGGCGTCGGCCACGCCAATGTGGCAATGAAGCGCTTAAATGAGCAAGGCTGGGCAGACGCAATAGCCGATTATCAACGGCCTTTGATGGGGATTTGTTTAGGGATGCAGCTGCTTTGTGAGTCGACTGAAGAAGGGGATATTCCGTGCTTAGGTCGCATTCCGGGTAAGGTTGAGTTATTAGAGACTAACGAGTTAACTGCACCGCACATGGGCTGGAATAATCTTCGTGTGGTGAAGCCCCATGCGCTCACTACAGGGCTCAGTGAACAAGACCAAGTGTACTTCGTGCACAGTTTTGCGCATACCATCAATCAATCGACACTGGTTTCGGGTGAGTACGGTCAAGCGTTTTCTGCGATTGTCGCAAATGACAATTATGCCGGCATGCAATTTCACCCAGAGCGCAGCGGTAAGGTTGGCGCGCAGCTTTTACAAAACTTTATTAATTGGCAGCTATAAAGGACGAACAATGATTATTCCCGCTTTAGATGTATTAGAGAACAATATTGTTCGTTTGTATCAAGGCAAGTACGAAACCGCACAGTTTTACCCATTTAATTTAGCTGAGCGTTTACTTGAATACCAAAATGCAGGTGCTGCCAAGCTACATTTGGTGGATTTAGAAGGCGCTCGTGACCCGAGCAAAAAGCAATGGCGCACTATCCAAGCGGCGACTAAGGCTTTATCTGTTCCCTTTCAGGTAGGCGGTGGTATTCGCAGTATTGACGACGTAAAGCAATGGTTAGATGCCGGAGCTGCCCAAGTGGTGATTGGCTCAATGGCGGTAGATAAACAGCAAGAAGTTGCTGCGTGGATTAAAGCATGTGGCGCCGACAAATTCGTGATTGCACTTGATGTTAACAAAACCGAAAGCGGCTGGTCTCCTGCCACTCACGGCTGGCTAAATGATGCGAAAAGCGATCTATTCGAGCTGTTAGATTTTTATGTTGAGCAAGGTGTGAGTGATTTCTTATGTACGGATATCAGTAAGGATGGCACGATGACAGGTCCATCGTTTGCATTATACGAAGACATCACTAAACATAACGGCGCAATTAAAGTACAAGCATCAGGGGGCGTGAGCTCTCTTGACGATATTGCACGGCTTGCAAAGCAACAAGTAGGTGGAGTAATACTTGGCAAATCGCTACTTGAAGGTGTATTTAGCGTTGAGGAGGCTCTAACATGCTATCAAAACGCATAATTCCTTGTTTAGACGTAAAAGACGGTCAGGTGGTCAAAGGCGTTAAATTCCAAGGCCATGAAGTCGTCGGTGATATTCTTGATCTCGCCCAGCGTTATAGTGAGGCAGGTGCTGATGAACTGGTGTTTTATGAGATCAGTGCTAGCGTAGAAAAGCGTTTACTCGATGTCAATTGGGTAGCTGAAATTGCCAGACATATCGATATACCATTTTGTGTAGCTGGTGGGATTAAATCAGTGGCTGATGCGGCTCGAGTGCTTGAGCAAGGCGCAGATAAGATCTCGATTAACAGCCCTGCCATTGCAAGGCCTGAACTCATTAAAGAGTTACATGACGAATTTGGTAAGCAATGTGTGGTTGTCGGCGTAGACAGCTTCTATGATAAGCAAACTCAGGAATATTTAGTATACCAGTTAACTGGCGATCCGAATGCGGCAAGTCGTACTCGATACAAAACGCACGAATGGGTCAAACGAGTTCAAGACCTTGGCGCTGGAGAGATTGTACTTAATTGTATGAATCAAGATGGCGTGCGTAATGGCTATGATATAGCGCAGCTCAGCGCGATTAGGGCGCTGTGTAAAGTGCCTCTTATCGCTTCTGGCGGCGCGGGTAGTATGCAAGACTTTGTTGATGTATTTAAACAAACTAATGTCGATGGCGCCTTGGCTGCAAGTGTGTTCCATAAAGGCGTGATTGACATTCCAAAGCTCAAGCAGTTCTTAATAAATAATGATGTGGCGGCACGACAATGATTATTAATAAACAAAACATAGCAGAAGTAGATTTTGATAAATCAGCACTCATTCCCGCTATCGTACAAGATGTATTAACCGGGGTAGTGTTGATGCAAGGCTTTATGAACAGAGAAGCTCTTGAGGCGACGCTAGAAAAGCAACTCGTTACTTTTTATTCGCGTTCAAAATCGCGCCTTTGGACCAAAGGTGAAACCTCAAACAATGTATTGACCTTGGTGGAAGTGCATACCGATTGTGATAAAGACAGCCTGCTGATTTACGCAAAGCCGCAAGGTCCAACTTGCCACCTTGGCAGCGAAAGCTGCTTTGCGGAAACCATGCCAGAGCTTGCATTTTTAGGAAAGCTTGAGCGAGTGATTGCCCAGAGGAAAAATGCATCACCTGAAAGCAGCTATACCGCCTCTTTATTTGCTAAAGACTTAAGTCGTAGTTGTCAAAAGGTCGGAGAAGAAGGGGTTGAAGTGGCGCTTGCGGCGATGAAAAACGACAACGAAGAGTTGCTCAATGAGTCCGCAGACTTACTGTATCACCTCATTGTCTTACTTCAGAGGCAGGGCCTTACACTCAGTGAGGTGGTCAGTACGCTAAAAGATAGGCATAAGTAATTTTCGCTTTGGGTAAGTAATCATTTCGTCTATCCCTTCGTTGGCTTGTTCCAGACATCGTGACGAAACAAGCCAGCTTAGTAAAATTGGGATAAACCTGTAATTAGATCAACTCCTGTTCATATAAATAAGGTAAACTTCTCATAGTCTTACAACTATGCAGTGGCAAAATATTAGTCTAACTTTAATGGTGCTACTACGAACAGTATGGAACGGTTTATGAAAACAAGATTACTTGGTCTAATGCTGGCAGGATTGACAGCTGCCGGATGTTCAACATTAACCCCAGAGCAACAAGAAAAGCTCGATGATATGTCTAATTGCGAGAAACTTAATACGCTTCTAAGTGCATCATCCACAGGGTTTTCAGCGCTTAAAGGTGCTGAAGTCGGCGCAAAGTTAATTAACTCTTGGCAGGCTAAGGCACATTTAGTTGGCAATAAATGCCAAATTATAGAAAGCGCTAGTGGAAAATCAAAATATACCTGTTCTGAGCAGTTCAAAGAGTACGAAAACGCAGTAAAAATCCATAACTATGCACAGAGTCTAGCAAGGCAATGTTTAGATCACTCTTGGGCTGGTGATAGCCAAAAGAGTGGCCAGCTAATGCGTACGGACATTACTTCGCCGAGCTCTACTAGCAAAATTGCAATTGAACTGGGCAAAGGCCTCGATAAAGTCTCGCCATGGATAGTTTCGTTTAATGTGACTGAAAAATAAATACAAAATACGGAGAAGTGTTGTGCTTCTTCTGCCCTATCCCACCCTAGGATTCCTCGTTTGCAATCCCCTTGACTTTGTCTGTTTAAGCGTTAATAAATTTTTCATTGTTGCTTTACTCGATTCTAATGTCGCTTCGCGTAGCGTCTTTTATATAAAAATAGTGAATAGTAATTGTGGTGTAACGCGATACAAATTTAGAAAAAATAAGCTGTATGTATTTTGAGCGGAGTTGGGATCTGCAACAGTCTGTATTTAATTGATGTTGATTATGCATTTCTTTGGTTTTTTGTGTTAATAAAAAAGCTTGTTTATTAAGAAAAGGTAGCGTTTAATTCAGATGCTATTTTTGTTGTTGGCGCTAAATTAACTACTATTTTTAAAGGAATTAAGATGAACACATTAATAAAGCTTTCAGCTCTATCCTTCTCTGTTGCAATGCTTAGCACTCCTGCTTCTGCTAATGAACAAGCTAAGCCATTCGAGTATACAGTAAATGGCAGTGTATATGAGATCCCCGCTTCTCAAGCTAAGAATTTAGATGAGATAATTGCGCTAATAGAAACTAATAACGATGTTTCAGGTTATGACGTTACTGAGACTAAATTAGCGAAAACTGAGAGCACTGAAATTGCCAGTGATTTTTCAACGCTAGCTGGTGGTAACTTACGTGTTTATAGTGAACTCAATACGGGGTATTTAAATGATTTTGACCAAGCATTTACTTACACTTGTCCAAGTAATATGTTTATTAAATCAATTTCAAGCTACCACCAAGATAAGCAAGAAGACAGACGTTTTAGCTTAGTCTGTGCAAAATTTACAACGGATAGTGGTAGTCGCATTTATCGTAAAACGACTAAGTGGAGCGGTTACGTAAATTCATACGATCAAGCGTTTAACTTTGTTTGTCCTAATGGTCAATTCTTTGTCGGAATGTCAAGTCGTCACGATAATGGTACAGAAGACCGCTTGTTTAACTTTAATTGCGCATCTATGGCAACCTCTAGCGCAGGCGCTGCACTATTCGCTGAATCATGTATTACAACACAATACACAGGCTACGACCAACCTTGGACATTAGGTGGTAATGGTGCAATCATCGGCATGTCAAGTCGCCATGATAACAGAACGGAAGACCGTCAAACTGCAGTGAGTTACTGCTCAGCTGCGAGTGATTGGTAATAATTTCCTTTAGAGTAGGGTTGATACCCTACTCTCATGTCAGAATTTGGTCATTTCATTGTCATACAAAAGTCGCACACTCATAATGTAATTAGTTAGCGGATTTAAGAGTTATCGTGACCAAACCGAATATTTTTCTTATCAATTTAGATTCTTGCACTGATAGACTCAAGGAGTCTACTTTCCAGTTTGATAAGTTCTCTCTACCCTTTGAAAGGATTAGCGCTGTAAAAGGCGCAGAGCTGAGCGCAGACGTTATAGATACGAGCTATTGTAAGTTAAAAAACGCTAAGCAATATTTTCGCCCTTTAACCTTGGGTGAAATAGGTTGTTATCTAAGTCATATCAAAGCACTTGAAAAAATTGTTGAGTTAGAATTGCCCTATGCTTTTATTTTTGAAGATGATTTTCAACTCCACCACGACTTAGCACAGATAGACCAACTGATTACTTCATTGCCATTTGGTTGGGATATGATCAAGCTATTCCAATCTCCGAAGAACAAACGCACTCCGATTGCAAGCTTTCCGCTAAATAAATCGTTATCGTTATTTATGCAAAATAAAGTACCCGCCGGAACCGTCGCTCAGCTTGTAAGTTTTGAGGGGGCGAAGAAAATATTATCTAAGTCAACTCCTTTCGGTAGGCCTATAGATATTGATTATCAACATTTTTGGGAAAAACAGCTCAGTGTATTTGTAATGAGTCCTTGTCCTGTTAGTCATGGTGAAAAGTTTGCGAGTACCATAGATAGAGCTCCAAGTGTTACAGGAGCAAAGCGGTATTTTTGGCGTAAACAATTGCTTCAGATAAATAAGTTTATAAAAAACAAGTTTTATCGCGGACTGGTTCTCAAACGCTATCAGCAACACTTCTAGTTATATGATGCGAAAGCCGCTGTACGCCTTTTGAACAATGGGTTTTATACTTGTACGGAATAGAGAAAAATTCGTGTTAAAAGTGTAATTTATGGGAAGACTTCTGAAAAAGATGTGCTAGTATCTAAGATTATTGCAATAAGTTTAACTTTTTGCTTAAACCATTAATAATAACAACGTTGAGGGAGCACAGACGTGTCTATAGAAATCAACTTTGAACTCTCTGATTCAGATCTTGAACACTTCCGTGGAATGATGAAAGCTGCTATTGAGAAAAGTGGCGATGTGAGTGATGCCGAAATTATAGCTAAAGCGCGTAATTTAGTGGCAACGATGGAAAAATCCAACCTTCCTGAATTTGTTAGCACTCGTCTGATTTCGTTACAAACGCTAATTGACGCAGTGTTAGACGAAGAATGGCAAATGCCAGAAGATGAAAAGCGTGAAATCATGGCTTCTCTTGCTTATTTCAGTGAACCAGAAGATATCGTTCCAGATCATATCCCAGTATTAGGCTATGTCGATGATGCGATTATGATTGAACTTGTGTTACAAGAACTGTCGCTAGACTTAAAAGCATACAGAGAATTCTGTGGCTTTAGAGCAACTGAAGAAGCAAGACGTGGTGATAACGCTAAGGTAGATCGTGAAAGCTGGCTCGCGGGCACGCGCTCTCAGATCCGCTCTTCTATGCGTAGAAGTCGCTCTAAAAACCGTTCACGTTTCTTCTCTCGTATTATGTAGGTTAAGTTGCCCTAAGTTTAGCTAATTGCTTTTTAGCTTAGGGCTGTGGACTATAAAAGGGCTGATAATCATCAGCCCTTTTTGATTGCCATTATTTTATTTCATTTGGGTGAGAAACCCCCATCCACGCTTTATAAAGTAACGCTTGCTCGCTTGATGGGTTAGGCGTAAATGTTATCTTTTTAGGCTTATCATGGTCGCGGTCAAGCTTGATTTTCGTATTCATCAACTTATCACGACGGATAAAATCTACCGTGATTGTTTGACCTGGCTTGAAGTTTTCTAAGCTCGCTTTTAAATCTTTACGAACATGGTGCTTATCAAATGCAACGATAAGGTCGCCTGCTGTTAGCCCCGCTTGCCATGCATTTCCATCTCGAGCTACATGGGTCAGCTCCAGTAATTCACCCTTTTGTCTTGCCATACCATCTAAGCCTGCAATCACTTTTGCTGACTTAGGATAATCATAAACAAGTCCTACTTTGTCGAGTAATGTGTCAAAATCTATGTTCGCTGGTGTATCAACATATTCATTCCACCAAGTATTGTAGTCTTGACCGGTAAGCACTTTTAGGATGTTTTTAACATCTTCACTGGTGAAGCTATTTGGCAATTTATGCTGTTGGTAAAGTGCTTTATGAACGTCACGGTAGCTAATTTTTCCGTTTGATTTTTCGAGTAAGTCGATATCAAGTGCCATGGACACCAACGCACCTTCTGAATAGATATTGGTGCTGTAATTTATCCCATGATCGCCACCTTGATTGATCCATTTATCAAAGCTCGTTGCAGCAACCGACTGAACATGACGACCAGGAGTTTTCAAATGACGATTAACACGCTTAGTCAGCATTTTAAGATATTCGTCATTGGTGGTGATCCCTGCACTTAGCAGCAAATAATCCTCAAAGTAGCTGGTTGAGCCCTCTGCTAGCCACAACAAATCCGTGTAATTTGGTGCTACGTAATCATAAGGAACCATGCCTGCTGGACGATAGTTTTTGACATTCCACGTGTGGATGAATTCATGTGCGGCTGTAGAGATAAAACCAATGTAGTCATCTCTTTCTTTAAAACTGTCTCTATGTCTTTGAATAATCGTCGAGTTTAAGTGCTCTGTTGCCCCTCGTGCACCGCTGGTTGCATGCACCATAAAGACATAACGGTCATAAGGATAATCGTGCCAAATGAGCGTGCCGGTTTGAACGAGTTTTTTAAGATCGGCTAGCATTTGGTCAACGTCATAGTTGCCCTCGCCCCAAATAACTAGTTCATATCTACGGCCATCCACTTCAAATTTGTGCAGCTGATTAATACCAGTCTCAATAGGAGAATCTAACAATATGTCATAGTTATCGGCTTTGAAACTGTTTTTTGAATCGGCAAACTCCATACCGGAGACTGAGCGCCAGCCTTTAGGTGCATTGAGTTCAACAGAAACAGGCTCTGATCTGAAAGATTCACTAAACATCAAAAAGCCAGATGCATCGATAAACGCGTGGGTGTCATCTATGTGTCTGGCTCGAAGACCTAACTCATTGGCATAAACCTGATAGTTAACCGTCAGCTCGGTAGGCTCGCTAAGGTGTACGCGCCATGTGTTTTTATCAATTTTTTCCCATTTTTGTGATTGCCCGCTTTGAGATTTGGCGTCAAAAAAGCGTACGCCGTTGGCTAAATCCAATATCTCGTAGCGACCTGTACGCCAATCTGGAAGTTGCACATCAATGCTTGATTGTGAGGATTTTGGAAATTTAACTTCTACTTCCGCAAGGTGATGCTGCGGTTGTGTAATTGAAATACGGTAGTCAACGTCAGCATAAGCACTAAATGTTGCTGCACATGCTAAGGCAATAAGGCTTTTTTTCATTATTTTTGTATCGGTAATTCGAGATAAAATCAATTTACCAAATCAGCGACTTACACGCTAAGTAATATCGATGAGTAAACAGCAAACTCCGATACATTACCACGTTAAATTTCCGCGCATAACAGCGTAATTTGTTGTAGACTTGGTAACTAAGAGATTATTTTATGATTGGAAATCTGTGACTGACAATGCCTTAATGCTCGAGCAGAAATTAAAGCAAGCCATAGAGGCTAGAAAAACGCTTGAGGATGCAAGAAAACAACAAGTAGAACTCCTTACTCAGTTTGCTGCAAAGTTATCCTTAGCCTGCAAAGGGCAAGATGTTTCACTTGATAATCAGTTAGCTAAATTTCGTATTGCACTTAATAAAGGCGTCGATTTTGAGCTGCTTGTGCCTTTTATCGATGGAATTTCCGAGCCGCTAAAGTCACAAGAAGTGACCAATTCAAATAATCAAAAAGCATTGCAAACGGCAATTCAGCAAAGCGGAAAGTTACTGCAGAAGCTCAAGGGATTACCAGATGAGTCGCGCAGAAAATTGCGTCATTTATTGGATGTAGAACTTGAAGATATCAACTCTACTAATGCTTACATCCCCGCGTTAGAGTCTTTGGTTTCTATCTACCATACGGTTTTACAATCAAAAGTAGAAATTACAGAAGAAACATCTCATAGCCACCACCCAGAACTAGCTGCTGAACTTCAAGCTTTGATCAACGAATTAATTTTCGAAGATGAAGTAATAGAAAAGGTTAAAGAGATCCGCGCAAGCGTTGCGGAAAACAACAGTTTAGATAATCTATATTCAGCAGCGACAGAAATCATTAAAATTATTGCGCAAACGATTGCCAAAGAGCGCCAATCCGCACAAGGTTTTTTGGTTTCACTGAATCAAACACTGGAAGAGCTACATCGCTCTATTGTTGAAACAACGGCGCGTTCAAAATCAACATCTAAAGAACTACAGTCGTTAAACAATAAAATAGAACTAAAAATTCAAAACTTAAATCAGCAAACCCAAAACGCCAGCTCAATAACTGAGCTTAAAGCCTTGGTCGACAACGAGTTGAAACTACTGAGTGCTGATTTGATAGAGCGTGAAAAGCTCGAAAAAAATGAGCGTGAGGCGCTGCTTGACTCATTTGATGCAATTAATAATCGTATCAACACCTTAGAGTCCAAAGTTTCAAATTATAAAAAGCGACTCAGCGAACAAAAGTTCAAAAGCCTATTGGATAGCTTAACTAAGTTACCAAATAGAGCAGCTTTCGATGAGCGTCTAACCCATGAAATGCACCTATTTGAGATAAACGACTCAGATGTGACGCTGGTTGTTATCGACGTTGATCACTTTAAATCTATCAACGACCGTTATGGTCATAGTGCGGGCGACAAAACATTGCAAGTGATCGCACGAGCCCTTAAAAAGTCTATTAGGAAAAGCGATTTTATCGCACGCTACGGCGGTGAGGAATTTGTTTTGCTAATGCCAGGTATGCCGCTGACTCATGCGCAAAAACCGCTTGAAAAAGTAAGGCAAGTCATTAAATCTATACCATTCAAATTTAAAGAAAAAGAAGTCGAAATTACGATTTCTCTCGGTGCTACTCAGTTTGTCAAAGGGGACACTGCGTTGAGTGCTTTTGACCGAGCTGATGCAGCGCTTTATGAAGCGAAGAATAGCGGGCGAGATAGATTGTGTTTTAAGTAAATAGAGTTAACTTGGGTAAAGGCTGAGTTGCGAGACATTATACTCGTCCCCGCTTTGTTCAGTTATACCAATTCGCTGCGCATTACAAACAAGGAGTAAGCCTATGCAAGTAGAGCTAAACCCAACTGGGGTTCTTAACTTATTATCAAGATTGGAAGTCGATTTACTTCAGCAGTCAACCACAAGTGAGAGATATAGGCTTTTTAGAAATTGTGCATTGGCGGTATTGAATGTAGGTAGTCATACCGATTCCAGCTCTGAAATCTACGATAAATACGAAGATTTTGATATTCAGCTACTCGCACGCGAGCGAGGAATAAAAATTGCGTTAAGCAATCCCCCCGAGTCTGCTTTTGTCGATGGTCAAATAATTACCGGTATCCATGAGCACATATTTTCCGTGATCCGCGACATACTTTTTATTTGTCAAAAATATTACGGTGAAAATAAATCGCCGGTAGAAATTACCCATATGGTTTTTGACATGCTGCGTAACGCTGATGCGCTTGAAGTGAATAAAGACCCTAACATGATTGTCTGTTGGGGCGGCCATTCAATTAATGAAGTTGAATACAAATACACCAAGGAAGTGGGTTATCAACTCGGTCTTCGCGGCCTAAACATTTGTACTGGTTGTGGACCGGGTGCAATGAAAGGCCCGATGAAGGGGGCAACAATTGGCCATGCTAAGCAACGGATCTCGAATAACCGTTATTTAGGCCTTACCGAACCCAGTATTATAGCCGCTGAACCGCCTAACCCAATTGTTAATGAATTAGTGATTTTGCCTGATATTGAAAAGCGTCTTGAAGCTTTTATCCGTATTGCGCATGGCATCATTATTTTCCCAGGTGGTGCTGGAACAGCTGAAGAGCTGCTTTATTTACTGGGTATTTTGTTACATCCAGAAAATGAAAAGCAATGCTTACCTGTGATCTTAACTGGCCCTAAAGAGTCAGCGGCATATTTTGAAGAACTCAGTGCTTTCATTGAAAAAACACTTGGGAAAGAAGCTCTGTCTAAGTTTGAAATTATCGTAGACAATCCAGAGCTGGTAGCCAAAAAGCTCAAACAGTCGATGGCAACGGTGCGCGAGTATCGTAAGTCTGAAGGTGATGCCTATTACTTTAATTGGACATTAAAGATTGAAAATGATTTTCAGCACCCATTTGCACCAACGCATGAAAATATGTCGAGCTTAGACTTACACCTAGAGCAACCAAAACAATTACTGGCTGCTAACTTAAGACGTGCTTTTTCTGGTATTGTTGCCGGTAACGTGAAGGATGAAGGTATTACAGCAATTAAACAGCATGGTCCGTATGAATTAAGTGGTGATAAATCACTGATGGCCGATATGGATAAGCTGTTGGGTGCATTTGTAGCTCAGGGGCGAATGAAGCTACCTGGGAGCAAATATATACCGTGTTATAAAATTAAAGCTTAGAGTGAATGAATAATTTGTTGTTAATAGATGCGCTTAACCTTATCAGGCGCATCTATGCTGTTAATGAACCAAAAGGTACTAAAGAACAAGAGGCCCATATAAAGGCCTCTTGTCTTCGTGTAGAACAAGCGACTCGTAGCTTGTTACGCAAAACGGGGGCGACACACGCCGTTGCGGTCTTTGATGGTGATAAAAGTTGGCGTTATCACTTTTACCCAAAATATAAAATAAGCCGTCAACCTATGCCCGAATTTCTAAATCAGAACCTCGACAAGTTTTCACAAGCGTTCGCAAGTGTTGGTGTTAAATCATTTAATCCCGAACATGATGAAGCTGACGATGTGATAGCGACGCTTGCCTGTAAAGCCGCAGCTGTCAATGTTAACTGCACGATAGTATCGACTGATAAAGGCTTCTTACCCCTGATAAATGATGCTATCTCTGTGTACGACTACTTTAAAAAGTCGATAATTTCGCTCGAAGATATCAAAAGTCGATTTTCTGTCACCCAAAGCAAGCTCGAAATGTTTTGGGCGTTAAGTGGCGACAAGACGAACGATATTCCCGGTGTTGTTGGGGTTGGTATCAAGACGGCGCAAGAGCTACTCGCAAAGCATGACGATTTTGAAAGTATGCTAAAAGATGAGACAGTAAAGCCTGCTGCAAAAGCAAAATTAGAGGCTGGAGCAAGCGACTATGTTACCAGCCTTGCGCTAGTGACTCTAAGAAGAGATATTGAAATTGGCTTTAGTTTGAAGGATATACGAGTGGTTTGAAGGAACTTTTGATTGGCAATGTATTACATCGTCGCTAAGCGCTAGGCGAAAGTAGATGACTTTGATATATTGCATACAAGCGTATCTCAGTTTTTGCAGATACAAGGTTCGTTTTACCCATTCTTTATTGAGCAGTTAGATGATTAGGAAAATATTACAGTATATATTTCTTGGCCTTGCGGTTTACGTTACTGTGGTGTTTCTCGTGATCAATTATTATAAAGATGACCCGCAAGCGATGATTTGGCAGGACCGAGAAGCGTTTAACAATCGTTTCATTCGTAATCTCAGTCTTGAAAAGCCGACTGAGTTAGACACAGTATTGGATACCTTGGGCAGCCCAGATCTAACTTATGTAAAGAAAAAACAAGACAATACGATTGTACAAATTGTGTTTTATCGCACTCAGCTTGTAAAACCAGATGGTATTACTACGGAAGATGAATGCACCGGATTATTGTTTGAAAATGGCATATTAAAGCTTTGGGGACCAGGTGCTCGGGTCACATTTGATAAAGTGTGATGTCAATTAGATTAATCTTCCAACCAATTTGAAGGGTAAAATACCATATTAGCTTCGTTAACAACGCCTCATTTAGAACAACTAAATAGCAATGTTTTTGCCTTGCTAAGAAAGCTATTTTACCGTTTTAAAATAGACCGTTTACTTAATAAAATTGGTAAAGATAGATGGATGCAAGGATAGTTACTAGTAAAACGCTGTTCGCGATAGCCCAAGGTACACACAAAGTATTACGTCTTTATTATCACAAAGAGAAGTGGTCCTCTATTTACCCTACCCTAGTTAAACTTGCACAGCTTTACATGGACTGTTATGAGTCCTCGCCAAGTAGCATGCATGGGCAGCTTGGGCTGTATTCACAAAACTTGGGTTACAACACTAATCTGGTCATGAATCAAAATGTGTTGGTTTGTATGGCTTGTCATCACTTAAAGTTTTCTCGTGCAGTAACCGAAGAGCTATTGCTTGCAAGCTTTGCGGACTATTTATGCGTAGCGAGAGAAAGCGATCAACTCGCAGCAGGTAAAAAGTTAGACGCACAGCAAGATAAGCTTTGGAAAGTTCGCCATCAATTGGCTGTACAAATACTGAGTGATGGGCAAACACCTAACTTGCAATGTTTGCGAATTTTATCTCGCCTTTCAAACTATGACAGCAAGCTAGTGGCTCCTACCCCTCAGCGCTTCAATGACCATGCTTCTTTGATTGTTGCAATTGCTCACCGAGTAGCAAGCTTAATAACGCCAACACACAAGCAAAATTGCGTGGCTTTAGACAGAGCGATTAAGCTTCTTTATTGCAAACTCAGTTATGCTTTTGCATTAAAAGTGCTGAGTGCAATTGCAGGGGCATTTGTTAATCATCCTGCGGGGTTGCTGTGCGAGATTAAAGGCGAAGAGGGCTTTTTGGTGATACAAAGCAACAGTGAAAAAATAATTGCTGTTGTTGAACATGGGCAAACCAAAAAGCTGGCGAAGGCCAACCGTAAATTCCAGTTTCACTGTGGTTTGACTGCAACCACAGATGCAAAGTTACTTTACAATATTTGGGACCGAGCTGCTGAACCAGCAGTACTTCCTTTTGGTTCTGAACATTTACATCTACTAGAAACAGTAAAAGCCTTATCTCACAGTCAATTTCAAAGTATTCGTGCACTTGAAAAGCTGATTTGCGAGTTCGATTCAGTGTCAAGTGCATTGCAGATCGCAGCAAAGCAGTATAACCGTGAAAATCTAAAAGCCGCATCGGTTAGGCACTCTCTCGCCATGGTAGGACTTGATGCTGCTGGATTACTGGCGCAGCGAGTGTTGCTTGAGCAGATCATAGCCAATCATAAGCTTCCTTTCACAGAAGATATCGTGCACAAATATGGCGTAATTAGTCAAATTATCGCCTTATATGTTGGTGAAAGTTATGGTGAGCAATTTGAGCGTTTATTGTCGCCATTTGCAGCGGTTATTGTATTTTTAGTGACTAAACAAGGGGTAGAGATCCAACATGCCACTGCACTCCACTCTCGTGAGTATTCGGAAGAACTAGTATCAATTGCCAACCTATTTGGGATCCGAGCGATAGCAAAAGATAAATACCTAGACTTTAATCTGCAGTACTTTGAAAAAAGTATTCTTCATAAGGCAATGCTAGATAGCGAAACGTTAAAAAAGTCTCAGACCAATGCGCAGTGTAAACTGTTCATTTTTATTAAACTTATTGCACTTAAAGTGATATCACCCACCTTCGTGTTAACTGCATGGCAAAAACAATTAGTCGATGACGTATTAGCTGAAAGTCGTTTTGTTACCGCACAAAAGTTTGATGTAGCGCTACTAGAGGCCGGATTTTACTCATCTATTGCCTGATATTTATTCTATAAATACTATCAATAACAAGCATAAATCATATGTATGTCATTTTTTCATTCCATACTGGAATAAGACCAAATTAATTGCTATAAAACGCGGCTTAAACAAGCGAACGTACACCTTTGTTAATTTCTACTAAACTTAGTCTGCAATTCTTCTTGGGTGTATTCCAACTTTTGATAAAGGAAAAAACATGGCACAGCAAACCATCACAGTTATCCGTGGCGACGGCATTGGCCCTAGCATCATCGATTCAGCAATCGAGATCTTAAAAGCCGTAGGTTGCGACTATGAATACGAGTACGTAGACGCAGGTTTG
Organism: Pseudoalteromonas sp. NC201; assembly: GCF_002850255.1. Taxonomy (NCBI): domain Bacteria; kingdom Pseudomonadati; phylum Pseudomonadota; class Gammaproteobacteria; order Alteromonadales; family Pseudoalteromonadaceae; genus Pseudoalteromonas; species Pseudoalteromonas sp. NC201. Next base: position 351,901 of record NZ_CP022523.1, read on the forward strand.
GCTGCTTTAGAAAAAACAGGTGAATTACTTCCAGCAGCAACGCTAGAAGCAATTGAGCGTAACAAAATCACGCTAAAGGGCCCACTAACTACACCTGTTGGCGAAGGTTTCACTTCAATCAACGTGACATTGCGTAAGCATTTTGGCCTTTACGCAAACGTTCGTCCAGTTAAGTCATTTGAAGGTACTAAAGCACGTTACGATGATATTGATATCATTACCGTACGTGAAAACACGCAAGGTATGTACTCAGGTCTTGGTCAAGTTGTTTCTGAAGATGGTAATGAAGCGGAAGCAATGTCAAAGATCACTCGCGAAGGTGCTGAAAAGATCGTAACTTTCGCATATGAGTTAGCACAGCGTGAAGGTCGTAAGAAAGTAACTGCGGTTCACAAAGCGAACATCCTAAAATCAACTTCAGGTCTATTCCTTAAAGTTGCTCGTGAAGTTGGTGAGCGTTACCCTGAAATTGAATCAGCAGAAATGATCGTTGATGCGACTTGTATGAAACTAGTAATGACACCTGAAGAGTTTGATGTGATCGTCACAACAAACCTATTCGGTGACATCCTTTCTGATCTTTGTGCAGGTCTTGTCGGTGGTCTTGGTATGGCACCAGGTGCAAACATTGGTACTGATGCTGCAATCTTTGAAGCAGTTCACGGTAGCGCACCTGATATCGCAGGCAAAAACCTTGCAAACCCAACTTCTGTTATTTTAGCTTCAATTCAAATGCTTGAGTATTTAGGCGAAGCTGATAAAGCGGAAAAAATCCGCAGTGCAGTAGCTGACGTTATCAAGAGCGGTGACCGTACTACGCGCGATCTTGGTGGTAGCCACGGCACTACCGATTTCACACAGGCGGTAATTGAGCGTCTTTAATTCTTAACGCTCAATTTAATCCTTGGGTGGTGCGTTAGCACCACCTTCTTCTTAATCCCACTAGCATTCCACCGATTAACGCAAACCATCCGATACTGCCGCCAGACGATCCGCTATCACCAGAGTCCGTCGGCGTTGTTGTTGGGGTCGTCACTGTGATCTCAACAGTGCCTTTCGCGCTTTGATCTGCACCATCCGATAGCGTTAACACGACATTATATGTACCCGCTTGAGCGTAACTATGCGTTGTAGTCAAACCAGAACCTTGCGTACCATCACCGAAATCCCAACTAGCTTGATAGTTACCATCACCACCAGCAGCAGTTGCGACAAAGCTTGCCTGTAAGTTAGATGTGGTCGCTGTGGCTTCAATGCTTAGTGGTACTACGACAGTCACTGAGGTTGATTTAGTTACCGCCTCACCTTCGGCATCTTTCACATTAAGCGTTACCGTGTACGTGCCGCTTAGCTCATAGATATGTTCAACTGAGTTAGATGATGCTGTTGCTCCATCACCAAAGTTCCAGTCAAGTTCATAAGGCGCTTTGCCACCAATGATTTCAGCATTGAAGACAAAGCCTTGCCCTACTGAGGTCGCTTTGATATCACCGACTGTAAGCGGGATTGGCTCGACGTTGCCTACGCTGACATTTGAACTCAACGCTGAACTGCTCCCGTCAGCTTTGGTTCGTGTGAACATTACCGTATAGTTGCCAATATCTTGATAGCTATGAGCAGGTGAAAGCGCGTTACTTGTTTGACCATCGCCAAAGTTCCACAAAAAGCTATCTGATTCGTTTAATGCTAAGCCTTTGACATTAAACTTAACGGTGTTTTGCGATTGTACTTGAGTGATTTTAGGGTCGCTGAGGTAAATTATACCGACTTGCGCACTACTTGCATCTTCCTCTATGGTATTCAATCTAAGTTGAACACCAAAACCCGGCAAACTAACACCTGACTCCTTTTGGATTGGGAAGGTGTAATCCTGAGTATCATCAAACGTACTGATTGGCGTGAGATGTTGATCGCCAAGACCTGCTTTCTGCGTATCCAAACGAAGCGTCGCATCTTTGACCTGAATAATACTCGTTGCGGGTGTGGTGTCGTCGGCTTTGAAAATAGGGTTTTGATCTTGGTCGATGACTAACATATCTCCAGAGCCGGGGTGTAGCGAAGTCGAGTTATTACTCTCTTCATTGTTGCTGTACCACATCAGCACACCAGAATTATAACCAGACAAAGACAAACCAGCATCTAACCCTCTAAATGAGCGTAAATGGGCGTAGTAAGCGTTACCTGATTTAGCTCTATAGCCAGAAATCTTACGAAATCCACTGTAGACTAAGTCGTTAGTTGGCTCTGCGGTATTTGTATAAATTTGCGAACCATCCGCTGTCACCTTAATGTTGTCTAGTAATACACCTTTAAGCGTTTCAAAATCGTCAGTTTGATAAACGAATGTCACGGTGACAGTTTGTCCTCGGTACGCTGAGATATCAAAATCTAGCGTAATTGGGTTAGCCCCAAAAGAAGATGACTCGCCATCCATGTAGTGAGTGACATTGGCATAATTTGGATGGTTTGATTTTGTTGTATTTCCTGCTATTGGCTGCCCATTTACCGCCACTTGGAAAATATCGTAGTTAAGCTCGATACTATAATTTGCAAGCATGGATAATGAAATTTGGCTTGCGTTAGGTAAGCTTAAGGTAAAACTTGCTTGGTTATTGAGTTTGTCGTCTTGTCCGGAGTAATAGTGGTAATTCCCATCCAGAGGCGTAATGAATTCCTCTAGTTGTGCAGGCAAATTGATCTTTATTTGATTCGTAGTACCATTGTTTACGCCAATATCCGTGAGCGTTACCGTTTGTTCTGTACTCAAATCATCAAATGTGTACTCTGTTTGGTTTAACCAATTTCCTGCATAATTTTGTTGTAAAAACTCAAGGCTTTTAGGGGAGAACTGGGTGGGCTGCGAGCCACTTAATTGGCCTAAGTAACTGCCTGAAGACATGACTGACCACAGCGCAACGGGTTCGCCTATGTCATTGGAATTTAAATCATATTCGTCGGGTAACCCAAGGTCATGACCAAACTCATGAACAACCACACCGATTGCAGCATCAATAGGATTAATGGTGTAATTATAAATCTTGTAGTTGGTATCTGGAATTGCCTTAGGTTGGTTGTTTTCATCAAATACGAAGAAGCGATGTGACCAAATTGCGTCAGTATCTAATACGCCGCCACCTGCTTCTTGACCAATACTTGAATGAAATAACATGACATGGTCAATAATGCCGTCAGGTTCAAGGCGGTTGCCATCACCATCTATGTCGTTCAAATCTGTTTTATCGTACTCAGATAAGTCGATATTAAATTGGGTCACAGCTTTGCTTACTGCTTCGAACACCAACTCTTCCGGTCTTAAGTCTCGGGTATCGCCTTCTTGTTCGCCATAGTAGGCTGCATTTTGAGCGGCTCTTACCCAACCAAATGCATTGCCAGATACCTTGAAGCTGCCGCCTGAGGCCGCTTGATAAAACTGGGTAGCGGATTGCAACGATTCATTGTTAGGGCCGTTATAGCCGCTATCTGAGTACAGTAGTGATTGGTAGTGAGACGCGGGATAGCTCGAGTAGTACATATCTGTATCACCCGGGTTTAGTCGGTTCTGGTCGTTAGGTAAGTCGGGAAAATCGACCAGAATAGCAAGGATTTTAGCTTCATTAAGTGTTTGCGCCGTGCCCACCGCAAATTGTTTACCTAACTTAGTATTGCCAAGGTGCACATTTTTAATTGCATAAGGTGTTTTTATTTGGCTGGCAATAGGCTTTGTTTTGGTGAATTGCTCAAGCGCAATTTTCCGCTCGTATTCACTCAGCGTGCGGCCGAGCTTTTTCTCCTGCCAATAGATAACTTGATCTTTATAGAGCACCTGCGCTGACGCTGCATTTGATAGCAGTGTGGCCGATACCAATACGCTTAGTTTAAAAATATTCATCTAAGATTCCCTAGTACAATTGAGCTTTAAGTTTAGCATTTTTATCGTTTTGTTCCCGTATAAGTTCTACTAAATAAAAAATCCAATTGGTGGTGAATTTTAAATTGAAATGTAATATTTCAACAATTGAAAGGTGGAAAGGTGGAATTTATATCTAATACTGTGTAGGCTAACTTTGACATCAACTTAAAGGCAAAATAATGACAAATTTCTTTCAACTAATCGTTCTCGTGGTGGTACTGGTCTCTTCATAGAGTTCAGCGGGGAGCTATTACTTGAAAGAAATACTCAAACCCCGCAACCAGCGGGGTTTTTTTTTGATTTTATAAATATAACAGGCACGCACAGTCAACGAGGAATGAGGTAATGGCAGAGCAATACAACGGCTCCGAGCTAGTAGTAAAAGCATTGAGCGCATTAAAAGTAAAATACATATTTGGCTATCCCGGCGGATCGGTTCTTGATCTATATGATGCGTTGTTTCAGCAATCAGATATTGAGCATATCTTGGTTAGACATGAGCAAGCAGCAACCCACATGGCAGACGGTTATGCCAGAGCAACAGGAGACGTCGGTGTTGTCCTTGCGACCAGTGGCCCAGGCGCCACTAACTGCGTTACAGGGATCGCGACTGCTTATATGGACTCAATCCCCATGGTTGTACTGTCAGGGCAAGTACCTTCAAACCTAATCGGCGATGATGCGTTTCAAGAGACGGATATTGTTGGTTGTTCTCGCCCTATCGTTAAACACAGTTTTAACTGCCGCGACGCGACAAAAATCCCAGAAGTATTAGCTAAGGCATTTTATCTAGCAAACTCTGGTAGACCGGGACCGGTTGTGGTTGAGCTGCCAAAAGATATTTTGAATCCTGCGCTTAAATTCGATTATCAGATGCCTGAACAAATTGATATGCGTACTTACAACCCGAGTGTAAAGGGGCATTCCAAGCAGATCCGCAAAGCAGTTGAAGCCATTATTGAAGCGAAGCGTTTGGTTATCTATTCTGGCGGCGGCATTATTCTTTCGAATACCTCGGAAAAACTGACTGAGTTGGTTGAGAAACTAAACGCGCCTATCACCAATACCTTAATGGGTCTTGGCGGGATCAGTGGCACACATCCTAACTTTATTGGCATGTTAGGTATGCACGGTAGTCTTGAAGCGAATAAGGCGATGGCGAATGCCGATGTTATCTTAGCGTTAGGTGCGCGTTTTGATGACCGTGTAACCAATAACGTTAAGAAGTTTTGTCCGGATGCCAAAATTGTTCACGTTGATGTGGATCCAACTTCAATTTCTAAGACCATTCAAGCGCATATCCCAGTTGTGGGCTGCTTAGATACGGTAATGGAGCAATTGCTACGCGGTATCGAAAAAAGCGAGAAGCGCATTGACCGAGCCGCACAAGAAGATTGGTGGCAAGCAATTACCACATGGCGTGCTCAGAAATGCTTGTCGTTTACTGCGGGTGTAGAAAAAATCAAACCACAAACGGTTATCGAAAAGCTATACCAAATGACCAGTGGTGACGCGTATGTTTGCTCAGACGTAGGACAACACCAGATGTTTGCAGCGCAGTACTATCCGTTCAAATCACCTCGTCAATGGATTAATTCAGGCGGCCTTGGCACCATGGGATTTGGTTTACCCGCTGCGATGGGCGTAAAAATGGCATTTTCGCAAAGTGAAGTATTGTGCGTAACTGGGGATGGCTCTATCCAAATGAATATTCAGGAACTTTCAACCTGTTTGCAATACGGCCTTGCTGTCAAGGTCATCTCGTTAAACAACCGCTCGCTTGGTATGGTACGCCAATGGCAAGACATGATGTATGAGGGGCGTCACGCAAGCTCTTATATGGAATCACTACCTGATTTTGTTGCGCTTGCCGAGAGTTATGGTCATATCGGTATTCGGGTTGATAAGCCTGAGCAACTTGATGCGGCGCTGGAAAAAGCAATGTCGATTAAAGACCGACTTGTATTTTTAGATATTTTGGTCGATGAGTCTGAACATGTGTATCCAATGCAAATTAAGCAAGGTGCGATAGACGAGATGTGGTTGAAAAAAGGAGTAAAAGTATAATGAGAAGAATACTATCGATTTTATTAGAGAATGAACCTGGCTCTCTTTCTCGTATTGTGGGTTTATTTTCTCAACGTGCGTACAACATTGACAGCTTAACAGTGGGTACAACCGCAGACAAAACGCTATCTCGTATTACCATCACGACCCAAGGCGATGACCGCATTGTTGAACAAATCACCAAGCAAGTTAATAAGTTGGTGGATGTGCTTAAGGTTATTGATCTAACCGATATGCAGCACATTGAAAGAGAGCTGCTACTGGTAAAAGTCTATGCCAGAGACGAAGTAACACGAGCAGCTATCAATCGTGTTGCCGAGGTGTTCCAAGCCAGCATTATAGATATGGGCAAACAAAGCTATATATTACAGATGGTAAGCTCAGCCGACCGTCTTGAGTCTTTCTTGGATCTATTACGTCACGAAAGCGACATTATTGAACTTGTGCGCTCTGGCGCGGTAGGTATTGGCCGTGGTGACAAAGCGCTGAAAGGTTAAAACTACTTATCTTTTAGCTGTCACTGTTATCTTTTTGCGCGGGTGTGCACGTTGTATTACGTACAACCCGCTGCAGTTATTTTGCATGGCAGCTTCGATTTACTCTCATTAGGTTACTGGCTATAATCTCGGTTTTATCAAGTTAGATTATGCACATGGAACTCGAACGCTTCTGGCAGCTTGTCACCGCCCCCGATCATTCAAACGATAATGACTATTTAAAAACGCGTTTATCACCGCTAAGTTCAGAAGAAATTGCTCAGTTCGATGCATTATACACCAAAGAACTAAGAGCACTGTGGCATTGGGATAACTGGAAAGTGGCCTACGTGATTGCAGGCTGTAATAGCGAATATGACTTCTTAGATTTTTGTAATTGGATCATCAGTCGCGGCCCTGAAGCGGTAAGCGTACTCACTGCGGAACCAGACGAATTAGCTAATAAGTTTGCTATTCCGAATAAAGATGACCTGCCCTACCCGTTTATTGACGAATTAGATTTAGTTGCAGGGTTGCTTTTTGAAGAAAAAAATCAAGACGAACTCCCGTATCACAGTGTTGTGAACTTTCCGCCACAAGGTAAAAAGTTTAAAAATAAACCAAAACAGTTAAAGGCTGAATTACCTCAACTTTTTGGCCAATATTGGCTTGGATAAGGTTTAGTTTATTGTTTTATATGGTGGGTTTTGGTTGTTCTAGAATTAGATGCTGAAACTCATTATTACCATCGCAAAATGTCACTGCTCCAGACGCTTATCAATCCTTCTCGCCAACAAAAAAACTTAAGAACACAACCTCTTGTTAAGTCGTAAGCAGTGGAATACTATGTTTATTCCCTATATCGAAAACAAAAAGAATAATGATGAAAGCCCCCTCTATTTTAAAATACTTCCCTAGTTTGGCGTTAGTGATAGCTTGTCAAAGTATGGCTGTGCAGCAAAAGTTATTGGCCGATGATGGTAAAGCAGAAGATCAGTTTGGTTATAGCGTAGCGATAGACGGCACAACTGCATTAGTTGGTGCCCACAAAGTTGATACTAATACGAGTCAGGATATTGGTGCAGCTTACCTATACACGCTAGGTGCGTTTGGCTGGCAGCAACAAGCAAAGCTCATCGCGCAGCCTGCCAATGCTGGCGACACGCTTGGCGGCAACGTTGCGCTCAAGAATAATATTGCCATGCTTGGTGCGATAAATCGGGACGATAAAGGAGAAAATGCCGGTGCGGTGTTTGCTTTTGAGCGCACAGAAAATAGCTGGTTACAAAAACAAATTTTAACCGCCAACGATGCAAAAGCGGGTGATGCCTTTGGACAAAGCATTGCCCTCACCGAGCAATTTTTAGTGATCGGCGCACCACATAGCGATGCGCCACACAAAGACTCAGGTTCAGCGTATGTATACGTGAGAGAAAACAATAGCTGGCATTTTCAGTCAAAGTTGACGGCAAGGGATGGGGCTGATGGGGACTTATTCGGAATTAGCGTAGCAATAGATGGCGATACCATTTTAGTCGGCGCAGATTTGAATGATGAAAAAGCAGAAAAAGCTGGTGCAGTTTATGTTTATCAATTCGATGGTAAAAAGTGGAATTCGCAAGCAAAACTGATGGCAAATGATGGTGGGAACACCGATATTTTTGGTGTTCGCGTGGCTATTTTTGGAGATACAGCCCTTATTTCTGCCAGAAGAGATGATATCGACGGTATAGGTAAAGATGCCGGCTCTGCTTATCTGTTTGAGAGAACAAATGATAAATGGACACAAACTCAAAAATTAGTGGCTCCGGATGCCAAAGCGGATGATAGATTTGCACGCGGTGTTGCGTTAAGTAAGAACATGGCGTTTATCACCGCCATGCACCATGATGAAAAAGGTAATAACGCGGGGGCACTTTATCTATACAAAAAACAACAAGGCCAATGGCAATATGCGTCTAAGGTATTTGCCAATGATGCCGCGCCAGAAGATAGGTTTGGTTGGAATATTGCGGCTTCTAATAACACTGCCATCATCGCAGCTCCTCACCGCGATGACAAAGGAGAAGGCTCAGGTGCCGCCTATATTCTGGATTTGGTGGAATAATAGCGATTGGTAATGTCTGAGCTTGGTTCGTTAAGCTCAGACTTTGGCTGTCAGAGTGAGATTGATAGGCCCTTATTTAACAGTTGACTTGGTGCCATTTTGAATCGTTCAAGCAACAAGAAAGGCTTTAAAGAAGACATTCGGTATCGGTTAAATAAACGACGCCCGTTTTTTACGCGTTGTTTGACCGATAGAGAACTTATTTCATGTGTTTATTATATATTTGACCTTATCAGCGCTAACTTTCGTTTGCGACACGTATTAGCTAAAAACGTCAAAGTACACGTTCTAGCTATCTGAAGTTCATATTACTTCGTCTTGCTAGTACTGCCCTTTTATACGAACCATTTCATTCGCATACACTGACTCGCCATTATATTCAGTGAGAAATTCATCAGACACTTCGAATCCGTATGCCTTGTATAACTCCTTTGCAGGCTCATTTGTCTTGGCGACAAAAAGGTTCGCCTTGCCGCATATTTGTGACAAAAGGAATTCAAGCATTTTTCTTCCGATTCCGTTTCCTCTAGCACTAGGGCAAACAAATAGTGCCCTAATCTCTGACCCAAATATTGCTCCAAACCCAAGAATATTCCCATCATCAAAAACGTATATCTTTGATTCCTTTAGTGCAGATAGTCTCTTTTCATCATCTTCTAGAGGTAAGAGCTTAAATGTCTTCTGCTCAAAACGAAGCTCATCCAGCTTAGATTTTGAATAGATCTCCAAAACTCTTGGATAATCGTTCTCGCTGAACTCTCGAATATTCATAGGGTGCTAGCTCTTATCAATTTTAAATATATCCATTGTACGTTGTAGCGTATCGCTGTTTAGTTTCATATCTTTAAACAATTCATTTAACGCTTTCGATGTATCTAATTCATGGTTTGCAGCGTCAAGTACAGCAGCGGTATTTTGTGATATATCGGCGGCCACTTCAGACTGTTCGCAAGCTGCTGTGGCAACCGAAGTCGTGAGTTTTTCAACATGCGAACTGTGTTCGTTTACTCTGAGCGATACTTTACGCGTTTCTTCTACTTCGTTCATGGTATTTTGTGTGAGCAGTGTGTTTTCTCTGATTGATTTCACAACGCTTTGGCTTATCTCTGACAGGCTAAGTAACAGCGTGGAAATTTGCTCTGAAGATTGTTTACTGTTGTTTGCAAGTCCTCGCACTTCGTCGGCTACAACAGCAAAGCCGCGGCCATGCTCGCCTGCACGGGCTGCTTCAATTGCGGCATTGAGTGCTAGCAGGTTAGTTTGTTCGGCAACACTGCGAATTGAATCCAAGATAGTGTTTATTTCAGATACCTGTTTTTCCATACTCGCGGCCATCTCGTCGACGGCGTTCATACTCGTCGAGAGGGTTTTCATAGTGTCTAAGTTCTTTTGGTTGTCTGCAAGTAACTGTTGTGATTCGATGTTAAGTTGGTCGCTGGCATCCAGTGTATCTTGCGCGAGTTTTGCGATTTCTTGGCTGGTTGCGGCCATTTCTTCTATTGCAACCGCAATAGAAGATGCCATGCCTTGGGTTTTTTGTGCATCCTCATTGACGTTAGAGGCTGCTAAATGCATTTTTTCGCCTAGTTTCGTACCTACCTGAACGGACTTAGCTAAGCCAACCATTAGGTCTTTAAACGCATAAATCGTATTGTAAATTGATTCGGAGATTTGCCCAAGCTCATCGCGCGTGTTTAAGCGCATATCTAAAGTTAAGTCGCCCTCTTCAGCTACGCGTTTTAATATACTCGTTAATTGTGAAAGCTCCGAGCGTAACGAGCGAATCAGATGAAAGTTGACGAGCGCGATAAAGCTGAGGACGACGACAAAAAGCACAAACATTAAGATACTTTCAAATGCGATATCTGATTTGTGCTTTTGGCTATCTTTAATTGTCATTTCCCACACTGAATCGAGTTTGGTCTTGAACTTACCTATTAGACTTGTCGCCGCAGAAAACCACTCGGCACTTGAAGGTAAGCGACTAAAGTCAACTTGCCCTTGGCTTTCAAGAGTATCAAGAATTTGATTGAATGCTTTTGCCTCGCTTGAAGATAAAATAGTTTGTACGTTGCTTTGGCCTGTACCTTCGAGTGCGGTTTCTATTTGATGTAATGACATCTCTAGCTGTTGGCGATAGTACTTGATATCGTCTTTGAGGGTGTCTGACATTGCTTTTTTCGCAAGCACACCATTCACTTTGCCACGGATCTGTCCAAGGCGCTCTTTACTTTGGGCAATAAGGAAAGCAATAGAAAGTTCAGAAGACAAGGTTCTATCTGATACGTAGGCTTGAATTTTTGCTGCTGTGTTTAATGAAACTTGATTAAGTTTGCTGTAGTAAGCAAAGGCATTACTGCCATTTTTCCTGTCGACCTCACCTCTTACGCGGTTCTTATTGGCTTCCACTTCAAAAATATAAGGTAACCATTTTTGCACATTTTTATCTTTAAGAAACAGTGAAGAGTGAATACTCTTAAGCGTTGATATTGTTTGGTCGGCAATTTCACGTTGCGCGTCGACCTTTCGTTTGTTATCACTACTTGGATTACCAAGGAACCCAGCCGTTAAGCCGCGCTCTACCGCATGATGATGCGCTACTTTCTCAATGGCGTCGAGCAAAACGACATAGTTGATATTTTGATCGGCCGCATTGTACTGTCTCCAGTTATTCAAAACGTTTTTGCCAACTAAAAATAGTAAAAATGCAAGCAGTGAGAAAGAACTTATCATCGTGAGCTGCATAATCGAGAATCTTTTCAAAATACCCATTCGTCTCTCCGTAGCGCGAGCGTAGATTATTGTTTAATCAAGGTAACTATAGTCCAACAAAATTAAGGTGAGATATTTTGTAACGAACATCGTGACGGATTTAACGTTTCGAGGCTGGAAGGATAGGTGAATGTTACTTGAAGTAATTTTTCTGAAAGCAAATGGTAATGAAGTGTTGCTACCTTCTTGTTGCTGATAATGGTATTGGCGTCAAAATTAAATAGAGGAATGTATGAAAGGATTTATCAAACTAATGTTAGTGAGCCTTGCGCTTATCTCTTTGAAGTCATATGCGGTTGTATTTACGTGTAAAGGTATCTTGTACGACCTTTATTCAAATGGTAATAATAGCTACGAAGTTAGGTTTAAGCGTGAGTCCGGAGTTGACCTTGAGCCTGTTATCATTTATCCAGAACAGCACTACCTTCTGGCTCCGGTTTTAGATGCCATCCGCGAAGGTGAAAAATACCGCACTGTATATCGCTTAGTCATTGAAAATAGAGATAGTGCTGATACTCGATGCCACGATGGTGAGAGTGAAAACGCCTTAATCGGTCTTACAAAAGTCATTGATTAAAAAAACAAAAGGCGCCGACGGCGCCTTTAGAAACTAACCTGTAATGATCCTTAACATTCTACGAAGTGGCTCTGCCGCCCCCCATAAAAGTTGATCACCAACAGTAAATGCACTGATATACTTTTCACCCATAGTGAGCTTTCTTATCCTGCCTATCGGAATATTCAGTGTGCCGGTAACATTAACCGGAGTTAGCTCTTTTGCGGTAATATCACGCTCATTAGGAATGACGCGCACCCATTCATTATGTGCAGCGAGAATCGCTTCTATTTCTTCGACACTTCGATTTTCACGTAACTTGATGGTGAGCGCTTGTGAATGACAGCGCATCGCGCCAATTCGTACACACAATCCGTCAATAGGAATGGGCTGCTTTGACGAGCCAAGGATTTTGTTTGCTTCTACTTGTGCTTTCCACTCTTCTTTACTTTGCCCAGACGGCATTGGAACGTCAATCCATGGAATTAAGCTGCCGGCTAACGGCACACCAAATTGATCTTGTGGTAAAGATTCATCTTTGATTTTTTCTGCCACTAGCTTATCGATTTCTAAGATGGCTGAACTTGGGTCGTTGAGTTGTGCTTTAACCGAGCTGTGGATCTCACCCATTTGAGTGATGAGTTCACGCATATTTCTTGCGCCTGCACCTGATGCCGCTTGATAGGTCATTGGGCTCACCCACTCTATTAAGTCTTGCTCGAATAAACCACCAAGCGCTAGTAGCATAAGAGAAACCGTGCAGTTACCACCAACAAAGGTTTTTACACCTTGCTCAAGACCTTGTTGGATGACATCTTTGTTGACCGGATCAAGCACAATAATACTGTCTTTTTCCATTCTCAGTGCTGAAGCTGCATCTATCCAATAGCCTTCCCAGCCCTGTTCACGCAATGAAGGATATACAGATTTGGTGTAATCTCCGCCTTGGCAAGAGATGATAATATCCATTTCGCTAAGCGATAGAATTTCGCTTGCATCTTTTAGCGGCTTTGGCTCTCCACCGCCTTTCACAACGGGGCCAAGTTGGCCCGCTTGCGAGGTAGTAAAGAAGTGTGCATCAATGACCTCAAAGTCATTTTCTTGTTGCATACGCTCCATCAGCACGGAGCCAACCATTCCACGCCAGCCGACGAGTCCTACTTTTTTCATGTTATGTGCCTTAATTCTTGATTATACGGATCATTGCGTGAGTCGTATGTCTAGATGGCTACCATAGCAAAAGAATACGCAGTGGACTAGCTAGAAATCAGGATTTTAAAAAATAAAAAACCCCGCATGGCGGGGTTTGGATACAACATGTAAAGGTTGTCCTAATTTAACGCATTTGCGTCAACAAGAACTCGGTACGAAACGAGCTATGGTTTTGTTTTTAAAGCTCTTAAATAATGTTACTAGTTAAATATGACAAGTATATTAACAAGCTAGTAACTTACTGAAGTATTTAGATATATTTTTATATATAGACCAACTATACACAAAGTTACAGAACTTAGTCTATGAAATAACGAATAACAAATAAAAAAATTTAGAAAGATTGATAAAGATCAAAAAAGCCAAGGCGGGCCTTGGCTTTGGTTTAAGCTTAGTTGTTCCTTAGAACTCGTAGCTGTAGCTCAGGCTAACTGAGGTGCCAACATCTTTTTGTCTTACTACCACGTCAGATTGAGTTACTTCTTGATCTTCATTTAGCAAGTTCTTGACTTTAAATTTAACTTTAGAGTTAAAGTCTGGATACCAAGTATATACTAGGTCAAGCGAATGAAATGGTTGCTCATAAGCATCATCTCTACCACCAATCCCAGAAGCCAAAATACGCTCTCCAAAGACGTTATACACTAATGAACCACTGTGTTGACCATCAGCCGAATCATAGTTTAATTGCATATTAACTACGTACTCTGAGTGACCCGTCATACGCTTTGTTGGATTGGTTAAGTTACCTGCACGAGCAGGATCTATCGATACTTCAGAATCACTTAAGGTGATGTTACCTGACGTAAAGAAGCCGCTCGCAAGACTCGATAAGTCATATAACCACTCGGCTTCGATACCGTATACTTCGCCTTCCTCACCATTTACGAAGGTTGCTGTATAGTCTTCATCACCAACCCGTAAGATGGTTTCTATTGGTGCCGTGATGTCTTTATAGAATGCCGCAACTGAGAAGTTGTCGCCATTATCCATATAGTACTCAAAGCGCGCGTCATAGTTTTTCAGGTCGCTACTCTTTAGGCCAGCTACACCGAAGGTGCGGATATCGGTTAGTGGATCATAGTAGGCAACCGGTACTAACTCACGTAAGTCAGGGCGTACTGTGGTTTCACCATAACCAAAACGTACTTGATAGTTACCGTCTGAAAGATACGTTAGCGATAGTGCGTTAAAGAAGTTATCTTCGTTAACTGTACCGGCTAAAATACGCTCTTCATCGTAAATCGTTTCCATCGTTATGCGGTCGAAGATCAGACTCGATGTTGCAAGTGACACTTGTTTAAAGTCTTCGTAACGAATACCACCACTAATACGCCAGGTATTGTCGAAGAAGATATCAAATTCACCATAGCCCGCATCAATCTTTTGAGCTGCGATATAATCGTCCGCCGCTGGTGCCTGAGGTTCGTTGAAGGTCAACAAGAAAGTGTTGTTGTTCAAAAACTCATCGTCAAGATAACCCGATAATCCATAGATCTCAGACTCATCAAAGTTTACTGGGATGGATATACCACTTTTGTTGTTTACAACGAAGTTACTGGTATTGTAAACACGCGCTCTGTCCATAAAGTCATAACCACCTTTGAGGGTAATTTCTATGCCCTCGAAGGTTAACGGTAAGGTGACATTGCCGCTGTAAGACTTTACGTTGTCTTCCATGTCGGTAAAGGCGTACGTTATACGGTTATCATCACCGGTAACGATGGAGTTTTTATAAGAACCGTCTTCGTTATAGTTATCAATAAACTTAAAGTCGATTTCTGTTGGAATATCGGTTTGCGCTTTTGACTCTGTATACTGCCAGTCAAAGCCTACCCCCCAGTAATCGAGGAACGTGTGTTGACCAATCACTTGGTCGATATCCAACGTGCGTTCTTCGTAATCAAACTGATGTGAACGCTGTGCCGCGCCCGTTCCCGCAATTGTTCTAACGGTACTGCCGTTAGGGCTTTGTAACACAGAAAACTCTGATTCGGTTTCGTTATCTTCTAGATAAATCTTAGAATAAGTAATGCTATGCTGATCTAAGCGGTAACCGATATTGAATACACCATTTAGGCGTTCAGTTTCAGTCGTTACTTTAGATTCTTTAAGTGTCACATAACAGGAATTGGCTGTGTCTTCTGCGGTTTCTAGTTTTGAAGTACAGTTTTCAGCTAATGTGTCGTCAATAACACCTGTTGTGCGGTCGCTATAATTCCAATCGTTGTCATAGGAACCCGCAAGCATAAAGCCTACCGTGCCGCCTAACCAATCTTCTTGGAAACTATTGCCAATGTTGGCTTTTACATCAAAGTTTGGATCTAGGGACTCTTCTTTGACTTGAATATCGCGAGGAAGTGATGACACAAAACCTTTGATCACGTCAATTGCTTGATCCGCACGTGTTAGCCTGTCTTTATCTTTGAAACCGTTTTTGTCTACAACTTCGCCGATGTCAAAGTTACCACGATATCTTACAACAGCATCTTGTAGTACTTGAGGTATACCTTCCGTGGTACCGCTGTAGGTAAAGCCTTTATCAGAATTAAAGTTTTGGCCAATACCTACCTCAATACCTGCGGTGAACTCCGATGGTACAGACTTAGTACGGATATCGATGTTACCACCACCGAATGCAGCAGGCATTGATGGAGAATAAGCTTTTTGTACCGCTAGACTTTCAATAATGCTTGCTGGAAAAATATCGAGTGGAATAACGTTTCTAGTTAAGTCCGGGCTCGGTACTGCGGCACCATTCAGGCGAGCACTTGAGTAACGCTCACCTAGGCCACGAACATAGATAAACTTGCCGTCAACTAACGTGAGACCGGTAACACGACGTAGCGCGGATGCTGCATCACTATCACCTGTTCTAGATAGCTGCTCTGCGCCTAAGATATCCGCAACGAAGGCTTGGTTTTTACGTTCTTCAATTACCGCCGCAGCACTACCTTGCAAACGAGTACCTACCGCAACAACTTCTTCGATTGCCTGTTCTTCTTCTGCAACGCTTGGTAGAGAAGTTGCGACTGTGAGTGCCGTACTGATGGCTAAAGCAACTTTTTTAAATTTCATTTGAGTATCCATATGCAATCCTGCCAAAAATCATAAAAAAGGCGCAATGACTGCGCCTTAATTGTAATAACTAAGGTCATTACGGATAATTAGTCAGCGTTTGAAGCCTCAATTGCTTTCTTAACCCACTGATACCATTCAGAAGATGTATCTTTATCAGATACCGCACCAATGTAATCAACGGTCGTGAAGAAGTTGTCATTTAGGCTGCTTAGGTCGTTTGCTTCAACAGTGATAGCGGTAGAGCTTGAATTTGTTGAGAAGCCGTCAGCTGCAATTACGTCAGCTGCACCGTTTAGAATTTGGTTAGAGCCTGCGTTAACAAACCAGTCTTCTTTACCTTCACCTGCAGGTAATGGGTCAGAACCATTTTTAAAGTTTGCAGCACAAGCAAGTACAGAGCTTACATAGTTAAGCGTATCAGCTTCAGCGTTTGCAGCAGCCTTATCATCTTTAAATTCTAAACATTCAGTGCCATTCGCAGCTGATGATTTAACTACTAATGCGTTGTAATACATACCACGGATTGCATCGTCAAACTTCATACCTTGTGATTCGTCATCATCACGAATTGAGTTACCATCAGTCGTTAACACAGTTACGTTTGCAAAATTAAGCGTAGATGCTGGTGCTTGGCTGTAATCAGGGCCTGCTGCTTTTTCACCATCGGTTTCAAAACCATTGTTACCCATGAAGCCTTCTGTGCCCGCAGGAATTAGTACCGCGTCGCCGTTGTCATCAGCATAAGTAACGTCACGCTTAGTTTGAATTGTACCGTGCTTAACAAGGATAAACTGGCCTTTACCTTGCCATCCTGCATCAACGTCAACAGCATCATCTTGAGTATCCGTTACTACGATATTTTTGATGTTTGCAGCACCACCGAAGAATTCGATACCATCGTCAAAACCTTGGTGAATGTGAAGGAATTCGAAGCTTGAACCAGAACCCACAGCATTCAGTGTTAGTGAATTTAAGTCGTCCCCAGGGCCGCCATCACGAGGACCAGAACCTGCATACCAAATGTGCGCATATTTGATTTGACCGCTGCTATCTGCGTTGTTTTTACCGCCATAGTAGCTTGTTACACCTTCAGAATCTGCATTACATAGGTCGCCATCACGCTCTGCATCGGTACATTCGTTTGTGATACCAAAACCGTTAACCATGATACCACCCCAGTCAGCAAACTGTGGACCGATACCTGCTAGGTTAAATGCGTCAAATTCTGCTGCTGAAGTGAAACGAATTGGCTCGGCTGCAGTACCAACTGCGTTGATCTTCGCGCCACGCGCGATACGAACCACTGACTCACCAGAAGTGAATGCCATTACAGCACCTGGCTCTACAGTTAGTGTTGGACCGTTCGCCTCGATTGTACAACCTGTTGATGTGTTACAATCTTGACCGATTAAAAGTGCACCTTTGAATACGTGAGCGCCGCCATTCTCAAGCTTTTTGAATGTAACATCACCTTGTACTTCTAGCGATTTAGAAGCAAAGTCAGTGCCGTATACACAGTGTGGTGCTTGGAACGTACCTTGAACTTCAGTGCTTCCTACAGCGCGAGTTGTACAAGGGTTAGTTGTGCCAGTATCGCCACCTGTATCACCGCCTGAATCGCCATTGTTTGTTGTATTGTTTGAATTGTTAGTGCTGTTATCGTTTACAGTAGGTGTAACTTCGATGTCACCACCACAACCAGTAAGTGCCATAGCAGCGACGATTGCAGAGACTCTGAAGAGGTTTTTTAGTTCCATTGCTAACTCCAATAGTAGACTTTTAAAAAATTATTTTTTTACTGTGTTTAAATGATGTGACTAAATTAATGGGGTTTTATTACACGAAGATTACACAAAATGATTGTAATTAAATCTTCATAATAAAAATTGGAACTTATTAAAAATAAAAAAAACCGCCCGAAGGCGGCTTTGGTGTTGCGATTATAAAATATTATAATAAAGCTTGTTTTAATGTTTCAGCATGAACTTTTTCCCGCTTCACATATTTAATCCATTGCTTAGCGAGGTTTGCTGATTTTTTGTGCTTTTCAGCTTGTTCGAAGGCCAATATAGAAGCATCAAAGTTTTGCAGGTTAAACTGTGCCATTCCAAGTGCGACATAGGCGTTAGACTCAAACGTTAAATCGCCTTTATTGAGAGCAAGTCGGGCGTGATCTGCGGCTTCATCATATTGTTCAAGATTTAAGTAGATCTCTGCAAGTCTCTGATCTAAATTGCCATGTTCAACTTTTTTAGTTGCTGCTAGGAAGAAAGGTAGTGACTTTTTATCTTCTCTTGCTTGAACGAATGCTTCTGCGATAAAAGTTAGGTTTTTGGCGCTGTCTTCAACGACACCTGCTTTTATTCCGTTATCGAGTGCTTCCGCTGCTTTAAAAGGCAAGGCGTTCATTAAATAGACTTGAGCAAGTTGCATATAATCAGATTTCGATTTTATAAAGCCCCTTTGCTTTGCAGTTTCAAATGTTGCAAGCTGTTTTTTCTCGGCACCTATTTCACCGTACATGCCGCCAAGCTGGATCCAGTATTGTGGTTTGTCATAGAGGGTAACCATTTTCTCTAAAACATCTGCTACTTTTTTTGGCTGATTTAATGAGTAATATATCGCTCGCTGAAGAACTAACCAGTTTTCTTTTGGTAGTTCACCGTCGGATTCAACTAAATCAATCGCAGTATTTATATTGCTTATCGCATCATTATATTTTTTTAGTTGATATTGTGCTTGCGCTTTTAAAATATAAAAGTTGCTTTTTGGGGCCTGGGTATTAGCTTCTTTCCACTGATCAAGGAATGATAATGTACTTTCAAAATCATTGTTTGCCATGGCCAATTGAGCCAAGCTAAATGTCGTAGAAAGACGCAGGGACTCAGGAATAGATTCTTCCGCAATAACTGCTTTGAAAGATTCGATGGCCTTGTCGAGCTTGTTTTCGTTGTAATAAATAAAGCCATAGAAGTTATACATCATTGCCACTTCGTAGCTATTCATACTCGAAACGCGTTCTTTCACCGAATCTAATGCGGCGAGGCCTTCTGCAACTTGCCCGTCGTCTGCAAGTTTTTGCGCGCGGGCCAGTTGACTATACACTTTTTCGCGTAGCGCGGGCACACGCTTGGTTTTAGTTTCTGAGTCAGCATAAGCCGTTGCCAAATTAACATTTGGTATGACTGAAATGAGACTCGGCGCTATTAAACCTGTGCTAAATAACGCACTTACTAACGTAATTTTTTTAAACATTTTCATAATCGCAATCCTTAATGGCAGTTAGCCATTAATTTGAAATGAAATCTTATTTTGAACACCCGCAACTTCAACCGGTTCACCGTTTACTACGCGAGGTTTGTATTTAAATTTCAATGCCGCATCAAGCGCTGCTTGGTCAAAGATTGATTCCGGTTCGGCGCTTACTACAACAGGGTTTCTCACAGTGCCTTGTTTAGTTACAATGAACTCAACAATCACATACCCCTCAATTCCGCGTGATAAAGCACGTCTTGGATATACCGGCGCAACTTTAACGATTGGCAGATATTCACCATCACTGGACTCAAGTGCTAAACCACTCGCCAAATCTACGTCAGCGTCCACATTGGCACTAAAATCAAAGTTGCCGCCTGTTGCGTCAAGATTGTTGTTCTGGGTTTGTGGTGCATCCATTGGTGGAGGCGGCTCTTTAGGTGTTGGTGGCTTTTGTGGCTTACGCTCTTTTTTCTCCACCGTCTCTTCTTTTTTAAGACGGACGAAATCTAGTACTTGTCCTTTTACAGGATCTGTCATTGCTCCTTCCCCTCCTTGGATAAGCGCTTGCATACCCAAGAAAAGGAAAAAGGTAACTATGCCTGCAATTACTAAAGCAATTAAGTAACGCATGGTATGTTCCTATGACTCCTGTGCTGCAATCGAAACATCAAATGCGCCAGCTGCGCGTGATGCATCCATTACTTTAATTAGCGTGTCAGTAGTTGCCTTTTTATCAGCCTGAATAACCACACTACCCTGCGGATTCTCCGCTTTAAGACGCTCAATATTTGCTTGAACTGCACGGATGTCTACTTGGCGTTTGTTAATCCAAATTTCACCAGTATCTGAAATTGCAACCAGGATATTGGCTCTTTGCTTTTTAACTGCAGTGGCCGCTTCTGGGCGGTTAACATCAATACCCGCTTCTTTAACGAAAGAGGCCGTTACAATAAAGAAGATAAGCATGATAAATACAACGTCCAGCATTGGCGTCATGTTGATTTCTTCTGCTTCTTCTTCTTGGAATACTTTTGCAAGTGGTGCTCTCATAATTCTTTCCTCACACGACCGCTTAATGGTCTAGTAGCATTTTATCTTCTAACAACTCAACTTCACGCTTGGCTTTACGCTGAAGGTAGGTCGATGCAAATACACCCGAAAGCGCGCCAACCATGCCTGCCATTGTCGGGATAGTTGCTTTTGATACCCCAGATGCCATAGAGCGTGCACTGCCTGATCCGGTGATCGCCATTACATCAAATACTTCAATCATGCCAGTTACCGTGCCTAGGAGTCCTAGTAAAGGACACAGTGCCACCATGACATTGATATATGGTAAGTTGGCGTTGAGTTTGATCCCCACGCGAGAGATAGTTGCTTGTCTTATCTGCTCTGCGTTCCAACTGTTACGCTCATTTCGCGAGTTCCAAGCTTGTAGGACTTCGTTTTTGTAGCCTCTGTATTTACCGAACACAAACATGAAGCGCTCGAGAATAAGTAGCCACATGGCGAAGGTTACGAAGCCGATGACCAGGAGAACCTGGCCACCTGTATCAAGGAATTCACGTAAAGCGTTAATTGCATCAAGCAATAAAACCACGATTACGCTCCTTTCTCGCTACGCTCAGCAATGATCCCCGCGCTCTGCTCTTGAAGAATAAGGAGCAAGTTACGAGAACGTGTGTTTAGTAGTGTGTAAAGGAATACGGTTGGGATAGCGACAACCAGACCAAGTACGGTGGTTACGAGGGCCTGAGAAATACCACCAGCCATGAGTTTAGGGTCGCCCGTACCAAACAAGGTGATTGCTTGGAAGGTGTTGATCATACCGGTCACTGTACCGAGTAGACCAAGTAGAGGTGCTACGACTGAAATAATTTTGATTAAAGTCAGGTTACGAGTGATCTTTGGCATCTCACGAAGGATTGCTTCGCTTAGTTTGAGCTCTAGCGTGTCATAAGCCACATCTGGATATTGCTCTTTCACTTTCATCACACGACCTAATGGGTTGTCGTCACGGGCAACACTATCTTTAAGCTGACGGTTGATTTTAGAACCCATCAACATGAGTGATACAAAACGCTCAATTGCAATAAGTAGTGCCAGTAAACCAACACCTAGGATCACATAACCTACCGCGCCACCTTGGTGTACTTGTTCTTCGGTATTTGGCGCTTGTACTAGTAGACCGAGAATTGAGCCGCCTGTTGGGTCAAGGGCAAAATCGACAGAACCGGTCTTCGCATTTTGTAATTCACCCGCTGTTGAGGTGAAACGAGACGCTGGCTGACGAGTCAGTTCAGAAAGCGTTTGTGTATCATTGTTGTAAGTCAGGTATTTACCATCAGCGATTAAGTTAAACGCACCGACGCGAAGCACTTCTTTGTTTTGCTTGGTACCACCGGCTACGATAACTTCGGTATTAAAGCGCGACACTTTACCTTGTTCCGTCATTTCACGTTGCATCTCAAACCAGACTTTTTCAATGTCTTCGATTGATGCTAGACGCGATGTTGAGCCCATCTTTTTCGCAAGCTCAGTCATGTAATCATCACGACCTTTAATTTCAGCTGATACAACTGACGTTGCGAACTTATTTGAACTGTCGCCAGCTACTTGTTGAAGCACACCGAATAGCTCTTTTAATGTACCCATACGTTTGCTAAGCGTGTCACTTAGGTTGGCCAGTTTTATTTCGTTTTCTTCGAAATTGGTTTCTAGACGCTCTGATTTAGCCAACGCTTGGTTACGTTCACCCGTTAACGCATTCAACATTTGGATTTGGTTGTTTTGCTGCGCTTTGAACTCGGCTTCACGTTGTTTGTTTTGGGCTGTTTGTGCCGTTTGCCCTTGCTCTAAGGTTTTTAGTAGTGAATCTAAATCTAATGCTTGTTCAGCATGCGCAGATGCGGTTAACGCAAGTGTTGTTGCGAAAATAGCGTGTTTAGTGAATTTTTGTACGAATTTCATAGTGGTCTCACCTATTACTCTGCAGCCTGAACTGGAAGCGTTAACATGTCAGGTGCTAACTGCTTACGTGCGATGCGAATGCCTTTATTGATTTGGCTGATATTGGTATCTGGTAATGCGTCAAAAGTATTACTGTCTTTGTTCCAAAAACCAGCTTGGCTGCCATCTTTTGTGACATAAAGCAGCTCAAGACGACCAATTCGTAGGAAATCTACTTCACGTTCTTGTCCATTCACGTCAAGTAATGAGGTGTAAGCTTCGATAGTACGTCCGTAGTCAACTTCGACTTGGTAAGCCTCAAGTACGCGGCGGAACTTTTCGCTTGATGAAATATCAGCACGCTCCATCAAGTTAGTTAACTGAGTAATACGCTCAGCACGCTCTTTAGGAAGGAAAGGCACATCTAATTCAACAAACTGTTTCAGACCTGTGATCATGCGCATCATGAGAGGTGTGATTTGACGCTCGATCACCGAAACCTGATCCATAGAGGTGTTAATGGCTGCCATTTCTTCAAGTTGGTTTTTGATTTGTTTTTCTAATTGAGCGTTGTAAACAGATAGGCCGTCGATTTCTTTGTTCAACGTCTTGAACTTTTGCAAACGAGACTGCATATCGTCTGCAATACCATCGATTTTCCCTTGAGACTTTAATGCAGATTCATTGATAGCTGCACTTTTGTCCATCGCTTGATTTAATTCTGTTGCTCCGGCAGAGGCCGTTGCTAGCATACCTGCTATAAGCAAGTGGTTAACGCACTTCATCGCATACACCTTATAAATTATTGCTAGTTGCTAAAAAACTGGGTGCAGTCTAATTACGAAAAATGACAACCATGTTGCGCAACTAATACATAAATGTGACAGCTGTCATTGAAATTACATTAATCAATTAACTTATTGTTTTTAAGGAAATTTTGTTAGTTAATGAGATGTTGCAGGTGTTTTGTGTCATAAAAGGATCACAAAAAAGCCGCTTTTGTTAAGCGGCTTTTAAGCTCTAGTGAGATGGCGTTAGACTCTAAACTTGAGCACCATTTGTTCTAATTCGTCGAACTGTAGTTTCAATGACTTACACTCTTCAAGGGTTGCGGTTAGGTTATTGCTGCCTTGCAGGCTGAGGTCACTAATATGATGAATGTCGCTATCTAATGTTTGGATAACGGTGTTTTGCTGGTGGGTGGCGCTGGCAACTGCATGGTTAACGCCGTCTATGGCATCAATCGAATTGCTCACTTCTTGCATTTTAGTACCTGAAGCATTGGCTCTATCGGCGCTTCTTGCTGAGTCTTCTAAACTCGCTTTCATTACGGCCACAGCTGAAGCAGAACCTTGTTGTAGTTGTGCAATAGTGCTTTCGATTTCTTGCGTTGACTCTTGCGTGCGCTGTGCTAATTGCCTTACTTCATCGGCAACGACGGCGAATCCACGTCCGGCCTCACCTGCCCTAGCCGCTTCAATGGCAGCATTTAACGCCAGTAAATTGGTCTGCTCGCTAACACCTTTGATCACTTCAAGCACTTGCCCTATGCTGCCTGAGAGTTTATCCAATCCATCCAGCGTGTCTTGTGCCTGAGACATTTTTTGTGTCAGTGAAGCAATTTCTTCGATATTTTGAGTGAGTGAATGTTGGCTTTCAACAGAAAGCTTGTTGGCGTTACTGGCAAGTTCTGAAGCATGGGTTGCATTGTTTGAGATCTCTTGTGCACTTGAAGAAAGCTCGTTGATCGCTGTCGCGACGCTATCGGTGCGCTTTGACTGATCTGTATACATAGATAAGGTATCTTGCGTTTGCGCAACCAAACTATTTACGACGTTTTCAAGTGTTACTGTAGTATTTTTTACCTGCGTAATAGAAGCATGAATTTTATCGATAAATTGGTTGAAATAATCGGATAACTCGCCAAATTCATCTTGATTTTCTACGATTAACCTACGAGTAAGGTCACCTTCACCTTGGGCGATGTCTTTGATGGCTGCATTGAGATTATACATCGGGCGCATCAGATACTTGAGCAATAGTTGTAGCATCACCACAATCGCAATCACGCCAAGTAGCATATAGATAGCCGCCATATTTCTAAAAGAAGATACGGACGAATAGGCAATTTCTTTATTAATGACAACGCCAAGATACCAGTCGACATTTTTAATGCCTTTCATTTTTACAAATGAAACGAGCTTTTCTGTGCCATCAATTTCAAGCTCCGTGAAATCCCGATTTAATGACAGGCGTTTACCAAACAGCTCTGACATCGGCTTGTCATTCAGTTTAGTATCTGGATGACTGAGTATTTTACCGCTTTCATCAAGTAAGAAACCGTAACCAAACCCTAAGAAGTCAATTTCATTGATAATTTCTGTGATGGTTGACATGTCGATGTCCCCCCCTGCCACACCTGCGAAACGGCCTCCTTGTTTTACAGGTACAACGGCTGAGATAGTGAATTCGTTGGTGGTAACGTCGATATAAGGTGCGGTAAATGCGGTATCTTGTTTTTGCTCAGCGAGCTTGTACCAAGGGCGGCTAGTCGCATCAAAATCAGCAGGAAGTTGGATACTTGGATCGTCCAACACAAATGTTCCATCTGGCGTGCCAATAAAAACGTTTTTGAAATCCCCCGCAGTGTCTGCGGTTTTTAACCGTCTTCTTATCTGTTCAGTGGAGTCATCAGCTCTATGTCCATCAGCAATCGAGACCACGATTTCAAGTCTGTCATTGAGCCAATTGGCGATATTCTGTGAAACCGAGCTTGAAATCTCTTGTAAAACCAAGGTAAGTCGAGCTTGAGTTTGGTCTCGCATAACAAGAAAGTTGTTTACGGTAAATAAGCCGAGCACAATTACTAACACAAGGGAGGCTGCTACGGTTACTTTGGTGGTGAACTTTAGCGCTTTAAACATCATGATCCTGTTGAACTTGTTCTTTTCTTCAGCCAAACAATACACTTGTTGGCCGATTATTATTAATAGATTTAGGAATTGGATTCCTTTGTAACTATTTTTATCAAAAACTCAAAGGTTTGTCTTTGATTATCGGCAGGAAATGAGAGAGGTTTAGAGTGAATGTTAAATAAAGGTGAGACTTCGCTCACCTTGCGTTACAGTAACGACGCTTGATAATGTCGCCAAGCAGTATCTAATTTAACACCTGCTGATTGCTCAAAGTATTGCCAGTCCCACTTTATGTCGTCATGTGGGTCCAATTGAGCATTGATCTCCTGAAGTAGGTCTCGGTTACTTTGCTTCGATAACCAATCGATAAAGAATGCTGTATTTTTATAGCCGTCTTTATAGTTGCCACCAGGCTTTTGGGTATCATCAGGAATATACCCAGCTTTTAGTCTAACAACATCTGCTATTCCCTCAATGATTGGCCCTATTTCCTTGTAGTTATGATCATCTAGCTGATAAGCATGGGCAATTTCATGATAGAGAATACCGATAAGTTCGTCGACTGATTCTGTTTCACTGTGCGATGTAGAAAAGTTTTCCATGTAGTTTGCGCTGATATGGATTGTTGCGCCGTTAAAATCGCCCTCTTTATATGCAACCCCTTTTAGGTCTTCAAAGACGATATGGAGGGTTGGTAGCTTAGGCGCGCTAGTCATATCTTTATAAAGTAATCTAGCCACGTTATAACTTATTTGCTCTATTACTTTGTTATCAATTTCTTGCCATGCGAAATGGTTAATTTTAGTCGTTTTGCTGAGCGAGACGGCTGGTAGAGGAAATTGACGCCATGCTAAGTCTGACTGAAACGCGATCGGTTTTAATCGCGCTGCGGCATTATCGATGTCATTTGCAAGTGCGAACGGCGCACTTGCAAATGTGGTCATAGCCGCAAGAAATATTCCTGCTTTAACCATTACTTATACTCCGACAATGAAGGCGGTCTCTGCGTCTTGGATTGACCCCATGCTTTATTCGGCTTGCTAGACATTTGATACTCCAATGTACCACCATTCATAATGTCGTTATGTGTGATGTAGCTGCGCTTAAGCGGTTTTCCATTTAATTTAATGGACTTGATATATTTGTTTTTGTCACTGAAACCTTTCGCAACGGTTCTAAATGCTTTGCCGTTTGCAAGTTTCAAGGTAACTTCTGGCACTTGAGGCGCACCAATCGCGTAGCTTAGGTCGCCTGGCGCAACAGGATAAAAGCCCATCGCTGAAAATATATACCAAGCAGACATCTGACCTACATCGTCATTTCCTGCAAGGCCATCCGGTTTGTCTGAGCTCAAGGTATCCATGATCTGACGAATACGCTCTTGGGTTCTCCACGGTTTACCCGCGTAGTTATATAGATAGGCAATATGATGGCTAGGCTCATTACCATGGGCATAGTTACCAATCAGGCCTGCAATATCTTCGTGCTCTTTGATCATCTCTTCAGAAAGGTGGGTATCAAACAGTGCATCTAGACGCGCTTCAAATGCATCATCACCACCCATTAATTCAATCAGGCCAGCTACATCATGCGGTACATAGAAGCTATATTGCTTCGCGTTACCTTCGGTGTATGGGCCCATGTATTTTGCTTCAAAAGGGTCAAATTCGGGATCCCAGTTTCCTTTTGAATCTAACCCTTGCATGTAACCGGTTTCTTTATTGAACACATTTTTATAGCTCATCGCACGTTGGTAATAGTCTTTCGCTTTACTGGTATTGCCCATCGCTTCATACATTTTTGCGATGGCAAAATCATCGTAAGCATATTCAAGAGTGATAGAAATAGACTCAGGAAGTACGTCCATTGGTACATAGCCAAATTTCTTGTATTCAGGGATGGCATCGTACACTGGGTTGTTAGCCGTGTTTTCAATTGCTTCTACTGCTAAATCAATATCGTAATCTCTGATCCCTTTTAGATATGCATCAGCAATGACTGAAACCGCATGATAACCAATCATGGTCCATGTCTCGTGGGCATGGAACGACCAAATAGGTAACATTTTTTCATAGCTTTGCTGATAATGTACCAGCATAGATTGGATCATGCCGGATACGCGGTCTGGGTCGATATAAGTGAGCAATGGATGTAATGCACGATAGGTATCCCACAACGAGAATAAGGTATAGTGCTCGAAACCTTTGCCGTCATGAATTTCACCGTCAACGCCTCGATACTGTCCATTGACATCTTGGTAGATATTAGGCGCTTGTAGCGCATGGTAGAGCGCAGTGTAGAACTGACGTTTTTGCGCTTTGGTGCCTTCCACGTCGACTTTATCTAAATAATTTGCCCACTGAGACTTGGCATTTTCGCGAACGTTATCAAAATCCCAACTTGGTACTTCAGTTTTAAGATTCTCTAATGCGTTTTTGCGGCTAACTGCAGAAAGTCCGACTTTCACCAACAGTGGCGTTTCGTCTAAATTATCAAAGCTTGCAACAAACTTAACGGCTTTACCTGCTGTCATTTTTACTGCGGTATTCTCAATCGTAGAGTGTTTGCTGTCTTTTCCTAAGCAATTCATACAACGATAACGGTTGTTGTCTAGATTATAAAACTGATAGTCAGCGATAGGTTTTGAGAACTCGATGGCAAAATACATTTGGCGGTTACGCGCCCAGCCATTAGTTGCGCGGTAAGCAACCAATGTGGTGTCGTTTATTTTGCGGATGTCGCTCCAAATCACTTTATTCTCAAAGTTATAGATTGCTGAGGTCAAATCAAGCAATACATGACCCTGTTTTGCTTTGTTGAAGCTGTATTTATGCATACCCACTCGCGTGGTTGCAGTGACTTCGGCTTTCACACCATAGTCGAGTAAGTCAACACCGTAATAGCCAGGTTCAGACCATTCTTGGTCGTGAGAAAAGCGCGAGCGATATCCTATGTCTGGATTTTCAGCGGTACCAGCATCGAGTTTTACTTCGCCTGTCATTGGCATGATCAGCAGGTCGCCAAGATCTGAGTGACCAGTACCAGAGAAATGCGTGTGGGAGAAACCAACAATAGTATGGTCGTCATAGTGATAACCAGCGCAGCGCTTGTAGATTTCTGGTTGAGGGGAAACACCGCGCATGGGGTTATCTGTATCTGGGCTTAATTGCACCATACCAAATGGCACGACTGCGCCAGGGAAGGTGTGGCCATCACCGCCAGTACCAATGAAGGTATCGACCCACTGTGTATTTGATTCAGTGGCGTGAACTGTTGCGCATAACAACACACTTTGTGTGATTGCCAACGCCCAAGTTTTAGCTCGCATTACTCTCTCCTAGTTTTTGTTTTGAATTGGAGCGTTCCAATTTTGTTTTATAATACCCTTTATGAATACGTATTCAATACTCTGCGACGAAAAAATTATGCAATAAAAAAGGCGAGCTATGCTCGCCTTGTAAACTTTCGTTAACTTAATTCAGTTTTGCTTGCCACTTTTGCGACAGCTTAACCACGTTTAATCCGTACCATGCGATGTAGACATAACAAAGCAATGGCACAATAAAGCTGATCTGAATATGGAATTTATCCGCAACCACACCTTGAATGAGCGGCACAATAGCACCACCGACAATGGCTAAACACAGCCAGCCAGAACCTTTACTGGTTAGTGAGCTCAGGCCTTCAATTGCCATTGAGAAGATTGTCGGAAACATAATGGAGTTAAACAAGCCAATCGCGAGTACGGCAATCATCGCAATGTTGCCACTGGTACTCATGGTCAATGCCAGTAATAAAATAATAACGACAGCGTTGAAAGCCACTGCTTTTGAAGGTGCAATAGTCTTTAAGGCAGCAGAGCCGATAAAGCGCCCTACCATAGCACCACCCCAGTAGTACCCGATAAGTTTTGCTGCAGCGTGCTCTTCAAGTCCTGCGATTTCAGGTTCTGCAAAGTAATTTACAAGGAAACTCCCAATCGCAACTTCTGCACCGACATAGCAGAAAATAGCTACTACACCCATTACTAAGTGTGGGGCTTCAATTAGGTTATGGTGTTTCGCTTTACAATCGACGGCTTCAGTATGCTCAGCAATAATGGGTAACTTTAAAAACGCGAATACAACGGCGATTGTTAGTAGCGCAGCTGCCAAAATAAGATAAGGTACCTTTACCCCCTCTGCGCTTGCCGCAGCTTCAACGGTTAGCGTACCGGCTGAACCAAACAATAAAAAGCCACCCACGATAGGACCAATAGTGGTACCCAGTGAATTAAGCGCTTGCGCAAGGTTTAAACGACTTGACGCAGTGCGAGGATGCCCGAGTGCTGCTACATAAGGATTCGCTGATACTTGCAAAACAGTGATGCCAGATGCAAGCACAAAAAGCGCTGAGAGAAAAATCCAATATTCGTGAACAACAACGGCGGGATAAAACATGATGCAGCCAATGGATGCCACGATTAAGCCCGTTAGTACGCCATTTTTATAGCCAAAGCGTTTAACTAAATACCCAGCAGGTAAAGAAATAATAAAGTAGGCACTAAAAAAGCAAAACTGGATCAGCATTGCTTCGGTGTAGTTAAGGTCAAATACGCCTTTTAGACGTGGGATGAGGACATCGTTTAAAACGGTTATAAATCCCCAAAGGAAAAAAAGCGTTGTCATTGCAATAAGCGGAAGTCGATAATTATTATTCTCGGTATTCCCGCTTGTGACGAAGGTTTGATTTGTATTTATTTCGCTCACAAGTGATACTCCAATCTGTTTTCACCTTGATTCTACACACTGTTACATGAAAATCACAAATGTTTTGTTGGATCGTTCCATGTTTTATCTGCTAAAGTAACGGAAATGTTCAGCAGTAGGTTAAAAGTTAGATGAATTTTAGAACAACGCAATTTTTAGAAGCACACATTAAAAAGACGCTCAGCTTTTACGCACCAAATTGCGTGGATGAACGTGGTGGCTTTAATCACTTCTTCAAGGATAATGGCGAGATTTATGATGCGAACACGCGTCACTTAGTATCAAGTACCCGTTTTGTCTTTAACTATGCTATGGCTTATGACTATTTTAAAGAGCCAGCTGACTTAGATAAGGTTAAGCATGGTATCGAATATTTAGAAACTGTCCATAGGCAGGAAAATGGCGGCTATGCGTGGTTGCTTGAAGGCGAAAATGTTGTAGATGGCACTAACCATTGTTACGGGCTCGCCTTTGTTTTATTGGCTCATGCCTGTGCGTTGAAGGTTGGGTTATCAGACAGCAAGTCTGCAATTGAGCGAGTATGGCAGCTGTTAGAAGAGAAATACTTTGAGCCTGATTTTGGACTCTATAAAGACGAATTCGATGCAGACTTTAATCAGGCAGATAAGTACCGAGGTCAAAATGCCAATATGCATACCTGCGAAGCGCTAATAGCTTGCTTTGAAGCAACGCAGGATGAAAAGTTTTTACAGCGTGCATATATGCTTGCCGACAATATGGTAAATCGTCAAGCCGCTAAGGCAGAAGGGCTGATTTGGGAGCACTATGATAGTCAATGGCAAGTCGACCTTGAGTATAACAAAGGCGATCCCAAACACTTATTCAGGCCTTGGGGATTTCAGCCCGGTCATCAAACTGAGTGGTCAAAATTATTATTGTTGATTAACCGCTACATGCCAAAGTCATGGCTTGTGGAAAAAGCCGCGCACTTGTTTGATGAGTCATTAAAAGCTGCTTGGGATAGTGAATTTGGCGGAATTTGCTACGGCTTTGCGCCGGATAAGTCGATTTGTGATGATGATAAGTACTTTTGGGTTCAGGCTGAGTCATTCGCTGCGGCTGCGCTACTAGCACTTGAAACCGGTGATGAAAAATATTGGCAGTGGTACGACAGAATTTGGCAATATGCTTGGGATAACTTCGTCGACCATGAATACGGTGCTTGGTATCGTATTTTGAATAACAAGAACGAAAAGTACAGCGATGAAAAAAGCCCGGCGGGCAAGACCGATTATCACACTATGGGCGCGTGTTACGAAGTCCTGCGTTCAATGAAGTTAAAAGGCGAATAACATGGCACTTGTTTGTTTTGGTGAGGCGTTGATTGATTTTTTATCGGATGGCAAAACACCAGAATCATTTACTAAATATGCAGGCGGCGCGCCTGCAAACGTGGCAGTAGCTGCGGCAAAGCAAGGCGTTGATGCGTATTTTTGCGGCATGTTAGGCAATGACATGTTCGGCCAGTTTTTAGCTGAAGAGCTACAGGCTAATGGCGTAAATACCCGGTACCTTGAGTATACAGATAAAGCCAAAACGGCATTGGCATTTGTCTCTTTAGATAAACAAGGTGAAAGAAGCTTTAGTTTTTATCGGCCACCAGCGGCGGATTTGTTGTTCAGGCAAACACATTTTTCTGAGGATATGTTTACAGAGCATTCTGTATTACATATATGCAGTAACAGTCTTACTGAAGAGAATATCTATAAAACCACGGTTTATGCGCTTGAGCGTGCACGAGCAAACAACATGCTTGTTAGTTTTGATATGAACCTGAGGTTGAACCTATGGAGTTCGACAGCGCATATTCTTGATAGAATTTGGCATTGTATCGCGCTAAGTGATGTCGTTAAACTCTCACGCGAAGAATTGGAATACCTGAACGCGAATAGTCATGTGGGTAAAACCGAAGCGCAAACCATAGCCGCAATTATGGATAAGCAAACTCAATTGTTATTAATAACCGACGGCGCAAACCCCGTTGAGATTTATCTACAAAATGATAGTGCTAAAGTCGCTGCGCCAAATGTTGTCGCGGTGGATACCACGGCTGCGGGAGATGCGTTTGTCGGGGGGTTACTTGCTGAGATCATTCGAAAGTTTAAACCTACCCGAGATACTGAGTTTGCCATCACACTAAATGAAGCAAAAGGCTTAGTCGCATATGCTGCAAAATGTGGTGCGTTCGCCGTTCAACACTACGGTGCATTTGCCGCTTTGCCGTCTAAAGGTGATATTGGCGAATAGTAGTCTTTTTTCTAGGATATATGCATGCTCTACCGCAAAACATTTATCCTAGTCCCTGTTTTTTACTCGCAGTCTTTGTGGGGCCACTCTACTATATGCGCTTCAAAATCAGATTCTAAATCTACTTCCAGTTCTGAGGTCGCCTTACCAAAAATACTGATCCCCGCATCTATCATGGCTTGTTTGGAACCATTATTTCTAAGAGGATGCCAGCTTGCCAGTCCCCTGCCCTCATGAAGTCGTCGATAACTACAACTGTTTGGCATAAAAAAGATATCTTTGAGGTTTTCTTTGGTTAGCTGTACGCAAGACGGAACTAGAACTTGCCTTTCGCTGTAGCGGCTACAACCACAGCTATTTTTATCGTTATATTGGCAAACAACATCAGTGTAGAGTAACTCTTCACCTTCGCGTAAAAAGTCGGTGCTTTCAAATGATTCATCTTCCTCATCGCTGTCGATAAAAGAGTGTAAACAGCATTTGCCACAGCCATCACAAATCGCTTCCCACTCATCTCTAGTCATTTCTTCGAGTGTTTTTTCTTGCCAAAAGCTCATTACTTTGCCCCTTCATTACGCTTTTTTGCATCATATTTGATTTGTGATGTTGGAATCGATCACATCAAACAAGCGGCGCATTCTATAGGATAGTTGAACGTAATTCAAAATTGGCGAACTATTTATGGCTGACTATGATTAAAGTACTATTTTTATTTCATAATCTTTGGCGAGAGCGCTATTTGTCTGCGATTATGGAACGTAGCGAGGGTGGTTGATTGAGGCAAAGGTACGTCTTTTTATTGTTTGTACTCCTGTTGTCTCTGTGTAGTCAAGTGGTAGCTGCTGGCAAAGAGACGTTGCAACTAGAGTACGTGGCTTCAAATGCTAAAATTGTCGACGTCATAAATAACTCAAGTATCCATTGGCAAACTACCGATGATAAAGTGTTGAACTTAGGTTATTCCAACCTAAGTTACTGGGTACGTACGTCGTTAAATATTGACGAAAAAGAAGGGCCTTATTTACTTGAGATTGCCTATCCGGTGCTGGATCAACTTGATGTTTACATGCTACAAGAAGGCAATATATTTGTTCATCAGCAATTAGGAGACAAACAACCTTTCGTTGACCGCCCTTTTGCGCATGAACATTTTATTATACCACTCCCAAACGGCACGCATGGTAAGGTAGCACTATACATTAAAGTACGCTCATCCAGTGCGCTGCAACTTCCCGTGGTACTTTGGACAAACCATGACTTTTTGATAAACGACCAAGTTTTTCGTATCGTGATGGGGATCTACTTTGGTTTGATGGGGATAATGGCAGCTTATAATGTGCTCCTCTATTTTACCATTCGCGAATCCACATTATTTTACTATGTTTTATACGTTATTTGTTTAGCGCTATTTTCTGCTTGTTTGTCAGGTTTTGCCTTTCGATATCTTTGGCCAAATAGTCTTTGGTGGAACGATCAAGCAATCTTGTTCTTTCTTATCAGTTCGGTGTTAACCGGCACTTACTTTGTTATGACATTGCTCGAGATTGGTATTTCGGACAAGTGGCTTTATCTAGGTTGTCGCTTAATTTTGGGATTAGGGCTGGTACTCTTATTTTCTTCTGTGTTTTTTGACTATGCAGTGATGATAAAACTTACCATAGCGTATGCCGTATCAGCTTGTATCTGGGGCGTATTCTGCCGTATTTTACGTTTGGCTGGGAAAAGCCGCTTAGCGACATAC
This sequence comes from Pseudoalteromonas sp. NC201, assembly GCF_002850255.1. NCBI lineage: Bacteria > Pseudomonadati > Pseudomonadota > Gammaproteobacteria > Alteromonadales > Pseudoalteromonadaceae > Pseudoalteromonas > Pseudoalteromonas sp. NC201. The sequence goes on from NZ_CP022523.1 coordinate 385,961, forward strand.
TATTCGATTGCTTGGAGCTCAGTGCTCATTGGCGGGATCATTCTTGCGCTAAATAAATTAGATTTAATCAGCCAAACTTGGTTTACCGAAAATGCGCTATTAATAGGTACTGCCATTGAGGTGGCCTGTTTATCGATAGCAATAGGTGAAAAACTCAATACCGAGAAAAACAAGCGTTTTCAAGCGCAATTAACGGCATTCAATGAAATCCAAAAAGTAAACTCTCAATTAGAGAAGACTGTCGCCATCCGAACTCAAGCGCTACAGGAAGCTAACGATAGACTGGAGCTTGCGAGTCGCACCGATGCGCTTACTGGTGTTGCCAATAGGCGAGCGCTAGACGAAGCCTTGCATAGTGAATGCTTAAGAGCAAAGCGTTTTGAACACGCTCTTAGTGTTATTATGATCGATATCGATTTTTTTAAGCAGGTTAACGATACCTATGGTCACGAAGCGGGAGACGATTGTCTGATTCACATCGGACGTATACTTTCCAATTGTGCTACGAGAGCGGGAGACTTTGTCGCACGGTATGGCGGCGAAGAGTTTTGTATTGTACTTGCACAAACCGATAGCTCGCAGGCTTTTGACCTTGCAGAGAAGATCAGAATGACATGTGAGACTAGCCCATTGATAAGCGAAAGCTATTGTATAGAGATGACATTAAGTGCAGGATTACATACTCAGACTAAGCCACCATACAGCGGTAAAGAATTGCTTGCCTCGGCAGATCAGGCACTTTATTTTGCTAAGCGTAATGGTCGTAATCAAGTGGCAATCTCAGGTGAGCTGTAAATTTGGTATTCGGCTGTAAATGAATTAGCTAAGTCACCATAGAAAAGGATATAAAATGAAGACACTTTACAGAATCGCTATTTTATTGGCGCTCCTCATTGGGGCAATAGCTGCTTATAGCTATAGCAGCCACACTGGGATGTTCATTTTTGTGATATTGGGTGTGGCACTTGAAATTGCATTTTGGCTTAAGTTAATACCGCGACGAAATAATAAAACGTGAGCGCGAAAACATACTGTTGTATATCAACTAAAAGCAGGCACTTTAGTTAACGGAAGCTTGATCTCCATGTTCAATCCGCCTAATAGACTATTAAAGGATTCAATTTGTCCACAGTGAGCTTCTACCACTTTTTTGCACATCGCAAGGCCCATCCCTTTGGATTTTCCCGAATTGGTCCTTGCAGATTGTGATTTGTAAAGCGGGTCAAATAGCTGTTGGTGTGCCTCATAGGATAGCGGAGTGCCTGAGTCTTCAATGCGAATGATTAGATTGCTGTCGACGCTAAAGAAACTCATCTTTACTTGGACCTTATCTCCTCCATGCTTAATCGCATTACCTAAGATCTCAAGGACGCAGTTAGTTATCGCATCTAGATCGATGGTTATCTTTTCTGTACCAGATATTTGATAGTTAACTTCTAATTGCTCCTTATTATCCTTAAATAAACCAGCGGCCTGAGTATGTACTTGATTTACCAGCTTGCAGATCGTGAAGTCTCTTAGATTAAGCATAGTTGCTAACTTTTCATTGTCAGTGACCAGCATCAATTGATTAATAAAGTGATTTAACTCGTCAATTTTATCCATGAGCTTGCCGTAGCTTTCCTGAACATTCTCTACAATATTGTATTGTAGAGATTCAACTTGTACCTTCATCACCGTTAGGGGGGTGCGCAGCTCATGGGAGAGATCGGTAAATAAACGTTGTTCTTTCTTTTCTAACGCCTGCTGATTTTGACGGTTGAACTGCTTTTCTGTTTGTACTGTATTCGAGAGTGCATTCACCTGAGTTTGTAGCGTTGATAGCAGATTATTTTGGGCTGACTTATTTTGTTGCGCAAGTGCCAGCGTAAATAACATGACCTCAATTAAGTAGCCAAATTTAATCGCGCTTGATATATGATGAACGTTGATAAAACCCGCATACATTGTCCCACCGATAGCGATGAAATTTACAAAAATGACATGGTTTAGCAGGCTGAGGGAAAAAGTTACAGAACCAGGAGCACTCTGTTTCAAAGACCAATAGCTGGTATAAAGAAATAGCGGGATGATACTCAAGCTTAATACTAGATTGTAGTGAACCGATTTTGAATAGATTGCCACTGGGATAAGTAGTAGGTAAGCCGCTAAAAATCCATTATATAAAAGATGTAAGGTTTCGTTTCGATGCTTTAATTGCAGAAATTGCTTGACGAAAAGAAGGTGAAACACTGGTACAAAAGTCATCAAACAAGCTGAAAATAAGGTGGCAAATTTGCCTTGTGAAGGCCAAAAATATTGAAATGTGAACCCTGACATATCCAACACAATAAGCAAAAACAATAGCGTCCAAAGACAATAGTAAGCGTTGGTCGCATTGGCATTAAAGTAGAAGTTAACCAATACAATAACAAACACGGCTGCTATGATCCCGCTTAGTGCAGCATTGGTCACCGTACTGGTAAGAACATTACTGTTTAGCTCATTATCATTTATTAACCTAAGGTCAGCGGGGGCATTCGCAAAAGTCTGATAGCGGACAATAAGACTTGCCCCTGCTAAGTGTTCTTTTGATATTGGTAGATATAATTGCGGTGCTTCTACTTCCCTAATATTAAACGCGGTATTCAGGGTGTGCTGCGTTAAAAATGAGACCTCGCCGTTGTTAATCAAAGCAACACTTAGCCAAGGCAATCTGGCAAAGCCAAATGCGATGTAATTTCTGTCCTCGGATATAAGCATATTTGGGGTGATCAACGCCCACTGATAAGGCTCATTCTTTAGCTCAGGCACTTGGCTTGAAAGTACCTCTGCAATAGATTGGCTTTCGCGCTCATTTATGCCAAGCGTTGAAGATAATTGCGTAGCATCGACTTCTCCAAAGTGGATTGTTAATGGTTCACTTACTCTATGCTCGGCACTAGGCGTAAAGTCAACTGCACCAGCCGCCATAGAAAAAAGCATAAAAATTAACGAGAAAAGTCTTAACATAGTGATATAAGGCACAATAATTATAGCTAAATCCTACTTTTAAATAGTGAAGCAAATGTGGATCAAATTTGGAGAAGTAAACAAATGTAAATGCAATCACATAACTAATAATCAGTAAAAACAGCATATTACTACTATTAGTTACCACTGTTTCAAAAAATGCGATGAGAAAATGAGCATACGTGTCGAGTTACATAAAACTGAAATATAACTGTAACAATTGGGTGGTTAAATGCGCGGCTGAAATAAAAGTGTAATGAATGAACATTACTTACTCTAAGAGCGAAACTATGGTTAATCAATCTCAGACTTCAGCATCAGCTAAACTTTTTAACTGGCTGTCAATCGTATTACTTGTTTACTTAGTCTTAGTCGCAGTTGGCACTGTGAGTGGCGGTTTTAAGTTGGCCTCAGGTGGAAGTGAAGGGGCGAAGGAAATCTTCGCATTCGCAACCAATCCAATCGTCGCCCTACTCTTAGGGGCTTTGGCAACTGCATTGGTGCAGTCCTCATCAACGGTGACTTCTGTTATTGTTGGCCTCGTTGCTGGTGGATTACCTATTAGTATCGCAATTCCTATGGTAATGGGCGCAAATATTGGTACTACTATTACCAACACGCTCGTTTCTATCGGCCACATTCGTAGTAAAGAAGAGTTTAGAAGAGCGTTTGCCGCATCCACCGTACATGACTTCTTTAATTTATTAGCCGTTGCTATTTTCCTGCCTTTGGAAATCATGTTTGGCATGTTAGAGAAACTTGCGTCAGGACTTGCCCATGTATTTGTTGGTGATGCTGACTTATCGTTAAAAAGTTACAACTTTATCAAACCACTAGTGAAACCAGCGGTTAGCGTGGTAAAAGATGGTGTTAGCTTTTTAGATTCTACAGCTGCAGGTATTGCCATGGTTGTTATCGGTATCATGATGATCCTGTTCGCTGTGACTTACTTAGGTAAATTACTCAAAAAGGCGTTAGTAGGTAAAGCGAAAGAATTATTACACAGTGCGATAGGCAGAGGCCCTGTTGTAGGTATAAGCTCAGGCGCGGTAGTTACGGTGATGGTACAATCGTCGTCGACAACAACAAGCTTGATGATCCCACTCGCTGGCAGCGGCGTATTTACCACTCGTCAGATATATCCGTTCACTCTAGGTGCAAATATCGGCACTACAATTACCGCTTTGTTAGCGGCAACATCTATCACTGGTCCTGCAGCAGAAGTCGCATTAACGATTGCACTTGTACATGTAATGTTTAACGTTTTTGCGGTAGCACTTATTTACGGTTTACCACTACTGAGAGAAATCCCGCTTCGTCTAGCTGAGAAGTTAGCGGAGATTGGTGCGCAGAATAAACCAGCAGCTTTGGCTTACGTATTAGGTTCATTCTTTGTGTTTCCGGGAATCATTATGCTCGCAGTACGATAAATAAAACGAACAAAGAATGCATTTAAAGCTCGGTATTGCCGAGCTTTGACTTTTTTAGCCTTTGGTTGATAAGTCATAATTCTGTAATCTAGCTTTGAGACAATTAACATTGTCTTGTAAATAACGAAAGAAAGTAATGAGTAGCAAACCTGGTATTTTTAGTTTTAATGCAGCACAGATCACAAGTTCTATGAGGGGACAGTACCGTGCTGTTCAACCCTATGAGAAACTTAGTCTGCAACCAGGTGAGCAAGGACTTTCTTTGGTGATAGAGTTGCCAATGGATGCGCGTATTGATGACCGAGTTAACGTTGTACTAACAAAGCACGGCGAGCGAAATGCGAAGTGCGAGGTCTCTTTGGTGGTTGATCCGGAGTCGTATCTCACTAAGATTGTCGAAATTAAAGTAAAGCAATCGCTTGATGCTGGTCCTTATTTTATGCAATTGAACTTGGTAGGACTCCACGACTACCTAAAAAACGCGGCTGAGTTTGATATCATTTTGAATGAGCGAATTATCGTAAGCGAACCAGCATCTGAAGCGGTTACAACTCAGACTACTGGCTTCAAACGTATTTTTAACTCGGCTGTCAGCGCTGTATTATCCGTTTTTTAGCGACTATGTTGGTAATGAAATCTTACCCATAGAAAAAGGCAGCGCATCGCTACCACCTGATACGGTTTCATTCGCAAGTAGCGCAAATAAAGCGGCCTCTTTGGCATCAGGGTTGATACCCAGTTGTGAGAAATCCTTGATTAAAACACGGTTATTCAAATGGCTTTCAATTCGCGCCATTAAAAACACATTATGAATTCCACCTCCGCTAACATATAGCTCTAATTCAGTTGTACCAAGCTCGTTCACCGCATTTGCGACAGCGATAGCTGTGAATTCGGTCAGTGTCGTGATGATATCTTCATGATTATAATCTTTTCCATCCAGCGCATGATGCACGAAGGCTTGATTAAATAACTCTTGTCCAGTTGATTTTGGAAGTTGCTTATCAAAGAATTCGTGTGACAGTAATGCTTCGAGAAAAGGCAATTGAATTTTTCCACTTGACGCAATCTCACCATTTTCATCGAATGGTAGCCCTAATACGTGGCGACAATATTGGTCTACTAATGTGTTTCCTGGACCGATGTCACTACTCATACTCTGCGCTAGTGCACAATTTTTTGGTAAATAAGTAAGGTTTGAAATACCGCCAATATTGAGCAAAACCCTATCGAGACTTGTGTCCGAATATAACAAATAGTCACCATATTGCACGAGAGGGGCTCCTTCATATCCTTTGGCTATATGCTTTTGTCTAAAGTCTGCGATGGTGATGATGTTCGTTTTTGCCGCAATAATATCGCCGTCAACGATCTGCAATGTGCTATTTAATTTTTCAACGTCTGCAAAAGATTGTTTTGGACAATGGTAAAGTGTTTGTCCATGACTCGCTATTAAATCAACAGTGTCGGCTGCGACTTGCCATTCTTTCAAGGCATTATTGATTAGACTTGCGTACAACTCGCCGAGCCACGCATTTAATTGACATAACGTTTTAAGATTTACTTGAGACTTAGACGCATGCTCACTGAGAAGCTGCTTTTGCGAAGGGTTGTATTCTATTGTGGTAAATTGTTCGACCGTTAGCTCTGTACTTTTCCCTGCACCTTCAATTTTACATAACGCAATATCTAATCCATCCAATGACGTACCGCTCATTAGTCCGAGTATATATTTGGTCTTTTTTTCCGCGATCGTGGCGAGTTTAATAATATCTGTTTTCATTTATAATGCGCGCTCCATAATCAATGCTTTTGCCTTTTCATACTTTACGCCGGATAAACTGCCAAATCCTTCAAGTTGTCTGAATTTATATTTAGTAAAATAGGGGCAATTTAAGCCTAGTAAAAACAACGCTTTGAGGTGAGTAGAAAAAATAACGCCGCGTTGCGATGCAAATTGCGAAGCGTCTCTTAAAGTATTTCGTGTTGTTTCAATATCTAGTTCGTGGCTCTCTTGTGCGTTGACGATCAGTTGCTTACCGCAGCAGACTCCGCAATGGCCACATTGCTCTGGTGCGTGCATATCGCCGAAGTAGCTGGCGAGCGCTTTGTGATAGCATGAAGTCAGTTGGAAAAATTTGAGTAAATGCCTTAGCCGTGCAAGTTCGCCTTGCTCTTTAATTTGTGATTGCTGGTAGAAAGACTCAACCAGTTCATTAATGTTAACTTGTTGGATAGGCTTTGAATAAACCGACGTATATTTAGCGACTTTTACGTCAATCAGTTGTTGGTTTTGCAAATACTCAACGACTTCTTGGGCTTTAGCCTGTGGGATGTTTTGCTCGCTTAATGCTTGATGTGAAAGTAATCCCCATTTCTTTTTGAATTCAAAACACGAGAATAGCTGAGTCAAAAACAGTTGCCGCTCAGGCGAGTACTTGGCTAATATTTTATCTTTGTCTTGGGTGAATGCGATGCTTAGCTCCGCAAAATAGCTGTAGTTTACTTGTAAGTATCCTTGCAGTTCGAGCTGGACAATAAGTGTTTTTAGCACCAATTGATTAATATTGGTTTTATAGGCAAGATCGTATTCATTGAGGTGATAATCTGTAGCTGGATCACCGAAAAGTTCATCAAAAAGCAGCGTTAATGACTCTCGCTCTAATGCACTGGCGTAAACGAAGTTCTCTAATGTCGCAATTTTTTCATTATTAATTAAAGCAACGCAATGTGCATTCTCGCCATCTCTGCCTGCCCTACCTACTTCTTGGCTATATCCCTCAATAGATTTTGGCATATCATAATGTAGTACCCAGCGAACATCGGGTTTGTCTACACCCATACCAAATGCAATGGTAGCTACAACGATAAGATTAGCTTTCGCTAGAAAGTCAGCTTGAATTTGGGCCTTTTTCTCGCTCTGCAATGATGCATGAAAAGCTTCTGCAGGAAAGCCGCAAGCCGTTATCATTTTTGCTACTTCTTCTGCTTGCTTTTGCTGCGTGACATAAACGATACCAGCGCCTTTTGCCTTTTTTAAAAAGGCGAGTAAATATTCGTCTTTTTGAGATTCGCTAATATGCGCCGCACTTAAGAATAGATTCTTCCGGTAAAAGCCCGTTCTAATGATATTTTGATCGGATACATCGAATTTACCCGCCATATCGCGTGCAACTTTATTTGTTGCTGTCGCGGTGAGTAATAGCACTTGGTTGATACCAAGTTCATGGCGATATTTGGCCACTTTTAGGTAATCTGGCCTGAAATTATGTCCCCACTCAGAAATACAATGCGCCTCATCAATGACAAGAAAAGAGATATTGCTTTGTGATAACAAGGTACGTGCTTTTTGGCTATTAAGCCGCTCTACTGATATAAAGAGGACTTTAAGTGCATTGTCTCGCACCGCATTTTCTATGCGCAACGTTTCCTCTTTGCTTTGAGTACTGTCAAGACAAGCAGTCGCAACTCCTTTACTTTGTAGGTAATCTCGTTGCTCGTGCATTAGTGCTAATAGTGGTGAAACGACTAAGCACATCCCTTGCTTCAATATTGCTGGTAACTGATAACACAACGACTTGCCTGCACCAGTTGCAAAAATAGCGATTGCACTTTGGCCTTGAAGTATAGATTCAATGACTTCCGATTGCCCCGGGCGAAGTGTCGTATGTCCAAATGTACTTTGTAGTGTTTGAAAGAGTTGCTGCTGTTGAGTCATCCTGAATCTTTTCTATATTTTTCTGAGATATTCGCTATTGTGCCATTTAAATTGGTGATTGCTTCATTAACGCGCTCAATGTCACTACGCTTAAATGCATGACGTCCAAGCATAAAATGTATAGCGTTATCGTTAACTACATAAGGGTGTAGCTGAATGCTTTGGTAGCCTAGCTTGTTGATATAGTAGTAGCCTGCGTCCTCATCTTCAATCAGAAAATCGACGCGGTTTTTAGCCACCATTTCTATTCGCCGGTCTAAGCTCGCGATTTCAAACAAACGCCTGTCGTACCAATCGATTTTTTTTATTTGTTTCACTTCCTCACCGTAGTAGGCTCCAGGATTGGCCGTGAATGTATAGCCTGCAGAAAACAACTCGATTAAGTTGCTATCGAGATCTATTTCCTTGTTAGCGAACAAGCGCATTTTTTCACGCCGATATGGCGAGGAGAAGTAAGCGATTTTTGCTCTATCGACGCTAAAACTTGCGGATGGCAGGACATCAATTAAGCCCTTTTCAAGCTCAGTGATCCCACGAGCCGATGAAGGAAGCTGAATGAACTCGATACAAAACCCGGCGCGTTCAAAAACTGCTCTCGTGATATCTACGTCTATGCCGTAAGGACGAGTGCCATACATAACAAAAGGCGGCCAGCTAGAGCCAATGCCGATTTTTAGGGATGACTTATTCGCGCAGTCGGACGCGTAGCTTTTTGGAAAAACTAAAACGAATAATAAAACGGATAGACGAATAAGCACTGCCAGAACTTATGACTCTTTTATGAAGTTCATTATGTCATTATGAAAGACCAAGCAGAAAAAGAAAGAAGAAATTGGTGATAAAAGTCAGATAATGGGTAACTTTATGTTTATGTGAATAAAAAATGAGCTTGACTGGCAAGCTCATTAATTGGGGATGGTTAGATTAGTTAGTTACTGCCTTCCATACATCAGCGGTTCCAGGTTCTTCACCTTGAGTCCACCATTTTGCTTCAAAGACATTGCCGTTATGAATTACTCGGTCGCCACCGACATATACTGTAGAGCGATCCCAAGTCGGGTATTGGGCGCCACCGTCTTTAATCGTAACATTAAATGTTGTATCAACAGCGTTCACCCCGTCTGATACGGTAACAGTTACTGGGACGGTTGTGTCGGCAGTGACATTTGCAGCAGTAATAGTCGCTGAGCTACCATTTGCTACTACGCTCAGCTCGGCTGGTGCACTCCAGCTATAGCTAAGCGCTGCGCCTTCAGGGTCAGTTGCTGACACATTGACAGTAGCCGAGGCCCCTTCATTAACCGAAATATCTGAAACCGGTGTAACGACAGGCGCTGCATTTGCACCTTCTGGGTTTACAACAACAACGATTGTTTTGGTTGTTGATAACGCGCCGTCATCGACCGTTACAGTCAAGTCGTAGCTTGTCTGTTGATTGACTGAAGGAGCGGTTACAGCGACAGCTGCGGTGTTGTTAGCAGATAAAGCCAAACCAGGCGCAGCAACCCATGAATAGGTTAATGGATCATTGTCTAAATCGCTTGCTTGCGCATCGACATTCACAACCTGACCTGAGGTCACATTGATTGGTCCAGAAACTCCGATAGAAGGGGCACGATTAGGGATCTCACCTGCTGTAAGGCCATCATACATTGCATTTAGAATGTCGCCATTATCAGCGTCAATTTCCCAACCAAATAAACCAGCCAGTTGATGAGTGTTTGCATACTGACCTTTTGCGATAACGCTGCGTGGGCTATCATAAGTGATGAGTTTACCGTTACTTCTGTTCCAAACATATGCTGCTTGTGCTTGCTCATCGTAGCCTACTTCATAACCATTAACACCTGAGCCACCTTGGCCTACAGCGTTTGCTGCAATAGCCTTGTAATCCATAATGCCAGGCTCCCAAACGCCTTCACTTGTAGAACCAGTCAACGGGCCATTGCCCGGCGCCGTCATCGGATTACCTGGGATTGTGGCATTTGCATCTAGCACTCCTTCCCAGCCGCGGCCGTACATTGCAACGCCCATAACGAGCTTAGAGGGCTGCACACCTTGTTGAAGTAACAATTGAATTGCATGGTCGCCAGTATATGCCGGGCCTTTACGTGGCACTCCATTGTCGTCAACGCCTGTACCGTTACATTCGTCTGTGCTGAGATGAGAGCCACAGTAGATACCGGTTTGATGACCCGTTTCATTGTTCCAAGCGCCATAGAAGTCATAGGTCATCGCAAAGATATAATCCATATACTGCTGAGCAGCTTGGTAATCTACATCTTCAATCTTGTCATAACCTGCACCTATTGCAGAAGTGAGTTCATATTGGCGTCCGGTTTCAGCTTCTAACTCATCTAGCATTGCACGCAGCTCTTGCATTAGCGCCACATAGGCTGGACCGTCGTTAATTGGGTCGCCTAAGTCTGGGTTTGGACCATCACCACCCGGGAATTCCCAGTCGATATCTACACCGTCATAAAACTTCCACGTTTTAAGGAATTGTTTTACAGACGCGACGAAAGTGTCGCGGTTTGCTTTATTTGTAAAGCCATGGAATGGATCAGATAGCGTCCAACCACCCACTGAAGGCAGAATTTTAAGGTCTGGATAACGTTGTTTTAGCGCCATTAATTGAGAATATACACCGCGAATAGGATCTTTTGCATCCACCCCTGGCATAGACTTTTGCACTGCAGCCCAAGGGTCGTGAATGACGACTTCATAATCTTGAGAGTCAGCACATGCAGTTTGAAGCGCTCTCCAACTATTGCCATTTTCGATGGATTTTAGCGACTCGTTAGGTCCGCAAATCGGAATAAAGCCATATAAAATGTGCGATAGGTTATGAGCGGGGATCTTAGTTACGTCGTAATTACGGCCATATATGCCCCATTCAACGAAATATGCACCCGTCACACGGCCTGGTATTGTACCGTTATTACGGTTGTTCGGATCTACATTCATAGGAAGTGGCGCTAGATGTGCACCGTCAGTGTCGGCAATGACGATTTCTTTCCCTGCGCTTCTTGCACATACAGTACCTTCACACAGTTCTAAATAAAGCTGATGGCGACCCGATTTAGTGTAGGGGAATTGTACTACTCCGCTTTTAGTACCAGCTGCAAGCGTACCTTGGTTTACGAGTAGATCATCAAAATATACTTTATAGTTATCACCGCCAGAGCCACTCCAAGCATTCCATTTGATGCTAATATCGACAACATCTTTGGCTTTTACCAATTGCTTGTAAGAGCCAAGCCCATCGACGTTAACTTCAACGAACGAATACTGTTGTGGCTGCCAATCTAATGTTGGTGTAGAAGGGGCTGCAAGTGCCCCGCCACTCAGTAAGGCAAGTCCTATATAGCTGGTTATTTTATTAAGTTTCATATCTTCAACCTTATTGTAGTTACATGTTGTACCCAATTAATTTGGGTTTTCTTTAAATTGCTTTCCAAACATCGGATGCGCCGGGCTCTTCTCCCTGCGTCCACCACTTGGCTTCATACACTTTCTGTTGATGCGTTACTCTGTCGCCTGCGACATAGGTAGTTGTACTATTCCAAGCTGGGTATTGGTTATTGGTGCTATCTTGAACGGTAATTGAGAAACTTACGGTCGTGCTTGCTTTGCCATCGGTGACATTAAGTTCAGCCTGAAAGGTTTGATCAGCCGTCACTTCAGGTGTTGAGATGGAAATCGTGTCACCTTCGCCACTAAAGCTAAGCGGTGCAGGAATACTCCAAATGAATGTCAGTGGGTCATTTTGGTCGTCAAACGCATGAGCATGCACTGTCGCTTGGCTATTTTCTGCGATGCTTTGGTTAGAAATTGGATTCACCGTAGGAGCGGTGTTGTCACCCCCTTTTACAACGCTAAGATTGCTGGTGTAAGCGGCATGTGGCAAAAATACTTCGTTTGCTAATAAGGCGTTTGCATCAAACGCAATTGAACCATCCGGTTGCTTAACACCAATGTTGACCTTATTTCCGTAATTGCTATTAAGATAAAGAGCCAACTCAGCTTGCCATGTTGATGCATTAGTGGAGGTTACATTCAAGTTATGGCTAATTAATTCATTCCCAGATTGGTCAAACGTCCTAAACCACACGCTATCACCGGCTTTAGCATCTTGCCCTTGCTTTAAGAAATAGCCGCTGCTCACCCATTCTGGTGGCGTGCCTGTTGAGGTTATTGTGATATCAGAGCAATTGTAAAATCCCTCTCCTGCGACATCAAACCGCTGCCAACGGGTATATAAAACTGCATCGCCCTCACGGCCTTGCGGTATATCTATTTCCATTTTATAGAAGCGTTTACCTTCTGGATCCACAACGAAATCAATATTGCCAAATTCATTAATAAGCTCTAAATCATTCCAAGTCAGAGGAGATGTATCGCCATCGTAGTTTGGCTTTGACAGGAAAAACTGCCAAAAACTGGGATTATGAGGTGTTGTCGCCCTAAAGCTAATGGCAAGTTTATTTTGAGCGTTTGGCTCTACAACTGTACGCTGCCAGTGTGGTGAGACAACACTCATGCCACTTTTGTTTGGGTCACCAGCTGAGCAAAGCGTACCATTGGGGATATTCGCTTTTACTGCCTCTAGGTTATTGTAGTCAGCGGTATTGGTCGAAAATTCATGCTCTTGCACAAACTGAAAATGGCCTGAGTCTAGAAAAGCTGCTCGACACGCTAAATTTGGGATATTTGAGCCATCATCCGGCCACCAATAACCTCCTTGCGCTTGGCAGATCGCTTGTCTTGCTTTGGGAAAGTCCATAAAACCATGAGCTGAAACTGCGCTTGAAAGCAAAACTGAGGTTGCGCCCAAAAGACCAAGCGCATATTTACGGTGTAAACTATTCATGCTTATTCGCCTTTTATAAAGGGGAGCAAAGCTCCCCATTTATTATTTACAAGTTGCAAACCTTGGTATAGTCGCTGCTGACTGATGGTTGCTTATTGCTCCACCATTTCGCTTCATATACCGCGTTTCCTTCAACAATTAAATCACCTTGAGCTGCATGTGTGCCCTGTGGCAAGTTCGGGTAAACCACAATTTGACTGATAGGTGTACCTTTACAGCTAGTTACCGGATCTGTAGGCCCTGTACCAGGTGTTGCGATTGGTAGGTCGGTATATTCGCTGGTAAATGCATAGCGATTACCGTCTTTCTCAACCACAAAGTTAACAGGACCAGAAATCGGCATGTAGTACATGACTTGGGCATTGATGGTTTCGCCAGGAGCAAAAGACTTAGGCGTTCCACCCCACTCGTTCACAAGCGTGATTGAGAATCGATGGAATTCGTTTTCGAAGCCGCCAATATTATTTCCAGCAGCATTTGAGCCATTTACGTCAACTGCCATGCCAAGTTTTTCTTGCGCATTCCAGTTAGATTTGAAAATGGCCGAAGTCGCAACAGGAACATCAAATGAAATTTTCGCGCCACTCAAATCTATCGCTGAGTTATTGGTAAAGGCAAAAGTTGGTGCTATTGGATAGTTAGCATCTCCAGCTGGAAAATCTTTGGCAACAAACGTAACATCAACTGCTGAAGCTGGTTTTACGAAGGTTTTATTTCCTTGTTTAACCGAGTATGGTGTGCCACTTTGGTTAAACTTGTTGTAGGCTAAGCTTGTTAGCGATGAACCCATGAAATATTCATTCTTGCTCACATCATAATCGAAATCGCCTGCAAGCTCCCAGAACATGATACCGCCTAGTTCTTGGTTGATGACATAGTCGACTTTGGCGGCCATTGACTCTTCATCTTCTATGGATAGGAACACATTCTTAGTGGCATTCCAAAGCCAAGGAGCAACCGCTACCGAATCATAATGGCGGGCATAGGTACCGCTGATCTGATGCGCTGGGTTGTTAACTGGGTCTAGTCCATAATCACCTAGGTAACTACCTAATACGCCATTTTGAAGGTTTTTAACATGCCAAAGCGGGTTAGAACCTGCTGGTACTTCTAGGCCAACATCGTTCTTGTCATGCCATAAGTTATCTATGCCTACGGCACCATTACCGCATTTATTCTTTTCACCGCTGCCAGTTCCTGGAGGACAATCTGCCTGGTTAGGTAATGCAGCCTGCCCCCAAAGGCCATTTGTACCGCCTGTTACATCTCTAAAACCGCGAGTATAATAAGGAATACCAATGTTGATGCGTCCTGCGGAGACCGAGCCTCTGAAGTATTTGACCGCCCAATCGGTATTGAGGTAACCAATTCCTTCAAACTCTTTGGTGCCATATACATTCCATTGTTTAAGCTCTGAATCTTCGCCAGTGTCGAATAGCGATGCGTTATGACCAACGTGCTGGTTCCACGCTCCGTGTAAGTCATAAGACATGATATTGACGTAATCTAGATACTTGGTGACCTGGAATGTCTCCATACCACGTAGAAGGTAACCAGAAGATGGTGATGCAATCGTCAATAGATAGTGTGTATTGTCTTGTTGGCCAGCTTGGTCTAATGCTTCTCTTAGCTTTTTCATCAACACTTGATAAGAAGCATTCAATGCTGCTCGACGCGGGTTTGATATCGCAAAATCATCCGGGTGACCAGAGTCATTCATAGAAGATGGATATTCATAGTCGATATCGACACCATCAAAGTTGTATTTACGGATAAATTCAACTGAACTTGCTACAAACGCATCAATACCAGCGTGATTCACGCTGCCATCTGCATTGGTCGTCATCGTATAGAAGCCACCGCTGGCAACTCGCTTACCTGTTTCGTCAAAGTAGCCACCAGTTTCTGCCCAACCGCCGACTGAGATCAAGGTTTTAACATCAGGATGCTGTTTCTTAAATTTGTTCAGCAAGTTAAAGTGACCGGTATAAGGAAGAGACGGATCCATCTCTGCACCAGCAACCCCAGGCCAAGTCATGTTCGTCGCTGCATTGTTAGGAGCTGTTGGATTGCCTATTGACACCTTGTTATTGGCATCAACGTGCGCGAAAGCGTAATTGATGTGGGTGATCTTATCCCAAGGAATATCATCAACTAGATAGCTCGGTTGACCATTCTTACCCGTTCTCCAACTAGTAAAGTAACCGATGACGCGTCTAGGGTGATCAGTGCCCATTTTCTCGCGGCCATTCTCGTCGTAAATATCACAGTAGTTAGGCGATGTGTTAGGGGTCTGATATAGGCCATGTGGAACACAGTTGTTTACAACTGGTGGTGTTTCAACCACATTTGCGTTGAGTATGCTCTCTGCTGTCGCACCGGTATTGTCTTCAACAATAAGTTTTAAAGTTACGGCGCCCAGTTGCGTTGGTGTCCAAGTATGCTGAGCTGGTGCTGTTGCACTTTCAAATGCGACTTGGTCGTTAATAAGCAGTGTTAGTTTTGCTATTGAGCCGTCGGGATCTGAACCATCAAGAACGATGTCTACAGGCTGATTAATAACCAGATTATTACCTCCGCCTAACGAAAGGTTTGCTGTAGGTAACTGATTTCCAGCCGTATTAACGATGATATTTGTTGTTAACGTGTTGGACTCTGCTTGCTTGTCATCTGTCGCAACTACTGAAATTGCGTGTGTTCCAGCGGTTGCTGACCAGTTAAATGAAAAATTATCACCTGTCGCTGTGGTATCAATACCAACTGACGTGCCATCTACAAAAAACTCTACCTGCGCTACTTGGCCATCACTATCTGTTGCATTTACAGAAATGGCAACGCTGTCATTTTCTTTAAAAGCGCTGCCATCAGCTGGCAGTAAGCTCTGTACTGTGGGTGGTGTGTTTGTGACAACGCTGTCACAGTCCCCCAATTTTTTCCAATCATCCCACTGACCCGAATGGGTAACCGGATCAGCCTGAGTCCACCATTTCGCTTCAAAAGCTTGTTGCGATTTTTGTACTTGAGCACCACCATTGTATGCCGAATTTTGTGACCATTCAGGTAAGCCATCACAATTATAAGCATATGAGTTAGCGCAGAAAATGGCTCCGAGGATCGAAGCCATTTGCGATAATTTAAGGGTCTTTACATGTTGTTTCATAGTTTGGTTCTCCAACCATTTATTGTATTTGGTTAACAATAACAACATAAACCTAACACATAAATTCAATATGGCAACAACATTTTTCTCTAGCTGATGACGTTAACGTAAGCGTAAATTGGAGCTTGCTTTTCATCAAAATGTAACACTAAACAATTGATTAATATGCTTAGTTTTAGTTTGTGGATACATATAAATAAAACTGTAATTATTTAATATTAAGCGATAGTTGCTAGCCACATCTCTAAATTTATTACAGTTACCAGTTTGTTTCTTATGCATATATTAAAAAGTTATTAATCAGGTTTAAGGGTAATATTAGACTTAAGGCGTATTTTAACGGTTTCTTGTCGTGGCTTCCTTTTTGAACTAAGTTTAAATTAATTCATTTAGGAGATTGAACTTTGGAATTTGCTGAGCTATCAACGACTTCAAATGAAGCGATACGAGTGCTTTGTCTCGATGATGAGACGAATGTGATACGGTCATTAAATCGCTTATTTCGTCAAAATGGAATACACGCAGAGCTCTGTAGTGATCCACAGTCGGCCTTGGCGCTTGTCCGAGACTCCTCCTTTGAAGTTGTTATTAGTGATATGCGGATGCCTGAAATGGATGGCGCCACATTTTTGCATGAAGTAAAGCGTATTTGCCCAGATACACAACGGATATTACTCACAGGATACTCTGATCTTGCTTCAACAATTAAAGCCATTAATGAAAGTGGGATCCATGCATATATTCAAAAGCCTTGGGATAACGATATACTCGTACATACTGTGAGAGAATGTTCAGAGAAATACAGGTTAAAAAGCGTCAATAAGAGACTAAATGAAGAGATAGTACAAAAAAATGCGCAACTCACAGAGTTAAATGAAAACCTTGAAGGACTTGTACAAAAACGCACTGTGCAGATCCGCAAAGTGTTAAGTCAACTAGAGCAAGCTAATCAAAAAGAACGTAAAGAACATCGGGCTACCGTCGAGTTACTTTATAATTTTCTGAATGCAAATCCATTTATCGATGGTAAAAAAGCGAAGAGCATAGCCAAATTATGTAAAATTATAGCTAAGAAACTAGAACTCTCTAGTGAATTAGCTGAAACGGCTATGATGTCAGGGTATTTAGCAGAAGTAGGTTTACTTGCTATGGACCCAGAAATTTATAAATCGCCACCCAGAAAACTAAGCGAAGCCCAAAAGAAAATTTATTATACGCATCCTTCCATTGCACAGCTTATGTTGATGCCAGCGCAGCACTTATCTGACGTATCCGAGGCGATTTATCATCAGTTTGAAAAATTTAATGGCCAAGGGATCCCAAAAGGTCTTAAAGGTAAAGAAATTCCTTTAGGCTCACAGATACTTGCAGTCGCCCGAGATTATTATGACAATTTATACTGCGCTAACGGTTCTGATAAAGAGAAAGCCGATTTAGCGTTAGATCTTATCCGAACCTATAGAGGGAATTTCTACTCCCCAGAAGTCGTTGATATTTTAGAGACAGCAGTGAGTAACAACGAGCTAGGCCAAGAGCAAGTCGGTTCGGTTGATATATTGACAACTGAAAAACTCAAGCCAGGCATGACATTAGGTTTAGCGCTTCACAGTAATCAAGGTATTTTATTGCTACCAAAAGGTCATACCTTTTCTGATAAGTCGATAGATAAACTTAAACAGCTGGAAACACAACGGCCAATCCCCTTTCGAATTATGGTCAAGCGATAATAATAGCTTACCGACTTATCGGCGACGGCACTATCGAATACTCGTTTGCTGGTGTTGTGTAGATGATAGTAAATATAGCTTTTAAGCCTTTAATTGGATCAATGTTATTGAGCGGTCAAATTATACTGGCTCGAGAATAACTGACTTGTATTCGCGCAACACACCACAAGGAACACATCATACTATAAAGTCAATTAGCTTAGTTTATCTTCAGCTAAAACTATTAATAAAAAAAGCCCAGCAAACTGGGCTCGTTCAACTACTAAACTAATCTAGTAGTTTATTAAGTGCTTGAAGCGGGTGTTTTGGTTTTTCTCCACTAAAGCGTTTAACCTGACACCGACAAGAGAAGCCAGTCACTAATATTTCATCTTGAGCTGCGTTATCAATATGATGCTGCCATGAGGATTCGTAGAGCGCTTTTGAGTTTTCTTGATTTTGCGCTTCGTGGCCATAAGTTCCCGCCATGCCACAACATCCTGTATTAACCGCTTCTAAATTAGAGTTCAACTTATTAAAAATACCTTGCCAAACATTTTTAGATTCAGGCATCGCTGTTGTTTCTGTACAGTGACTTATCAATGTAAATTTTGATGGACTGATTGTCGCAGCCGTTGGGATATCGACTGTTGCAAGCCATTCATGTGCTAATTGTACCTTAAAGTCTCCCCTGCTCTCTTTGAGAATATCATTATATTCATCGCGATAGCACATCACCAAAGAGGCATCGAGCCCAACTAAAGGTCTGTTATACTCACTGACAGTATTTAAAAACTCTGCGGCAGTCTTCGCGGTCGATTTAAATTCCTTTAAAAAGCCTTTAACGTGTTGTGGCTTACCGTTCGGTTTGAATGGTAACACGAGCGGATAAAACCCAAGCTTTGATATAACTTGCACAAAGTCCGATACTAGTTCTGCTTCATAGAAACTAGTAAACGGGTCTTGAACAACAAATACCACGCTTTGTTGTTCTTCATCGCTTAACATTTCAAAACTGTGTTCTGAATAAAAGTGTTTGCTTGAAACTAATTTGCTAAGTTGCACCTTACTTAGCGATGGGGAGTCAATATACCCAATCAGCCGTTCAACAAAAAAGTTGGATATGCGATTACTTTGTAGAGCGTTAACTAAATTTGGAAACTTAGCCATGGTAGGCAGTGCTCGCTCAATATTCGCAACTAAGTAGTCTTTAAATGGACGATTGTAACGGCTGTAGTAAAAGTTTAAAAACTTAGCTCGAAACGTAGGAACATCCACTTTTATTGGGCAAGCCGTTGTGCATGCTTTACAGGCTAAACATTCATCCATTGATGCTTTAACTTCATGGGAAAAGTCATATTCGTTTTTCTTTCGGGTATTGAGAAAGCGCTCCCACCAAGTAGTATCATTTTCATGATTGATTAATTGCTTTTCTGCAGCAATCAAATCTACTCCTTTATTGTTTTGGAGTCTTAACCACTCTTTAAATAACCCAGCGCGTCCTTTTGGAGAGTTTCTACGATCTTTGGTTACCTTGTACGATGGACACATTGGTGAGTTGTCATCATAGTTAAAGCAAAGTCCGTTACCATTACAATTGATTGGCGCTTCGTAGTTTACTTTTACTTCAGTTGGTATTGTACGGTCAAACCAAGCTCTTTTCTGTGCATCGACTGACACTAATTGATCGCTTGAATCCAGTGGTGTACAAATTTTTCCAGGATTTAGGCGATTGTTTTTATCAAACAAACTTTTAATTTTACGAAGTTCATTAAATAGTTGCTCACCGAAAAACTCTGGTCCATATTCACTTCGGTAACCTTTTCCATGCTCACCCCACATTAGTCCTCGGTATTTTGCAGTTAACGCTACTACTTTATCGGAGATCACACGTAGTAATTTTTCCTGTTCGGGGTCGCACATATCAAGCGCAGGGCGCACGTGTAAAACACCGGCGTCAACATGACCAAACATGCCATAATCTAATTGGTAGCTATCAAGCAACTCTCTAAACTCAATGATAAAATCAGCAAGATTTTCAGGTGGAACGGCTGTATCTTCAGCAAAAGCAAGTGGCTTTTTATTACCCTTTGCGTTACCCAACAAGCCAACTGATTTTTTACGCATCGCATAGATCTTAAGGATATCCGCTTTATCATTAGTAAGTTGATAACCAATAACCCCCGCTTCTTTGTTCGCAATAAGCTGATCTAATCGTTGACATAAACTATCGACTTTAGACGAAATTTCATCTTCGGATTCACCATTAAACTCAACCATGTTAAGACCTTGCATCTCAACACCTTGTACATCTTGAATTAAGTCCGATACTGAATGCCAAATGATGTCCTCTTTGGCAAGACCTAGAACTTTACTATCTACAGTTTCGACCGATGTAGCATTAGCGGAAACCAAGAAAGGGCTGTTTCTAAGCGCTGATTCAAATGAGTCATATTTGATATTGATTAGGGTTTTATATGGCTGAATTGGCGTTAAATTAAGTTTTGCTTCGGTTACAACACCAAGCGAACCTTCAGAACCCGTAATAATTCGAGACAAATCAAAAGTAGTTAGTGAATCGTCGAATACATTTTCGAGGTCATAACCGGTTAAAAAGCGGTTTAGTCTTGGAAATTTTTCAAGTATAAGTGCTCGATTGTTTCGACAGATCTCGATGACATTCGCATAAATGTGAGAAGTCTTTGAGTTTTGCTCAGCTAGTAGCTCCGCTTTATCGATCGCTAACTTCGAGGTATTTAACTCTGTTCCATCCACTAAAAAGGTTTTAAGCCCAAGAACATGATCGCTTGTTTTGCCATAAACGAGTGAACCTTGGCCCGACGCATCAGTATTTACCATACCACCTATTGTTGCTCGGTTACTGGTGGAGAGATCTGGCGAAAAGAAATAGCCGTAAGGTCTTAGAAAGTCATTAAGCTGATCTTTGATCACACCCGACTGAACTCGAACCCAGCCTTCTTGTTCATTGATCTCAAGAATTTCTCTCATGTGTCTCGATAGATCAATCACAATACCGGGTGTAAGTGATTGACCATTCGTACCAGTTCCCCCGCCTCTAGGGCCAAAAGTGAGAGACAAAAATGGGTCTTGTTGGGCGATTTCAAGTGCAAGTTGTACGTCTCGATTTGTTCTAGGAAATAATACTGCTTGAGGGATTTCCTGATAGATACTATTGTCGGTTGACGTAACAAGACGAGTTGCATAACTCGTATCAATGTCCCCACTAAAACCTGCATCAGTTAGTTTACTTTGATAGAGGTTGATAAGTTCGTTTGCAGAATCCTGCTGACTAATATTTGCGATCATGACGGTATATTTTACTTGCTTTGAATTAATTGTATCACGAAGGATTAATGATCAACTTGAGAATTTTATGGTTTGTTACAATTGGAAATAGTTTATTTCACCACACACCTTATACTCATATTGTATAGGAGGAAATAACATGAAAATTATTTACGACCTTGCTGGTATTGTGTTTTGTATTCTAGCATTGATCTTCTTTGTTGTGCCCGGTCCATCGGTTATCTTTTTACTTGCGGCCTTGGTGTGTTTCTCGATGAATCATGAAGGCGCAAAGAAGCACCTAAAAAATATGCAGCGTCTGTTTAAGCTTGGCTGCGAAAAGTTAGATAGGACATTTCAGAAATGAAATAGCCCCAATGTGTTGCATTGGGGCCATTAAATTATTTGGTAAACTTTTCAGCTAGATAAAGCCAAGTTTCAAGTACTGTATCTGGGTTAAGTGAAACCGAGTCAATCCCCTCTTCAACTAACCAAGCAGCAAAATCTTCATGATCCGATGGACCTTGACCACAAATACCTACATATTTGCCTTTCGCTTTAGCAGTTTGAATTGCCATTGAAAGTAGTTTCTTGATAGCTGGGTTTCGCTCATCAAACAGATGCGCAATCAGACCAGAATCGCGGTCCAGACCAAGTGTTAACTGGGTAAGGTCATTTGAACCTATCGAGAAGCCGTCGAAATATTCTAAAAACTCTTCGGCAAGCAGGCAGTTTGATGGAAGTTCACACATCATAATGACTTTTAGACCGTTCTCGCCACGTTTTAGACCATGAGCTTCAAGAATTTCAATAACTTGAGCTGCTTCTTCTAGGGTACGAACGAATGGGATCATGATTTCAACGTTGGTTAAATCCATCTCGTTGCGAACACGTTTAATGGCTTCACACTCTAATGCAAAGCACTCTCTAAAGTCTTCAGAAATGTAACGAGATGCGCCGCGGAAACCAATCATTGGGTTTTCTTCTTCGGGCTCATACTGCTGACCGCCAACCAAGTTTGCATACTCATTTGACTTAAAGTCAGACATACGAACGATTACACGCTCTGGAGCAAATGCCGCACCTAGCGTTGAAATACCTTCAACTAACTTGCTGATATAGAACTCTACTGGTGATTCATATCCTGCGATTAGCTCTTTAATTTCAGCCTGTAGCTCTGCATCTTGCTTATCAAAATGAAGTAGTGCTTTAGGGTGAATACCAATCATACGGTTGATGATAAATTCAAGACGCGCAAGACCGATACCTGCATGTGGTAACTTCGCAAAATCAAACGCGCGATCTGGGTTACCTACGTTCATCATTATCTTCATCGGAATAGCTGGCATTGCATCGATGCGAGAAGAAATAACATCGAATTCAAGTTCACCTTTGTAGATATAACCTGTGTCGCCTTCAGCACATGAAACTGTTACCGTGTCGCCATTGGTGATCAAATCGGTTGCATTACCACATCCAACCACTGCTGGGATCCCCAGCTCACGTGCAATGATTGCAGCGTGACAAGTACGTCCACCACGATTCGTTACGATAGCAGAGGCACGCTTCATGATAGGTTCCCAATCAGGATCCGTCATATCAGTAACAAGTACATCGCCTTGCTTTACCGAGTCCATTTGATCAATTGAAGACAAGACTTTAACTACGCCTGAGCCAATCTTATGACCGATTGCACGACCTTCAACAATAACTTCAGACTTTGATTTTAGCTGGAAGCGTTCCATTACGTTCGCATCTTCATTTGAACGGACGGTTTCTGGACGAGCTTGAACGATATAAAGCTTGCCGTCGTTACCATCTTTTGCCCATTCGATATCCATTGGACGACCGTAGTGCTTTTCGATAATAACAGCCTGTTTTGCTAATTCTTCTACTTCTGCGTCTGTAATCGAGAATTGGTTAGATAGTGCTGAGTCTACATCAACAATCTCAACTTGCTTGCCGTGAGACTCATCACTTGAGTAGATCATTTGGATTGCTTTTGAGCCAATATTTCTCTTAAGAACAGCAGGCTTTGCTTTTGCAAGCGTTTGCTTATGAACATAAAATTCATCTGGGTTTACTGCGCCCTGAACTACCATCTCGCCCAAACCATAGCTAGAAGTAACGAAGACAACGTCTTCGAAGCCTGATTCGGTATCGATTGAGAACATAACACCAGACGACGCTTTGTCTGAACGCACCATACGCTGAATACCAGCAGAAAGCGCCACGCCTCTGTGATCATAGCCTTGGTGTACACGATAAGAAATTGCACGGTCATTGAATAGCGAAGCAAAAACATGCTTGATAGCGACCATTACGGCATCAATGCCACGAACATTTAGGAAAGTTTCTTGTTGGCCAGCGAAGGAGGCGTCTGGCATATCTTCTGCTGTTGCTGATGAACGAACAGCAAAGGAGACATCTTGGCTTGCGTCACCGTGTAACTGGCTATACGCCTCACGGATTGCTTTATCTAATTCTGGTTGGAATGGTGTATCGATAACCCATTGTCTAATCTGGGCGCCGACTTTGGCTAATTCGTTGACATCGTCAACATCGAGAGTATCTAGGATTGAGTGGATTTTTTCGTTGAGGCCTGATTGCTCAAGAAATTCATTAAACGCATCGGCTGTTGTTGCGAATCCACCAGGTACTTGTACACCAGCGTTAGCAAGGTTAGATATCATTTCACCTAGAGAAGCGTTTTTACCACCAACTCGAGGTACATCTTGCATACCCAACTCTTGATACCAGAGAACGTAGTCTTGCACGGAACTGTCTCCAAAACAAATTGTATTAAATGTGAGAGATTAATTGACCTTTCCACTTGGTCAAGGGCATTCTACAACGGTAAGGCAGTCTTCGTAAACCGCGATGGCTTATTTTCAACAATTTCTGAATGAATAATAGCAAAATGAGAACAGCATTCTATATTTCCGATGGTACCGCTATCACCTCTGAAGTGTTTGGTCACGCAACGCTTTCAATGTTCCCTGTAGAATTTAATCACCAAACGATACCATTTGTAGAAACAGTAAAAAAAGCACATGAAATCAAAATATTAATAGACTCGGTTGCTGAGAATTCAGGTGAAAAACCATTGGTGTTTTTTACATTCGTTAATCCAGAATTGTCCGATATTATTTTATCGTCGCAAGGGGTTTGTTACGACTTTTTATCTTATGCGAGCGAAATAGTAAAAAGAGAGCTAAAAGTTCAGCCGGTGCCAAAAATGCACCGCACGCATAGCATTCACGAATCTTCTTATGATTTTAGAATAGATGCAGTTAACTACGCACTTGCAAATGATGACGGCGCAAATATTAAAGATTATGACGAAGCAGACATCATATTGGTAGGTGTCAGCCGCAGCGGTAAAACGCCGACAAGCTTATATTTAGCATTACAATATGGGATAAAAGCCGCGAATTATCCGATGACAGAGGATGATTTAGAAAGTGGAAGACTGCCTAAATGTCTAGATAAATACAAAGGTAAGCTCTTTGGCTTAACCATAGATCCCGAAAGACTAGCCGCAATAAGGCAAGAGAGAATGGCAAACTCCAAGTACGCATCAATCAGACAATGCCGTATCGAAGTCAAAGAAGTAGAGATGCTATTTAAAAAGAATAGAACGCCTTACTTAAACAGTACACGTTATTCCGTTGAGGAAATATCAGCAAAGATTATTTCTGAAACTGGGTTAAAGCGCCATAAATACTAAAAAGGCCGCAATGCGGCCCTTTGTTTGTTGTTTATACTGTTTTACGAGCGTCTTTTAGTAGATCAGCAACTAAAAATCCTAGCTCTAAAACTTGGTCTGCGTTTAGACGCGGATCACACTGGGTGCGGTAACGCTGAGATAAGTCTTCGTCTGATAGACCGTAGGCACCACCAACACACTCAGTGACGTGCTGCCCTGTCATTTCTAAATGCACACCACCAGGATAGCTCCCCTCAGCTTTATGCACTGCGAAGAACTGACTGATTTCTCTCAAGATATTGTTAAAACTACGTGTCTTATATCCAGTCGTCGCTTTTTCTGTGTTTCCGTGCATCGGATCCGAAGTCCAAATAACTTTGCGGCCTTCTTCTTGAATTCTACGAACTAATTTAGGCAGTTTTTCCGGCAGCACATCTGCACCCATGCGTGTGATAAGTGTTAGACGACCAGGAATATTATCAGGGTTAAGCGCATCGACAAGTTTAATTAACTCATCTTCTTGCATCCCTGGGCCAACCTTTACGCCAATAGGGTTTTTAATACCACGGAAAAATTCGATATGAGCGTGATCTAGCTGACGCGTACGTTCACCAATCCAAACAAAGTGAGCAGAACAATCGTACCAGTCCCCCGATAAGTGGTCTCGTCTAGTTAACGCTTCTTCATAACCTAACAATAGCGCTTCGTGTGAGGTATAAAGCGGAGTTTCCTTCAGGCTTGGTGCTACTGTTGAATCAATGCCACAAACTTCCATAAACTCAAGTGCTTCTTGAATACGCTCTGCGAGTTGTTGAAATTTATCTTTTAACGGATTTGCAGCTACGAAACTCATATTCCAGCGATTTACCTGATGCAGATCTGCAAGACCACCCTGCGCAAATGCGCGAAGTAGGTTAAGTGTTGCTGCAGACTGATGATACGCTTTCATCAACCTATCAGGATCTGGGATACGCGCTTCTTCCGTAAACTCAAAACTATTAACGATATCACCACGGTATGAAGGTAAAGAAACACCATCAATAGTCTCAAAATCTGAAGAACGTGGCTTAGCATACTGCCCTGCCATTCGAGCGATTTTGACTACCGGGCATTTACCACCATATGTTAATACGACAGCCATTTGCAAAAGCGTCTTGAACGTATCACGAATATTAGCGGCACTAAAATCTGAAAACGATTCTGCGCAATCACCACCTTGCAATATAAAAGCTTTACCTTCGCAAACATCTGCAAGGCTTTTATACAAGCTTCGCGTCTCTTCTGCAAAAACGAGCGGCGGTGCTGAATTTAGTTCTTTTTCAACTGATTTTAACTTCTCTGAATTTGGGTATTCAGGTTGCTGCAAGATAGGTTTATCTCTCCAGCTATTTGGGCTCCAATTAGCCATTGTATTTTCCTCATTCCAATATGTGTTACCACCATTGAACAGTACCCCAAGCCCCCTTATTCATCAAGGAAAAACTTTAGTTTGTTTTTAACGAAGAACACATCATACATCTTTAGCTTTTAATAACCTGATACTTTAGCTAAACTGTTCTAGAACTTAATCAAGATATTAGACTTCTTAAGATATGGTGGTTTTTAATACATCTTTCCAGCTAGCAAAAAAGCAGACCTAAAGTTGGCGACTATCAGACTTGGAAGATCTGATCTTTAAATCGCTATAATGAGTATCATCACCCATTTTGAGTGAATTGAAGACCTTGGAACCTATACCAGTATCAAACATAATCTTGTCGAAGTCTTGTTTTTCACTTTGAGTGCCTTGATTAGAAGTCAATTCAAGAATTTGTGATCAAGCAGGACCCCACCTACCTCTTCAGAAAATCATCTTACAGAGCATTTATATACAAAGATGACACACTGACTTTAGCCTATTATTATGTTAAATTGATGTTTATTTAAGTTCAGACTAGTAATTGCTGTAGTGACTCGTCGTATTTTATGAGTAGGAAGGAAGCAAGAAAAAATGAGTCTATAGTGATTGCTATGAGTACTAATCACATGTGCTATATAGTATTTGGAAGTATTAACACGTATAGGTACTTCCAACAGCTAACTCCTCCAATGAGAACTCAATGCTGAAAAATTGGGGAGATTTCTCTTCAGTGATCTGGGTTATTAAAATAAATTTTCCTGATTAAGCTATCTTATTGAAACGGCGAGAACGCCGAACAATCTATCACTAGATAAAAATAAAACTCTACTGTCAAAAAGGTGATATTGATTACGTAGTACTACTGAGTTTACTCTTGCCCCTCATTCTTTTCTTGATATCTAACACAACGACTTTTATTCTTACAGTATCAAGGGGTAGTCACTTTGCCTAATATAATTGGGCATAAGGTTACTCGCTTAATAGCTATTTTCATTTCCAAAACTCTCGCTAGTTTCTGGCCAGTTAGTTTCAGAGATATTTTTCCATGAACAGTTAGCTAATCTAGCTTGACTCGTTCGCAAACAAGCTGTTCAGACGCTTGAAAAGATCTCTGTCTACTTTGCTCTTTGACGATCAGACCATGAATTCAGGTGTAAAAACTATATGATATTTAAATAATAAAAGCACAGGAGACGTGTCTTCTATCTACTCGTTTTTTCCGTTATTTTAACTTCGCTACAAATCGAGTACGGCATTGACATTAGTATTTATTCCGGTGAAGTTTGAATAATAGTAAGCAATCACTGAAGTAGCTGGTTTAGTTATTATAAAGTTAGTACTAGCATTGCAACTCCGAACTGTACATGTGCATGTGCATGTGCATGTGCATGTAGCAAAAGAAACTTGTGCTATAACCGTCTTCGTGTTTTAGTCAGGTACGACTACAAAAGTGCGGATGTTACTCGAAGATTCATAGCCAAGAAAAAGAAGTGGTACGATTGTTCTCTTTGAAAGTGCAAAATTAAACTCAGTGTTCTACTCTACAATTTAGCCAATCCCTTTAAAGGA
Organism: Pseudoalteromonas sp. NC201; assembly: GCF_002850255.1. Classification (NCBI taxonomy): domain Bacteria; kingdom Pseudomonadati; phylum Pseudomonadota; class Gammaproteobacteria; order Alteromonadales; family Pseudoalteromonadaceae; genus Pseudoalteromonas; species Pseudoalteromonas sp. NC201. Next base: position 413,822 of record NZ_CP022523.1, read on the forward strand.
TCCCAAATGATGCTTATTGCAAAGTGAGTACACACTTACTAACCATCTATCACCTTCCCTTTTCGGCCTAACTAGAATTTATTGAACCTTCATGCCTACGGAAAAGTGCTCGGTCGAAACAAGGTAAGTGAACACTTACTATTGTTTTTCAACACTAAAATCTTGAACCAGAAGAAGACTCTGTCAGTATCAAAAGTTGACTTTAATTTATAAAAAAGAGTATTATCGCGAGGATAAAGGAACACATCATACAAAGTGAGATAAAACAATTTCAACTCTACAAAACTAATTAGCAATTTCATCAAGACGACATAGAATCACTTTTCCTATTTTAAAATTCACTAGCAGATATTTTATTTCTCTAAAACCTAGACGCTCCAAATAAAAGCTTAATAAGTGAAGATAAATATGAGCTAACAGAATATTTCTGATATAATTTACATATATCTCAGGGAACACATCATACTTACAATATCAATAAAAGTATGCATCATCACAAAATACCCACAGCTAATTGATCAAATAACTAAGTTCTCAACAACGATCGACTAAAACGATACTTAGCTTAATTTAGCAAACGGCAAGTGATATGGTTAGTTTTTGTTCCATTAGATACTCATAATAAAATCGCTTAGCGAGATTTCATTATTTTTGATATAATTCGAGAGAGATAACAAGAACACATCATACAATGAATAAATTTAATATACGTTCAACTTTCGATATTCTTAATGAACACATTAACCAGCTATGCCATGAACTGACAGAAGCCGATATAAAAAAGGCAACATTTTATGAACTGCCTGATATCAAAAAACAAGATGAAGAAACCGCTCCAACAAATATAACTGTTAAAAAAATAGAAGGTGAAAAAGCACTCTCTAAATGTTTAGATGCTTATCGCGACCTCTACTTAAACGACCGAGAAAGCGGAAAGTTGTTGCAAAGGTTTCCTGGTCTTTTGTTAGTTAATGACCCTAAAGAAGTTATCAACTCTAGGGTGAATGCAGTGAATCTTGCCAAAGAAAATTTTAAAAATGCTATTCTGGAAATTTCTAACAATGATGCCAGATTCGAAGCTGTTCATAGTGCAGTTCCTAACTTAATGACTTTGGCTGCCTATCGAAAAATACATAGCGAATCCGAAGCTCCCTATTCCGTTCGATTTACCTGGATGAAAAAACATGCAACCAGAGTTTTGAGTAAAGAACTTGCTATGGAGATGTTGAATCGCTCTTCACTATATTCAAATCCGAGGATGATAGATCAGGAAAAGTGGCAACAGCTAGTAGAACAAGAAAAATATAGAGTTTCTAGTCTATCAGAAAATGCAAAGCTCAGAATTAGAAGGCCAACCAGAGTAACACCTGAGGTGAATGTGAGATATACAGCTCAAAATCGCTATCATGTAAGTGCCGCACTTCCATTTATACTCTTTAACCCGCATCCAGACACTAAACTTGGAGAGTTAAGTCATTTTACACAAAAAGATGATCATCCAAGAAAGCGAGAGTACAACTTTCTAGTCGATAGAATTTATTTAGAAAGATTTGAGTAATAGTAAGGTATAATTCATACGGAATCTAACGATAGCACGCAATTTAACATAATCTTGTTGAGTTAGTATAGTCCATACAAGTGCTAACTGACTTGTCCTCATTATAGTATGATGTGTTCTATCCATTTTAAAACTTATACCAATTAGCTTAATTAAGTGATCTCTTCTGAGGCGAAGAAAATCTTGTCGATAACACCATTACCGCATCCAGCTATCGCCAAGTTACATCCATATAGGCAAGGCGAAAATTTTTGCTATTTAGTTGTTCTAAATGAGAAATTTTTAACGCAGTTAGCATCAGATTTGCTCCTTCAAATTGAACAAGTATCAAGGCTAATTGGTATTATAAGACTATGATGAAATCGTTATCTTCACAGATTAAGTACTAAATTTCTTCAGGTTAAATTTTGATTTATCATTAAATTTTAAGCTCTGAAATAGCTTATCGACCACGGACTCTTATCTAGAAATCACTAATAAATCATCTACTGTTGGATAACAAATTTTTTCTATTTGATTGTTCTAAATAGGAAGATTTGAATTATTGATATACTTCTCCCCTCTTCCAAGGATTAGAGAATTAATTTGATCCGCTGATGTAGTTTCAAGATTTATTTATGTCAGTATTTTCCACCACAGAAAATTTTTAAGAAGGCTTTTAGCTCTTTAGACTGCATCGTTTTTAAGAATTAGGTAGTAATATATTTCGGTCAGAAGTACCTTCAGTAGCAATAGAAATCAGCTTTGATGCTAAAGTTCTTTGTCTTGGCTAGAAATACTATTCTAGCCAAGACAAAGAAATTTTATTTTTTAACGATTTCTTCTAATGTATCTTCATCAATTACTTCAACATTTTCAACGATCCGTTTTCCGCCTTGAATTTCGATACGTTTATGGTGTTTATTGAGAGCCAATATTTCATCACAGAACTGAGCTGATGGGTGCATTTCGTACACATAATCAACGATTTTCCCGGACTTTTCATCCTTAACATTTGAAATATTGTATTCGGATATCGCCCCTTTCTCGATCAAATCTTTCATTGTTGTGGTCATATCACGACGAAGTGCCTTCAATTTATTCTCTGTTATTTCATCATCAGAATAAATTGAACCATACTTTTCCATAATTGAAATTAGGCGAAAATGATAAGTTTTACCTGGAGCTGCGTAACGCCATAGATGATACAAACGTAGCATCATCCAACGAGACAAACCGCGTTTTAACTCTTGAGCACTGTTGAAATAATAGCCTTTATACTCCAAGTTATCGATCATGTTATGAACAAATGCATTTAAACATGCAACACATTTGATGTTCCCACCCTGCCCTTTTTTACCACTAAAGTGTAGCGACGACAGAAAGTTCATGTTTGATTCGTAAAATGAATCATCAATACTTGGGTTTTTAGTATCTGTAGCCGTATATTTGAACGAAAGTTTAGAACCTTGAAGAGCTTCCAAAGATTCCTTAATTTGCGGATAAGGCATTGATTGACCAACAGCTTTTAATTCTTGAGCAAGCTCGTTCATCGAAAAAATAACCGCGTATTGAATACCGGACTTAAAATTTATTTTAACAATCTTACCTTTAGAAGCTAGGCGGATCAGTGCGCGCTCAACTTTTTCTTCTCGGTCAGATGGCCAAACTAAAAACTCTTCGTCATCACCATCTCTTTTAGTACTAACAACAGCAGGGGTAATTTTTATCTCACCTTCGTATAGAATACCATCTACTTTTTCTGATATTTTTCTCGTTACGATTGTTTTTTTGGGCGCTTCTTCTAATGGTAATTTTTTATGTCCAGAACGAACAAAGCGTCCCCATAAATCGTAATGATTAAAGGTGTTAGAATAAGCTCTTAACCCATGGGCTGCATTTTCTAAAGATACTCGAACATCTTTATTGTCCGTAAACAACGCCAAACTTTCGTTATCGATTGCACTTTCTACACCATGGATCTGTCCACGAAGTGAATCGGGCAAATTGTCAACAGAGATGTTCACCTTCCGGCTCATTGTTTTACTTCCAAATTTTCATGACGTCTAATAACAACATATTCGACAGAAAAAGTTAATGATTAAAGTTAGTAAAAAAGTGATCCGAAGTAACTTTTTTTGTTGGGATCATTGTTTTACTAAGTATGGCTCATTTTCAGATCAAGTTTTTACTAACAAAGGTAAAATGAACGCTGAAAAACCTTTGTTTAAGGCATATTTAGCGGATTTACAACGGCAAATCCGACGCCCTTGTGGAAAACTAGGTCCTTAATTAGTAAAGATCTGATCTATGCTAGGTAGAGATCAGATCTATACATACCTTAAAGCACTTGATCTTATATCACCTGTGCATAACTGTTTGATCTTACTTGGTAAAAAATCGATCCCAACCACCACAACTGTGAGTAATTCTGTGTATAAGCTGTTTATATATAACTTTTTGAAATAGTAGTTAGTAAAATTTCGATCTGGGAGTTATAAGAGATCAGATCTTAACCTAGTAAAAAGTAGATCTATGAAAATTAAAAAAAGTCATGTAAAACAGTTGGATAGAATATAATTTCTTTGCCTTAGCCTTTAATACCTATATATCTAACCATATCTAAACTTTCTTATTTATACTTAGATGTAAATCAAAATTACAAATGTCTTTGTTTTTTTGTGTTTACAGCAAAATATATGGACATTATAATAATCGTTATCAAATAAAGGATAATGTGTATGTCTATAAATAACAATGCGCTATCAACGTACCGGCTGTTGAAAGCTACAGCAGAAGTAGCAGAACAATCACTTGCTGGTCGTATTCAACATTATAGAGCTCATCTTAAAACTGAAGAAAAAGAGCTTAGAACTTACACTCAAAAAGCTGCTGCAGATCTACTTGGTGTGAATAATAGAACACTCAAAAGACGTCATGACCAAGGTGACTTTGATACCATCAATATAAAGAAAGGCGCAAACGGTCATTATGCATACACATTAGCAAATATCTTTGCGATGGCAGATGTTCTGGGTGTAAATGCTGATCAACGAAAGCCTAGCGATAAATTACAAGTCATTGTGATTAATAGTTTGAAAGGCGGTTGTGGTAAAACAACAAGTTTGGTGAATATCGCAGCAGCTCTAGCTACAACTAATATTAAGCGCTATCGCATCGGGATCATTGATCTTGATCCGCAAGGATCATCATCAAGCTTTTTTCCATCTAATGATCATGAACCGATCACAGTTGGTGATCTGATGAGAGATTGCATCGAATTAGATGAAGGTGAAACATGGAAAGATCTTGTCTCTAATTCATTCCAAGAAACCCACATTCCAAATATTCGCGTATTACCTTCTGGTATGGATGACTTTTACTTTGAACACGAAACAGCAACAGAGTTAAAAGAAAGTTCCAGCTACGAAAAGACACGTCATTACCATAAGCTTAAAGAGAAGGTTATAGAGCCCGTACAAGACGAGTTTGATATTATCCTAGTAGATACCGCGCCTTCACTTAATTTTATGTTCTATAACGCATTGATGGCGTCTACGGCTATGTTAATACCTGTACATCCAGAGGCCGTAGACTTCGACGCTAATAATAAATATCTGAAACGTCTTGGTGAGATATACCATACCGTTGCTGCTCTTGGTCACGAAGGCTGGGACTTTATGCAATTTTTAGTCACTAACTATGTTAAAGGCAATCATTCTCAGCGCGATATCGTTAAAGATGTACGTAGTGCTTTTGGCCGTCAAGTAATGAGTTATCCAATCAATCACAGCTCTGCAATTACGGCGAGCTCTTCATCGTTTAACACTATTTTTGATCAAAAGACTTCTGATAGTTTAGCAAGTCGCGAAGCATTGCTAAAAGCGCAAGAAAATATCAAAGACGTGGTTGATGAATTAGAAATGCTGATCCGTTCAAATTGGCCTTCAACACAGTCTTCGCTAGCAGAATAAAAGGGTATTAATAATGGCTAGAAAACGTAAAAATGACACTCGAATAGATCCTTTTGCTACTGCGGTTGAAGGCAGTAGCCTCGACGATCTTTTAGATCAGGCGAAAGTAGGTGATGTGGTTACTATGCCTGCGCCAAGCGATCCGACAAAAACCATAGTACTGACCTGTGAAGTGGTACCGTTTAGCGAAATTGAGAGTAAAACCACAGTTTATGGGCAGAATCGCCGTGAGCAATCCCTATTAAGCGAAAAAGCGGTCGCAGATATATTACCTGCCATTAAAAAAGATAAACGTAATCTCCACCCTGCCCTATGTTGGCAGCACAATGGCAAACTTCACGTTTTATCGGGTTCTAGACGCCGTAAAGCCTGTATGCTGGCCGAAGCGGATTATGTGGTGTTGAGCTCGAAAGACTTTAGTGATGAAGATGCAAAAACATTAGCGGTATCTTCCGATCAATACATCGCCCCGAGCCTTTGGGAATTGGGTAAAGCCTATTTTGATACTAAGCATAACTTGATCAAACAAGGCCAAAAAGGATCGTATCGAGAAATCGCTGCCGTGGAAGGTGTTTCTCACACAGCTATCGCAGACGCGTTGAAAGCTTATGAAAGTATTCCGGTCGAAGTATTGCAGTTGTATCCAACGGCAAATCATTTAGGCCGTGAAGCAGCTAAAAAGCTCATCACAGCAAAACAAGAACAGCCTGAGCAGTTTTCAGAGCAAATTGCCGCACTAAAAGCGCAAGACTTTATGACAGAAGAGATGTCGGACGAGAAACGTGCTGTTCAGATCACTAAATTCTTGACCACATTCGGAAGTAGCGATTCACGTGTCGAATCCATGCTAGAGAACGACTACATTCGAGTACAGAGAAATCTAAAGAGTGGTGATGTTACCGTGAAAATAGATAATCGAGTATTGACTGATAAGCGTCTGGAACAATTGCAAAAGCTGCTAAGTAGTTATAATTAAGGTTCGTTCAAAAATTGCCGCGTTGGTTGAATTATCAAGCAACTCGGCGCTTTTTCTAGTCAGTTGACCTCCAACCAGTCCTTTTTTAGCGAATTTCTTACATTTCTCTCTTTAGCTCAAATCACTAATTTCATATACTGGCTTTTTATTTTAATTTTGACGTGCACTTAATGTCTTCGCAGTTATCTAAAGAGCAACTTTTCGCCTTATTTGAAGAAATCAAACAGGAGCAGGCTAATCAATTTCCTTTGTCTGAACGTTTTCTTCGTCAATACTTCAATTCAGCTTTACTTGCGAAAGCTAAGGAGTATTTGAAAGACGAGCAAGTCTGTTACCTTCAACACAGCGAAAACTTCGCGCAAATTGATGCACAGGTATTGGGAAATTACGGCAATACCTTCACCCAGCACATCAAAATAAACCAAACGCAAAGTAGCGTTTCGGTCGAAGCAAACTGCTCGTGTTCAAATAACCCTAAATGTCGGCACATTGCTGCGGTATTACTCAAACTTAAAATTGAACATTCTGGCGGCTTTGGTGAGGCTTATTTAGTTAATGACTGGTTTAACGAACTAGGGCAGTTGCAGCAAGTTGATAAAGCAGACGCAGAAAACGTCTTACTCTTCGTGTTAGAGCCTCGAGCAAACGAAATCCTTGTAAGTCCAAAGGTCTCGCCAAATAGGCCCGACGGTGTTTACCCCTTAGGCCGAGTGTTAACTGAGCAACAGCTCAATAGTCAGGTCGCTCCAGCTGGTCTATTAGAAAACGATTTTCGCTTATTTAGCTGGATCCGCTCGCAAAATACACCGGGTCATTTTGAGTTATTTGGCGTCTGGGGCTTTAATGCACTCACACAACTTGTGCATACCCATCGCTGTTTTTATCGTAACCAGCGCCAACCTTTGGAGCTAGGGCATAAGCAAACGCTTGATTTTTACTGGCATCAAGAAGGCAATGAATACCAACTTAAAAGCCGTCTAGCGAATGTTGAACACTGGCGCTTGATTAAAACCGAACCTCCGGTGTATCTAGATACTGAAAACTTGGTCGTTGGCAGAATTGAGTCAGAGCTTACCGCGCAGGAAATCGCCCATCTTCATACTATGCCTACCATCACGGCTGAAAAGCTAGAGCAGGTGATGGCGCGTTTCCAAGATATCTTTACGGATGATGTCATTGCGCCTCCTGCTGGGTTTTCGCAGTTAGCGAGTAAGCAATCTAATGTTGCTAAGCTTATAAAACTAGATAGGCCAAATAAAATTCGCTTTGCAATTGAGCCGCTTGGAAAAGGCGCGACGAAAAAGCAATTAGCAAGGCTGGAGCAGGTACTCACTGGTCTCGGCTTTATCCATGAGGGCGACGAATTTTTATTACCAACTGAGGATGGCGTTGAAGTCCATTGGTTTAACAGGGAGATCAGGCCGCTTTTGCAGGGTAAACGTTGGATTGTTGACGAGCTGCCAAGCAATGGCCTCGTTGTTACACCAAAAGTGCTGTTAAGCCTTAAGAGAGATAAGCAACATCATGTGCTTGGAAAGGTGATGTTAGATGACAAGCCCGTTACGCTCAACTGGGATAAACATCCGGTTCATGAGCTTAACAACCTCGCCCATGAATATCGCTACGTCGAAATTGGCGAGCAGTTCTATGCCATTAGCAAATCCATATTTGATGAATTGCTGGAGCTGAAATCTCGTTTTAGTTATTACCTTTCGAGCTCACAATTTAAATTTCCGTTGTCGTATGCCAAAAAGCTGTTTGAACTGACGCATATTCATGCTGACTCAGACGATCAAAAGCTACTTGAGTATCTCGCTGAGCTAGATAAACCGATAGAAAATCTTGACGTGATCCCTGCCAGCGAGGGACAGAGCTTCACCCTACGAGATTATCAAGCGCAAGGTGTTAACTGGCTTAAGTTCCTTAATCGTCACCAGTTAGGTGGCATTCTTGCCGATGATATGGGCCTTGGAAAAACGCTTCAGGTTATTGCTTACTTTATTTCTCAGCACAATACGCTAGTGACACAACCAAGTTTAATTGTCTGTCCGACGAGTTTAGTGGGGAACTGGCGTGACGAATTTAAACGTTTCGCACCGCATCTACCTCTCACTATTATTCATGGTTCCAATAGAGATGAAGCACTCACTAACTTGTCAGGTGCACGATTTATTCTAACGACGTATCCGCTACTTAAGCGCGATGTGGCGTATTATAAAGGACTAGATTTTGATTCCATCGTGTTGGATGAGGCGCAATATATTAAAAACGAAAGCGCACAAATCTCTAAATGCGTAAAGAGTCTATCCGCGCGTTTCAAACTTTGTTTAAGTGGCACACCAGTAGAGAATAATTTACTCGAACTTAAATCGCTGCTCGATTTTGTCATGCCTGATGTGTTGGGCACTAAGCAGCAGTTTAAGCAACACTTCCAGATCCCAATTGAAAAAGAACAAGATCGCCCTAGAGCTCGAGAACTCAGATCGCTGATCGCACCTTTTATTCTTCGTCGTACCAAAGCTGAGGTAGTGAAAGAGCTACCCAATAAGACAGAACTCATCAAAGAATTAGAGTTCTCTGATGAACAACATAAGCTATATCAAGGTGTTCAGCACCAAGTAGAAAGCAAATTGCTCAATCTATTTCAGGAGCAAGGCGTTGAAAGAAGCAAGCTGGCATTTCTTGATGCCTTGTTAAAGTTACGTCAGATCTGCTGTCACCCACAATTGGTTGATAAATCACTGACCGACCAACATGGCGCTAAATTTGAGTGGCTTGCACAACACCTGCCTGTGCTACTCAGTGAGGGCCGTAAGATAATTATCTTCAGCCAGTTTACCAGCGTGTTAGATCTCATTGCTGAGCAGTGTCAACAGCAACAGTTGAAATACACTATGCTGACAGGGCAGACCAGACAACGGGATAAAGCCATTGAGGCGTTTACTCAAGGCAAGTGCAATGTCTTTTTGATAAGCCTAAAAGCAGGGGGAACTGGTTTGAATTTGACTCAAGCAGATACGGTTATCCATTTCGACCCTTGGTGGAATCCTGCGGTAGAAAATCAAGCAACAGATCGCGCCTATCGTATCGGACAAGATAAGCCGGTGTTCGTGTACAAGTTGATTATGGCGAATTCTATCGAAGAGAAAGTGTTTAAGATGCAGCGCGATAAGCAAGCCCTTGTTGACGCCCTATTTGCAGACTCTGGAGTCAATCTTGGTCAGTTTGATGAGTCGCAAATGCTAGCGCTGATAAAAAATTAAAAATAATTTGGAACTAATCAACAAAGGTGAAGGTCTATGATAGTGCTTGTTGTGACATTGTTGAAACAGTAGGCATATGTTGATTTTCCCCCTTTGTTACTGATTGTAATAAGCCAGCTTAATTAAGTTGGCTTTTCTTTTTTCTGGCTCTAGGGCCTGTTTATCTTTCAAGTTTGTTTTTACAGCAGTTTGACTGGTATTTATACAAGGCAGAGCCTGCGTAGCATAGTCATTCTATGTAAGTCTGGCGATAACATAGTAGAAATGCCAATCAAGCGCTGCCCTTTGGGTTCACCTGAGTGCGCTTTGGTCATTGTTGCTCAACTTTTGCCTAGATTACTAGGCGGCAAGTCGAGCGTCGCGATCAAAACACACTCAGAAGAACAAAAATCAAACAGCAAAGGTCAACAGGCCCTAAAACATCTTTCACTCCATTTTTATTCCATAATCTCGCGCTTTAATAACTACAACGGAGAAACGCCATAGACCAATTAGGATAACGTTATGCTTTGCTACGACGCGACAATTTCACAATTAAACTTTATTGAGACGCAATCAGAATCTGACTATGATCTACTTAATGAAGTTGCGAGTTCAGAAGACTTGTCTAGTATACTTACCATGTTACTGTTCGATGACACGCTTTCAGATAAGTTAAAGCGCCAAGTTAGACAACAATTGAAGAAGTTAAAAGCAAAGAGTAAATAAATCCTATGTCTACCTCATCAAGAATTTTGCTTGTCGAAGACGACCAAGATATTGCAGAGCAGGTGCTGTTGTTTTTTAGAGCATCCGGTTTTGAAATGTTTCATATTGCAGACGGTGCCGAAGTTGTACCTTGGGTAAAGTTAAATCAACCAGATGCAATCTTGATGGATATAATGTTGCCGAACCAAGATGGCGTAGAGTGTATGCGTCAAATTCGAGCATTTTCTGAAGTACCAATTGTGATGCTGACTGCCAAAGTGGCAGAAGCGGATCGTTTACAGGGCTTAGAAGTCGGCGCAGATGATTATGTATGTAAACCTTTTAGCGCCGCTGAGTTAGTGATGCGCATGAAAGCGATCTTACGTCGTTGTGTGAACACCAATGCGTATCAAAAGCCTATCGAAGTAAATCGGGAAGAATTAACGGTTAAACTGAATGGCAGTACATTAGGCTTAACCAAAGTTGAGTTTGACGTCTTTGCGCTTTTATATGACGCACCAAACCGTGTCTTTTCAAGACAGCAAATTCTTGATTATATTCAGCCTGATAACTTTGATATTTCGGATCGCGTAATCGACAGCCACATTAAAAATATCAGAAAGAAAATCAAAGGATTAGATTTATCTCCGAAAATTGTAGAGTCGGTATATGGCGCCGGATATCGCTACAATGGTCAACAGATCACTGAATGACTAAGTGATTGAAATTTATATCTAAGGTATTATCAAAGCAGAAGAACCGATGAGATCTCAATATGCTTTGGTCAATGCTCTCCAATACGCCTGCATGGTATAGTCTTGCGCTATTTGCAGGCGGTGCGGCTACCCTACTCCCCGTCGTTTGGGTTATGCGCAGCACTTTCAAGAATCAACTCAATAATCAACTCGCCTCCGAGCAAGCACTTAGGTCGCAACTAAGCCAAGCTGAGCAACTCGCTGAGCAATTAAGAGCGCAGCAACTACAAAGTCATGGCCAACAGCAGCAATTGCAAGCGAGATTAGCTGAGCGTCAACGGCAAGCCGCTGAATATCAGCAGCTGTGGCAGCGAGAGCTCGATGCCAAGGAAGAAATTCAAGTGCATGCTCATGGGCTAGAAGTTGAAATGGCCAATCTGCAAACCTTGCTGGAGCAAAAGCAACTGAGCTTTGAGCAGCAGCTCGCGCAGCTTGAGCAAGCGAAGGGCCAGCTGAAAGAAGAGTTTCACAATCTCGCGAATCAAATATTTGATGAGAAAAGCGAGCGCTTTAGTCATCAAAGCAAAGAAAAAATCCAGCAGTTGCTGCAGCCAGTACAAGGTGAATTAAAGGGCTTTAGAGATAAAATGGAAGCCATTCATAGTGAAGAGCTGAAGCAACGGGCGTCATTAAAAACCGAATTGCTGCACTTACAAGCCAACAATAAAGCCATGACCGAGCAAGCAGATCGTTTGACCACGGCGTTACAAGGGCAAAAGAAAGCACAAGGCAACTGGGGCGAACTCATGCTCGAAAATGTGCTAGATAGCGCTGGGCTACGTCCGGGTTACGACTATCAGCGAGAAGTCAACTTTAATACCGACGAAGGCAAGTTTCGCCCTGACGTCGTGGTTTACTTACCGCAATCTCGTCACCTGGTAATTGACGCTAAAACCTCATTGAATGCCTATACAAGGTATATTAATGCCACAACCGATAGTGAAGCGAATCAAGCCATTGTGGCACACACCGAAGCCATCACTGCACGGATCAAAGAGTTGGGTAGTAAATCTTATGAGCGCTTACCAGGTCTTAACTCCCCAGAGGTGGTCATCATGTTTATCCCTGTGGAATCTGCATTTGTTGAGGCGGTTAAGCATAAGCCAACGCTTTATCAGGACGCTTTACAAAACAATGTATTGGTGGCAACGCCAACAACGCTTTTAACCAGTCTTAATATCGTTAAACAGTTATGGCGTTTTGAAGAGCAAAGCAAGCATACCAGAGAGCTGGCGCTTCGAGCTGAGAAGTTTTATAACAAGCTCAATAGCTTCTTACATAGTATGGAAGGGGTGGGTAAGCAGCTTGATAAAGCAAAAGAGAGCTACGAGCGAGCATTTTCTCAGTTATATATGGGTAAAGGCAACTTAATTAAGCAAGCTTCTGAATTTAAAGAACTAGGCGTTGCCGTAGTCAAGGAGCTACCCGAAGAACTCGAAGAAAAAGCTAAACTTGAGCTCGAGCCGGTAAGTCAGCTTGGCAACCACGATAGCTCGAAATAACGCTTGAAATCCAAAAAAACAAAAAAGGCCCATTGGGCCTTTGAACGAAAGATAAAAGAATTTAACCTGAAATGATTAAGGTGTCTTGCACTTGGCATAGTCACTGTGGCGTGGCGTATCCGAATACAAGTGCATATAAAGCGCAAACTGGCTGACATCACGCCAAACATTGCTATTGGCCGGTGGGCATAGTGACTGCTCGATATAACCCTTCAGTGCCTGTCCCGTTAATGCTAATTTAGTCGGGATACGGATAAACACATTGATGTCATCTTTACTGGTTTTTAAATGTGAGAACTGCCAGCTTCCAACCATATACTGTTTGGTAAAGTAGCGGTTGATACGCATTTGGGATTCTTTACTAAGCTGCTGAGTGGGTGCCTCAGGCGTTTCGGTAACAAATGCCCATGCACTTATCAGTGAAATAATAGTGGCTAGTACAAAAGTCCAAATCACAGCTGGTGATAGTTTATTTTTTGGCTTTATTTGAAGTTGCTGCTGGTTCGCTCTAGATTCAACAATTTTCAACCATTCAGCATGTTTTAGCGTCCGTTGTGTCATTGGTACTCTCCGTTTCTGCATATTGGTATTTAAGCGCTTCAATGTGGAGTAAAGATGGAGTGAGTAAACATCAGACCAGTGCCCTTATGAGGTATAAGTTAGATCTAAAAATTCTTTATTGTCGATGAAAGAATAATTCTAAAATTCGCATCTTTTCTGATGAGATTTGCTTAATCTTAGGGTGGTATTGAATTAGTAAGTACCAACATTTTAGTCTTAAGTCTAATGGGGGTCGTACCGAATTTGTGTTATTTACTTGGGTACCTATTCAGTCTTGATTTATCTTCATATCGACTAAATTAAGTAATAATCGGTCTTTTACAGACTCTGCGTTCAACATATTCACGGGACAAACTATGCAATTTATTAATAACAAGCTGGAAAACGCTGTTCGCAAGCCAATCTCGTTGGCTGTCGGTGCTGCGCTTCTTTCAACTATTTCAATCCATGCGCAAGCAGAAAGTAACAACACTGAAGCCAAAGAAAGTGTTGAAGTCATCGAAATCACGGGTACACGAAGAAGTCTTCGTAGTATTGCCGAGAGCACGGTGCCGGTAGATGTGATTTCTTTAGAAGATATGCAAAGTACCGGTCAGCTGGAGCTGAGCCAAGTACTCACTACGCTCGTGCCAAGTTTTAACTTCCCAAATTCAACGCTGGCGGATGGTACGGATCACGCCCGTCCGGCAGTGCTTAGAGGTTTAGCACCGGATCACACCTTAGTGCTGGTTAATGGTAAGCGTCGTCATGCTGGCGCATTATTGAATTTAAATGGTACCGTTGGTCGTGGTTCAACGGCGGTTGATTTAAATACTATCCCAGCTGCCGCGATTAAGCGTATAGAAGTACTGCGTGATGGCGCTGCTGCTCAATACGGCTCAGATGCCATTGCTGGCGTTATTAATATTGTGCTTAAAGATGCCGAAGAAGGCGGCAGTATTAGTGTGACCTATGGTGAGCACGATACGCAGATGGCAGGTGTCCCTGACTTATTACAAACCCGTGCAAACGCTGCGGGCGATTTAGACTTTGTGCTTGGAGATGACCGCAAGCGTAATGATGGCGGTACTACAACAATTGGTGCCAACGTTGGTTTTGCTTTAGGTAATGAAGGTTTTATTAATCTGTCTGCCGAATATAGAGATAAAAAACCGACTAATCGTTCAGGCTTTGATCCAAGAGAGCAGTATGCTCGTGATGAAAATGGTCAACTTGACTCAAGAGAGTTTTCATTTGATCGCTACAACCACCGTTTTGGTAAAGCTGAAGTGGAAGACTTTGCACTATTTTATAATGCGGGTTACAACCTAGATGCGGAAACCGAACTTTATTCATTTGGTAGCTACTCAACACGTGAAGGTAACTCCGGTGGTTTCTATCGTCGCGCAAATGACAGCCGCAACTTAACTGCGGTATACCCAGATGGTTTCTTGCCTCAAATCGTCAGCGATGTAGATGATTACTCTTTTGCGGTTGGTGTAAAAGGCACTCAAGGTGAGTGGGATTACGATATCAGTACAAACTATGGTGTGAATGACTTCGCTTTGGGTGTCGTAAATAGTTTGAATACTTCGATGGGGGTAACAAGTCCGACTGAGTTTAATAACGGCGCTTTAGTCTATTCACAGTGGCTTGTGAATGCTGATGCTAAAACGGCATTGGATTTGGGCTTACCGGATGACGTATTTTTCACGATTGGTGCAGAATATCGCCGCGAAACCTATGAAATTGAAGTCGGTGAAGAAGCGTCTTACCTCACCGTGCTTGATGCAGAAGGCAATCCCGTTGCAGCTGGTGGTGCGCAGGTGCTCGCTGGTTTCTCACCAGCAAGTGCTGTCGATGAATCTCGTCATAACATCGCTTTATTCGCAGAGTTTGATACCTACTTAACGCAGGACTGGAATGTCGTCTTGGCGGGTCGTTTTGAAGATTACAGTGATTTTGGCAGCACTTTCACCAGTAAACTGGCATCGCGCTATGTGGTGTCGGATAACTTTTCACTACGTGGTGCAGTAAGCACAGGCTTTAGAGCGCCTTCATTGGCTCAAACGTCCTATAAATCAATTGCTACGGTATTTGAAAATGGCGTACCGAGTGAAGTTGGCCACTTCCCTGTTGATACGCCAGCTGCAAAAGCGCTGGGTGCTCGAGAGCTTGAACCGGAAGAGTCGGTCAATATGACGGCGGGCTTTGTCTACACACTAGACGCGTTCTCATTTACTGTGGATGCCTATCGAATTGACATCGACGATCGCATCGTCCTTTCTGAGAACTTGGGCGGTCCTGAGGTCATTAATATTTTGCAGCAAGCGGGTGAGCTTAATACGCAAAGTGTAAGGTACTTCACTAATGCTATCGACTCGCGCACTCAAGGTGTGGATATCGTAGCAACGTACAGTTTTGATCTTGCCGACTACGGTAATCTGCGTTTAAGTGCCGCGGTAAACATCAATGACACTGAAGTGACGCATGTAAAAGCAAACCCTGCTGAGCTTGAAGCCCTTGGTGACAGCTATGAGTACTTTGCTCGTCGTGAAATTGCACGATTTGAAGATGGGACACCAAAAGACAAATGGAACCTAGCTGCAATTTGGCAATTTGGCGATTGGCAGACGACATTACGTGCCACACGCTATGGTGAAACGGTAGATTCTTCGAGCGCAGTAGAGGGCGATGAAGTATTAGATGCTAAATGGATCACTGATTTAGAAGTGGCTTATAACCTAGGTGACAACTGGAAGGTTGCTGTAGGCGCTAACAATCTATTTGATCAATATCCTCAAGATACTGTTAGTAATATTGGTTATACAACGTTTAACCAGATCTTCCCTTACTCTGCGTTCTCGGCATATAACACCGATGGTCGTTTTGTGTATGGCAATATCAGCTACCGTTTCTAAGCAAGCTCAGAAAGACAAAAGGCCAAGCATCTGCTTAGCCTTTTGTACTTTATGCTGGTACATCTACCGCGTGAGGTAAGTTTATCTGAATACACAAACCGCCATACTTCCCGGACTTCACTGTGATTTTTCCATTCATCGCTTCAATTAAGCTCTTACAAATAGATAAACCAAGACCTGAGCCTCCTGTTGCACGACTTCTCGATGCCTCGACACGGTACAAGCGTTCAAACAGTTTGTTTTGCTCGGCTTCAGATACGCCTGGTGAGCTATCATCTACTTGTAGGAATAGTCCTTGTTTATTGACCACGGCTTTAAACCTTACCTTGCCGGGTTTATCTGTGTATAAACATGCATTCTTAGCAAGATTATCGATAACCCTATCCAGCTTTGGTTTATCAATGTAAATACTCATATCATCGACGTGAATGTCGGCGATAAATTGCAGCTGATTACTAGTTACTAATCTTTCAATATCGTACACATAGCTTTGGATAACCGTTTTCGCGCCATGCTGTTGGGGGTGGATCACAAGCGCGTCATGATCAGCTTGAGACAATTGATATACGTTCGAGATCAATTCATTTAGCTGATTTATCTTGTTGTTGATCTTGGCATATGCAAGTGTGCTGTCATCAATAAGATTGTGTTCCATCGCTTCGATATGGAGTTTTAAGACACTAAGTGGCGTACGTAACTCGTGGGAAATATCGGCCAGCATTTTATCTTTATGCTCAATATTCAATTGATACATTTTTGCTTTTAGCGCCGCATTTCTATGCTTGACGACAAAAAATCCGACTAGAAATAATCCAGCTAAAAAGGTCGAGATTGCAGTGATCACCCACATTTGTGTGGATAGCTTGGCGTTTTGTAAGTTAACCTCGGTTATGGCTTGTGCAGAGCGTGCTTGCTCCAGTTGTTGAGATTGAATAAGCGCGTCAATACTGGCTTTATAGGTACTTACTTGTTTTTCTAGTAATGTTTCATGAAGTTGAGTCTGTAGCTTTGAAGTCGACTTCATAAATTGAAAAGCTTGGGCGTATTCATGATGTGCAGCAAGCGTTATCGCTTTAAGGCGATGATATTTTTCGAGCAGCACCTCTGCCGTTTCTATTTCGGTTAGGGCGTCCAGCTTGGTGAGTAGTGTTTTTGCTTTGGCTAATTCTTTACGTTTTAGCCTAACTTCTAACTCCGTCAAGTAGGCGTAAAATTGTTGCAGTGTTGAACTGGTTTGAGTGGCATATTCAATGCCTGCAAGTGCATCCGACAGGGCATTGTCTAAGTCTGCCTTGGCTATATGGATCAATGCGGAGTTTCGATATGCCCTAGCGAGTGAAACCCTAGCATTGAGTTCTTTTAGAAATTCAATGGCCTCTTTTGTTTGCGCTAATGCTTCGTCCGTTTTACCGTTCTTAAACTTCAGCTCTCCCAAGCGAAGGGCCGTGCCTGCGACGTTGCGTAATTCTTTTGAAGCTTTATCTGCAACGAGAGCTTGTTGAAAGAAATACTCTGCATTTTCCTCATCCCCCATACGCACAGAAATATCACCGAGATTATAAAAGTTAGCCCCTTGCTTTTCGTACTGATCAGTTCCTTTTAGTAATTCATAGGCTTTTAAGTGATATTGCATAGATTGCGCAAGCAGATTTCTATGGTCGGCAACAACACCTAGATTATTATAGGTTTGCGCCACTAAATTTGATTTATCCATTGCCTCGGCTGAAGCGAGCGCTTTTAAGTAAAAAGACTCGGCCTGCTCAAGCTGGCTTAAGTTACGATAGTTAATGCCTATCTCTCTGTATAAATCATACTTGCGCGCTTCGGTAAGGAAAAACTGCTTTTCGATATAGCTAAGAGTAGATATTGATTTCTCATATAAGTCTTGCTTTCGATAAATCATGGCCTGCAAATAAATCGCTTGATATCGCGTTTCTTCTTCTTCACTGACGCTGGCCGTTTCAATTTTAACTAAGGCTTCGGTGTATTTCCCTGCCTTTTCTAAATCTTCTATTTCCTTGATAACTGTATTCCCTGCCAGGCAATGCATCGCTGTAAGCAGTGCTACTGCTTTTATTAAGTTCTTAATGGGGGTCATGTATCAACTTCAATGTACTGTAATCAGTTTTATAGTTTTACATGGAAAAGTGGGGTAAATATGGAAAGTGTAAAGGGGGTTTACAGCAGAATGAAGTGCTTATAAATCTGAGGTTAGTCATATTTTGATTTTTAGTCAAAATAAACTCAGAACAAAATTTTACTAAGTAAGTTAGTAAAAATGTGACCTGTCGCTGGTTTAGTTAGTAAAATTTTGGTTTGTGAAAGTGAAAAAAGTCACAAATGCGCTCTTTTTTGTCTGGATCTTAGATCTTTACTGTAAAGATCGGGATCGTTAGGTATTGAGTTAATAAAATTCTGATCTCAAATAGGTCTAGGTTAGTAAAAATATGATCTGAATAACTGGCGTTGGTAAATACGTGATCTCAGTTACCAGTGGCTAGTAAAAATCTGATCCACAATAGATAAAAGGGCCTGACGGCCCTTGCTGATTAAGGAACTATATAAGTCGTTATCTAAATCCAGTGTTTAGAACTGGTTCATGGTGTTGGCTTCACCGCCTGCTTTGAGTGCGTTCTCACCAGAGAAATACTCTTTGTGCGTGTCACCGATATTAGAGCCTGCCAAGTCTTGGTGTTTAACTGATGCTTGTTCGCGACGGATTTCTTGTCGTTGCACATCGCGCACATAGGCAAGCATACCCGCGTCACCAAAATAGCCTTCAGCCAGAATATCAGTGCTGAGCGCTGCTGTATGGTAAGTTGGCAGTGTAATAAGGTGATGGAAAATTCCCGCTTCTCTTGCCGAGTCACGCTGGAAGTTTTGCACCAGTAAATCGGCTTCGGTTGCCAACTCGGTTGCGTCTAACTCTGGCGCCATCAATACTTTTGCATCCGCGCTTGGATTTGGGTATACCGATAAGTCTTTACCTTGCTCTTGCCATTGTTGGTATACCTGTTCACGGAATTTTAATGTCCAGTTGAACGATGGCGAGTTGTTGTACACAAGCTTAGCGTTAGGCACTTGTTCGCGAACTCGGTTAACTAGCTCGGCAATTTGCTCGATATTTGGCTTTTCGGTTTCAATCCACAATAGATCTGCGCCTGATTGAAGACTGGTTACACAGTCTAGTACCACACGATCTTTTTCTGTGCCTGCTCTGAACTGGTATAAACCGTTGTCTAAGCGAACTGGCTTTTGCAGTTCGCCACTCAATTTAATTGCCATCTCACCTTCTTGTAAGTCAGCGGCCGAGGTAACTGGCGTAGTGTCTAAATAGCTAGTGTATTGACTCGCAAGGTCGCCCTGCGCTTTTGATACTGGCACTTTTTGCGTCAAACTTGCACCCAATGAGTCAGTGCGTGCGACGATAACGCCATCTTCAACACCAAGCTCAAGGAAAGCATATCGTACAGCGTTAATCTTGGCTAAAAAGTCTTCATGAGGAACCGTTACTTTACCTGCTTGGTGGCCACACTGTTTTGCGTCCGATACTTGGTTTTCGATTTGAATTGCACAAGCACCCGCTTCAATCATTTGTTTAGCTAATAGGTAGGTTGCTTCTTCGTTACCAAAACCGGCATCAATATCAGCAATGATAGGCACGACATGGGTTTCGAAGTTATCGATTTTGCTAAGGATCTCTGTTGTATCTTGGCCTTTTGCTCTCGTTGCATCAAGATCTTTGTAGAGATGATCTAGCTCTCGCGCATCGGCTTGCTTGAGGAAAGTGTAGATCTCTTCAATCAAAGCTGGAACCGCTGTTTTTTCATGCATACTTTGGTCTGGTAGTGGGCCAAACTCTGAGCGCAGCGCAGCAACCATCCAGCCACTTAGGTAGACGTAAGAGCGTTTTGTGGTTTTATTGTGACGCTTTACTGCCATCATCATTTGTTGCGCGGTAAAACCGTGCCAACAACCAAGCGATTGCGTGTATTGGCTGCTATCTGCGTCGTACGCTGCCATGTCTTCACGCATCACTTTTGCCGTGTATTTTGCAATGTCCAAACCGGTTTTAAAACGGTTTTGTAGGTGCATACGGCTGGCATACTCAGGACTGATAGACTGCCAAGTTTTTCCTTGGCTTTGGCATAGACTAGAGAAATGATCTAACTGAGTTTGATACTGAGACATAATTAGCTTCCTTTGAACGGGTACTATAAATCAAATTAAATTCTGGTTGTTTGTTACACGAAACCAACTGGTGTGAGAGTGGTTGGCTGCGGGCTTAATTAAACACTAGGCCGATAAATTAGATTTTTTAAATTTATAGTTATTATTACGAGTATATTTTTTGTGAATGGGAAAAGGGGTTCGTTTTTCCAAAAATTGTTTTATGTTTGACCTATCCCGTTCAAAAAATGTTAATCAAGGACTCTCCATGAGCAAGTATGTCACTCATTCAGGCTTCCAAATTGCGATTCCACTGGCGCAGTTTGTTGAGCAATCTCTACTTCCCGGTACGGGGATCGCGGTCAATCAATTTTGGCAAGGCGTAGCGGATATTTTTTCGGAACTTGGGAAGCAAAACCAAGCGTTACTCAACAAACGCGATACCCTGCAACAGCAAATTGACGATTACCATCTCTCTCATCCTGATTGGCAGTCGGCAGAATATCGGACATTTCTTGAATCTATCGGTTATTTGCAGCCTGAGCCTGAAGATTTTGCCATCGAAACCGAGCATGTGGAGCCTGAAATTGCGAGCGCAGCCGGTCCTCAGTTAGTGGTGCCTGTCAGTAACGCTAGGTTTGCGCTCAATGCGGCGAATGCGCGCTGGGGCTCTTTGTATGATGCGCTCTATGGAACGGATGTTCTTGGCGAAGAGGATGGTGCTGAGCGTACTCAAGCCTATAATCCGAACCGTGGGTTTAAAGTAATGGCTTATGCTAGGCAGTTTCTCGATAAAGCACTGCCGTTGGCTGAAGGTTCTCACATAGAAAGTACGAACTACGCGATTCTAGACGGCAATTTGGTGATTACACTCAACGACAGCACCCAAGTTGCACTGCAAAAGCCTGAGCAGCTAGTGGGTTATCAGGGGGAGGCACAAAATCCAAGCGCGGTATTGTTGCGCCACCATGATCTGCATATTGAGATCCAAATTGATCCACACCATCCGATAGGACAGGCAGACAAAGCCGGGATCAAAGATGTCGTCCTTGAGGCTGCACTTACGACAATCATGGATTGTGAAGACTCAGTTGCGGCGGTGGATGCACAAGACAAAGTATTGGTATACCAAAATTGGTTAGGCTTGATGAAAGGGAGCTTGAGTGAGACCTTTGAAAAGTCAGGCCAATCGCTGACTCGGACGCTAAATGCCGACCGAAGTTACGTAGATACACAAGGCCAGCGTATGACACTAAAAGGTCGCTCTATGATGTTTGTGCGCAATGTTGGCCACCTAATGACAACGCCAGCGATACTGGATGCAGAAGGAAACGAGCAGTTCGAAGGGATCTTAGATGCCATCATGACAAGCACGGCTGCGCTGCATGATTTACAAGGCAATAGTCCGTTTAAAAACTCGACGGCAGCAAGTATCAATATCGTGAAGCCAAAGATGCACGGGCCTGAAGAAGTCGCTTTCACTGATACCCTATTTAGCCGAGTTGAAGCGCTGCTCTCGCTACCCAAAAATACCATTAAAATGGGGATTATGGATGAAGAGCGCCGTACTTCGGTAAACTTAAAAGCGTGTATTGCTGCCGCTAAGCAGCGTGTAGTATTTATCAATACTGGCTTTTTGGATAGAACAGGCGATGAAATTCATACCTCAATGCTGGCGGGCCCTGTATTGCCCAAAGTGGCAATTAAAGGACAGTCTTGGATAGCGGCCTATGAAGATCAAAATGTGGATATTGGCCTTAAAACCGGTTTTAGGAAAAAGGCACAAATAGGCAAAGGAATGTGGCCAATGCCAGATAAAATGGCGCTGATGATGGAGCAAAAGCAAGGCCATCCTGAGTCTGGTGCTAATACTGCATGGGTGCCCTCTCCTACCGCAGCAACGCTCCATGCGATGCACTATCACTATGTGGATGTGTTTGCACGCCAACTTGAGATAAGAACACGTCAGCAGGCATCGCTCGATAACTTACTTACGCCCCCGTTGATGTTAGAAAACGATTTGTCTGCGGAGGATATTCAAGCCGAATTAGACAATAACGCGCAGGGTATTTTGGGCTACGTGGTGCGCTGGATAGATCAAGGTGTAGGTTGCTCAAAAGTGCCTGATATCAATCACGTTGGATTAATGGAAGACAGAGCAACGCTTAGGATCTCAAGCCAGCATATCGCTAACTGGTTATATCATGGCATTTGTAGCGAAGAGCAAGTGGAAAAAACTTTTAGGCGCATGGCGGCTGTAGTAGATGGTCAAAACGAAGGTGACAGCCTTTACCAACCAATGCTCAACGACCATAAACCGCTTAGTGAAAACCTTGCTTATAAAGCGGCGTTGTCTTTGGTATTTGAAGGCCGAGTACAACCCAATGGTTACACCGAGCCGCTACTTCACGCCTATCGACAAGCCTATAAGCAGCAGGCTAATTAGTCTCTTTTCATTTCGATGTCACTCAAATCAAGGCTGGTCAATCCAGCCTTTTTGGTTTTTCTGCTTGTGTCGTGATTTATCACGACGAGCATGGGCTATATTTGCGACACGGCAATCAAAGGTACTCGTGTTGAAACACCGTTGAGTGCAATTTTGTGGATCATTTCATCTAGGGTAGTGCAGCAATCACTGAGAATGTAGACATTGTACTGCTCCGCCGATTTCGATAGCGCGGTATGGGTTACACAGTTTTGTGTCATCATGCCGCAGATATATAAAGTGTCGATACCTTTAGATTGGAGCAAATCGTTTAAGGAGGTTTGCTCAAAGCTGTCGGCATAGGACTTTACGATATGGTGGCCGTTTTCTTGCGCTTGGCGTAGGCCATTATGAAGCTCGACACCGCTAGTGTTGGCATTGAAAAATGGTGCTTTTCCTTGCTCTGGATTAGCTATGTGCTGGACATAAACGACTTCCATGTTTTGCTCTGCTGCTTTTTTGATAGCAGTATTGATGTTTGCTAGTGTATTTTCGGTATTCCATAACGGGAAAAGCCCTCCAGGAAAGTAGTCATTTTGAATATCGATCACCAATAGTGCGCTGTTGTTCATTTTTTTACCTCGTTAGTTAATTTGCAGAGGTATTGTGCTGGAGTTGTAACTTTGACTGGAATGTCTAAAATGACATTTTTGAGTTCAAATTCGACAATGTAGATGAAACCAATAAAAGTGGCGATTTGTCACTATCCTCACGCGATGAAGTCGGCTGTGTATGGTCTAGAAGAGCTGTTTTTTCTAGCTGATAGAATTTGTATCGAAGAGTCACAGGATACCCGCTTTACAACACATGTTGTCACCTTTAGTAGTGCTGTAAAGGGGGATTACAATATTGTGTTATTGCCGCCGAGTGTTAGTTCTGATTATTACCTCAAACCTGAACCTCAATTACTTGCTTGGTTAACCGAGCAGCACCAACAAGGTGCAGTTATCGCCTCTGCCTGTGCGGGGGCTTTTATACTTGCGGCCTCGGGGCTAAGTCATCAGCGCTTACTTACCACGCATTGGGGGTTAACTGAGGCATTTAAACGGCACTTTCCTAACCAGCCTATTGATACACGAAAAATTTTAATCGATCACAATGATATTATGTCGGCTGGCGGTATGATGTCATGGCTTGATCTTGGATTAGAGCTAGTCAAAAAATATAGTGGTCACTTGGTCATGCGCAAGTTAGGCAAAACGCTTGTCGTAGATACGGCTCAGCGGGAGCAGAGCTACTATCATCAATTTCAGCCAAACTTTCAACATGGTGACGATGCTGTGCTGCGCGCTCAGCAATATATTAACACCCGTTATGGTCACAATATTTCAATTACAGAACTAGCTGATATCGCTCTACTTACGCAAAGAACCTTACAGCGACGTTTTGCTAAGGTGCTCGGACTCAATCCAAATCAATATCTGCAACGGTTTCGGGTGCAGAAAATGTGTGATTTATTAGAAAGCACGAGCAAGCCATTTGATTGGATTGCGCACCAGGTAGGATACGAGGATACGACAGCCTGCCGTAAGGTGTTTAATAAATGTATGGGCTTAACGCCAAGCGAATTTCGAAAGCGTTTCTAGTTAACCTGAACCCGGGATAACAACTTGTTCTCTAGCAGCTGTTACCCCTTACTACTGCGTTAAATTTGCTTGCAATAGGCCAGCTATTGACGCACAAATTTGCCTTGTATTAAGAAATAACTTCTGGCTAGAGTGATATTACACTTTTGAGCTTAGGGATTTTAGTTTAATAACTAACTTCTTATCTCGAATTTAGGTTGGTTACTTAAACTTGACTTAAAGTAAGAAATATTTGACTTGTTGTTGAGCAAAGTTTACGCTTTTAATGTTAAAAATACTTAACCTTGAGTAAAGTGAGGATAACATGGAAAGCAACAATAAGATTAAAGCGTTTTTAGACTCGTTGAGTTTCCGTGACTTAACGATTGCGATAGAGTTTTTGGTAACAGGTTATATCTTGTATTTTTATTTAGGCGAAATAACAGCGGCTACAGAGCAGTTACGTCAAGATCCGAGTTGGGTATCAGGATTGTTGCTTAAGGTGATTGTTATTTCTATCGTGACATCTATTGCAGGTCAGCTGCTACTGAGCTTTGTTAGCGATAAAGATATGGATAAGCCGTTAGATGAGCGTGAAAAATTGATTGCGCTATCTGGATGCAAACCTGCCTACTGGGTGCTTCAGGTTGGTGTGTGTATCTCTATTTTCCAGTATTCTGCTGAAGCGCAAAATTGGTCGCAAGCGCTTCCTTTTGAACTACCATTTTCACCACTTCATATTTTAGTGATTGCATTTTTGCTGGCTGAATTGGTCGGTTATGGAACTCAGCTCGTCAAAGCTCGTTTGGGAGCTGTGTATGGCTGATTTACCAATAAAAAACAAAATCAGAATGCTACGTTTTATGAGCGGTGAAATGACACAAAAAGAGCTTGCTGAGCGAGTGGGTGTTACGAGACAAACGATTATGGCGATCGAGGCTGCAAAATACTCCCCTTCGCTTGAGGTAGCATTTAAGATAGCGCATGTATTTAATGTCTCTATTGAAGAGGTATTCGAATATCAGCCATAAAGTGCCAAAACAAGCGTGATGTAAAGGGGGTTTACGTCACGCTTTTTTGTTTCTGTGAGCACCGATACGTTTTTTGACTTAAATAGTTTAATAATTAGGCATTGTAATCTAGGCTTTAGGTAAATATATTGTTACTACTAAAGATAGTGCCTATGCAATGAACTGAGTCGTCATGTTATAAGGCCGATTGTCATAGACTTGCTCACGAGGTGTCATGGTTAAGCAGTACATATCAGTGAATAACTTGATTGGCATGGCTATATTGGTGTGGGGTTTGGTATTTCCCCCTGTCAGTGCGAGCGAATGCAGTAAAACGGTGAATATTGGCGTTGTTGCCGATTGGCCGCCATTAACTGTGTTTGATGAGCTTGGGCCTTGGGGCCTAGACGTAGACATTGCCGAGATGGTGTTCCAGCATGTTGCCGTGTGTACCACCTATATTCGCCTCCCTTCCAGCGCTCGCACTTTTGAAGAAATGTCAAAAGGAGTGATAGATGTCGCGGTAATGGTTAGCTACACTAAAGATAGAGAAGCATACGGAGATTTCTCTCTGCCCTACCGTTTTGAACGTATGCGATTATTTTCGTTATCACCTCCCACAGCGCTTGCCGATTTAGCTTCATTACTAAAGCAATCGAAAACCATAGGGTTGAGCATCGGATCTTACTATGGAGAGGAACTTGATAAGCTTAAACAAGATCCCCACTATAAAGATCAGTTTGTGAGTATTGCCAGTGCGCAACGGCGGGTTGAAATGTTAATGAAAGCGCGCGTTGATTTTATTGTGGATGATGTGATCACGGGGAACTATTTTATCAAAGAGCGAGGGCTTGACGCTGCGCAGGCTTGGCCTTACGTGGTACATGATAACCAAGTACACTTTTTGCTGCGTAAAAATGTTTTTAGTGCGAGGCTGAAAAGTAAAATTGATGAGGCGATCTTAGCGCTTAAACCTAAGATTGAATTGTTAGTAGCGAGTTATCAGTCAAACGCGTCTTTTGGGGTTTCCACTGTCTCAAATAGGTTTCCTAGTTACCAACCGTTACTGCTTTCAAATCTTGACTAGCAAGGATGTTTAGTCGTACTCAGTTCCATCATTTGGTTCGGTTTTGGTTGTTTTATAGTCAAACCAAACTTAATCAAATTGTCACATCAAAACGGTAAATTATCGCAAATACCTGCAAAATCTCAGATTTTTTAAAATTTTTTAAGATTTTTTGTAATCCTTTAAAACCCCTTAGCTATCATGGGATTAACCTAGGTACAAACGTCAAAAATTTGGCTTTTTACAAAAAGTCAACCTTGAAGTCTCATCTTTATCACCCTAAGCTTTATTTTAATTGAACGGTCAATTAATAAAAAGCTATGCCAAAAGTCGGAATGGAACCTGTTCGTCGTCAGCAGCTAATTGACGCCACTTTAGAGTCAGTTGCCGAGTTAGGATTACAAGCAACCACTATTAATAGTATCAGTAAAAGAGCGGGTCTCTCATCGGGGATCATCAGCCACTATTTTGGTGGTAAACAAGGCTTGATCGAAGCAACCGTGCGCTATCTATTAAACAACTTGAAATACAGTTTGTTGGACAAAACCTGCGGTGGTTGTAGTGCCGAGCAGCGACTCATGTATATCGTAGAAGCTAACTTTGCCATGGTACAGCAGCAGTCAAATACGACGCGTACCTGGTTGAGTTTTTGGGCGCAATCTATGCACGATGATGAACTTCACCGACTACAGCGCGTTAACAGTCGCCGTCTGCAGAGTAACCTAGCGACTTCGTTTGCTGCTTTTATGCCGCGAGCACAGGCAAAAGAAGCGGCTGAGCTTGCCGCCGGTATGATTGACGGACTTTGGTTAAGAGCTGTGCTAAGCAAAGCTGACCATCATGCGTTTCATCACAGTGAAACGCTCGCAAAACGCTACATTCAATCACTTATTAAGCAGTTTGGAGGATAATGTGACAGTCCCTGTATATCAAAATTTTATTCATGGCCAGTTCTTGGCAAACCACTCAGGCGAAAAGTTTGCAGTAAAAAATCCAGCAACGGATGAAGTGATCTACGAGGTAGAGGTTGCTGACAGTCATGTTCAGCAAGCTGCGATTGAAAGTGCCAAAGCGGGCTTTGCATTATGGTCAGCGATGGCACCAATTGAGCGTAGTCGTGTTTTACATAAAGCGGTATCTCTGTTGCGCGAGCGCAATGATGAGCTTGCCAAGATTGAGGTGTTAGATACAGGTAAACCTTGGCAAGAGGCGGAATGTGTAGACATTCAAACTGGCGCTGATGTGATTGAATATTTTGCAGGGTTGGCTCCCGCTCAAGTTGGCACTCAGCAGCCTGTGGGAGGGGACTTTTTCTATACTCGTAAAGAGCCCCTTGGGATTTGTGCAGGCATTGGCGCGTGGAATTATCCACTGCAAATTGCGTGTTGGAAATCAGGCCCTGCACTTGCCGCTGGTAACGCCCTCATTTTCAAGCCATCGGAAGAAACACCACTAGGCGCGATTAAGCTGGCCGAAATCTTTATTGAAGCCGGTGTTCCAGCGGGCGTATTCAATGTGGTACAAGGTGCCGCTGAGGTGGGCCAATGGCTAACTACCAGCCCTGATATTGAAAAAGTATCGTTCACCGGTGAAGTGGGTACTGGCAAAAAAGTAATGCAAAGTGCGGCAAGCAATTTAAAAGAAGTGACGATGGAGCTAGGCGGCAAATCACCGCTTATCGTTTTTGAAGATGCTGATATCTCTCAAGCGATAAGTGCCGCGATGTTGGGCAACTTTTACACCCAAGGTGAAGTGTGTACCAACTGCACACGCGTATTTGTACAGCGTAAGGTTTACGACGCCTTTTTAGCTGAGTTAAAGCAGCGTACCGAACAAAATATCATCGCGGGCGATCCGCTCGATCCAAACGTAAATCTTGGTGCCCTAATCTCAAAGCAGCATCACACACTGGTGATGGATTACATTGAAAAAGGCAAAGCTGAAGGTGCAACCGTACTGACCGGTGGTGAGGCACTTAGTCCTGAAACCGCGCCAAACGGCTACTTTGTCGCACCGACCGTATTTATCGACTGTCATGATGACATGACCATAGTGAAAGAAGAGATCTTTGGCCCAGTGATGTCGGTATTGGTATTCGATGACGAGGAAGAAGTCATTCAACGTGCAAACAACACCCACTTAGGTTTGGCCGCGGGTGTATTTAGTAGAGATATTCAACGTGCACACCGTGTCATCCACCAGCTAGAAGCTGGCATTTGTTGGATCAATAGTTATGGCAACTCACCCGCTGAAATGCCCGTTGGAGGCTATAAGCAGTCGGGCATTGGCCGCGAAAATGGCATCGAGACGCTAGATCAATATACCCAGACTAAGTCTGTGTATATTGGTATGAGCGATATTGAAAGTCCATTTTAATCGAGGAGTATGATGACTGATTTTGATTATATTATCGTAGGTGCAGGCTCTGCAGGCTGTGTGCTTGCAAACCGCCTATCGGAAAATCCAGCGCACAAAGTGCTACTACTCGAAACTGGCGGTAGTGATAAGAGTATTTTTATTCAGATGCCAACTGCGCTATCTATTCCAATGAATACCGATAAATATGCTTGGCAGTTCCATACTGAGCCAGAGCCGCACTTAGACAATCGCGTTATGCATTGTCCTCGCGGCAAGGTACTTGGTGGTTCATCGTCAATCAATGGCATGGTGTACGTTCGAGGCCATGCTAAAGACTTTGACGAGTGGCAAGACAGTGGTGCTCAAGGTTGGGATTATCAGTCTTGTTTACCTTACTTCAAGCGCGCTGAATCTTGGTATTTAGGTGGCGACGAGTACCGTGGTGAGCAAGGTCCGCTTGGCACCAATAATGGTAATGAAATGGCAAACCCGCTCTATCGCGCCTTTATTAGCGCCGGTGAGCAAGCGGGTTATGCGTTTACTAAAGACTATAACGGTGAGCAGCAAGAAGGCTTTGGGCCAATGCATATGACCGTAAAAGGTGGTAAGCGTTGTTCATCAAGTCGCGCCTATTTAGATCCAATTAAACATCGCAGTAACCTCACCATAGTCACGGGTGCCTTGGTACAAAAAGTACTGTTAGATGGCAAAACCGCTACAGGCGTTGAATACAGTGTGAAAGGAAACCTGAAAAAAGCGAATGCAGCGAAGGAAGTGATCCTAAGTGCAGGTTCAATCGGTTCACCGCACTTATTACAATTATCTGGCATTGGCGATAAAGAAGCGTTGACTGCCGCAGGCGTTGAAGTAAAACACCATTTACCCGGAGTGGGCAAAAACCTTCAAGATCACTTGGAGTTTTATTTCCAATACAAGTGTAAGCAGCCCATCACCTTGAATGGCAAGTTGGGGTTAATTTCTAAAGGCTTGATCGGTGCAAGATGGTTACTTGATAAGTCAGGTCTTGGCGCGACCAACCACTTTGAGTCTTGTGCTTTTATTCGTTCGAAAGCGGGCGTTGAGTGGCCAGATCTTCAGTACCACTTTTTACCTGCAGCCATTCGCTATGATGGTAAAAGTGCCTTTGATGGTCATGGGTTCCAAGTTCATGTCGGCCACAATAAACCAAAGAGCCGTGGTGAAGTAACGATTAAATCAGCAGATCCAACGGTGGCGCCTAAAATACAGTTTAATTATCTGGCAGAACAAGAAGACATCGAAGGGTTTAGAGCATGTGTCAGGTTGACTCGTGAAATCATCGAGCAAAGTGCGTTTGATGACTTTAGACAGAGCGAGATCCAACCTGGTGAGCATATCCAAACCGATGAAGAAATTGATGCTTTCGTGCGTCAAGCGGTAGAAAGTGCTTATCACCCTTCTTGTTCATGCAAAATGGGTGAGGATGAAATGGCGGTTGTAGATTCACAAACCCGTGTGCACGGTGTAAAGGGGCTACGCGTTGTGGATTCATCTATCTTCCCAACCATTCCAAATGGCAACCTCAACGCGCCGACTATTATGGTCGCGGAAAAAGCAGCGGATATGATTTTAGGCAATTCACCACTTGCCGCTGAGGGAGCAAACGTTGCTATGACACAAAACTGGCAACAGGTTCAACGTAGTTCGGAGATCTAGTTTCGCCACTCGTATGGGAAAGTTCGTGCCCCATATGAGACCTGCAGTGGCACGCAGTGCAAATCGTTTGCACTGCGTTAATGCGGGAATAATGTAAATAAAAACAACGGAGAAAAAATGAGTTACTTCTATCAATTTTGGGAGGGTGACAATGACAGTATGGCTTAGTGCAGGCATCATTTTCACCCTATTGGCAATTGCCTTTATCTTATTGAAGTGGGGGAATTTACAGTGCGTTGGTGTTACACCGGTTAGAACGTTCACTTTTATTGCAATCTTATTTACTTCTGGCCTAGATGTTGGCCTCATCATGTTTCCGCTTACGGAGTTTGCGGGTTACGCAGACATAAAAGCAAGCCCAGAGTATGCATTTACTAATCCGCTGGCCATAGAGTTTGGTTTTTGGGGATTTTTAATCTGGGGGTTCTACTTTCTTACGTGCTTTTATTTCTGCGTAATAGAGCCCAAGGTAAAATTCTTTGAAATTCCTTGGGTTAAATTCATTAATAACCTAGTTATTATCGGTACTTGTGCGTTTACTGCATTCTTATTGTTGTCTAATCTACCTTGGTATTTACCCAGTTTAGGCGACGGTGAGTCGATTATTCCTAGTTTCTATCTGATTGTGTTTGCGGCGATTGCTTTTGCGGTTTACTCAAGCACTAGCCTTAAGTACGTGCGTTTTTTAAGCATCACGACAACATGGGTCTTTATCGGTTTAATCGCCTTTATGTGGGCGTCAGCGTTTGTCTTTGGTGACAGTTCAATGTCGAGCTATACCAACAACTTGGCACTGATCGGCGGTTACTTTACCAATTTAGATCAGTTTGTGTTGCCACTGAATGACTATCACGAGTTTTATCTGTTTTGGTGGTTTGCGTGGAGCATCATGATAGGGCAATTCACATCGCGTTTTGTCGGTGGCTTGAAAACCTATCAAGTGCTAGCGGCGATGTTGATTTTCCCGTCTATTCCAATCGCTGCATGGTTTAGTGTGCTTTATCACTACCATGAGGCTGGGATCCCTACTGCGGGTATTAAAAACTTTGCAATGGTCTTCGTTGGCGTGGTGTTTGTAATTAACTCACTCGACTCTTTGATCCGCCTATATACAGACAACCTAAACCTTACAGTTAGCCGTTTAGGAAAAAGAAACTATATTTTATTTAATATCGTGGCGTTATCACTGCTTACGCTGTTATTTAAACTAAACTTTTTACAGATCCAATGGGTTGGTGCGTTAGTTATAGGCTTGTTCTTCTCATGTTTTGGTTACATTGCTTATAGCAAATACAAAACTGTGAGCAAGATTGATAGCTCGCCAAAAGACAACCTTATCGACTTTAGAAAAATTGAATCAGTAAACTAGGGATACAACTACATGACAACCTTAAAGAAAACACTTTGTGCACTACCACTTTTACTCGCGTCTAACTATGCGGCGGCAGACTGGTCTGCAACCCTAACGGGTGTATCTGATTATACCTTTAACGGTGTGAGTCAAACGCAAAATGACCCAGCCCTACAAGGCAGTATAGATAAAGCCTTTTCAAACGGTGTATATGCTGGAAGCTGGGCGTCTAACGTCGATTTTGGTGGTGACACAGATCTAGAGTGGGACTTTTACGTTGGTCGCTTCGTCGAGCTGAACCAAAGCTGGAGCGTTGACTATGGTATTGCTTACTATTCTTATCATGGTGGTGACAACTCAAGCGACGGTAACTATCCAGAGATCTATACTAAGTTTGGTTACGCCAGTGAATTTGGCCAAACCGAATTTAATTTCTGGTACAGCTGGGATTATTTTGGTACCGAAGCGGGTCACACTATTGCGATGGTAGCACATACTTTTGAAATTGCAGAAGGTCATGCACTAAGAGCAAGCTTTGATATCTCCAATTCATTGGATGGCGATAAATATACGTGGGATGGTAACGATAAATCTTACAATCACTATCGCCTTGCTTATCAAACTGCATTTAAAGGGTTTGATATTGAAGTGGCGGCTGAAAATACGAGCCTAGATTGGGATACGGCAGATGAACGTATTGTACTTTCTGTGTCGAGAACATTTGCTTTGTAACTTGCATTAAGATGTGATGATTGTAATACCAGCCTAATCTAGGCTGGTATTTTTTTACGTTTAAGGCAAAATGTTTAAAAAGTGCACTGTAGTAAGAAAAACAATCATGAACCTCAATCAAGTTACGCTGCCTGTCGATGATATGACTGCAGCTTGTCAATTCTATCGAACGCTCGGCTTTACTCAAATTGTTGATACGCCGCATTATGCTCGATTTGAATGTCCTGAAGGTAATGCAACCTTCTCGTTGTCGCTAGAAGTGCCCCCTATCAGCAATGGTGCAGTTATTTACTTTGAACATGAACAGTTAGATGAGTGGGTCTCAGAGCTAGAGACTCGAGGTATTTTATTTGAGCAGCTCCCGACTGAACAGCGCTACCTGTGGCGAGAAGCGATACTGTTTGATCCTGCAGGAAATAAGATAAAATTGTACTGGGCTGGTGAAAATCGATTAGACCCTCCTTGGCGTGTGGAACTCAAGGGATTTTAGAAAACTCCAAACTTATTCATTTAATGTTAAATTATATTTTACAAATATTGTTGAATTATGTAACTTTAATGGCGACTGTACAGCTAGGCAAGAGGTCCGAGTGGAGTCGCTAAAGTTGGGTGGTTTTCATACCAGTTGTATTAAGTAAATGATCTATCTTGAAGCGGGGAAATAGCTTTAGTAGCAAGGCAAAAATTTTGCTATTTAGTTGTTCTAAATGAGAAATTTTTAACGAAGCTAATATGCTATTTCACCCTTCAAATTGATTAGAGAATTAATTCAATTGGTATCACTAATCGCCTGATGGATTGTTTTGAAAGATTGAGAGCGATGTATTGAACATTTCTATCGATCAAGTTGTACCATTCTCCCAATTTGCCGCTACTAGATAAATGGATGTGCTTGTTGCGGCAAATTATTTCTCTATCCTTGACTAATTGCTAGGCCCTAGTTTCAAGCTTATGAACTTTCTAAAAGATATTCCTGCTGATTTAACTGAAGAAGTTTTTGAGACGGTACTTTCTCATTCAAATATTCGTATTGAACGGATAGTATCAAACGGCCATACCTCTCCTAGCTCTGGATATTATGACCAAGATGAAAACGAGTGGGTGCTGGTGTTGCAGGGCTGCGCTGAACTAATCTTTGGTGACGGTAAAACGATAACCTTAAAAGCGGGTGATAGCCTTAACATTCCCGCACACCAAAAGCACAAAGTAAGCTACACAGACACTTTAGAGCCAACTATTTGGCTTGCTATTTTTTACTAATCAAAACTTAGGTTAAATAAAACTAAAGTCGCCAACAAAGACTTGGCTGTCGTTGGAAACTTGGGTAAACCACTCTTTTAGGCTTTCAATTGCAGCGGTTGTTTTTGCTGCAACAGTATTGCGGTGTGGCGTCACGGCATAAACACTATATTCTCTTAATGACCACTCAGTACACAATCTTTTTAGTCTACCTGATGAAAGGTGGTGCCTAATTTCTGGTTCAGGTAAAACACCATAGCCGATGCCATCTAGCGTGAGCTGAATGCAAGCCTGCATATTATTCACCATAAAACGTGCTGTTGGCAGCGCCACTTGCTGATGAGTTTGTTGATGGCTCAAATGATAGGGGTTTTGTTTGCTACTCGAATGACCAATCAAAGCGTGAGGCGCTAAGCTTTCTGGGTGCGATATATTGAGTTGTGCCAATGGATGGTGGCAACTAACGCAGGGGATAAGTTGCCAGTCAGCAAGATGACGAGCAATGAGGTTTGAGTCCTGTAAAGGGCCTATACAGATAGCCAAGTCGACACCTTCAGTAATGATGTCAATGGGCTCGTCAGTCAGGATCAAATCGACTTTTATTTGTGGAAACTGTTCACTCAAATAGCGCAGTGGCATACTGAGTAGCCCTCCTCCAAACCCGATGGGGGCAGAAATCTTCAATATGCCAGATGGCGTATGTTGTAATAACTCAAGTTCATGCTCTGCCTGTTCTGCGGTTTGCAGTATTTGTATCGCGGACTTGTAATAGATAGTACCAGCTTCAGTGAGTGTTAGGCTGCGAGTATTACGATTAAATAAACTTAGGCCTATGTCTTGCTCTAATTTACTGATCTGCTGGCTAACGGCTGAGGTGGTCATGTGCAATAAGTCAGCGGCTTTGCTCATACTGCCCGCTTCTACTGTTTTGGCGAACACTTTAAGTCCGCGAGTCAATTTTTGATTCATTGTTAAGCCTTGCTTAAAATACCTTTAAGAAAAATCGCATTGCTCCAAAATACGCAATCATCATAACATTACAAATGAAAATAATTGTTATTTATCTTGTATTCTATCATGGAGGTTTCTCGATGTTGATGGCCTGTCGTAGTTTGGCGCCACTCTCTTTAGCTGTTGCAGCTGCCCTGCCTTTTTCCTCACTTGCACAAAGTGATGCAAAATCAGAAATAAAAGAAGAGATGGAAGTGATCGTCGTATCCGCTTCTGGATTTGAGCAACTGCTAAAAAATGCGCCGGCGTCTGTTAGCGTTATCAACCAAGAGGAGCTACAGCAGCGCTTTTATCGAGACCTTACCGATGCCATGACAGATGTTCCCGGAGTTGTAGTAACTGGAGGCGGAGACAGGGAAGATATTAGCCTTCGCGGCATGGGCAGTCAGTACACGCTTATCTTAGTCGACGGGCAAAGACAAAGTTCGCGTGAGACTCGGCCAAATAGTGACGGCCCTGGTGTTGAAGGTGCATGGACGCCTCCTGTTGCTGCCATCGAACGTATCGAAGTTGTGCGCGGACCTATGTCTTCGCTGTATGGCTCTGATGCAATTGGTGGTGTAATTAACATTATCACTAAAAAAACGCCTGACGAGTGGCATGGAGAAGTCAGAGTTGACGCCACCAGCCAAGAAAACAGTCGCTCAGGTGATATTTATCAGGCTAATTTCTTTGCTGCCGGCTCGCTAATCAAAGATACCTTAGGGGTACAAATTTACGGCCAAACTACGCACAGAGATGAAGACGAAATCGTGTCTGGCTTTAGAGGTCGCGATGCAGATACGCTGAAGGTAAAACTGGCCTATACACCATCAGATGAACACGAATGGTTATTGGATTATGGTATTGCTTCACAAACGCTTGATGCGACGCTAGGTAAAACGGTAGCACCGCTTGCGCCAGGTGAGCCGTGTGGCCGTCGTGGTTGTCCTGAGTCCACTACAACCGAATACGATAGTGAGTCAATCTCTTTGACGCATAACGGTTATTGGTCATTTGGTAGCTCTCGTAGTTACCTAAAACATGAAGAGTTTGATAATAAATCCCGCGAGATGACGGTCAAAAACGTAGACTTCCAGTCTCTTTGGACGTTACCGCTTGGCGAGTCTCATACTAGCTCAATCGGTGTTGCCTATCTTAATGAAGATTTGACCGACAAAACCAGTAACCGCATTAGTGATTTGCAGCAAGTTGACAACGATCAGTGGTCGGTATTTGCTGAGGATGAGTGGCGCATCGTTGAGCCATTTGCCCTGACTATGGGCCTACGCTACGACAAAGACGGTAACTTTGGCGGCCACGTTAGCCCGCGCTTATACGGTGTTTATACTGCATCAGAGGCGGTGACGGTTAAAGGTGGGATCTCAACCGGCTTTAGAGCGCCGAACTTGCGTCAAAGTACTGCGGCGTGGGGCCAAGTGAGTCGTGGTGGCAATATTTATGGAAATCCAGAGTTAAGCCCTGAAACCTCAATTAATTACGAGGTAGGTGTATACGTTGAGCTTGCTAAAGGGATCAGCACCTCAGCAACGGTATTCTATAACGAGTTTGACGATAAAATTTCACGGGTTTCGTGCCCACTAACTCAATGCACGGACGGCCCTAACGAGTTTGGCTCGTTACCGACAACCTATGTCAACGTTGATGAAGCCGTAACCCAAGGTGGTGAAATTAGCTTCTCGGGTCAATTGACGGAAAAACTAAAGCTTAACGCAAACTATACCTACACAGATTCGGAGCAAAAAACCGGAGTGTATGCTGGTAGTCCATTAAACCAGTTACCTAAACATCTGTTCCAAACTTCGCTTAATTATCAGTATTCTGATGAGCTGAGCACGTGGTTACGCTTCCATTATCGTGGTGAAGAAAGCCAGCCTGTAACAGGGCCTTCGCAAAGTAGCTTGGTCGCACCTTCGTATAACCTAACTGATTTAGGTGCAAATTATCAACTGAACGAAGCAACTAAGCTTGGATTTGGGATTTACAACCTCTTCGATGAAGAAATTACTGAAGCAGAATACGGCTACTTTGAAGATGGTCGTCGCTATTGGGCTTCATTGGCGTGGAGCTTTTAATGACACGAGCTCGCTCAGCGACTAAGTCGTCGAATCGGCGACTTAAAAAGCTGTTTGATTGGCGCACTTGGCATTGGATGAGCTCTGCCGTGTGTTTGGTGGGAATGCTGCTGTTTGCCGTGACTGGGATCACCTTAAATCACGCAAGCCAAATAGAAGCTGCACCTACTACATATGCTAAAGAAGCGGTGCTGCCAAGCGCTCTGTTGACCCAGCTTAACGCGGCGGCAGAGCAAACAGCGCTGCCACACAGCTTTCAATCTTGGTATCAGTCACACACAGGCTCGGCGTTATCTGCACTACAGCAAGTGCAGTGGAGTGAGTACGAATTGTATGTTGCGCTGCCAAGAGCTGGTGGCGATGGCTGGTTTAGCATCGCCCTTGATAGCGGTGAGTTTTATCAAGAGATCACGGATCGTGGTTGGGTATCATACCTTAACGATCTTCACAAAGGACGTAATACAGGATTTGCATGGCGTATGTTTATTGATGTGTTTTCAGTAGCTTGTGTAGTGTTTTCACTCACAGGGTTATGGCTTTTATACAAGCATTCTCGAGGAAGAAAGTCGACTTGGCCGCTCGTAGCAGCAGGCTTTGTATTACCTGTTTTAGTGCTGATGGTACCCGCGCACGCTAAAGCTGATGAAGTTGAAATCACGATCCCGCGCTTAAACGTTGCGGAATATCACCCACCTTATGTAGCTGTATGGCTGGCAGACAGCAAGCAACAGCGAGTTGCCGATATTGCCGTTTGGTATGACGTTAACATGGCCGATAAAGAGGGTGAAAAGTGGTTAAAAGACTTACGCCTTTGGTGGCGTAGAAGCGGTCGTAGCCTATCCATGCCTGTAGATGGCGTGACTGGTGCTACAAGGCGTCCTGGTACGGCAAAGATTGATTTAACCCCTTGGCGCGATGAGTTTAAAGCCTTACCTGCGGGTGAGTACACGCTGTTTGTAGAGGCTGCTCGTGAGCTTGGAGGTCGTGAAGTATTGAAACTGCCAGTGACCTTACCTATCACTGCACCTGTCACTGTGATTGCAGAAGGTAAATCTGAACTCGCTACAACAATTTTAACAATGGAGCCTTAATCGTGAAAATTTCAACGTTAGTTTCTGGTGTCTTAGTTGCCTTAGCCGCATATAGCCCGTTAAGTGAAGCACACCGAGTATGGATAAAGCCAAGTACCACCGTGGTATCTGGTGACAGCGAATGGATCACGTTTGATGCTGCCATCGCCAATGGGATCTTTAACCCAGATCATTATGCTTATCCACTAGAGCGCCTATCTGCACTGTCTCCTTCTGGAAGCAAGGTTGAGTTTAAGAACGCCGCAAAACTTAAGTATCGCAGTGTGTTTGACATTGAGCTCAATCAGCAAGGCACTTACAAAGTGTTTAATCAAAGTCGCTCGCTGGTGGCGCGCTGGACTGATGAAAACGGTGAAAAGCATTACTGGCCAGGACGCGGCAAAGTTGGCTCAGTAGAAGCCTTTAACAAAGAAGTACCAAAAACGGCAAAAGATTTAAGTGTGACCGACGTTGCAAGACGATTAGAAGTATTTGTAACTTTGGGCGCACCAAATAACACCGCGCTTAAGCCAACCGGCAAAGGGCTAGAACTAAGCCCGGTTACTCACCCTAATGATTTGTACACCGGTGAACCAATTACCTTGCAGTATACGATGGATGGTGAACCTGCAAAGGGTGCAGAAGTGATAGTGGTACATCAGGATGAAAAGTACCGTGATAACAGTCAACCAAGCAAATATACAACGAATGCCAAAGGTGAAGTGACGCTAACACTATCTGAGCCAGGCATGTATTGGTTTGAAGTGGAATATGAAGACGACAAAGCACAAGCACCCGCCACAAAGCGTGCCGGCAGCTATGTCACTACCCTTGAGGTATTACCGCTTTAACCCATCGTCCCCATGTGGTTTGAGACGTGCAGTCGTCTCAGCCCATTTAATTTAGTGGTCATAACAGAGACGCCACTAAGTGCCCAAAGGG
This sequence comes from Pseudoalteromonas sp. NC201, assembly GCF_002850255.1. Classification (NCBI taxonomy): domain Bacteria; kingdom Pseudomonadati; phylum Pseudomonadota; class Gammaproteobacteria; order Alteromonadales; family Pseudoalteromonadaceae; genus Pseudoalteromonas; species Pseudoalteromonas sp. NC201. Next base: position 452,746 of record NZ_CP022523.1, read on the forward strand.
GGAGGCGTTCCTTCCTCCCCCTTTTCTTCTGTTAATACCTTCACGATGAAAGCTTCACAATCGCTGAGCGAGCCATCTAACTGCCAAAAGTCGTTACTAAAATCAGGAACCGTTTGATTTTGGCTGAGTTCACATAAATGGCTTAAGAGCTTAGGGTGGATATAGTAGTCTCGACAGACCTTGGGAGTGTTGCCAAGTGCCTTTGCTACTCGTTTGATTAAATGGGTATCAAAACGCTTTTTATGATTACTTTCGACTTCCGTTGCAACGTCAAATGCGAACTGTACCGCTAGCCGAGAAGCTACCCAAGTGCGGTAATCCTTACTAGTAAATTGTGGGCCGTGTAGCGCGTGGATCTGCGTGTTGACGTCATCGCTGGTTAAATCGTGCCATCGCCCTTGGTAATGATATCGAAATAACCCGTAGCCAGTTTGTACGGCGGATTCACTAATAAACTGACAAAGTTGTTCGTCGAATACGTCAACTTTTCTTTGTTTACCATGTTTTCCCTGAAACTCAAAAGTTATCCCTACTTCGTTATGTTTCAGGTGCTTGCGCCTTAACGTGGTTAGACCACAAGTATCATTGTGTTGATAGTAATGTTGGTTACCAATACGGATCCCTGTGGAATCAAGCACCATAACAGCGAGTGCAGCAACTTTTTCTTGGTTCCAATCATCGTGTTCTAATTGCTCTATACAGCGCGTTCTTGCTTGTGGTAGCTGTTTTGCAAATTGAGCCATACGGGTAAATTTAGCTTGTTGCTGGGTGAGCTGATAACTTGGATGATAGATATATTGCTTTTTGCCTTTGCTATCGAAACCAACGGCTTGCACTTTATCAAAAGCGCAAGCGCTGATTTGAACCTGCTTCCACATCGGCGGGATCACCAACTGCTTTATTCGCTTTTTGATAACCTTAGAGCGAATGGGGTTGTTGCCCGTATCTAAATAGCAAAAACCACGGCCCCACTTTTTTCTGGCAACCTCTAAACGATTACATTCGTGAAACTCTGATCGAATATCCTTGCAGTCCACATTATCTCCAGTGGCAAAACGTTGCATAGAGGTAGAAATGCAAATCCCAAACCAGAAATTAATTATCTGAAATTCTTAACCTTTTTATCTTAGCCTAGAAAGTAATTGGTAAATTTTTCATAATGTTATTAACCTCATCGCTTCAAGTTTACTGAGCTGACTGCAAAAATACTCATTGTGAGAGACCAGTATAAATCCACAAGGAAGCTGATTGAGCATGGCAGCAAGCTCTTCTTGTGCTTCAAGGTCGAGATGGTTATCTGGTTCGTCAAGCAGTAAAAAGCCTTGCGTTTGCACGGCCAGCACGATGGCCGCTTTCATTCTCTCGCCACCACTGAGACTCGTGATAGGTCCTGAAATCTTATCTAGACTCAGACCAACGCTTGCAAAACTGGTGATTATATTTTGATGTGGCGTGTCAAGTAAGCGCTCGGCAATGTCTAAAACGCAAGAGCCCTGTTCAAGCCAAGCGCAGTGCTGGTCTAAGTAAACAGATGTTGTAGGGCGCTGGATTTCTCCGCGCTTTAACTCTAGCTTACCTGCAAGGGTTTTAAGCAAGGTCGATTTTCCGATGCCATTTTCTCCAATTATCCTGAGCTTTTGTGTTGTATCCGCAAAAAGGTTCACTGTCTTTTCTGGTCCAAAGCACAATTCGGCTTCGCATAAGCGGATCTTTTCTTTCGCTCGCAGAGCTGAATTAAAATGAAACTGCTGTTTGTCTTCTCGATAGTAAACTGCATTTTTCTTAACCCTATCTTGAGCTTGCTGAATTTTATGGGTTTGTCCGGCATGACGCTTACTTCCTCTGTCTGACTTAAAGTCAGTAACCAGTTTACTTTGGCTACCAGCGCGCACTTGTGCTTTTCCTTTACTGGCCTGCCGCTGATGTTGCAGATCCGCTGCAATCATGGCTTGTTTAAGTGCTTTTTGTGCTGCGCGATTTGCCAAATGTTGTTGTTTTTGTCGAGCTTGAGTTTGAAGGAGTGTCTCTCTGAAGGCGTCAAATCCAAGCGAGTGATGAGTTAGCTCCCCCTGTTTTATGTGCAGTATATGGTCGGCTGCATCCAATAAAATAGGATCGTGTGTGACGGCAACCACACCATGTTTGTGGTGCTTTAGCTGCTCAGCTAGCCAGTGCTTATTGACGCTGTCCATGTGGTTACTCGGCTCATCCAGTAATAGGATTGCAGGCTGAGATTGTAGTATCTCAATATAAACACGCATTCGCTCTCCTGGACTAAGCCTTGTAAAGGGGGTTTCCAAAGTGAGTTCTAGCGGTGCAAGTGTTGCTTGCCAACTTGATTCTAACTGCCAATCATCTGAGATTAAGTCAAAATCGTGCTCAGAGGCTAACCCCTGATGGGCTCGATGCAGTGCTACTAGCTTCTCTTTAAGCCCGAGTAGTTCAGAAACGGTTGTAAAGCGGTTAGTCGCATCTTGTGGGAGATAGAAGCATTTTCCATGGCTTTGTCGCTCGCCCGAGGTTAGAGGCTGTTCACCGGATAAGACTTTGAGTAAGTGTGATTTGCCCGCCCCATTTGGGCCCGTTATCGCAATAAATTGCCGCTCTATTGTTAAGTCGACATCGCAAAATAAACATTGACCATTTGCAAGCGTCAAGTTTGCTTGCTTTACCTGTATCCAAGGCATCATTAATGCTCCTAGTTGCAGCAGTGCAAAAGGCTAAAGGCACAAAGACTCGTAAAAGCGGTAAAAAGTAAAATAGAAAATGAGAGTCTATAGATTGGTCTGAGAAGCCTCAAAGATAACCATAAGCCTTGCACTGGAAATTAATAATAAGTTCGTCAGTTACAAAGGGCTTAGTTATTCATTGTGATGGCAACTCCTAATGAGGAAATAAAACGAATAGAGGCAAATAATTAGCGATAAATCGTGCCTACGTTTATTTTGCAGGCACAAGGGCCTGTTGATCTTTGCTGTTTGACTTTTGTTCTCCTGAGTGTGTTTTGGTCGCGACGCTCGACTTGCCGCCTAGTAATCTAGGCAAAAGTTGAGCAACAATGAACAAAGCGCACTCAGGTGAACCCAAAGGGCAGCGCTTGATTAGCATTTCTTCTGTGTTGCCCCACAAGGATGTGGGGTAAGGTGACTTTGCAGGAGCACAAAGTCTTTATCGCCTGACTCACATAGAATAACTATGCTACGCAGGCTCCGCCTTGTATAAATACCAATCAAACTGCTGCAAAAACAGACTTGAAAGATACACAGGCCCTAGATTAAATGTCAAGGCGCGGAATTGATTAAATTACAATTGAATGGGCATAAATGGTTTGATTAAGACGCCGACCACAAGGGCCAGCAACACACTGACAAGCGTGCCCAACATCACGTATTCGGTGAGCTTTCTATCTTGGCTTTGGGTTAGATCACCAAAGCGAAATACCGATTTAGCGGCGAGAATAAAGCCGATAGCAGCCCAGCTATCCAGTAACACGCAGCTCAGTAGTAATACACGTTCAAGTTGACCAATTAAACTTCCTGCTTGCGGCAGGCTATCAAGAGCGGAATTATTGAGTTGCCAACGCTCAAGCAGCATGCTGGTGAATATCGATGCAGGATGCAATACCATTAAATAGCCCACAACCAATATTAGCAGCTGGACATTGGCAAAAGGCTTGGTAAAGGCACTGAGGGCAATCTCAGGCTCTGCAATTTGCCAAGTGACGGTCACTAATATAGTGATATGTGCACATTGGTCTAGCACAAAAGGAATAACGCCTTTGCTAGAATAGGATTTAGCTAAGTCGATACAATAGTGGCTAATACCTACCGCTAGCGCAAAGAGCAGCGCATTCCACTGTACTCCCCAAAACAAAGTCGACTGCCAAAGTAGGATGATTGCAAGTGCAGCCCCGCCATGCGCCACACTATGCCACAACAACTTGATGGACTTATAGTGGCGGGTATTTCTGTCATGCACCCAGCTCATAGGTTGGAGGTAAAAGTCAGTGATTGTGTGGCCTATTACTAACCACAATAACAATACTTGCCATTCGTTCATTAAGTCCACCTCGTGATATGTAAGTGTTGAGCATTCGACTATTGGTGCGAGCGTGCAATTGCTAAAAATTGATCTAATAAAGTGTAGTGTGCGCTATTGAGTAATTTAGTCACGTTCACCCGACTGGTGTTGAGTTGTTTTGCAATATCGGCATGGCTCAACTTAGGGTGTGAAATATGAATAAAAGCGGCCTCTGCTTGTTTTTGGGTTAAGTTCGAAAGTAATAAATCCACAAATGCCAGATTTAGTGCAAAGTGGGCATTGCTGCCATTGTTATACCTGAGTCTTGCTTGTCCAATTGCATCCAACCCTCGGCCTGCAAGTACCAGCGCAGCACCTGTTGCGGTTGATAAATCTGCTGCTGTGATATTAACTTCACCGACCGCGAGGCTGAGTCTGGCATCGCTATGTCGGCTAATTAAAAACAACCGTAGCTGTAATGCTACATTGAACAGTTTCGTAGCATCTGGCAACACAAGCTGAAAACCGTCGCCGCGGTAAAAACTATAATAGCCCTGCTCCGCAGTCGCGATTTCAGCTAAGTAATCCTTTAACTCGCTTTGCAGCCTTGTAAGTTGTAGTTGTGACAGCGACTGTGAGCCGACAATGTCTGCTGTGATCACCGCACCTTGAGGTATTGATATCATAAAGGTAACTTAATTTGGTTACATTTAAGTAAGTAACTAATATTGGTTACATTGATTTTGGTATGAAGCTGGATAAAAAGCAAGCAGCCGCTAAGGTTTGTTCGCTTTGGTAGTATTTTACCAAAGCGAACGCAGGTATGGAGGTAGACAAAGCTCCCGCATATGTGAGAAATAGACGTTTATTAACTGTCCTTAAGCTTACAGGTCGCTAAATCTTAAGTTTTTGATTTTGTTTATTTTTACCCTGTTTGTCCTTATACTGATAATTATAATAATTGGCATTGTTAGCGCGTGCGCTAGGCATACTGGGGATTTATGGTAGAACAATATTGGGTTGGTGATTTTTTTGTCGATTTATCACGTAACCAGATTTCACACCAAGGTGAATGTCAAACGCTTGCACCAAAGGCTCTGGCGGTGCTCACTTGCTTGGCTCAGAATCAAGGCAAAGTGATGAGTCTTGATACTTTGCTTGATACAGTATGGCCAGATACAGTGGTCTCTCCTAATACTTTGCAGCGTAGTATTGCGCAATTGAGAAAGGCGCTTGGGGATGATGGTAAGGTGCAAGCTTACATCCAAACGCATGCTAAAAAAGGGTATAGCTTAGAATGTGAAGTACGTTGGGGAGGGCAAACGAGCGAGCTGACGAATGCTGAGCCGCAACTCGAGGTGACGCCAGTTCTTGAACCTGAAGTGCAACAAGATAAACACCTCACTCAAAGTCGGAATAAACACCTTTATGTGTTTGTTTTACTCGCCTTCACTATTTTGCTTGGGGCTATTGGCTATCAATATTTTTCCACCAAAAAACCTTCACCACTGTTCTTTGATACTTTGCGCTCATTGACCGCAACTGACGACAAAGAATTTGATGCAAGCTATTCCCCAGATGGTCAGTACATTGTTTTTCACCGCTATTTAGATAAGTTTTGCGATAATAAGATATGGGCTAAAAAGGCGGATACCCAACAAGAGATCCTGCTCACAGAGCGCTTTGGAGCATACGGCAGGCATAGTTTCTCAAAAGATGGTGAGCAGTTGCTGTTTTTGGCCACCGACGCTTGTAGTGGCGAACCAGTTACACAAAAGCGCTGCTACGACCTTGTAACTCTCGATTTTACTAAGGCATTGGAAAGCCCTCAGCAGCCAAAAGTTATTCTCCAGTGTAAAAACTCGGTGGTTGATAAGCCTATCTGGCTGAATGATGGCAATGTGGTATTGAAGCAAAAACAAGGCGAGCGCTGGAAGCTGATTAATTACTCCATTGACGACGACAGCGGTGTCGATCTTTATATCGTAGAAGAGGGGACGTTGATTGATTACGCCTACTCTCCTCAAGATGATTTAATCGCGGTCAGTAGTATTCATGCCGATGGCCTACATTATATCGATATGCTAAAACCTGACGGTGAGTTGCTCTCTAGTCATCAGATCCAGCGGCCGCCGGAAATTACTAAATTTCACGATATCTACCCAAGTTTTGACCCACTCAACCAGCAATTGATTTTTAGTACCGGACGTCAGCTATTTAGTCTGACTTATGACGGGCTTGTGAGTAAAATTCAATTGCCGTTTTCGGATCGAATGAGGCAGCCTGAATTTCGCCCTGATGGCAAAAGTGTACTTATGATCAAAGGACCTTACGACGGTGATATCGTAAAATTACCACTGACACAGTTAGCACAAGGCGCTCAAACATACACCAGCTTTGCACGAACCAACCTTGGTGAAGATCAGGCTGTTTTTCAGCCTGATGGAGACTTAGTGGCATTTTGGTCGGAACGCTCAGGTACTGAACAGGTGTGGCTAAGCGATGGTAATAACACGCGACAACTGACTAACTTCCCGTTAGATACTTTTATTCGTGGGATCCACTGGGCTGAGGATGGCCAAAGCATATTGGTCAGTGCCAGTGGTGTACTGACACAAATTGCTTTAGATGGCAGCTTGGCATCTTACCCGCACGCCTACCCTGTTTTACGCTTATATCAATGGAAAAGTGCAACACAACGTGCACTAACACAGATTCGGGTAAAGGGAGAAATGAAGTTAGCTGCTTATGATTTTGCTCAACAATCGTTTCAAATATTGACGCAGCAACCTGTGCTGTGGGCACTTGAAAGTGAACACGGTAAAGTTGTGTATAAGGATAGACTTGATCAGTTTTGGCAAATAGGCGCTGTTGAACCTCAGCGGATCAGTGCACTAAACAATCAAGGCGGCAGAGGAAAATCTTTTGTAATGCGCGGCAATGGGATATATGGCGTCAATGAAGACAATCAACTTTGGTCCTATGATTTAGACAAAACGTCGTTTACCATACTCGGCGAAGTGCCTACCAGTGTCGACTATCTCACCGACATTAACGACAACGATGTGCTTTTGATAAATCGAATATCGGCCAAGAAAGAAGTGGTAGAGCTTACGGTTGCGAATCAATAACTGGAGTATCAAAATGAGCAAATTAGCTCTTGGTTTTCTGCTAAACCTCAGTATTTGGCATATTGCATCTCAGTTTGTAGCTGATCCCTTTGTCTCTAACTTTTGGAATCAAGTATTTGTTTCCTTGCTCTTTTCTGCGGTTTTTTGCCTGCGTGCAGAGCGAAAACCAACTTAATTTACTTACTGAAAAGAAAGGCACAACATGCATGTGCCTTTTTACAGCAAGCGCGGCTATAAACAATATTGTGAAATGATCTGATATACTTGGTTGATATTGTCGCCCGCTTTAAATTCTTTACTAATTGGCGTTGGGTCTGAGCCAATCCAGATTTTTAATTCCGCATCAAGGTCGAAGTGACCCGCAGATTCTTTGCTGTATTTTGTGATTTTGCTATACGGAATGCTGAGCATTTCTACTTTGCTGCCCGTCATGCCTTGCTTGTCGATTAAAATTAGACGCTTGTTGGTAAAAATAAACAAGTCGCGGATCACCTTGTAAGCTTGTGCAACTTCTTCTCCAGCAATTAATGTATCTGCTAATAACTTATCTACTTCGCTACTGTCTACTTCGCTTGCATTACCGAGCAGACCACTTAATAGTCCCATTGTTGTTCTCCGTTTTATTTCAATTCGTCCTAGGCTGATCTCAAGATAGTGCTTAGGTCGAAATGAATTAATGATGAAAGTGCAAAACCAGCATAGAAAAGCGCGCTGATTTTGCCAAATTAAAAACCTGAGTTTGGATAATTAATGCCTTTCTAGCAGCCAGTTTTAGTGCTAACTGTGTTGAATTCACTTCCAATAGCCTGCTATTAGTGCGTAAATTCGCCTAGTTATCCCTAAAACTCTCTGGCTAGATAAGAAAGTTATTTAAGGTGAGTTTAAAACAATGAATTAGCTCATTCCTTATCCAAACCTCAGGTTAAATAACCTGAGTTTGGAGTAAGGAGTTAGCTTATATCTCTTATTAAACAAATTTTGCCATCGCGGAACGCAAACTCTGAGCGGCCTTGCAAGGAGATGCTTTGTCCTGCTTTCATGCCATTGGCTAAGTCTTGGGCTAATTTAGCTTTGTAGGTCACATGAACAATAAACAGATCATTGTCTTGCGTGGCGGCGGTTAAAGATTGATTGCGTTCTGAAAATAACTTAGCAGACTGATTTGCTAATTCTGCAAATTCCATTTTACTGGTTGTACGCGTTGTAATTTCACCATTGGCAAGATTCTCAAACACGACATCATCCGTGAGCTGAGCTAGCATTCCCGGAATATCAAAATGATTGTAGGCAGAGATATAGTTTTTCACTAAGGTTTCCATTTTTTCCTCCTTGGTGTAATGGATGCTAATAAAAATTTAGATCGGTTTGTTCAATTTCGCACACTCTTTTTACCACTTTTTGCTGTGCCATCATTCGCATAAATCGGCCCAAATGTGCATAGTCTTTTGGCGCAGTATTAAACCCACTTGCCCAATGGGCCAGCATAAATAAATAATAATCACAAAGCGTGAGATGTTCACCAACTAAGTAGGTGTTTGTTGCTAACTGCTTGTCGATAAGTGCAAACATGTCGCTGACTCGTTGCTCAGCGGCTTGAGACATGGTCTTGCTGCTCTCTGGTGACAGCTGATATTTTTCAGGATAGAAATACAACATGAGTTCTGGCTGAACCGTCGTGGTTAAATAAAAAAGCCACTGATAAAACGTGGCTCTCTGTGGGGTTGCTGGCGCTGGGATAAGTTTTCCTTCAGGGTGCTTTTCGCATAAATGCAAACAAATTGCTGCACTCTCGAAGATGATTTGGTCACCGTCGACCAATGTCGGGATCCGTCCTGTAGGATTGAGTTCTAAATAGGTCGCAGACTTTTGTTGTTGCGTTTTTCTATCGACCAAGAGCAGTTCTTTTTCTAGTTGTAGGTGCTCAAGTACGAGATGTGGTGCCCAACTGGCATTACGAGGGTAGTAAAACAACTGATACATCTTTTGCTATTCCTTGACGATACTTTTTGTTAGCGTGCAGTTGGTATTAGATGGTTGCAACTTTTATGGAGGCTGTAAACCGTTATTTTGCTTTTAGCTGGGAGAATCAAAAATGTATATTGGCAAGCTGTCGAAGCAAACTGGGCTGTCAGTCAAGGCCATTCGCTTTTATGAAGAGAAAGGGCTTATTCCTACCCCGGAGCGTGTTGGTAAATATCGCGTCTATTCGCAGGTGGATGTCGATCTGCTGTTATTAATAAAAGAAGCAAAATCGCTCGGTGTGTCGATTAAGCAATTACAGCAAGTGATTGAAATTAAAGGGCGGCAAGTCAACTGGGTCGAAATCAACACATTTTTAGTCGAACTCAAAGCATCCTGCATAGAGCAAGTTGCGCAGCTTCAGCAAAAAATACAACGTATTGAACATTGCATCGCATCACTTGATGAATGTCCACAGATAAAACTATCCTAACCTGAGGTTTGGATAAGGAATGTTCCAACTCATTGTTGCTAAAGCACAACTTAGTTTTTTCCTTGTCTAGCCAGCAAGATTTAGGGAAAACAAGGCGAATTTACGCACCAATAGCTGGCTATTGGAAGTGAATTCAACGCAGTTAGCGCTAAAACTGGCTGCTAGAAAGGCATTAATTATCCGCAGCTCAGGTTATCCTAGTCTTAGGTAGAGTAACTTGACTCTCCCGTTAAGGGGAGACAGTACACTCGTTTCTCAGTCATGTGATAAGGAAACGACGATGAAAAAAATACTGCTACTAAACGGTAACCCCAAAACCAAAGGCCTGTGCCACGCTATCACCACAAGTTATGAGCAAGCTGCAAGCACCCAACATCAAGTACGCAGAATGGATCTTAGTGAGATGCACTTTGAAATCAATTTGATGTATGGTTATGAAGCGAGCCAACCATTAGAGCCATGCCTTAAGCAATTCCAAGAGAACTTACTGTGGGCGCAGCACATTGTGATAGTAAGCCCAATTTGGTGGTTGGCGTTACCAGCCAAGCTCAAAGGGCTGATAGATAGAGCATTACTTCCAGGCTTTGCTTTTAAATACAGTGAGGCCGGCACTGAAATTGAAAAGCTTCTACCGCATAAAACCGCAAGAGTCATTCTCACCTCAGACACGCCGCAAACTTATTTGCAAGAAGTTGCCGCTGGGCTTATGGCTCAGCTAGAACATGGGACACTAGGATTTTGTGGTATAGAGCCAACTCAACATACGCTATTTGGCCCTGTGCACTTAGCAACGCCTGAGGTAATTGATAACTGGCTGAGTGAAGTGACAAGTCTAGCCGTGCGGGGTGAGTGAATAAAAACACATAACTTCTATTGCTAAGCTTATTTTAAATCAAAATTTGCAATGCCGAATGTTGCTATCTTTTACACCAAGATGGCAACTTGGGCGGAGTGTATGCGAATTTGGAGTTTATTACTTTTTGCGTTTCCATTATTGGGAGCTGCAAATGAGCCAATTCTGCCACTTGAGCCTGCAATAGGGCTTGATGCCGATAAAGTCAGCTTGGGCAGATCACTTTTTTTTGATAAGCGGCTTTCCCGAGGAAACCAAGTCAGCTGTGCGTCATGTCACCAATTACCCAGTCATGGCGCGGATGTAAAGCCCCTTTCCAGTGGCGTTAATGGCGCACTCGGTGAGCTAAAAACTCCAACTGTTTACAATGCGGCTTTAAATATTCGTCAAGCGTGGGATGGCCGTGCGCAATCGCTTTATGATCAAATCGACTCACCCATCTTAAACCCAAAAGAGCATGATATGACTTGGCCAGAAGTCGTTGCCAAGTTAAATCAAGATAAAACGCTGGTCGCGCAATTTACTAAAGTGTACTCGCAGGGCGTAACGAAACACACGGTAAAAGACGCAATAGCGACTTTTGAAGGGTCGTTAATCACGCTTAATGCACCGTTTGATTTATGGCTTAAGGATAACAGCATAGGATTACCTAAGTCGGCTATTGCCGGTTATGAGTTATTTAAACGGTATGGTTGCATTAGCTGTCATCAAGGGCGCAATGTTGGTGGCAATATGTTTGCCAAAATGGGCACCTTTGGTGATTATTTTGGCGATAGAAATACACCAATTCAAAAAGCGGATTATGGCCGTTTGAACGTCACTGGCAATGAGCAAGATCGCTTTGTGTTCAAAGTACCGAGCTTGCGACTTGCTAGCAAACAAGCATACTTTTTTCACGATGCTAGTCATAGCAGCCTAGAAGCCGCCGTTGCGACCATGGCCAAATACCAACTTGGTCGTAATATCTCAGACTCAGATATAAACAAGCTAGTTGCCTTTATTGACAGCCTAGCAGGACATCACCACGAAATGGATTTGGAAAACCACGAATGAAGAATAAGGCCTTCATTGGTGTGCAAGCGTTACTGCTGTGCGCGCCAATTGCGCTGTTTGCGTATTTTTACTCGCAACAAGAGCTCAGCAGTCAAACACACCAAGCACGAGTTACCCTGCTCTTTGAAGCCAAGAGTATTGATGCCAAACTGGATGCCGCGGTGTTACAAATGCTTAGTGCACAGCTCAATCAATATGATGAGTTAGCGCGATTAGCACATGCAATCGACGCTTTGAATACACCACAGCGAGATGCATTATTTGCAGAAGCCACGCCCGATATTCGACAGCAATTTGATGCCTATCGTCAGCTACTCAGCAATAAAGTATTGCAAGTCGAATCCATTAAAACAGCGGCAGCAAATATTAAAAACAGCCTGCTTTATCTCCCCGAGTTGCTAATCGAGCTGGAGCAGAGTGAGCCCGAACTGGCAACCCACGCCAATAGAATGCTTGCTAATTTAATGTTGGGTCAGCTCTATGAATTTGTCGCAGAGCCTTTAATGACCATCAACTCTGAAAGTGGCTTAGAGCAGCTTATCTATCAGCATTTTAACGTCGCGCTTGCTAACAGTGCAGAATTAAAAAAGGCAAAACAACGCTTTTTGTCTTTGCCGAGTGATCAAGCTTTTTCAGCCCTTTACGCGGCATATAGCCAGCATCACAGTGAAACCATAGAAAAAACCAAGCATCAAAGTGAATTGCTTTTACTGCTGACCATTGTGCTATTTTTGCTCTTGATTGTGTTTGCAAATCGGCTTTATGTGGCCAAAAATAAAATTCTGAGCACCAGCCAAACTTTGTCTGATGCTGTTGCGCGTTTAACCGAAGGCTTTGCTCTTTTTAGTCGCAGTGGCAATTTGCTGCTCTGTAACAGTGCTTGGCGTAATCATTTTGCAATTGCCGATAGCGAAAAAATGCCACGCAAGTTAGAAGAGTGGCAGCAGCAGTTTGGAGAAATTTTTAACTCCGACGCCAATTTGCATCAAACCGAATCTGGCGCTTGGTTACAGGTAAAACAAACGAATACACACAACAATGGCCAAGTGTTTGTGAGTGTTAATGTTTCCCTTTTTAAACAAGCGGAAGAAGAGCTTCGCAAGTGGGGCCATGCCATTGAGCAAAGCCCCTCTTCTATTGTGATCACCGATCCTCGTGCTCGCATTGAATACGTTAACCCTAAGTTTGAACAAGTTACTGGGTATTCACTTGAGGATGTGAAAGGACAAACACCCAAAGTACTAGGCTCCAAACAAGGATTTACCGACTACAAAACGCTGTGGCAAACCATCAAACAAGGCAAAGTCTGGCGTGGTGAGTTTTACAATCGCCGTAAGTCTGGAGATTACTATTGGGAGTACGCGTCTATTTCCCCGATTAAAAACCAGCAAGGGGAAATCATTAACTTTATTGCGATCAAAGAAGATATCACTGCACAAAAAAGCGCAAGTGCACAGCTTAAAACCGCAGCGGCGGTATTTAATGCAACGCAAGAAGGGATCATGACCACCAACGCAAAACTTGAGATCACCGCGGTCAATCCAGCTTTCACCAAAATTACTGGATACGAAGAACATGAAGTGCTTGGTCAACGACCTAATATTTTAAGTTCAGGTAAGCATGACAAACATTTTTATGAGCAGATGTGGAGCACCCTCAACTCGCACGGACAGTGGGCAAGTGAGATCTGGAACAAGCGTAAAGACGGTACTTTATATCCAGAGTGGCTAGCAATCAGTGTCGTGCATGATGACAAAGGGCTTGTGCAGCAATACGTTGCCATATTGTCTGATATGACCGAGCGCAAAGCGCAAGAAGAGCAGATTGAATATCAAGCCTATTACGATGTGTTGACCGGACTGCCGAATAGAACGTTATTACTTGAGCGCATTGAGCAAGATATTAAACGCATGAGCCGTACTCACCATCAAAGTGCAGTGTTATTTATTGATTTAGATAGGTTTAAGCGTGTCAATGACACCATGGGTCACGAGGCCGGAGATGCCTTACTTATCTCCGTAGCTAAGCGCTTAAACGGCCTGCTGCGTAAAAGCGATACCTTGAGCCGCTTTGGGGGAGATGAATTTGTATTGTTATTGAGCCAAATTGCGCATCCGGATCATGCTGCTCAAGTAGCCGATAAAATTGTCAAAGCACTGAGTGAACCATTTGTGATCAACGGCTTTGAGGTATTTACCGGGGCAAGCATCGGGATCGCGATTTTACCAAGTGATGCAAAAGATCAAAAAGAGTTATTACGACTTGCCGATTTAGCCATGTATAAAGCAAAAGAAGCGGGGCGCAATCAGTATCACTTTTTTGCGCAAGAAATGCAGCAACAGGTGAATCGGCGAGTTGAGCTGGAGCAGCTGCTCCGAGCTGCGCTTGAACATCAGCGCTTAACCGTACATTACCAACCTATTGTCGATACGGTGTCGGGTAAATTATATGGTGTCGAGGCGCTCATGCGTTGGCCAACTGATTTCGGCCAGTATATTTCCCCTGCTGAATTTATTCCAGTCGCTGAAGAAAGCGGCCTAATTGCTCCTCTAGGTGAGTGGTTACTTGCTAAGGCATGTAATGATATTCGCAGATTAAATAAAGCGCTTGGTATGAATTGTTATTTGACGGTAAATGTCTCGAGTCAGCAATATCGACTTGGCTTTAACGCCACTACCATTAAACAAATCATACAGCAATCAGGCTTTCTTCCAGAAAATCTAACGCTTGAAATCACAGAAAGCATCTTACTTGAAGATGATAAAGCCGTAACTGCTTGGCTGCAAAGCCTACGGGCAACGGGGGTCAACTTAGCAATTGACGATTTTGGTACTGGCTACTCTTCGCTTAGCTATCTTAAACGCTTCCCCATCAATATATTAAAGATCGACCGAGGTTTTATTCAAGATATAGATCAAAACCAAGATGCGGCCGTTTTGGTCAACGCGATTTTGTCGATGGCGGAGAGTTTATCGCTCAAAGTGATAGCCGAAGGCGTGGAGCAACAAGGACAACTAGATTGCTTAAAAGACCTTGGTTGTCAGTATGTACAAGGGTACTTTTATGCCAAACCAATGGCGATTGAGGGATTAATTGATTGGGTTGAGCAATTTGCCATTGTATCGGAGCGAGCATCTCCTAAGTTGTGGTTGGATTGAAGTGTGTGGCTTGGGTTGTATTTGGTGAGGGTTCGTGGTGTCTGATCTTAAATGCTAGCTTTTGCTCAGTTATTACAGACACATCATTCAGGACTTTTCTCCTTATATCGGAAGTCTAGCAATAAATAATCTACCTCTGTTTTATTTATCCACTTCTCGTCCATTCTTTTGAACCTACATAGAGAATGAAGCAAACAACGTCGCCTATGCCTATTTTTAACTCATAGCAATTATGCTCTTTGCTCGCACCATATAAGCTATCAGTACGATATCTCATACATCACTTTGGATTACTTAATACAGTTCGGTGTAATTTATCGTTTGCATATGCAGCTCATTTGAGCCAATATTATTAGGTCATATGAGCCGAAAAAATGAGAGAGGTAGGATGGCTACAGCCCAATTAAAAAGCTTCAAGCCCAAGCGTAGTAGCAAAACAAACTTTTGGATTAGTCTTGGAATTGAAGACGCAAATATAGCGCGGACAGAAGCGGTACATCAGGGGTTCAAGCCAAAGGTGTATCGCAATATTATAGAAATGACAAAGCTTTCTCAAAATGAATTTCACACCGTAACTCATATACCTGTTAGCACAATCAAGCGCCGACTTAAAAATGAAGAACGCTTTAGCACCCAAGAAAGCGACGCGATTTATAGGTTGGCTATGTTAATCAAGTTAGCTACCGAGTTATTCAATGATGAGAAAAGAGCATTAGAATGGATTCGTGAAAATGTCTATGGATTGAGTGGCAAGAGACCGCTCGATATGGTGTCAACTACGGTGGACTTTGAGATTGTAAAGGACCTTATAGGAAGAATTAAACACGGGGTTTTCTCATAATGAAGCTTTACCGTTTAACTCAAAAAAAGTTTGCGGACACGCCTTTTAGTCCCGAAGGTGCGAAGCTATATGGCGGTAGATGGAACTCTAAGGGAACAGAAGCTTTGTATTTCGCTGAATCAGAGTCGCTGTGCTCTCTAGAAGTATTTGTGCATGTAAATAATGATCCAAAGATAGTAGATCAATACGATCTTTACTGTATAGAGGTGCCTGATGAACTTATTGTAAAGCTTGACGAAGAGGATTTACCTAAAACTTGGAGAAGCATTCCTGCAGGTGAAGAAACACAGGAAATTGGTGATGAGTTTCTAAATGCAGTAAAGCCTCAATACGCTGCCCTACAGGTTCCATCAACCATTTCACCAAGAGATAAAAACTATGTTGTTAACCCGAATCACCCTGCAATGAAAGCAAGTTTTAAAAACCATGAGAAACTTGAGTTTGGGTTTGATCCTCGAATTTTTAAATAGTCACGTAAAACTTGCCAAAAGAATAGTTTAGTCAATACAAGTATTAATAAGCTAGCTTTGTGAGGTAATAAGGTAATCTAGCCCTCAGTCGCTGATATCAAAATGTATCCTATATTTCTTATTCACCATTTTTAAACATTTTATCGGTGATTTCTTGGGTAGGCACTCACCCCCCCCCTTTTTTATTGAAAGGCTCTCTCCTTTGCCAACTACTCAACGCAAAATTGCAGTTAGTAAAATTAAGATCTGTAAAAGTAGGCAAAGTACATTGGTAACAATGATTGCCATTCGCTGAAATCTCAGCCCATACATCAGCCAAAAACTAAACACCAACACATACCCGATTAAAAACGTAAAGGACAAGTTGGTTGGGCCTTGGCGCTCAAGTTCGCTGAGTAGCTGGCCGAATAATGCGATAAAACCGATACCGCCGAAGAATACACCGGCGAAATCCCAGTAGGTATCTTTCGTTTGATAAAAGCCTGTCAGCCATGTTTTCATTCGCTTACTTCCTCTGATAAGTAGATATCCTGATAGTGATTGATACGGGCAACAATATGGTCGTGGTGAATTGTGCAAAAACGGTTAACCACGACTACGTCACAGCCTGCGCTAAGTGCGGATCTTACCCCTTGATCTGAGTCTTCAAATGCAAGACATTTAGAGGCTGCCACTCCCAATCGTTTGGCCGCCAATAAAAATGGCTCAGGGTGAGGCTTACCTTGCCCAACATCATCTGCGGTAATTAATATTTTAGGAATAGGTAAACCTGCTGTGGTGAGTAGTGCAATTGCATTGTGGCGATTTGCAGAAGTTGCAATGGCCCATTTGCGTTGCTGTGCTTTTATTTCGCTTAAAAACGATTTAGCTCCAGGAATGGCTGCTACGGTATAGGCAAGGTTGGCTTCAGCTTGTTCCAACAGCTCGACTTCATGCTGGCTATCTAAATGCGGAGTAAATTGTTCTATAAAGTCTTTGAAACGTGTACCTCGGCCCGTTGTTAATACCATTTCCAAATTGACATGATGTTTCTCACACCAAGGCGCGACGGCCTGTCGTACTGCAACTTCAGAATCAACAAGTGTGCCATCCATATCGAATATCAATCCCTGATAATGGTTCAGGTTGAGTGAATTAAGTGCCATTTTTACTCCTTATGATAATGTTTCATGCATAAACAGGCGTTTGTTGATATTAAATCGGCTTTACCGTGCATATGTGTGCAAATAATACGCTTGTATCTCGATCTTTTTCAAGTAAAATTACGCAAAAACATGCAGGAACATGCAATGCTATTGGCAGAACGTCATCAATTCATTCTCGATCAGCTTAATTTACAAGGGCGGATCACCTCAGTGTCCTTGGCGCAAACGCTTGATGTGAGCGAAGACACAATCCGTCGGGATTTAAACAAACTGGCTGAGCTTAAGCTCCTGCGGCGTGTTCATGGTGGCGCTTTAGCGCTGCAGGATAATACTCCTGACTATATCGAGCGTTTAGATAAACCCGATACCAGTAAAATTCGTTATATTGAACCTGCCTTAGCGATGCTCGTGCCTGGACAAACGATAGTGATTGATTCTGGCGAGACGTGCCGTTATTTAGCACAACACTTACCTAAAAATATGCCGTTGACTGTGGTTACGGGTTGTCCACTGATCGCCAAAGAGTTGGCCTATCATTCGCTGGTGGATGTGATTGTATTAGGCGGTCCTATGTTTAAACCAGCAATGCGGGTGGTAGGCATGACGGCGATCGAAATGGTGAAACGGATCCGTTTTGATATTGTTTTTATGGGGATTTGCTCGTTCCATATTCACCACGGTTTTAGCGCGAGCTATATAGAAGAAGCGGAGATCCTTTCTGCTACTATTCGTCAGAGCGACCACACTGTGATTATGGGACCGAGTCATAAACTAGATAAAGTCGCTACTTATCAGATTGTTACAGCCAACGAAATTGACACAATTATTACCGATGAAGAAATCAATCCAAGCTTAAAAAAGCAGATTGAGTCGCTAGAGATAGCGCTTACTTTGGTCTAGGTTAGTTGCATTAGGTTAACAAGTTTATATCGGCTACTTAGCAGCTAGGGTAGCCGACTTACGGTCGAGCTAAACAGCTACATATCTAAGGTTTTAATAAGGTAAAAATATGATTGTTATAGAAACGTTCATTTTTGAATATGGCGCGTTTTAACACCGCTTCTTGCTCAAAACCTGACTTCTCTAGTAGCTTCATTGATGCATGATTGTCGTCAAATACAGCGGCAAAGATCCGTTCAATATTGGTCTCGTTAAATACCTCTGACGTAATGTGTAAAATGGCTTTATGAGTAATTCCTTTACGCCAATGGCTTTTTGCGAGCCAATAGCCTATTTCACCAGAACGCTCATATTCAAACCCGCCAGGGTTAACACCTATACAGCCGATAAGCTGCTGACCATCGCAAATCGCCCGAACATAGCCTTGTTTACTGCCTTCATTTACCCACCACATGGCATCTTGCTCGGTGTAAGGTTGCGGAATTTTTGTTGATAAATACCGAACGACATCGGGATCGTTCAAAATCACGACCATATTGTCAACATCATTGGCTTGGAACGGTCTTAGTTTGAACATTGAGCTCTCTTTCAATAAATTTAAACGTAAATTCATCAATAAGTTACCATTCCCTTTCGAGGTATACAATGCGTGCTTTGTGTAGAGAAAAGTAAGCTGAGGTTGATTGTCGTCATCGGACTTTATTTTGCGTATTTTGATTGCATTAAATAACGTTAATTATTTTATAGACGAGGAATGCACAATACTAACTTCAAGCCTTGCACCGCAAATTCTTCAACTGAGATTACCTAACCTGAACTCGGGATAAGAAGTTAGTTAACCTGAGCTGCGGATAATTAATGCCTTTCTAGCAGCCAGTTTTAGCGCTAACTGCGTTGAATTCACTTCCAATAGCCAGCTATTGGTGCGTAAATTCGCCTTGTTTTCCCTAAAACTCTCTGGCTAGATAAGGAGAAAACTAAGTTGTGCTTTAGCAACAATGAGTTGGAACATTCCTTATCCAAACCTCAGGTTAGTTAAGTTACTAAAATATCTAAGTTCAGCTTACCTATATTGTTTTTATTTTGTTTGCCCTAATAAAGAGAGTGAGATTACAAATTAATTGCAAAGGATTAGGAAGAAAAAACGATGGATAAAAATACCTTAATTGAATTGGTGACTGAGTACTTTAAAAAGATTGATGTTGGAGATTCAAGCTATTTAGACCTATTTCATGATGAAGTGACTTTCTTTTTTCCAAAGTTTGGTGACGCTGTTGGTAAGCAAGCATTACTTGAGTTTGGCGATAAAATTGGCAGCTCACTCAACAGCATTTGGCACGATATTGCGCATTTTAATTTCATTGTGTCTGGAAAAACAGTTGTTGTTGAAGGGCGCGAAGGCGGTGTGATGCGTGATGGTACGCACTGGCCTGATAATCAAATTTCATCTGGCCGTTTTTGTAGTGTGTTCGAATTCTCTGATAACTTGATCACAAGAATGCATATTTACGTTGATCCAGACTTCTCAAGCCAAGATAGTGATAGGATTTCAATATTATCGCGCTAATGTTGACTGTTTTGATAAAGAAAAGGATAGCTGATCTATGGTTTTCTCTGAAAGTGAAAAGAACACCTTACTGGCCCTCAAAGGAGTCGGCCCTACGGTAATAAAGCGTTTTGAAGAAATCGGTATTTGCAGTTTGAGTGAACTTGCGACTTATGAAGTTGAAGAAATAGCTGAGCGGGTCGCTTCTATGTTGCAAACAACTTGTTGGAAAAACAGCCCGCAGGCAAAAGCTGCCATTCAAGCTGCAATCACGAAAGCACGTAAGATGAACTAGCGTGTAAAGCCCCTTTACGGGGCTTATTCAAAGTAGTCTGGAAAACATATTATCTAGGCTTACTAAGCAACAGCTTCTACAAAGTTGAGGTCGAAACGTCCGTCCGGATCTTCTACTTTGATAAGCTCGTTAAGCGGTTTGTTTTTTAATGCCTTATTTTCAGCAAAGATGTCTAACAATAGTGGTTTTACTGCGTTTCCGCATAGCGCCTTGGCGAGTGCTTCATGAGAAAGCTTGAACAACAGGTCCATATTCTCGTCCTCGTCTTCAACGAGTTCTATATCTTCCCAGCTCTCGAAAATGTCTCTCAGTTTACTGACTTCTGCGCAGTCATCTTCAAAGTCAGATAAGATGATAAACTCGTCTGAGGCAACGTTTTTATGTTGTTCAAAACGGCTTTCTGGCAGGCTATAGATATTCCAATTTACATCGTAATGCCAAAACTCAACAGATAACGACATATGAGAATAAGCGCTTTGATTTACATAAAATTTTAGTTCGTTGATGCGCCTTTTAATAAGTGTAATTAAAACGTTTTCGTAAGCTTCAATAAGCGTATTTTTATCAAACATAATGTATCCTAACTGCGGTCTTAAATGCTAAGACCACGTGCTCCTATATTTGTTCTCAGTATTAATTCCACTCTACTATGTAAATGTGAACTTTTGTTACTGGCGTTTGCTAAAAGGTAATTTATCCAAAACAGGTTAATTTAACCACCAGTGTAGAAAAAATGCCAGTCTCTGCCGAGCCAATATGGCTTTAAATTGACAGTGTACGTTTAGTCAAAATAAGCTTGCTGTTTCGTTGTATAGCCATCGCACGATAGGCCCTTTGCTTTGATCTCTGCGTTGCACGATACCCATTTCGACGACCAGCGGGTTAGGAATATGTTCGGTTGATAGCTCGACCAGTTCGTTCATGTACCATGGCGTGTTGACAACATGTTCAGGTACTAATGCCCAACCAACCCCTCTAATGGCTAAACCCATGATGTAATAGTAACTGTCAATGTGCCAGTGGCTTGTAGATATGGCTTGTGACTGAGTATTACCAATGCGGTCACGTATAACGAGCTGCCGATGTTGGTTTAGCTCCTCAATGCTTGGAGCAGAATGTTGTGCAAGCGGGTGGTGAGGGGAGCAGATCAAGATTTGTTTAAAGCTGCTAATTGAGGTGAAATCCAGCGATTCTGGCAATGGTTTTTGGTGAAATAAAATGCCTATTTCTGCCCTTTTTGCGCTCACCCATTGTGCAATGTCGTCTTGGGAACCATTAATAATGGCTAATTTTAATAGCGGAAATTGCTGAGCTAATCGTTCAAACAATGATTCAAATGCGATGATGGGCACTGCTTCATCCATGGCAACAGTGAGAGACACCTCTTCGCCACTATTAAGAGAATTGGCTCTTGATTGCAGGCGCTGACACTGCATGAGCACCGCTTCAGCTTCTTTAAACAGATCGAGACCAGCTTGATTTAACACTGGCAGTCTGGCGGAGCGGTCAAAAAGTGCAAAACCTAGATCGGCTTCCAAATTGGCAATTGCGGTGCTGACTCGAGATTGTGCCTTCCCCAAGTGTCTTGCTGCAGCTGAAAATGACCCCAACCTGACGGCGGTAACAAAGGCTTCAAGTTGATCGAGTGTCCAATGCATAATGATTAACCTATCCGAATTTCGGATGGATACTAACTTTGACCAATCTCAATTACAAGGATAATAACGGTTTTTCATGCTTAAGGATTTCATCATGCTGTTAGATTCAGCGAGCAAAACCCCCACAAAAGACGCTAACGTTACCCGCACTTTTTGGCGTTATACTATCCCTGCCGTTGTCGCAATGGTGGTCAACGGATTGTACCAAATAGTTGATGGTATTTTTATTGGTCACTATCTTGGTGCTCAGGGGTTGGCCGCTGTAAACCTTGCTTGGCCCATTATAGGGATCATTATTGGTTTTGGCGTTTTAGTCGGGATGGGATCTGGCAGTTTGCTGTCGATATATCGTGGCGCTGGCGACAATACCGATGTGCAGCAGCTGATGGGCACTAGCTTTTGGCTCATCGCTATCTTGACTGTGGTTGCAATGACTGTCCTTGTATTATTCGGACCTACTTTGCTTGAGCTTCAAGGTGCATCGGGTGAGCTTTTACATTCCAGTTTGGCCTATTTGCAGGTATTGAATTGGGGAGCTGGGGTTACCATTGCGGCAGGTGCGTTGCCGTTACTACTAAGAAACAATGGTAAACCAGAAATGGCAACGGCTTTGCTGATTGTAGGGGCGCTCGGCAACATAGTGCTCGATTATTTTATGATTGTGGAAATGCAATGGCAACTTCCCGGTGCTGCACTTGCTACGCTGATTTCACAAGGGATAGTCGCACTTGCAGCGCTCTACTTTTTACTCACTTCTGGTGAAGAAAATAAACCCAAAGGTGCGTTTAATCAGCCCCTAGCCCTAGAAATACTAAAGCAAGGCGCAGCAGGATTGGTGATGTTTTTGTATTTTGGCTTTATCGTTGCGTTACATAACAAGCAGTTGCTGATATTTGCCAGTGAAGTTGAGGTGGCGGCCTTCGCTGTGGTTGGTTACCTTGGCGTTATTTACTATTTTATCGCAGAAGGCGTAGCGAATGGTGTCCAGCCGCCTATCAGTTATTATTATGGAGCAGGCCTTTACCAGCGCATTCACACTATGTTTAAGCTGGCGCTCAAAGTGAGCTTGGGTTTTGGTGTGATGATGGTAACTATGTTTTATCTGTTTCCGAAGGATGTACTTGGGCTCTTCAGTGAGGATTTGGCTTTGCTCAACGCGGCCGAGCGTGGTTTGCAGCTGCATCTATCCACGTTATTCTTGGATGGTTTTATATTTCTAACCTCGATGTACTTTGTTGCGGTAGGTAAAGGCGGTAAAGCGTTGGTTATTTCACTTGGAAACATGTTGGTGCAATTGCCGTTTTTATATTTATTGCCCTTCTGGTTTGGTGTCGATGGGGTGTGGCTTGCGGTGCCTATCTCAAACATCACGTTAACCGTTATTATCATCCCTCTGCTTTGGCGTGATTTATATCAGTTAAAGCATGCAGATATGGAAGCTACGTCAGGTGATAAGCTGTGCGCTTAGTTGCATACTGCAGGCGCTTATTTTAAGCGCCTTCTTAGGGTTATCTTTGGCGTACGTAGTAATTTTTTACCACGCAATCTAAATATCTCACAGCATTCACATGTCTAAATTTAAGCGGTTCGTTTAATTTTCCGAATAAAGGTATTCCGCCACCTAAAATAGTTGGAATGGTCGTGATAATTAGCTCATCAATGAGATCTTGTTGAAGAAAGCTTTGTATGGTTTTTCCGCCATCAATGTAAAGGTTTTTAAAGCCCTGCTGAGCCAGTTGTTCGGCGATATCTGTCAGTTCACCCCGTACAAGCGATACCTTATCTGAAAAAACTTTTGGCACTTCTTTAAGCGTATTACTTAATACAAAAACAGGTTTATTGTATGGCCAGTCGCAATCAAATCCTTGGATTGTCTCAAAGGTATTACGTCCCATGATGATGGCATCTACGCGGGCCATAAAATCGGCGAACCCCAAGTCTGAACCTTCAGGGTTGGGTAAATCATGTAGCCAATCTAAGTGGTTGTTTTTATCCGCGATAAAGCCGTCTAGGCTTGCCCCAATATAGACGATGTTTGCCATTTTATACTCCAATTGAACCCTAAACTATTTCAAGATAAAATAAATTCTACACTGTAGAATTTATTTTATCTTAGCGAGAGTAAACAATGAGTGTCAAGGATAAGAAGCGTGGCCGACCGTTAGCGGAAGGTAAAGCACTAAGTCAGGAGCTGATCATACAAGCAGCCAAATTGCAGATGAAGGAAAGTAGAAAAGTGCCTAGTATTCGAGCGTTGGCGAGCAGCCTAAATGTCGATGCGATGGCAATTTATCACTACTTTAAAAACAAACAGGCTTTGCTCGAAGCTTTGACCTGCTCTTTAGTCGATGAAATATATGAACCTAGCTGCGATGAACAGTGGCAAACAGAGCTACAAAAGCTCAGTGTAAGTTATTTACAGCTACTCGACGACTATCCAGGGCTGTTAACTGTGCTGCTATCAATGGACTCAGTAGGTCCAGCTGAAGTGTTTCAAACCCGATTTGAGGTGATCACTCAAACGCTTGAATTACAGGGGCAGGCACAACAAGATGCGATTTGCTTACTGGTTGATTATTTACATGGTTTTGCACTTGCAATGGAGTGTCACCCAGATAGAGAAGCGTTAAATGTCTCGATGACAAACGGTACAATTGCACTAATTTGTAAAGCGATTGAGGCTTAATGTCATTGCGTTGTGGCGTTGTAAAGGGGCATTACAACACATAGAGGCGAAGTACCTGTTAGGGACGCTTGAGATAACGATTGGGAGTGGTACCGATTATTTCTTTAAAATCTCTAATAAGATGTGACTGATCGGTATAGTTCAACTGAGCAACAATGTCTGCCATTGTAGTCGCTTTGGATTCAAGCAGTGCAAGTGCTTGGTGCAAGCGGTACTTTCGAATTAGCCATTTAGGACTAAAACCGATGTAGTGTTGGCAAAGCCTTTGTATTTGTCGTATTGGCATGTCGCATTGTTTGGCAAGTTGCTCAACCGTAAAAATATCGCTGTGATCTTGCAAGGTGTTGAGAATACCTTCGGCCATAGCAGCACCTGTGCTTTGAGGGAGTGTAAACGACATTAAAAATTGTGATAGCACTTTTACCCGCTCTGCATCATCACTTGCCATGGTTAATGAAGAAACAAGCGAACTCGATGGCATATCGCAAAGATGCTGCAAAGAAAAGGTTTTATCGACACATGCCAAAGGAGTGATATCAAATTGTTCTACTAGGGCACCGACCCTAAATTTAACCCCCAAGAGCTGCCCTTTTCCATGCATTGTGTAATCGTATACTTTGCTTACAGGGCCAATAATTTTTATCTCATCGGTACTTAGCAGTAAATGAAAGTTGGGATCTGGTAAGTTTCGTTGTGTATGGGTTTTATTATCCGGCAAACACCAGTCGACAAACCAAAATTGCTCGACAAGACCTTTTAACTCTGTGCATGGGAAATACCGTCTAAGCTGGTAGTTTGGAGCGCTTTGTTGTTGGTGGAGTACACCGGTGACTGGACTAAGGTTAGATTTCATCGCTGCCTTGTTATGGATAGAGCTCATTGTTTGTTGTCGCGTTTTTACAATACCAATTTTAAATTGCGTGCTAGATTTAAAACAAGCTGCATGAAACTGCAGAGCAAGATCAAACTCTTTTACTATAAAATTAAGGGAAATGCGATGCAACTAACAGGTGTGTACGAAATTATCAATTGGCAAGAAACCACAGAAAAACAATTTGATGATGGTGCCAAACTCTCCAAAGCCGTGGTGAGCCTCAGTTACGAAGGCGAAATTGAAGGCAGTAGCGAAGTTTATTATCAGCTTCACTATGCCGAAGAAGGAGATGTTGAGTTTAATGGCTTTGAAGCAGTAATCGGGTGCTTTTCTGGGCAACAAGGCAAGGTTGTATTGATGCACGATGGTCGTTTTAAGCACGGTAAAGCACATAGTAATTTTACAGTGGTACAAAGCGATGTTGATGCTATTGCCGTGGGTGATAAAGGGTCGTTTGAGTCGACTGAGGGAAAAAGGGCAAACTACCAAATAACACATAACTGATAGCTTCAATGTTATTGCGCTAGGCTAAGTAGCGGTGTCTTCTTATGTCTAGCGTGTACAGCGCATCCACTAACTCCGCAAAGTGACTAATGACAACATCTGCTTGCTCTGCGTAGTGAGGTTTGTCATTAGGGGCAAACAAGCATGACGGCATGTTGGCGTTATGTGCCGCCTCTATATCGTAGAGGTAATCGCCAACATAAACACATTGATAAGGTGGCACTTGCCAGGTCTGAGCAACTTGCAGCAGCGCGGCTGGGTCTGGCTTGGCTGGCGCATCGTCCCTCGTTAAAATCAATGGAATTGGCAATCCCGCTGTTTTAAGCTTCAATCGCGCCGCTTTTGCAAAGTTTCTGGTCACAACGGCAAGCGGGACCCCCATTCTCGAAAGGTGCGCAACAGACTCCTTAACCCCAGGAATAACTTCACAGTGCTGTGCGTCACATAATTCATGTTGGTGGACGATGTTCATAGCCTCTTCGCGCATGTAAGGTGAAGGCAATGTACTGATAAAACTGAGTAAGTCTTGCCCTACCGGACAGCCAATTTGCGCCCGAATAAGTGAGAAGTCGAGTTCAGATGTCACTAGTGTGCCATCTAGGTCAAAAATAATGCCTTTAACCGGTATCCTATCCATTTTTAATATCCTTTGGTTTCGCATGTGTACTGCGTAGCCCTACTTAAAGGTAGGTACGTAATTGAAGTTTGTAAAGATCAAGACGATGGAGTTTTGCTTTTGCGAGATGAGTGGCTCACTGATGGTAACGGTGAGCCACTTTTTAGTCTTTTCGAAGTTTTATGCGAGTTTGCGTAGTAGCCCTTGCGTGTTTTGTTTCATGGTGTTCGCCACCATAAAGTAACCAATCACAGCGACGAATGTTGCGCCAGTTGCAGGCCCTAATAGCCAAATATAGGGGTGCAAACGGCCATCCACATCGAATGTTTGAACTTGGATCACCAACAGTGCAATGTCACTGACCACGGCAGCTACCAGTCCTGCTAATCCGCCAAGTAATAAAAATTCATAAAGCGTGGCGAGTTTTATCAAACGACCTTTGGCACCGAGTGTGCGCAAGATAACGATTTCCTGCATACGTTCGGCAAGGCTTGCCTGAACCTGAGAAATGAGCACCAAAGAACCGCTGATAAGCACGATACTAAGTACAAAGCTAATCGCCAGTGAGACTTGAGAAATCATCGATTGTGCCTGTTTGAGCTGGCTCTGAATGTCGATCATACTAATTGTTGGATATGCTTTCAAAAACTGACTAATAACCTTAGTGTCTGCTATTTCAAGCTTGGCGGCAGTAAAGTAAGTCACAGGGAATTGGCCGGCGATTTTATCGTTGAATATCATCACAAAGTTAGGTTTCAGCGAGCCCCAATTGACACTACGTAAACTCGTCACTTTGGCTTCAATTGTTTGACTATTGATTAGGAAGCTAAGCGTGTCCCCCACTTTTATCCCTACCCGCTCGGCAAGCCCTTGAGCGACGGAAACTTGAAGCGCATCAGAGTCATCAAACCACTCGCCATCGACTACTTCATTACCCGCTGGCAATTCATCTAACCAAGTAAGATTGAGCTCGCGCCCTACCCCATCACGTGCATCTTCGTCTTTTTCTTCACCCTCTTGCAGTGAGACCCTGCGTGCAAACTCTTCGCCATTTAGCGCATTTACACGACCCAAAAAGACGGGATAAAAATGTTCATGCTTGATGCCACTTTCATCAAGTTTGCTTTGCATTGGCTGAATTTCTTGTTCCATTATATTGATAAAAAATGCATTGGGTGCGTCTTCAGGCACTTGCATCTGCCAATCTGAGATCATGTCATTTTTCAGCACCACTAAAAACAACATTAATTTGATAGCAAGAGCAAAGCTAATAAGCTGTACCGCATTTGCATTGGCACGTTTTTGCAGTGTGGCAATGGCAAGAGACCAACTTGAGCCCGGACTCAACCCTAGTTTTCTGCCCGCTGAAAATAATAGTCGTGAGATCACGTATAGCACGGCCATGAGTAGCAAGGTTGCGCCGAATAAAATCGCGGTGATCTTAATATCGCGACTAAATAGCCACATTAACCCGAAAATTGTTAATACTGAAAGCGCCATATGAATTCGACTAATCGCGATGGTGTCTCCAAGGTTGCGTCTTAGGACGCGCAGCGGCGGGATATCAAATAAATCTAATAGTGGTTTTAATGAAAACATCATTGCGCATACCACACCCACGGCAATGCTCAACAGCCAAGGCCTAAACCCTGCTTCAGGCAGGGCCGTATCCATAAAGTTAATCAGGTAAGCGGCCCCAACACTTTGCAGCCCGTAACCGATAGCAAGACCGACTACAACGGAAAAAAAGGTCACTAAAGAAAGGTGTAAAAGATAAATACGGCGGATGGTTTTGCGACTACCTCCGAGCGTTTTCATCATGGCGACGGGATCATATTGGCGCTCACAGTAGCGCTTTGCAGAAACCGCCATCGCTACGGCAGCGAGCATGATCCCAAATAGTCCAGCAAGGAGCAAAAAGCTCTCTGAGCGAGCTAAGTTTTCACCTAAAGGTGATTGCCTATCTTTTATTCCCTGCCAAGATTGGTTGCTTTTGAGTTGTGGCTTGAGCCAAGTGTAGTACTCTCCCAGCTGCTGCTCTGAGCCCGAAAATAATAGTCGGTAGAATACTCGGCTCCCGGGTTGAATGGCTTTAGTCACCGCAATATCATCATGATTAATAAGGACGCGTTTGTTCCCCGCCAGCGAGAAGAAAGGGGCATCAGGCTCGCTAATAAGCACCTTACTCACGGTAAACTGCCCTGCCCCTATTTCTACCACATCGCCAATTTTAAGGCCAAGGGAATAAAACAAGCCTTCGCTGAGCCATACATTGCCCTTTTTCGGAGCGGCTTGAACTTGGTAATTCTCGCCATTAAGGCTATCTCTTAAAGTAAGTTTACCTCTAAGTGGATATGTATCTGTCACCGCTTTTAGCGCGCCAAGTATTAACTCATCGTTGGCAAATAACATCGAGTCAAAATACACTTGCTTGGCGGTATTTAAGCCAAACTCTCGTGCTGTGGTCAGTACTCGGTCGTCGAAATCATGGTTGCTCGAAAGCCGCCTGTCAGCAGCGATAAAGTCTGCGGATTTTTGTTCTAGATTCAAACGGATCCGCTCGGTAATGGAAGACAAGCTAAACACAGTCAATACTGCAAGCGCAATTGCAGCTAGGATGATGGTGAGCTCGCCTCGTCTAAATTCCCTAGAGAATAAAGTAAGTGCTAACTTAAACCACATTGACGGCCGCTCCTTGTTTTATTACTTCTAGTTTTCCAGCTTCAATATGAATAATGCGATCACACTGTTGAGCGAGTTGCTCATCATGGGTAACAAGCACCAAAGTGGTGCCATTCTCTTTGTTTAGGTCAAACAGTAAACGCTCGATAAGATGGCCGTTTTTACTGTCTAAATTGGCCGATGGCTCGTCGGCGAATAAGATCTTGGGCTTGCCAACAAAGGCTCTGGCGATGGCTACTCGTTGCTGTTCGCCACCCGAAAGTTGTGAAGGATAGTGCGTTAGACGATGGGACAAGCCGACCTTTTCTAATAACTCTGTCGCTTGATTTTTTGCACCTTTGTCCCCAGCTAATTCAGCAGGAAGCATCACATTTTCAAGCGCCGTTAGGCTTTGCACTAGCATAAATGACTGAAATACGAAGCCGACTTTTTCTGCTCGCAGTTGAGCTCGAGCTTCTTCATCCATTTTTTGTAATGATTCGCCATCTAAATGAACTTCTCCTTTGGATGCGATATCTAAGCCGGCAAGCAAACTAAGTAAGGTTGACTTACCAGAGCCAGAAGCGCCAACGATTGCCACGGACTCACCTGACTTGACAGTGAAATCGATATCACTAAGGATAGTGAGATTACCTTCGACGGTAGAGACCTGTTTAGTAAGGCCTTTTACTTGGATCATATTTAACTGAGAAAGCACTGACATGAAGTACTATTTCCTAAAGTTGTTGTTCATACTTGTTATTGTAATGACGCCGTTAAGCGCAAATGCCAAGCAAAAACTCATGATAGTTGGTGATAGCTTAAGCGCCGCTTATGGCCTGAAACAAGATGATGGTTGGGTTAAATTGTTACAAAATAAATACGAAACAGAACAAAATCCGATCGAAATTATCAATGTTAGCGTTAGCGGTCAAACAACAGGTAATGCTGTGGCAAAAATAAATCAGCAATTGAAAACGATTTCGCCTACTCATGTATTAATCGAATTGGGTGGTAATGATGGCCTACGCGGATTTCCTGTAAAAAGGTTAAAGGCAAATCTCACACTGCTGGTGCAATCTAGCCAACAAGCAGGCGCCAACGTTGCCGTAATGGAAATCCAAATCCCCCCTAATTTAGGTCCTCGCTATACCAGTATGTTTACCGAGAGCTACCAACAAGTGACAGAGCAAACCGGTAGCTACCTAATGCCCTACTTTATGCTAGAAGTGGCGGCCAAACCGGAATTAATGCAAAGCGATAACTTACACCCCAACAAAGAAGCGCAACCTCTAATCCGCGACTTTATGTATCAAGAAATCAATCAATGGCTGGAAAAATAAGCATACAAAGCACAAAAAAACCCGCTAAGAGCGCGGGTTTGGGTGTGTTTTAGTTTGAAACTTTAACTTATTGCAGTAGTGCTTAATTAACTACATTGCGATTACTTGAAGTTTGCGATACTCGTTTTAGTCGCATCTACCGTTTTCCAAGCATATGATTGACCAACTACACCATAAGGCACGCCGCCAAGAGACCAGTTCGGGTTAGCAAAGTAGTCGTATTGTGTTGCATTACCAAATACATGTGGATAAGCCATGATACTAGCGAAGTTGTCTTGTACACCGTGGCCCATGCCATCAACGTATACACCACCGCTGGTGTCACCTTGTTTGCGTGAATGCGCTAGACCTTGGTTGTGACCAAGCTCATGTACAAAGGTTGTTGCACCACAATCGATACCTGTAATGCTGAACATACGGTTGCTCATGCTTGAATATAGGTTGCCATTGCTACCTTGACCTACCCAAGCTAGACCACATGTGATGTAGTTACCATTGCGCTCACCTGTACCAAGTACCGCAACCATATCTGCACGCCAAGTATTACGAAGGTTAGCTACATAGCTACTGTTAGTCACAGAATCTAACCAAGCACTCGTTGGTGTGATGTTGTAGTTACCTAAGTTTTGTGTACCTGCAAGACGTAGTTGCAGATCGATGCCATTTTGGCTGTAAACTTGGTTTGTAAACGCAATCAGCTGATTGATTTTAGTATTAATGTTTGACGTAGCAGCCGCAGATTGATCGGTATAAAGAATGCCGATATCGACGGTTACTGCTGATGCGCTTGCAGATAGAGCGAGTGCCGTTGCCAGCGATGCTGCCTTTACTGTTGTTTTCATTGTTTTTCCTTTCTTTTTAGTTAACGTTACTTTTGGGTTGAAAAATATCTTTCTTCACAGAAACTGAGTTATGGTCTGTTTCGTCATGGCTATCATGCGGATGTAGTTCTTCTTCTTTGTGGGAGCGGTATAAGTCTCGCTTGGCAGCAATCCAGCCAAATTGATCTTTTGATTCAAATACATAGTTGCCACTTGGGGCGGTAAGTTGACCATATACGGCGTCTTTGCCTACGGTTAAAACGGTGGTATGGAAACGACCATCAGCACCGGTTACCTTACCAAAAACACTTTTATCGCCGTTTTCCGCTAAAGATATGCCTGTCACTTCTGCTACAAATGACTCTTGTGTTTGCGGAATTAACAATTCAAAGTTATCACCGCCTTCTAATTCTCTTAGTGTAGGTAAGTCAAACTCAATATACGCTTCGTTGCTTAAATCTTGTGGTAAAACCTTTGCGGCTGAAAGCACTGCTTTTGCTTTATTTGATACCTTATTCACAGCGTAAAAGTCGTTGCCCTTTTGTATTGGCGTCGCTGTAGGGGTGACCTGCTCAGGGCTCGATTCAAGCGTCTCATGCTTTGGAGTTGCCTGGTTATCAGTTTCTAAGTTGTGTGAAGCTTGAATTAAATTTACCTGTGAAGGTTGAGCTTCTGGCATCATTTTCCAAAAGGCAATTCCAATAAAACCAATAAGTAATGCAACAATGAGCACTCGCATAATTCACCACGATGACGTTAATAAGTAGTGAAATACTATTCATGATGCGGTCTTCTTATCAACTTTTAATTTACTGAATGTTTTCATTGTTGATGGTTAAAATTAAATATCTTCATGATATATATGTATAAATGTCATTAACAAATCTTTACAATGTGAGCGTGTTAAGTGTGTTATGGCTTGTAATTGTCAAGCTAATGTAATCAAAGTGTGCTGTTTCAAAGTGTTTGATTGGATTAGCTTTATTTTTTGAAATAGCTGATAGTTTTATTATTTTTTGTCTGAAATAATGGTATTTCAATTTAATCTTTTTGATCTTCATCGATATTTTTATTCATAGTCCTGATGCGTGTGCAGGGTATTTTGCCATTTGTTTTGAAAATTGTAGTTTGACTTGATTAAGTAACTGATCTTGCGTGAGCTCTGTTGTATTGTCGATCGCAGGCATAATAACAAAAGTTTTACTGCGGTAGTCTATTGCCATAGGCACAATGGGGACTTCGGCGGATTGCGCAATGTAGATGAAGCCTTTTTTCCATTCTGGAGTGTATTTACGAGTTCCTTCTGGAGCTAAGCCCAAAATCAATTTGTCGCTGGCATTAAAAATATCGCGAACCTGCGTGACCATACCATGCGGTGTATCTCGCCTAACCGGAATTCCACCCCATTTGCGTAATAACCAGCCAAATGGTGGGGTAAAAATGGTGTGCTTGCCTAAAAAGCGAATTTCAACATCAAGTGCAAGCTTGACAGCAATGCCAATAAAAAAGTCCCAGTTTGACGTATGCGGCGCGACGGCTGCTACAAACTTTTCTTCACTTGGGAAGGTGCCAGCTATCTTCCATCCCATCATCTTAAGCATCAAGCTACCAAGCTTTCGACCAATCGGGCTGTTTGAGCGTGGGATATTGGGTGGAATATTGATCAAGGTAATGGCCTTCTTTATTTGTGTTATTTGTTGGTGGTGAATTCATTCTAGCTGAAAGTTCTAGGGCCTGTTGACCGTTGCTGCAAAAACAAACTTGAAAGATAAACAGGGCTTAGGCACTAAGCGCTGGTGTGCGATGTTATCGTATAAAACGAATTACTGATTAGGCTGATAAATCTACAAAAAACTAGTAGATCCCTTACTTACACATACCAATCCCAAATTAATTAACCAAAGCCGATAATTCAAGTGTCAGTAGCTTATCACGCTGGACTGGGCCTAGTTGGGCGATATGCACTGGTGGATAGGTTGCCAAGTATATTTGGCGTTAAACAGGGTATCCCTTGTGTGACCACTCAAGTTTGGGTTTTGAAGTTTTAAAGCTTTCCTATCCCCAAATTTGGCTTTTGCAATGGCTTCACGAGTAATTGGATGATTGAAAAATAGTCTATCAAACGAGCCGTCTTCTATTGCTTTGTTGAGGCCATAGCTAAGGCGTTCTTTGAGTCGACTATTATTTTTATTGACGAAAAAGTACATAGCAGTGGGATAACAAAACGCGAACCTAGACTCTACTACTGTGCTATCCATGCTTTGTAACTCTGTCCATGGTTCGTGAAGTGCGCGAGGGAAGAGCTCAAAGCGTTTTTCTTCTAACATCTTTGGTAGCAAAGAAGCCATGCTAGTGACTACAACAAAGCCATTTTTTTCGTAGATTGAAGTATCGGGCCAGTCGATACCACTACCAAGCGTGAAACTCATTAATTGGGCGGGAGAGTGAAGCAAAGAGAGTCTTTCTTCGGTATCTTTGTGGATGAGAAATAAACGCGCGCCCATCATTCCTTTTAGTAGCGGCACATATACCGTCGCTAAACTCTTTTCTCTTTTGATGGATGTCATACTCCAGTGAACATCTAAAAGCTTCCCTTGCTCCAAAATTTCTAAGGTGCGTCCTTGAGGGGTATGATCGAAAGAGTTTTCACTGAGTTGGTAAGCGCCATATTTATCGCGGCTCTTATTTAGAGCCAGCCTTAATAACGCGATGTAGTAGTCTTGTTTTGGATCTGCAAATTCTTTAGAGATGTTATAGCGCACTAAATCGTTTGCACAGACGCTAAATGACGTCAGTAATATGCAGGTCAACACCAGCTTTATTGAGGCTATCATTCCTTTTCCTCATCGTGCATTAAAAAGTATTCTTTAACTTTAGCGCAGAACTTGAGTTGATAAAGTAAAAAAGGCACCGGAGTGCCTTTTAACTTTAGCGAGTTAGATAACCTAAAACGTGACGCTTAGCCAATCATCATTACCATCAAAGTGCAACGACCTGACTTTTCCTTTGCCTTCAAAGTTTACTAAATTGACTTGTTCTGACCACACATCTCTGAGTGCATTATGGCGCATTTTAAGTTCATTTATTGGTGAGAACAGCGGTGTTTCTTGATATACCCAAAAAAATTGGCCATCAATTTCCGCACCAACCAAATTTAAGGGCAGCACTTTACCTGCGCCTGTTTTTAATTCAACGCGCTTACTGACATAATTCGCAAAGCTTACTCTATCAGCAACATTGTTAAATATATCGGCATTGTGACTAAATAGGCTCTCTACCGCATGCTCAGTATCATGGAGATAGAATCTGTGCATGATTTCGATATTACCACTGCGTTCGTTAAATAACACCGTGGTGACCGCTGCTTTTAATTGGTGCGCTTGACAAAGCGGTGAAATCAGCACAAATAAACAGGCTAAGCGCCAGGTTTTCATTAGTTATCCTTTTTCTCTTCAAGTGGTTTTAGCTCGGCTTTAACGTCTTGCATGATATCGCGATACACTTTACCTTCACGTTCTTTCTTTTTATAGAGCTCTAGGCGAGATTCTATAATGCGTCTTGGGTAATGGTTATTCTCAATATCAACGTCAGCAGTTTCCCACCGGGGGTCAACGGTCACGGACGCAAGCGGTTTATCTTTATCTGTAATAATTAGCTTGCTGACGTTACGGGCATTGCGACGCCAAATCTCGGCAGGGATAGTCCGCTCTTCTTTGCTACCATCTTGGTACGTGAGCTCAAGTAAGATTGGCATCACGAGTCCACCGACATTACTAAACTTAAGTACGTAATAGTTTTTGTCTTCTTTTACCGCGCGCTCAAGAGTACGTTTTTCCCAAGGTTTAAGCTCAGATAAAAACTCACGATACTCATTTCGTTCTTCATTGGTTACCGTAAACTGGTCATTACTATCGTAAAAGTCTGTTATGTCTTGGTTTTTATCAATCCAAAGTGCGCGCCCTTGTTCTTGATTGCGTTTGACGAATAACGACATTGGTTTGTTCTTTTCAAACTCTCGTAGGCGGCCAAAATCGATGTCTGGGTTTTTGGTGTCCAACCGCAATTGATAGATTTTATCTAATGAGATATCGACATGATCTGTGCTGTAAAACCAGCCACGCCAGAACCAATCTAAATCGACCCCAGAAGCTTCCTCCATCGTTCTAAAGAAATCTGCTGGCGTTGGGCGTTTATATTTCCAGCGTAGGGCATATTCTTTAAATGCAAAATCGAATAGCTCACGGCCTAAAATCACCTCGCGCAGAATATTAAGCGCTGCAGCAGGTTTCGTGTAGGCATTTGGGCCTAAGTGCAATACGCTGTCTGATTGCGTCATGATTGGAGACTGATCTTCAGATTTCATGTAGGCAGCAACATCTCTTGGCTCAACGCCCCAAGGAATGGTGGGATCCCATTCGCGGCCAGCAACGCCATCTAAAAAGCTATTGAGGCCCTCATCCATCCATGTCCATTGGCGCTCGTCTGAGTTGACTATCATAGGGAAGTAGATGTGCCCTACTTCGTGAATGACAACGCCGATTAAAAAACGTTTCTCGGCCAGTGAATAGGTGCGAGAGCCATCATCTTGCAATTTCGTACGCGGACCATTGAAAGTGATCATCGGATATTCCATCCCACCGACAGGACCATTTACTGATTGCGCGGTTGGATAGGGGTAATCAAACGAGAAGCGTGAATAGACTTCCATGGTATGAATAACGGCTTCGGTGGAGTACTTTTTCCACAAGTCACCCCCCTCTTTGGGGAAAAATGACATGGCCATCACGAGAGGCTGCTCGTCACCACCTTGCTGATAGCCTTTAGCATCCCACATAAATTTACGTGATGAAGCCCAAGCAAAATCTCGCACATTCTTGGCCTTAAAGCGCCACGTTTTGGTGTCGTCTGTACCCGCTTTTTCGTTCTCTAGCGCTTCTTCTTCAGTAACGACGAATACCGGGCGTTTTGCTGTTTTTGCTTGCGCTAGTCTGTCACGCTGGGTTTTGCTCAGAACTTGCTTTGGGTTATCTAACTCACCGGTTGCAGAAACGATATGATCGGCCGGCACCGTGATTTCAACGTCGTAGTCACCAAACTCGAGCGTGAATTCACCACTGCCAAGAAACGCCTTGTTGGTCCAAGCTTCATAATCTGTATACGCCGTTAGGCGAGGGAACCATTGCGCGAGCAAAAAGATGTCATTACCGTCTTTTTCAAAGTGCTCATAACCCGAACGTGCGCCAACGGCATCTTCTTCAACAATATTAAAGGCGAAGTCCATACTAAATTGTAGATCTTTACCTGATTTGAGTGGTTCGTTTAGGTCAACACGCATCATGGTATCAACAATCGTGACCTTGAGCGGTTTACCGCGACCGTCCTTGACATTATTGATGATAAAACCAAGCTCAGTGTCATCCATAAACTGCTGGCGTCTGAGTTGATTTAGTGAAATTTTTGCATGTTTTGTAACCGGATTACTCTGTAATTCGTTCCCAAAAGTTGCAGTGCGTTCAGCAATTGAATCATTTTTGAAGATATTTTGGTCTAATTGTAGCCATAAATATTTGAGGGTGTGAGGAGAGTTATTTTTGTAATGTATGGTCTGCGTAGCGGTTAACCTTTTGGCTTTCTCGTCCAAGTTTACATCAATATCATAATCCACCTTTTGTTGCCAATAACGCTCTCCGGGCTCACCGGCTGCGCTGCGGTAGATATTTGGGGTCGGTAAAGTCTCATCTAATTGGCGAAACTTATCTTCAAAATGCCCTTTGGTTTGCGAAATGGCGCTGGCGTGTGCGACACCGGATAGCGCTAGTGCAACCAATAAAGGCATGGCTGGTGTTGATTTTTTCATTGTTATTTCCCATTTTATCGTGCCAAAGCATTGACCAATAAACATTTTTATTTCAGTTTTTGCTCGGAGTGAGTAGAGGGGATTTGCATGGTGACAAAGGAAGACAAATAAAACCTTCTACGTGTCAATAAACTGACAAATAAAAACACATAAATCAAAGTTTTGAGATAAAGTAACAAGATTTAGGCACGACTGAAATTACGCTGTTTTGAGTGTTTTTTAATCTGTTGTTTTTGATAGAAAAAATACAATGCTCAAAAAAATTAATTTGTATGCCAAAAAGGTATTTTGCTGGGTTATTGTCTACATTTTATAAATAAATAAAGAAAACAAAATTAGTTGTTGATATTGACCCAAGTTTGTCTTTAAAATCGCGCACTTTACAATCTATGGGTAAAACTGGCGTTAGTTTTGCTCTGTACTAAATACCCGTTTAGCGAATCAAATGTGGTGGGCAGTATGGATTTCTACATACTAAAAAAACAAGAGAAGTTTGTTGCAATTCCTGCAGACGAACAAAACTGTAAAGATTATTTAGATGACGGCTATTTTTATGTTGATAAAGTAGCTGCCTGTAACGAGAAATCGGCGATTAAACGCGTGCAAGATAAGCATAGTCGTGTTTTCAAGTTACCTGCTAAATTCTTTTTACTGGCATTACCTATAATCATTTTTGCTTGGTGGCAGTTGACTCACTAAGCTGTTAAAGCGTCAATATTCACAAGACGAATATTGCTCGACGATGCTATATTAGCGTTTCTATAGGAAAAGGAACGCTAAATGAAGGTTTTACACACGTCTGACTGGCACTTAGGGCAATCGTTTTACGAGCATGATCGCAGTGAAGAGCATCAGCTGTTTTTAGACTGGCTATGCGATGCGCTGGTTGAACAGCAAATTGATGTACTGTTGATCAGCGGTGATATTTTTCATACCGCAACACCGCCCGCGAGTGCTGAAAAGCAACTGTATACCTTTATCCAAAAAGCATCTCAACTGTGTCCTCAGCTGCACATTATTCTGATTGCAGGCAACCACGATTCCGCTAATCGCATTGAAACCGCAAAACCACTCTTAACCTTATTCAACACCCATGTTATTGGACGCTTTAACAAGCAAGCGCCTGAACAAGTTGTTATCGATTTACCCATCGCCGCGCAGCATATGCATGTTGTGGCAATGCCATTTTTGCGCAGTGCTGATTTACCAAAACCGCTAGATGACGAGTTTGACTATCAAACCGGGGTACAATTAGCTTATCAGCAAGCGCTAAGCACGATAGAAGAAGTGAAAGGTCCTATTGTGCTAATGGGGCATCTGCACGCCAAGGGTGGAACGATTTCTGAAGATTCTGAGCGTAACCTCAACATTGGCGGCTTTGATGCGGTGTCTGCCGGCGTGTTTGGCGAGCAGTTTGACTATGTTGCGCTAGGCCATTTACATAAAGCGCAAACCGTCGCTAAGCAAAGTGCTATCAGATACTGCGGCACACCTTTGCCAATGTCATTTTCCGAACGCAATTATAAGCATCAAGTATTGCTCGCTGAATTTAATGAGCAAGGTCTGGTCGATGTAAACCCCCTTTACGTTCCCCGTTTTAAAGATGTGTTATATATCCCTGAAGATGGTGCAAAGCGCTTGGCTGAATTATGCGAAGCTATCGCGGCGCAGGATTTTAGCAAGTTCGATAGCGCTCCCTATGTTCGCTTAAAATTATCTGCAGCTGAAACCAATAGCCGCTTTCGAGCCGAGATTGATGAAGCGCTAAAAGGGAAGGATATTAAGTTTTGTGGTATTGAGCGGGTGTCTAAAGGCGCAGCCGCCAGTGAGTGGTTGTTTGAAGATTTGGGCAAAGTTGAATCGTTATCGCCCAATACCTTGTTGGATATTGCCTATCGCGAAATTGAACCTGAGCAGGAAAAAGCACCCGCGACATTACATGAAAAGTTAGCAGAAGTGATCGCGAGCATGGAGGAGTAGGACGATGAAACTTGAAAAAATATTAATCACCAACCTTGCCTCTATAGAAAGTGCAGAAGTCGACTTTACTGCGGCACCACTCAAAGACACCGGTCTTTATGCCATTACCGGTGATACAGGGGCGGGAAAAAGCACTTTACTGGATGCGGTTTGCCTTGCATTTTATGGCAAAACCGCACGGTTAAAATCGGACGACAAAGAGAAAGTTGCCTTTAATGGCGATAACATTAAGTTAAACGACCCGCGAAACCTATTGCGTCGGGGCTGTGTTGCGGCATCTGCTAGCGTGGTTTTTATTGCTCAAGATAGCAAACGTTATCAAGCTATTTGGTCGGTAGAGCGCGCTAGAAAAAGCCCTAAAGGTAATTTAAAAACTGCCACTATTGAGTTGTTTAGCCTACCAGATATGACCCTAGTCTGTGAGAAGAAAAAAGAAACAGAACAAAAAATCGAACAGCTAGTCGGGCTTAACTTTGAACAGTTTACTCGAGCTGTGTTGCTTGCTCAGCATGAATTCTCCGCGTTTTTGAAGGCAGGGGGAGATGAACGGGCTCAGTTACTAGAATGTCTTACGGGTACCGAAAAGTTCAGCAATATCGGTAAAGCGGTTTTTGAAGCGCACAAGCAAAAGAAAACTGAGCTGCAATCTCAGCAAGATAGGCTAGGTCAAATTGTGCTCTTGTCACCAGAGCAGCATGCCGAACTTGAAGCACAGAAGTTGGGATTGCTTGATACAAGAAATCGACAACAAGAAACAAGTACAAAGCTGCAAGCTCAGCTGCAATGGCTCGCGGATGTCGAGCTAAGAAAGCAAAAAATAGCTGAGGTGGAACACTCGCTACAAACGCTTGAGCAGCAAATAGAAGAGGGAAAGCCACAGCAGGAATATGCGCAGCAAGTCTTAAAAGCCAATGAGATGCGTGATAACCGTGAGCAGCATGAGCTGGCGGATAAACGCGTTGCGCAGCTATCTCAAGAGCGGCTAGCACTGCAGCAACAAGATTTTGCATCCGCCATTACAACGCTCAAAGCAAAACAGCAGCAACTGGAACAGCAGCTTATTACGCAGCAAGCCAATTTTGTAAAGTTAGAACCAAGCTTTAACAGCATTCGTATATTGGATGAAAAGCTGAGCCTACATAAAGCGCAAGAACTAGAAACTAAGCCCTATCTAGATAAACACGCCAATCTTATTGCGCAACATGAGGCTGCAATGCAGAAGTATCAAGTGCAACAAGGCGAAATCGATACTGAATTACAGCAGTTAGAGCATGAGCAAGCGAATTTGCACTCAGTTAGCAATATTGCCGGGCAATGGAACGTGGTTCAACCTCAATTCGATGATCTGCAAAAGTACCAACAACAACGTAATGATTATGAAGTCCAGTTGCAAAAATTACCGAACGAACAGCAAGCGCTAGGTACACAATTGAGCAAACATGAGGCTGAGGTACAGCACCTACAAAAGGTTTACGACACCGAAGCCAGCGCGCTTTCCGCATTAAAAGAAGCACTCGCACCTTTGACTCAACAAGACCTAAATCTGGCATTGCAGAATTGGTCTCTATGCGTGCAGGCTTATCGTAGTATCGAAGAAGGAGATGCCTTGCTGCATCAGCTACGATCGCAACAAACTCAACATCATATTGGCTTGGAAAGGCTTGAGATACTGATCCGAGATACCAAGCAGCAAGATGAGTTGTCTAAGCAGCGCCTAGCCCTAACTCGTGATAACTTGGAGCAAGTGCAGTTACGCGCAAGTGAGCGGATCAGCGATTTACGCGCTCAATTGCGAGCAGGGCAAGAATGCATGGTATGTGGCTCAAAAGAACATCCTTATGGTGTAGAGCACATCGATGCCCATTGGGAGCAGTTACTATCGGATTTTCGGTCTCAGTATCAAGCTGCTGAGCAAGCTCGTGAGCAAGTGTTGCAGCGTTATAATCAACAAGTCGGTGAAAAAGAGCGTGAAAATGCGCTATGGCAGTCAGTCACTCAGGAAATTGCTCACTGCACTAAGCAAATAAATGAGAATCGCGCTCGACTAGATGCGTTGAGTGATGAGTATAAAGTTGGCAGCGCTGAGCAAGCTGAATTGCAACTTGTGAGTATTCAGTCACGGCTAAATGAAC
This sequence comes from Pseudoalteromonas sp. NC201, assembly GCF_002850255.1. NCBI lineage: Bacteria > Pseudomonadati > Pseudomonadota > Gammaproteobacteria > Alteromonadales > Pseudoalteromonadaceae > Pseudoalteromonas > Pseudoalteromonas sp. NC201. The sequence goes on from NZ_CP022523.1 coordinate 493,742, forward strand.
TATCCAAGTTACGCAATAATATCGACCGCCAGTGGCAATTGGTTCAGCAGGCACAACAACACCTCGAGCAGGCTAAACATAAAGGGCAGGCACTTCAGCAGCAGCACCATGATTTAGGTAATCATATTGCCTTTTTGCGAACCGAATATGATCAGCTATCACAAACAGTGGCTGCCTTACGCAATCGGCTTGAAGCGTTAATTTCCGATAAGTCGTGGTGGCAAGACTTTGATTCATCTCCTCAAGCTGCCATTAGGCAACTTAAAACGGGGGTGCAAACTTGGTTAAAAACCACCGAGCGCACCGATGCGTTAACGGCGGAAAAAGTTCAGCTTGAGCATCAATTACATCTTGTCAGTCAACAAAAACAAGATGAAGCGCAGCGACTTGAAGAATTAGAACATACGCTTTTACAACATCAGCAGAATATTGAACGCCTCAATCGCGAACGTGCTGAATACTTACCACAGCAGCACACCAGATTGGATGATTGGATTGCAGAGCTTAAGCTGCAAGAACAGCAAAGCCGAGAGCAGATCACACAAACCCAGCTAGCGCTGAGCCAAACCGAAGCACAGCGTGAAAAGACCCAACACAGTCTGACGCAACTAGAAAAGCAAATTGCCGAGCAAACATCCCGGTTGCAGCAACTTGATGCGCGTTTTGAACAATGGTTGCTCGACCAGCAAGGGCAGCTAGACAAAGTAAAAGTATTAGCGTTACTTGAGGTTTCTTTGGATGAAGCTCGAGCGAATTTAGAAAAGTGTGCGCAAGTTCAGCAAGCCTTTCAAAACACTAAGCTGCAGCTTAGTCATCAGCGTGAAGAACTCAGCCAACTTGAAAGTAAGTACCCTGATGGGGTTGATAGTGAACAAGTTAAGCAAAGTCATGCCGAGACGACGCAAGCACTTGAACAAACTCAAAATCAGTTACTACAAGTGCAAAGTGCATTAGAGGTTGATGCTCAGAATAAACAACAATTCTCTTTGCAAGCCGCAAATCTCGCTCAGTTGCAACAAGACTACGAGCAGTGGCATTTGCTAGATAAGTTATTAGGCGACGCAACAGGCAAAAAGTTGCGTAATTGGGCGCAAACGCAAACGCTAAAAATCTTATTGCAGTATGCTAACCAGCAATTGCATACGCTTTCTAGACGTTATCTGCTTACCAACATTGAGCAATCTTTAGAAATTGCGGTCATAGATAAAGATATGGCTGACGAGCAACGTAGCGTCAACACCTTATCTGGAGGAGAGTCCTTCTTGGTATCTTTATCTTTAGCACTTGGACTTGCTGCACTTTCATCAAATAAAGTGCAAATACATTCATTATTCATTGATGAAGGGTTTGGTACGTTAGACCCCGAGACGCTAGGTGTCGCAATTGATGCACTAGACGCGTTGCAATCACAAGGCCGCAAGGTTGGAGTGATCTCGCATGTTGCTCAGATGAGCGAGCGGATCGCCACCCGTATCCATGTGAATAAACAGCCGGGAGGCTACTCATCTTTAAATTTAGTACCACAAACATAAGGAAATTTGGATGCCGACTTTTACGGGCGAAGAAGCCCAAAACTACGACTCTAGGATCACAAAACTGGTGCCAGGTTATGCGTTAATTCACCAACTTACCGGGGCGCAACTTTTAGCACTTTACCCAGATAGCGCAACCATTTTGGTTGTGGGTGCAGGGACAGGCAAAGAAATTGTAGAGCTTGCTCAGCTAAACCCGAGTTGGCGGTTTATAGCGCAAGATGTATCTGCTGATATGTTGGCAATTGCAGATCAGCATTTTACTAAGTTGGGCCTACAGGAGCGTGTGCAGATCCATCATGGCGCGATTTCACCACAGGCCTACCAAGCGGATGCAGTACTGTGCTTGCTGGTGATGCACTTTGTAAAAGATAACGGCGATAAAGCAAGCTTGTTTAAACAAATGAGTGAGCAGCTAAAGTCGAATGGGCGTCTTTTTATTGCCGACTTAGAAAAACCTGCGACAAGCTTTGAACGTGAAGCGCAATTAATTGTTTGCAAACAACTTGGGCTGACTGATGTTGGCGAGCAGCGTATGAGGGTGAATTTAGAACATGAGTTTTACCCCGTGGATAAAATGCGCCTTGCAGAGTTGCTAGACACCGCAGGTTTTGGCATTGCCAAACCTTTCTTTAAAGCCCTTGGCTTTGCGGGCTTTGTGGTAGATAAGCAGTAGTTTTTATCTAAATAACCTGAGCTTCGGATAAATAAGCCAGACCATATTCGGGTTTGGCTTTCCATTCTTACTCTTTCAAAGTAGCTTACATTAAGTTAGTAAAATAGTGATCTATACCAAGCCAATTGCTGCTCTGCCACTGGCGTCACCGCGCTTTATCTAAACCTCAGGTCATTTACTTCTAAAAAGTTAGTAAAACTCTGATCTCAATGACCATGATGCGGAAGGGAGATCAGTATTTTACTTAGTAAAAGTTTGATCTATGCACGAATTGGCATGCTGTTTAGTTGCCGCCTAATATCTAACTTTGTCTTATTATATCCACTAACTTATTGATTTTTATATTACTAAGTTGGCGGTAATCCAAAAATGGTGAAATGATAAGGCGCAAGTTATAGTCAACGGCGAACTCATCATCTAGCCAAATTAGATTGTTAGTAAAAATCTGATCTTCAAGCAATGATTTCGCGTAGGTGCGTCCTGCAATTATATGCCAATCGTATGTTTTTGCTGAAAAATCAGGCGTTGAGAAGAGCAGGGCTTCTTGACTTGAAGCTTGAAGTAACGCGCTATCTCGATATGACTGCCAAGTTGAATAGTTAGTAATATCGTGATCTGGCAGCTTTGCAGCAAATAAAAACTTGGCAAAAACATTGAAGATTTTCCGCCAACCATTGCCGCAATGCGCATTAATATGTTCGATCTCCCTATTGGCTAACGCACTGACTTGCATCAAATTATTATAAGGTTCTATGCGTGGCGGATGTTCAATATAAAACGCAACCTTACCCGTTGCTACACCCAAACCATGAGTTAGTATTTTTTTGCTCTGTGCTGTATTCATCATACTTTGCTGCGATCTATTCATTTACACGTAAGTTTAAAATAAATAAAGTGAAATTGGCATGGTAAGGGTTTGAATTAAATTTTGCTTTTACTAGGGCCTGTTGACCTTTGCTGTTTGATTTTTGTTTCCCTGAGTGGGTTTTGGTCGCGGCGCTCGACTTGCCGCCTAGTAATCTAAGCAAAAGTTGAGCAACAATGAACAAAGCGCACTCAGGGGAACCCAAAGGGCAGCGCCTGATTGGCATTTCTAATGCGTTATCGCCTGACTCACATAGAATAACTATGCTACACAGGCTCTTCCTTGTATAAATGGCAATCAAACTGCTGCAAAAACAAACTTGAAAGATCAACAGACCCTAGGTAAAAAATCGAACCTATCGTTAATCTTAGTGCTTGGTTACTACGTATGACATCAAGATGGAATATGGAGAACTTATATGAAAGTACGACAGTTATTTTTCACAGCGATTTTAGTGCTCGCAGTTTCAGCATGCACAGGGCTGCCTGAGGGCATCAAACCAGTTAAAGACTTTAATGTTGAGCGATATACAGGCACTTGGTATGAAATCGCGCGATTAGACCATTCATTTGAAAGAGGAATGCAGAACGTCACGGCAACTTATAGCCAAAATCCCGACGGTTCAATTAAAGTCGTAAATAAGGGATATGTAACAGAGGAAGGAGAGTGGAAAGAAGCGGTTGGCAAAGCTAAGTTTGTTGCAAATGATGAAATAGCGCATCTGAAAGTGTCATTTTTTGGTCCGTTTTATGGCAGTTATGTGGTATTCGAGTTAGATGAAGACTACCAGTATGCATTTGTTACCAGCTACAATCGTGATTACCTTTGGTTGCTTTCTAGAGCACCTAAAGTGTCGGATACCGTAATGAACAAGTTTAAAACCATGTCAGAACAATATGGTTTTAACACCAATGAACTTATCTATATGAGACACGAAACCGTTCGAAAAGAATAGTGTAAACCCCCTTTACACTAAAGTTCCTTTTATGGGTATTTTAACTTGCTAACAGAAGGGAGGCTGTATGTGAGTTGAGTATAAGTGTCTTATTCCTGTAGGAAATGGTTAATAAATCATTCAGTCAACTGTAACAGGAACACTTCACACTGTTGCACGCTTTACAAAAAATAATACTTAGGAACTGGAGTAACTCATGAAGCGTGTAGCATATTCTCTTATTGCAGCAGCGGTTGCAATGGCACTTACAGCCTGTGATGGTGACGATGGAGCACAAGGTCCTGCGGGTCCTCAAGGTGAGCAGGGCACTGCTGGCCAAGACGGTGCAAACGGCACTAATGGATCGAATGGTACTAATGGTTCAAACGGCACAAATGGACAAAATGGTACTGACGGACAGGATGGTCAAAATGGACAAGACGGCCAAAATGGTCGTGATGGTAGTTACAGCGTACCAGGCCTTGTTCGCATCGCAACCGTCCCAGCTGGTGCTGAAGTAACTGGTCTATTTCTTTCTGAAGGGGGGGACTTGTTCTTCAACGTTCAGCACCCAAATGACACCAACACAGCTACTGATAAGTTCAATAGCAAGCCATTCAATACAGGTACTGTCGGTGTACTAACCGGTGTGAACTTTAATAACCTACCTGCAAATATCCCAAGCGCGCCAGTTCCAGCTTCGACCATGGAACAACAAACCGTGATTTCTGCAATTGGTCAATATCAAATTCTAGGCCAAACAGGTGACACATTCGCAAACCTTGGCACTAAAGGGTTAGCGGGTGGTTTGGGTGTACATTACAGCATCTCAACTGGTGAAGAAATCATTAAAAATGATAACCCTGATTTCAATGGTTATATTCCAGTCGATGCAAACACAGGTTATCTATTCACAAACTGGGAAGCGTACCCAGGTGGTGTCAGTCGTTTGAAAATGAGTAAAGCGACAACGGGTAAATGGTCAATCGAAGAAGCCATGATGGTAGACTTCGACGGTGTTAAAGGCACAGCAGCCAACTGCTTTGGTTCAGTATCACCTTGGGGCACACCGCTGACTTCGGAAGAATGGATTGTCTGGTCTGAAGTTGATTCAACACAAGATCCACAGTGGAATAATCCTGCTGAAACAGGCAATGACACAATGGAAGCGTTAATGGCACCTGATTTCCCTAACCCTTATCGCTACGGTTACATTGCGGAAATCAAAAATCCTACAACCGAAACGCCTGATGTTGTAAAACACTTCACAATCGGTCGTTATGAGCATGAAAACTCGGTTGTAATGCCTGACCGTCGTACTGTTTATTCATCACAAGATGATACCGGTGGCGTACTATTTAAATTTGTTGCAGATCAACCAGAAGACTTAAGTGCAGGTACCCTATACGCAGCAAAGCTAACTCAAGATGCGGGCCTTACCGATCCGGCTGTAACTGGCTTTGACATTAGCTGGGTTGAGCTGGGTAGCGGCAGTAATGCACAGATTGAAACTTGGGTGGCTGAGTACGACGGCATCAATGAGACTGACTATGTTGAAGGTCAAACAAGCTATTTGTCTGTTGCTGATGTAAAAGCGTGGGCGGAAGGCGCTGCTACTTATCCAACAGTTGCAAACGGTGGCGGTAAAGTAACGGCAGGTAAAGCGATGGACAACCGCGCTATCTTCCTAGAGTCTCGTCAGGCTGCACGCCAAAAAGGCGCTACGGCTGAATGGCGTAAACTTGAAGGCTTAAGCATCAACCATAACCGCGTACTTGAGGCGGTAACTGGTCAAGATGTTGTTGCCGGTGAAGTGGTAGATAAAGCCTATATGTATATCGGTATCTCTGATATCGACAACACCATGATTGATGGCGAAGGTGACATGCAGCTTTCTGCGCGTGTTAAAGATTGTGGCGGTGTATACCGTGCACATATCGATAACAACTATAACCTAACTCGCATTGAGCCGGTTGTTATGGGTGCAACTTACCGCTCGTCACTAACTGGCGCTGAGCGTTGTGACGTCAATCAGCTTTCGCAGCCTGATAACGTAATCGTTATGGAAGATGGTCGCATCATTATTGGTGAAGATGGCTTCCAAGAAAACAACACGCTTTGGCTTTATGACCCTAAAGCAAAATAATTAAGCAAGTAGCAGTGCACTGAATGGTGCGCTGCTTTTTTTTAGCAAAATTTTGGAGTCATAAAAATGAAATACGTTAGCCTAACTCTAGTGGCATTGACGAGCGTAGCCTTGTTTGGTTGTAATGATGAACAGACTCAAGGGCTAACCAATACCGCACTTATGTCGGCGCAAACTACAGCACCTTATAAACAGGGTGATGATATTCCTGCGGCCGCATTTATGCAGCACAATGAAGTCTATAACCCTGAATCAGTGATCCCACCTCAGTGTTACACCAAAACGGATGGCGTGAATAACCCTTGCTATGCCTGCCATCAATCATATGATGAAAAAAACCGACCAAACATGATGCGTGATGCCAATTTACAAGGCGCCTATGAGTTTTCCGATCTTGGATTTAAAAACCACTGGAAAAATTTGTTTAAAGATCGTTCTGAGCTTATCAAAGGTATCTCAGATCAAGATATTACTAACTGGGTCAACCAAGATAATTACAGCCCTTTCATCGAAAAACTAAAAAATAGCCCTGACTGGAAAGGTGAGATCACTCCACTTAACAACTTGGCATATCCAGAAAAAGCGTTCGATGAGCTTGGTATAGCAAAGGACGGCAGTGGCTGGGTGGCATTCAATTATAAGCCTTTTCCTAGTACTTTCTGGCCAACCAATGGCTCGACGGGGGATGTCATGATCCGCCTTGCTGACGCCTTCAGAGAAAAAGGCGAAACGTATAATCAGGACGTTTACCTTGCCAACTTAAGCCTAGTTGAAATGGCTGTAAAGGGACTTGACGAAATATCAACGCCAGTGATTTCTGAATCGCGAGTTGGCGTAGATTTAAATGGTGATGGCAAACTCACGAAGATCACTAGCATGCTGCGCAGTGAACGTTACCTTGGTGATGCCAATACTATCGAGCTTGCTCATCAGTTATACCCACAAGACACCGAGTTTTTACATACCGTTCGGTATATTGGGGTGGATGATAATGGCCAAGTATTTAATGCGCCAAGAATGAAAGAAGTGCGCTACATGAAGAAGCACAACTTTAAATCCAAACAGTCACTCGGTGCTGCTTACTACAGAGAAGCGAAAGAAAAGTCATTCGAAAATTACCCACAAACGCTTTATTTGGGCGACCAAGGGATCAATAACAACTTTGGTTGGACGATTAACGGTTATATAGAGGATAAAAATGGCGCACTTCGTCCGCAACATGAGCAAGAGCTTGCATTTTGTAATGGCTGTCACAAAACCATTGGCTCAACCTATGACCAAACCTTCTCGTTTGCGCGTAAAGTTGAAGGCAAACTGGGTTGGGGTTATATCAATTTAAAAGAGATGCAAGACGTACCTAACAAAGGCGAAGAGCAGGGCGAATTCTTGACCTATATGATGCGTGTTGGCGGCGGTGATGAGTTTAGGCAAAACCAAGAGATGCTAATGCGCTGGTTTAACGAAGATGGCACGGTAAACAGCAAAAAAGTGCAGTCTGCGAAGAACCTTTATGAATTGATCACACCATCAAAACCACGTGCGCTGGCGCTGAATAAAGCCTACTTAACCATTGTCAAAGAGCAAAGCTACCTGTTCGGTCGTGACGCCACTATAGTAAAAGCGCGTAATGTGCTTGAACAAGTCGATGATTCTCAACAGCCTCTAGAGCCAGAGCACCGATATGTGTGGGATATGCAGCTGGATTGGAATAAAGCCGAGTAAATCGTGTTCAGGGTAGGGGCGCTTCCTACCCTGAGTTGATAAAGGCTCAAAGATAAAGGGACTGGCACTGATAAACTGCCATCATCCTAAGAGGTAGTTTCAAATTGAAATTGCACGCTAATCTTCTTATCACATAGACCTTGAAGGTAAGATAAAGCTTAAGCTCGGATCTGAGCAGAATTACTCTTCTCGTTTTCTGGATCAGAATTTAACTAACCAACAGATTTCCTTTGGCACTTAGATCAGAATTTTACTAAGTTAGTCCGAGAACAAGACTACCAGATCATATTTTTACCAACTGATTAAGCTAATTGAGCTCATGAGATCATGATTTTACTAACCTAACTTAGTTTGAGTTAGTAAATTTGCGGTGTATAGCGTCATTATTGCTGATATTTTATGCTAAATGATGTGGTTTCAAAGAGTTAACAAAGGAATGTTAGTAAAATTGTGATCTAAAAAAGGCGCCATTAGTGGCGCCTTAGTTAAAATATGATCCAATACAGCGTACTGAGCAGCATAGTGATAATGACTAGGTAAAATAGTGATCTGAAGTAACTAGGTTTGGTCGCAAAGATAGCGATAAGTAGTAATACAGCCAAGGTCATATAACCAATAAACTCTAAGCTACCGTAGGTCCCCTGAGTTTTAAGAGCAAGTGCTAAGCTGCCGCCGAGGCAGAGCCAGCTGGCAATGGTTAATTGGTTTGTTACGTTACCTTTTGGACGTGTACCAAATACTTCTTTATAGTGATTGGGCTTTGCTACTGCAAAACCCATAAATGCTAGCAGGCAAAGTAAAAACGTTAGCCATTCCATTAGGCGCTTACCTCGCGTTTTGCTTGGCGACGCGGGGTCGCTGGTGCTGCTTTGGTACTGCCGAGCTTTTTGGCTTGAACCAAGAAACCGAATGCGATACCAAGAGCCATCACATCAAAACCAAATAATACCCACTGACCATTAATGAAATAGCTCACGAGGCTGCCATCAGTCGTTAGCATGTTTACGACAGGCAGTAAGCCCCATATGATTGCATTTACTTTCGCAGATAGCATCCACGCGAGCCTATCCGACTTAAATAGAGCGGCCAGAGTGAATATTCCCCACGTAACAAAGAACGCTAGAACTTCTTTGTCTGCACGTCCAGTTAATTCTATTGGAAGCAAACGGTTTGCATAAAAGAACATCGCTGTTGCGGCTGGCAGCCCCATGATGGTGCCTAAATTGAGCGACTCCACAAGCCTAAGGCCTACACCCGGCTTGTCATCACCCTTGAGCTTTTGGCGTAGTCTTTTTGCCCACATAACAGCACCCGTTGCAATCATGGCACAACCTGCTAATCCGGCAACAAAGTATAGCCAACGTAACAGTGGCTCCGCTAAACGCCCGGTGTGCAGTGCTATCATTCCGCCGTAGAGATTTTCAGCGCCAGACAGTGTCACATTGTGTGTTTTTAACAACTCACCAGATGCCGCGCTATACATCCAACTGGGTGGATCATCCTGCACTGCGCGTTGAGCATTGGCATAAAGCTTAATCGTTGCACTTGCATCCCCTGGCGATGAGATCACAATGCGGCGAAGCGGTGCATCACCAGAGTTAGTAAAATAATGATCTAACGCTGTATTTAATGCGAGCCCCTTCAGTGGTTGTCCCGTCTCTTGGGTAGGGGCCAGAAATGGATAGCGTTCGGCTCTAAGCGTTTTTGTATCTTCAAAGCGCTGTTCGGCGGGCTGTGGCAGTAACATAAAAATGAGCGTCACTAGGCCGGTGTAAGTGATCATAATATGAAACGGTAATGCCACCACGGAAGAAACATTATGAGCGTCAAGCCAACTTCTCAGCCCTTTCCCATTTCTAAATTGGAATAGGTCTTTGAAAATGCGTTTATGGATCACCACGCCAGAAATAAGCGCAATCAACATAAACAGAGTTGCAAAACAGACTATCCAACGCGCGGTGATCGCGTTCATGTAATGCAAGTCAAAATGCAGACGGTAAAAAAAGTTACCGCCTCTAGTCTCCCTAAACTCAGGAAGTGCCTCCAGCGTTACTGGGTCAAGATACTCAGAGTGACGTTTTCCGCGCCTTTCTCCTTCGGCTGGCTTTTCGGAGTACATTAATAGCAGGCTTGGGCGACGCTCCGTCGGCATTTCAATACGCCAAGACTCGGCGTTTGGCGCTATATCTTGAAATCGTTCGATACTCTTTTTGACCGTTTCATTTTGTTGGGCACTATCATAATGAGGTAGATGGTGCGTTGCAGGTTGCGCCCACAGACTGATCTCATGTCTGAAAAAACTCGCAGTACCAGCAAAAAAGATTAAAAACAGCAACCAACAAACGAGTAAACCAACCCAAGTGTGTAGCCAAGTCATACTGCGGAAAAATGACTCTCTCACAGGGAGCCTCCAAAATGCGTCAAAGTACCGTAAAGAATACAAAGTAGTCCGATCATGCCAAGAAATACCTTTTTAAAAGAGCGGCATCCAAACACCCAAATAAAGACAATGGCGTAAAAGACGATGCCAGTTGTTAATGCATATAACAGCGCATCTAGGCGCGGAGTAGGTAAAGTTAAAGCCAATAAAGATGAAGCTAAAACAGTCACGTAATAGCCGCCGAAAATAGCGATGAAAAAGCGTGCAAGCACTTCAGCTCTGTACAAAATAGCCTTATTATTTGTGTTATCCCGACTAGGCATAGCACCCCTTTAAAAGACAGCAAACGTAATAGAATATTATCCAATAATTTGCATCTAAATGATAGTGATTCGCACTTGTTTTAAATTGAGTGGAGTCGTTTTAACGACTAAGCACTTTAAGTTTTGTTGGTTAAATGGGGTTTTGAATATGGCTATGCCATAATGACCCTTGGTGTCATTGGGTAAAATAAGTAAGGAAAGATGGATATTTTTGAACGTGTTAGGCAGTGCAAGCTTTGTGATAGAGCGCTTCCCATGGGGGCAAAACCTATCATCCAAGGCAGTTATAAGGCCAAAGTCTTAATTATAGGCCAAGCGCCGGGTTTGAAAGCACATCAAACCTGCCAGCCGTTTAATGACCCAAGTGGAGATAGATTGCGAGACTGGCTGGGTGTAAGTCGAATACAGTTTTATAACCCTGAACTCTTTGCCATTATGCCAATGGCATTTTGTTACCCTGGTAAAGGGAAATCTGGAGATTTACCACCACCTAAAATCTGCGCGCCAACGTGGCATTCTCAGGTGCTAGCTACACTCAGCCACGTATCGCTGACACTACTTATTGGGCAATATGCGCAAAAATGCTACTTAACGCAATATTCATCAGTAACTGAGATGGTAAAAAATGCTGACTTTTCCAGCCAAAGTCATTTGCCATTACCTCACCCCAGCCCTCGTAATCAGATCTGGTTAAAAAAGCACGACTGGTTTGAAAAAGACAGTGTACCGCAGTTAAAGACAAGAGTTTCAACTGCGCTATCATCTTGATAATGCGTTAATTAAGTTTTCACTTAATGCTTTAGGGTTAGGTTTAAAATCAAAGGCAATCTGATAGGTTTAAAACTAAGGAATAAAGGTCATATCAGCTAATATTTATCACCATTTAGTTGCGTAATTACGAGTATTACCTCATACTCCAGCCTGTTTACATAACAAACACTTTTTAACATTTTCAAAGGACTTGATAATGATATACAAAACTACCGGTTGGGCTGCTGTACTCCTTTCTCTCGTCGCATTTTATCCAAGTATGCAACCTGGTGCGTTTTCCGTTATAGGCTTCTACTTATGCCTGTTCTCCCTCATTATCGCAGCATTTGCGAGCCATATGGATAAACCGATTTATTTTCGCAGCGTGATCACACTGTCTCTTGTTAACATCTTGTTAGTGAATGATGGTACTCGTGCAAGCCTTTGGTTTGGCCAAAGCGACTGGGTTTATATCGGCTCTATGTACGGTATCTTTTTAGTCGTGGTGAGCATTTGTGGCTTTTTAGTGAGTCGAGACTTATTGATATCAACCCTAGAAGGTAAGGTTGAGTAAAAAATAAGTGCACAAGCAAAGCCCGTGCACAAGATCAGCGGTAAAATATGCTTAATTTTTTGCGAGCGACTGGGCCACCGTTGTGGTCGGGCGACCAATCAACTGGCTGAGCGCATTACTCTGGGTTGCCAAATATCCTTGTTGCGCTTGTGCCTCAGCGTCAACCAATAACGCAGCAAACGCCGCTGGCACGCCGAGAGTAACCAAGTGGGCCAAATATTCTTCGTCAGATACAAACTTTGCTTTTACTTCAACTTGAGTATGCTTTGACACCGCTTGTGCCAAACCTGCAATTGTAAATGCGTTATCGCCAGCCAGCTCATAGACTGAATTGTCGTGGCCAGCGCTACTTAATATGGTGGCAGCAGCCAATGCGTAGTCTGCACGAGCAGCACTGTTGATCTGAGCTTGCGGCGCGATTGAGGTAATCGCATGATTTGCTGTAAATACAGGTACTAAATCAGTGTAGTTCTCGTTATACCATCCATTTCTCAGCATGCTATAAGCCACGCCGCTTGCTCTCAAATACGCCTCTGTTTCTTTGTGCTCTTTAGCCAGCTCTAGTGGTGAATTGTCCACATTCAAAATACTGGTATAGGCAATTAAGCGCACTTGGTTTTTCACTGCGGCATCAATAACTGCTTTGTGTTGAGCTGTTCGGCTTCCGATCTGATTGCCTGAGATCAGTAGCAGTTTTTCAACACCTGTAAGTGCTGCGTCAAGTGTGTGCGGTTTGTCGTAATCAGCTTGCCTTACGGTGACCCCTAAATTGGCGAGTGCCTTTCCTTTATCGAGATCTCTGACTAGAGCCACAATGTGTTTGGTTGGTATCTTTTGTGCCAAAAACTCGATAACTAATTGACCTAATTTGCCTGTTGCGCCTGTGATTGCGATCATGATGTATACCTCTTTTGAAAATGAGAATGTATTGGATGTGGCTATTATGCGTGGTAATTTTTGTTATCATAAGTGGGTTAATTCGATATGGTGAGTTCTGAAATTGAGTACAATAGACTTAAATGCATTAAAACTATTAGCAATATTTGCAACGGTTGTGGATGCGGGAAGCTTTGCTCAAGCTGCGCGAAAGCTCGCGACTAGCCGTTCTAGAGTGAGTGAACAAGTGTCCCAGTTAGAGACCATGCTGGGTGTTCGACTACTGCAGCGTAGCACGAGGCAACTCACGCTAACGCGAGAGGGGCGTGACATTTTGGCTCAAGCGGATTCATTGCACGCTATTTTGGATGATGTTGAGGTATTGCTCGATAACAAAGAGCCTCATGGTATGGTCTCAATAACCATGACCCACGACACCGCACATAAGTTTCTGTTACCAAAACTTTCTGAGCTCACGGCGCGATATCCGAAGATCCAATTAAATATCATCGTTGATGATGACAAGCGCGATATTATTAACGACCATATAGATCTCGCCATCAGGGTTGGCTTTCCTAAAGACAGCGCACTGATTGCAAGGCAATTACATCAAGAATGTTTTAAGCTCTATGCAAGTCCTAAACTGATAGCATTGCATGGGTTACCAAGCAAAGACACACAGCTAAACCAGCTACCTTGGTTACTGTTAGAGCAGGCTAAATCAACGGGGATGACGCAGTTTTATCGCAGTGGTGAAGCCGTAAACTTTACACCAACTCAAGTGCATTGGTGCAATTCCCCTATGCTGTTACAACAAATGACAGTATCAGGGTTAGGAGTTGCGCAGTTATTGCCTTCTACTGTGAAGCAAGAAGTTGAACGCGGGGAGTTACAAATGATCTGTCCTGAGTTAAGTAGCGAGCAACTGGTGTTTTCTCTCGTTTATCCATCACGTAAACAAATTCCGCCTAGAACACGGGCGGTGATTGACTACCTATTGGAAGCGAATCTGTTTGGATAGTTTTGGTTCTCATATTGACAATTTTAAGTCGATGGAGAACGCATACCTTTACCAAACATAAATAAACACGCGCTGTGTAAAGGCTGTGCACTTATTTTTGTTTGCTGTTCTCCTTTGCACAAAAAATCATGCGAAGGTTAACAAATTGAAACAAAATGGTCTTTTTTACGTCACTAAAGCTTGAAAAATAAAATTGATACGATAGACTCGCGTTTACAGTTTAGATACAAAAACGCAACTTGGTTTTGTGCGCTATCAGTCAATAATAGGTACTAAATACACTTGTCTACTGTTTAATCGGTGGCTGAAAGCGCGAGCACAACTAAAGAAAAAGGAATGTGTTGGTGGGTGAATATGACAAACGTTTTACAGGAGATGATTTGCGCCGCATGCGTAAAGTGGCAGGTAAAACCACAAGTGAAATGGCGAGGCTCGCAGGAGTTGAGCGAGGCACCTACGAAAATTATGAAAAGGGTGTGAGTAAGTTTCCTTACGAATACTTTGAAATTTGGTGTGACGCGTGTGGAGTAAACCTTACACCACTGCGGGACCAGATTAAGGCCCTACGAGAAAAAATAGACGACACTAAGCTTTGGCGTAAATCTCCAACTCCCCGCAGTGACAAACAAACCAAAACAGGTAAGGGAGACAGTGAGGTATGAGCAAAGTCTATTGGCAGGGGCAAGTAGCGTATCATTTTTTACAAGTGTTACCTTGTGTTTTGGATTGCAACAAGGTGTTTGCATTTGTATTGGCAGCAGGTAAAGTAAGGTGGAGTCTATACACCGCAAAACTTAACCTAGAAAGGACGTCATCATGCGCTTTTTAAAAAATAATACAACACGCCAGTTTAATAACCTAATGCAATTTATTTCCATCATTATCGAGGTTGTAGTTCCAAAACCTTGCACAAATATTAATAAATTGAATAGTGTGCCTTTGGCCAACGAAGATATTGACCTTGTTATAGGTGGAGTTGGTGGCAGTAAAATAAAAGACCCAAAACTAGAACCGGAAAGTCGCTCTCCCGGTATCAATCACTTCAAGGAAACACAATGAAGTTATCCTCTATTTTCTTAATATTTGGAGTGGTCATTGCCACTCTATTTTCAGCGGCATATTTTAATATTGAACTTTATACGTATAGTGCGATACTTTTGAGCATTCTAGTATTGTGCTATTTAGGAAAGAAGCTGGAGAATATAAAGCATATAGCTGTAATACTCTTCTCGTTGGTAGTAATTGAGTATGTAGTAGTTTCATTCCTATTTAAGCTTAATTCACAAGGCTTGCCTGCCTTTCAAACGAATGCACTAATTTTTGGTACGCACTTTCTTGTTGATCTGGTTATGTTGCTGTTCTTGAAATACAGAGTGCGTTTTTCATTACGCTATATACGCCGGACAAACCCCGATAATTGGCGCGCCATCTATATGACTCATGCTGATCCACTGCTTTATGGTATCTTTTTTGCGTTTGTTTTAGTGGATTTAGCTGCCTTTGGTGAAAATATTATCCGTAATTTAGAGTATTTAGGCGTTGATGAAGCGTTTGCTAAACAATTTTGGAGCTGGGGTTTAATTTACTACAACTACGAGATCCTTAAGTCGATTTTGTTATCTTGTGTTATTACCACGTTATTGGCAACAATCTTTGTTGAGCGGCAGCGACCCGCCGAAGCTGAGCCTGAATTTGAGGCTAAGCCTTAATATTTAAGTTAAATTATTTTCTTACTATTGATCCTTATTGGGGCCTGCATCTGCAGGCCTTTTTATTGCCACATTAAGTATATTGTAGGTTAAGCCTTTCTAAATTTAATTTGCGCGACAAAGAATAATGCAAGCGTTTGTGTAATTAGGACGGCCACATGGAGATAAACTGGAAAACCCAAGGTGGCATCAATGGTCGAAAGCGCCAACTGAGAAATATGGAAAGTTGGCAACAGCCAAGCAAACCATTGCATTGCTTCAGGAAATAGCGTGATAGGTAGCCACAGGCCAGAAAGCAACGAGAGTGGTAGGTAAATTAAGTTAACCACCGCAGGTGCCGCTTTTGCTGACACTGACAGCCCAACTAACAGCCCTAACATACACAAAGGCAAGGTGCCGAGCAGGGCAATGGCAATCACGAGTAACCATTGAGCTAAACTTAAAGACACGCCAGAAAATAATGCCAGCAAGCTCATTAAGCAGGCTACGAGCAATGAAAAAGCCGTCGCACTCACACATTTTGCGAGCAGATACTGATAGGGAGAAACGGGAGAGAGCTGCTTGAGTATCAGCCAACCATTTTGCTTTTCAAGGGCGACGTTAACGCCAAAGGAAAATAGCGCAGGTCCTATCATGCCAAATATCAGATAATTGATATACATATAGTTATGGGAGTCATGATGACTGAACACCACGCCGAAGAAAAGATAAAACAAGCAAGGAAATAGTGTGGCTGGGATCACAAAACCCTTACTTCTAAATGTGCTCAAAAGTTCAGTTTTGCTTTCAAGTATAAAGGATGCTGTGTTTATCATGGTTAAGCGCTCCTAGCATTCATTAGGGATAAATAAGCTTCTTCGAGGCTCATTGGGGCTACATACAAATTGCGAATAGAAAATTTTTCTAATACCTGCTGCACAATATGGTTTGGCTCATCCGTCAATATAGTGAACTGATCGCCTTTAACATGCAGATCTATCATAGGAAATGCGTTAACCAGTGCAGCAGCAGGCAGGTCGCTGGTGAACTTGATTTGTGAGCGACGATAGGTGTTGGCAAGCTCAGGTATGTCGTTAATTTTGGTACATTTTCCTTCTTTTAAAACTAATAATTCATCCGCTAATGCTTCTGCCTCGTGAAGATAGTGTGTGGTAAGAAGTACCATTTTATTTTGCTGTTTTAATGTGCGTATGGCCTGCCACAGTTGCTGTCTTGACTCTACATCCATACCAACACTAGGTTCATCCAAAAAAACAATGTCGGGATTGCCTGCTAGTGCAATTGCCATAAACAGTCGTTGCTTTTGACCTCCAGATAACGTATCGAAAGTTTGTTCTAAAAATGGTGCTAATTGGCAGAGTGAAATTAACCGCTCCAATGGAATTGGGGTTTGATGGTAACTTGCAAATAACGCCAGAAACTCCCTCACCTTGGTTTGCAGAGGTAGCCCGCCTAACTGCATCATGGCACCTACGCGCTGGCGACAAAAGTCAGACTCTGGCTGATGACCAAGAACAGAGACTCGTCCTGATGTGGGTCTTAGTCTGCCAAGCATTATATTGATCAGGGTGGTTTTTCCTGCGCCATTTGGACCAAGAATGGAATAAACCTTACCCTGTTCAAGCGTAAGGTTTAGGTCTGCTAATATTGGCTTAGTATTGTTGTATGCAAAACTGATATTTGATAACTCAATGGCGTTGCTCACCGTCTTCGCTCCTACTGAACTGTACGATTTGCAGTATGCGTTGCTATAAGATGAAGCGTGAGTGAGGGTTGTCAGAAAATAAAATGACAAATGTCAGAACTTAAAAGGTAGCTCACAGGCATTGCAGCACCTGTGAGTATTTAAGCATTACAGCCCCGTCATTTTTGATAAATGCGTAGAGAGGGCAAGTTGGATCTTAGTGTCAGGGGCCTTTACAGTAAACAAAGCCTCTTCAAAATCGCCTTTTGAAAAGCTATCGTGAATGTTATTCGACAGTGCATAAGGCTCACTTGGCATGCCGGTAAATGGGAAGATCATCCGATCCATGCCGCCATCACCATCTTCGTCATGGATCACGTGGATCGCATACTGGCCTGCAGGCACGCCTTCAAAAGTGACCGTCGTGGTAGGAGTTTGCGGTGTGACAATTAGCTTGCGAAAAAAGTGAGCGTCTGGATCATTCACATTTTTATCGCTGTGATAGTCAGCGCTGTTGTCAAATAGCAGTACTAGCATTTGACCATCGGTATTGGTCACATCAGTGATCTCAACCGTAAGATTCGTTGGGGGACCTGCAACCGTATTTACGCTTACCGGACTTGTTGAACTACACGCCGCAAGTAGTGCCAGCGCAAACAATAAACTTAGGGACCTCATCCTTTGCTCCTATTAAGGGTTAAATTGTAGCTTCACAAGCTTGTCAGATAATTGTGTAAATACTGTTAAAAATTGTTAGGTGAGAGCAATGTTAAAGACTGTTCTGACCAGTGTGACCACGCGTTGTAATAGATTGGAACAATCATTCGATGCAATAGAACGAAATAGCCAAATTTGACTAATTTTATTCTCGCGCAGGTTTGGTAGGCTAACTATTAAATAATTGCGCTGAACTGATTATTCCAAGTTCAGGTTAACCCGAGAGCTATTATGAACATTATCCGAACGAACAAAGCACAGGCAACACAAGATGGTGCTGGCGTAAATATTAACCGCATCGCTGGATTTGAAAACCATGGGGAGCAAACGTTGCTTGAGCTTGACCCAAGTCAAAACCTCGCTCTCTTAGCGACGGATGATGTTGGCTTTTTGATCCTTGCAGGGCAGCCGATTAATGAAAAAATAGCGCATATGGGACCATTTGTGATGAATACCCAAGAGGAGCTTCATCAAGCGGTAAAAGATTATCAACAAGGACGCTTCGGCGATATTGTATAGGAGGTTTACATGGGATTATTAATTGACGGTCAATGGCACGATAAGTGGTATGACACAAAAAGTAGCCAAGGCAAGTTTGAGCGTGAGTCTGCAAAACTAAGAAATTGGGTAACAGAAGACGGCAGTGCGGGACCAACGGGTAAAGCGGGTTTTAAAGCCGAATCCAGACGCTACCATTTGTATGTTTCCCTTGCGTGTCCTTGGGCTCATAGAACGCTTATTTTCAGACAGCTTAAACAATTAGAGGCGCATATTGATGTATCGATTGTAGACCCTGATATGTTAGATCAAGGTTGGTGTTTTACCAGTCAGCGTCCAGAAGTCGGTGATAGCCTGTATCAGCTCAGTTTTATGCATCAGCTGTATACGAAAAACGACCCAAATTATTCGGGTCGAGTCACAGTGCCTGTCCTTTGGGATAAACAAACTGAGCAAATCGTGAGCAACGAATCGAGTGAAATCATTCGTATGTTTAATCGTGCCTTTAACCTGATAACGGGAAACGACACCGATTATTACCCAGAGGCGCTACAGCATGAAATCGATGAAATAAACGACTTTGTTTATCACAACATCAACAATGGCGTATATAAAGCCGGATTTGCGACAACCCAAGATGCTTATCACAGTGCGGTAAGTGCGTTATTTAACGCGCTAGATAAGCTCGAAGCAAGACTCGCTGCGCAACGTTATCTTGTGAAAGGACAATTAACGGAAGCCGACTGGCGATTATTTACGACTCTCATCCGTTTCGACAGCGTGTACCATGGTCACTTCAAGTGCAACATTAAGCAAATCGAAGATTACCCCAATATTTCTGCGTATGTGCGTGACTTATATCAACATCAAGGTATTGCAGATACGGTTGATTTTTACCACATTAAAAGGCACTACTACTTTAGCCATACGATGATCAATCCAACCCAAGTGGTACCAGAAGGGCCAAGCATTGATTATCACCGTTTTCATAACCGTAAAGGCATCACGTTGTAAATAACCTCCGTGTGCAGGGTAAGTAATCTTTGTCTTTGTTTCTATTTGGACTAGATTTAATAATGCGTTTGCTTGTAGCTGCCTTTTGTGCTTAAGTGCAAACGCATTTTAGGTCTTTATGCCTAACAGTTAGGCCACTGTCCAAGGAGAAAATGTGTCTTCTTCCAATATTGCTAAGGGCGCTATTGTACTGCTGCTCGCCGTGATGGTGAGTGCCATCTTATATTTTGAAAATAGTATCCATCGCGACCTGAACGAGGGCTTCTATCAGCGCTTAGAGCAGGTACATTCGGCACAAAACAATATTTACTTGGGAGAGATCGACGATAACCGCCGGTTTCTTTATTTTCTGCTAGACACCCCGCCAATTCAGGGTATTGCAAGAGCGGAAAAAAACGATGGTATCGACCCTCAAGAAAACACGCCGCTTGATGTGTGGCGAGCGCGACTAAGCACGATTTTTAGGTCAATGTTATATTCGTATGAAGGCATTAATCAGATCCGCCTACTTGATGCTCATTCTGGGATGGAAATGGTTAGGGTTGAGCGGCAACTAGGCCAAGTGATCACGGTCCCTGATAGCAAATTACAAGATAAAAGTAAGCACGACTATTACGTTCAAGCATTGCAACTGCCAGAACGTACTATCTATTCCACAACAATCAACTTAAATCGCGAGCACGGACAAGTTGTCACGCCTTTTCAACCAACCAAACGTTTTACTCTACCGACTTACGATATAGATAACGACTTATTTGGTATATTGGTAATTAATACCAATGCTGAAAAGATGATAGACAGAATTGTCTCTCAAGCGCCAAGTATGCAAAAAGTGATGCTCTTAGGTGCAGATGACTCATTTATTTATCACCCAGAGTTTTCGCTACGATACAGTAAAGATGTAAACCCCGAAGTCAACTTTCAAACATTGTATCGCGTGACGCCATGGTCCAACAAAATCCAACTGGTGGAAGAAAAATCAACGGGAGAGCAGTTTCTTGCGCTCATTAGCAAGGTTGAAGGGGCTAACTTTAATAACCTAGAAATTAAGCTCGTTAATCTTATCCCTTTTGCTGTTTATCAGCAAAGCCTCAATGAAAAACGATTAACCACCTATGTTTTACTCGCTATTGCCTGCGGTGTATTCGCTCTAGTCTTTTTTGCATTTTGGCAATATACGAGCAGTTTACGTGCGCTCGATTCAACGCGCGCAGAGTTTAAGGCGATTTTAGATGGTGCATCAGATGGTGTGCTTGGCTTTGATAGCAACTTAAAGCTCACCAGCTTTAACGAGTCAGCACAGCGCTTCTTTAAGCAGCTGAATGACAGTCGTTTAGGTAACAACCCACAGTTTTTGCCAGAGGCTGTGCATCAGTTTTTATTTCACTATGCCAATATGGTTTTACAGGGCGAAGTGGTGGAGTCTAAGTCATTACAACTAGACTTGAACGCCCATGAAAACATCTGGCTTTCACTTAGTTTGTCTCCAATCTACGCAGGAAATGGACGCATTCAGGGGGTCGCACTATTCGTTGAAGACATCACTGCAAAAAAAGAAGCGGAAGCACAGTTAGTTGGTGCAAATGAACGACTGGAGCAAGAGGTGAAGGAGCGTACCAAAGAGCTGGTGGACGCTCGGGATAAAGCAGCGAAAGCGTCGGAAGTGAAAAGTGCATTTATTTCCACTATCAGTCATGAAATGAGGACGCCCCTCAATGGGATTTTAGGATCACTAAACTTGGTGAGAAAAGAGCCCGTTACTAAGCACCAACATAAGTACCTAGAAATGATGGAAACGAGCTCGACTACGCTTTTGTCGTTAATTAATGATGTACTGGACTTGTCGAAGATAGAAGCGGGTAAGCTGGATATCGATAATGAACCATTCAACCCGCTCTCTGTCATTGAACATGTCGCGCTGTCTATGTCGGCGAAAGCCAAAGAACAGGGTATCACTTATATTTTGGACCAAACTGGTTTAGCGCATATTGAACTGTGCGGGGATGCGGCGCGCGTTAAACAAATAATTTATAACCTCCTTAGTAACGCAATTAAATTCACTAAAAAAGGTCATGTGAAATTGACCGTTACCACCGAACAGTTAGACGACACGGTATGGCTGAAAGTCACAGTGGAAGACACTGGGGTTGGAATTGAAAAAGCTAATCAAAACAAGCTATTTCAATCGTTTAGTCAAGAATCTGCTAATACCTCGAACGAGTTTGGTGGAACAGGCCTTGGACTTTCTATTTGTAAGCAGTTAGTTGAAAAAATGCTCGGTCATATTCACTTTGAGAGTGAAAAGTTTAAAGGTAGCAAGTTTTGGTTTGAATTACCGTTTTCTAGTGCGCAAACTAAGCCCATCAACGTGCCTGAAGTATTGGCTTGCAAAACAGTCTCTGTGCTCAGTAAAACCAAATTGGAGTCAGACTCTATCGCTAAGCTTATCGCTAAATGCGGTGGCGAGTACGTTGATAGAGAGACGCAGAGTGATATATGCATCATTACGAATGAGCAAGATTATATTCAAATGAAATCAGCTCAAAATCACTTTGAAAAACTTATTTTAGTGGGGGATGAGCTTCAGTGTATTAACGATGCTGATAACATAGTGCATATATCCGATCCACTTCGGATTGGAGAATTTGTCGCGCTATTTGACTTAAATAAAGCAATTCGATTACAGCCTAGCTTGAAGAAGTCAGGTGAGACAGTCGCATTAAGTGGTAACTTGGTCGCGGGCTGTCACTTTTTGGTGGTAGACGATAATCAAATCAACCGGATTGTGGCAAAAGGTATTTTGGAAGGACAAGGAGCTAAGGTGAGTTTTGCCGTTGATGGTCAAGATGCTGTGAACAAGCTACTGTTATTTGAGCATCAAGAGGTTGATTTTGATGCTATCTTTATGGACTGTAATATGCCAGGAATGGATGGTTATCAGGCCACAAGAGCGATCCGTCAAGGTCAAGGTGGCGATAAGTATAAAGATGCGATCATTATTGCGATGACTGCCAGCGCCCTTGCGGGTGAAAAAGAACGTTGTCTCAATGCAGGAATGGATGAGTTTGTGACTAAGCCTGTGGTCGTCGAACAGTTATTTGACGTGCTAGATGTGCTAGGTGTGCATGCTAAGGATGATGACTCTGTGCTTATTCACCCGTTTGAAAGCGTGGCAGAAGAGCAAACGGGCATGCCGATAAACGAAGCTGACGTGCTCGAGCGCCTCTCTGGAGATGAAGAATTACTTAAAAAGGTGTACACCTTATTCTTGAATGACTCTGAAAATCAAATGCAACAGCTTAGATTGAGTATCAAAAATAGTAATTGCGACGCTTCGGCAAGGTACAGCCATGCACTTAAAGGTCAAGCTGGTGATTTAGCTGCAGAAACACTTTTTGATCTGCTCGATAAAATAGAGACTTATGCGCGTGAGCACCAAGCAGGGCAGTGTAAATCACACTTGGAACAGGCGCAAAGTGAATACGATAAAGTCGTCGTATTTGCGAAAAAGCGCGTGAGTGAGTTAGAGTTCGCAGATATCAACAATGGCTAGAGTGAGCGAGGCCTTCGTTTAATAATGGTGGGTTTACTCATCATTATTAACTTCTAGGCCAGTCATAATCCATTTGGGTTGCGGTCTTTCTTGCTACCGATTGCCCAAAGCGCTTTTTCACTAGTTCTAGACTCATATCGATACCTGCCGAAATACCCGCTGAGCTAGTAAAATTCTGATCCATTACAAACCTTACGTCCTCAACGACTTCTAAAGAGGGATATTGTTCTCTCAAATCGTCGATGTCCTGCCAGTGGGTGGTGACTCGCTTGCCATCAATAAGGCCTGCTTCGGCATATAAAAACACACCTGTACAAACAGATGCGCACTGAGAGGTATGATTCGCTGTTTCTGCAAGCCAATTAAGTACGTTGTGATCTCCGCAAATTTGGTGATGAAGTCCGCCGACTACGATGAGCAAATCAAACTTTGGATGCGAATAGATACTGTAATGGGGGTTTACACTCATGCCGCCACGTGAGGTAACAGGAACATGACTTGGTGCGACAAGGCTGACGTTAATCGGCGTTTCGATAAATCGCTTTGCGGTGTTGAATACCTCAAACGGGCCGCAAAAATCTAAACACTCCGCACCGTCATAGATAAAAATACCAACTTCCATTATTTCTTCCCACAGATCAGTTTTTTACTAACTTGGCTGATTTTAGTTAAATTTTCAAGGTAAATTGTAACAACCCATGAAAAAACTCTACTCACTGTAGTTTTAGTATCTTTAAGCTACTATGAACTCTAACATTTCTGCTCCATCGCAGAGAACCTTGTTTCTCCCGCAAAGCGATTGCACTTTTAGAGACGATCCGTAATATCTTACCCACGATAACAACAAGCGATGAAACAAAATGTTCAAACCTTCCATCACATTATTAAGTGCAGCCGTATGTTTAGCCCTTGCGGGTTGTGCGGGCACTGCAGAGCAAAGCCAAGAACCAGTAAAATCACTGCAAAGTAAGCAATATGATAACGTGCTTTTACAGGAGTTTTCAGGTCCTTATCAAGGCGTTCCTCATTTTGACAAAATGAAGCTTGAAGATTTAGAAGCTGCGCTTGAAATTGGTATGGCTGATAATTTGAAAGAAATTGAAGCAATAGCCAATAATCCAGCTAAGCCAACTTTTGAGAACACCATTGTTGCACTAGAAAGAGCGGGTGCTCCTTTAGATCGCGTTTTTACCTACTACGGCCTTTGGAGTGCAAATATTTCAAGCCCAGAGTTTAGAGAAATCCAATCGCGAGTTGTGCCTAAGTTTTCAGAGTTCAGCTCTAAAATCACCCAAAACCAAGCGCTTTTTGAACGGGTAAAAGCGGTATACGAAGGCGCTGAATATAAAAAGCTAACGGCAGAAGAGCAGCGTATTACTTGGATGCGTTATAACGGCTTTGCCCGCAATGGAGCGACGCTAAAAGGTGAAGACGCTAAGCGTTACGCGGACATTAATCTGGAGCTATCAAAGCTACATACTAAATTTGCAAACAACGTCCTTGCAGATGAAGAAAACTATGTAGTCTATCTCACTAAAGACCAGTTGTCAGGTTTGCCTGAGTCGTTTGTTGCGTCGGCAGCGGCTGCTGCAAAAGCGCGCGGTAAGGCGGACATGTACGCGATCACCAACTCTCGTTCATCAATGGATCCATTTTTAACCTACTCAACAGAGCGTGAGTTACGCGAGAAAGTATGGAACAACTACTATAACCGTGGCAACAACGGTGGCGAGTACGACAATAAAGCGATTATCTCTGACATCCTAAAGCTTAGACATGAACGCGTTAACTTACTCGGCTACGATAATTACGCGCAGTGGCGTCTTGAAGACCGCATGGCGAAAAAGCCTGAAAACGCGATGGCGCTGATGAAAAAAGTATGGCCTGCTGCAATTGCGCGCGTGAAAGAAGAAGTAACAGACATGACATCTATTGCTAAGCTTGAAGGCAATGATATAAAAATCATGCCATGGGATTACCGTTTCTACGCTGAGAAGGTTCGCCAAGCTAAGTATCAATTGGATTCAAACGAAGTTAAAGCCTATTTACAGCTAGATAATTTGCGTGAAGCGATGTTTTATGTAGCAGGCCGTCTGTTTAACTTTGAATTCACCGAAGTGCCAAAGGGCTCGGTGCCTGTATTCCACCCTGACGTTCGTGTTTGGGAAGTAACAGACAAAACCACTGGTGATAATATCGGCCTTTGGTATTTAGACCCGTTCGCACGTAAAGGTAAACGCTCTGGTGCGTGGGCCATATCATATCGTAGCCATACAACATTTGATGGTAAAACAAATGTGCTTAGCTCAAACAACTCCAACTTTGTGAAAGCACCAGAAGGTGAAGCGACCTTAATTTCTTGGTCAGATGCAGAAACCTATTTCCACGAGTTTGGTCACGCGCTGCATGCGCTTTCATCAAACGTGAAGTACCCAAGTTCAAACTCTGGTGTGCGCGACTACACTGAGTTCCAATCTCAGCTATTGGAGCGTTGGTTGGCAACGGACGAAGTGATCAATCGTTACTTAGTTCACTATAAAACAGGCAAACCTATGCCTAAAGCGCTAATCGAGAAAATCAAGAAGTCAGCAACCTTTAACCAAGGTTTCGCGACGACTGAATACCTTGGTTCGGCTATTATGGATATGCTTTTCCATACCACAGATCCTGACAAGATTGGCGACCCTGTTGCATTCGAAAAGTCTCAGTTAGGTGCGCTAGGCATGCCGGACGAGGTCGTGATGCGTCATCGTACGACTCACTTTGGTCACGTATTCTCAGGTGAAGGTTATTCAGCGGGTTACTACGGTTACCTGTGGGCTGAGGTATTAACTTCTGATGCAGCAGAAGCGTTTGCAGAAGCGCCAGGTGGCTTCTACGACAAAGACGTTGCACAGCGTTTAGTGGATTACCTATTCTCAGTTCGCAACTCAATGGATCCAGCAGAAGCGTATCGCAAGTTTAGAGGCCGTGACGCTGAAGTTGAAGCGCTTATGCGTGATAGAGGCTTTCCGGTAGAGAAGTAAAAAGTTTACTCTGCTATTTGGATAATAAAAAACCCCTGAACCAAGGGGTTTTTTATTAAGCTTTAGCTTTTGGATTTTGTGCCGTCACCAAATAGGGATTTAAGGCCATCGGCAAATTGCTTTATTTGTGCTTTCATTGAGCGCTTTACGCTAATTTCAATGCTACCCAAAATCATTCTACCGTGAACATAAATTCGTGGACGCTGTTTCACCTGCCCTGCAGATGCAAGCGTATTTCTAGTGTTTTCTACTGAACCCATAATATTACGAATATCGGTGACGACATCGACTGTGTCTGGTACGAAGATTTCATCACTGCCTAAAATGCAATCTATATAAATATGTACTTCAGGGTGACTAAAAATTGCGTTGGTAAAATCTAGTTCCAAGCTGCCAAGGTAATTTTTTAGTTGGATCTCTTTAGGTACGATCCACTCGCCACTGCGATGGTTGGAACTAAGTATAGAGGTAATGCTTATCGCCTCAGCACCATCTACGCTTGAGGTAAATTTTGGACCCAAACGAGCGGCTTTTTCGCTGTGATATCTTGCATCCGACTTTAGCGGTAAATCAGCACTAAGTGCTGCAATTTGTTCTTGTTCGTTCAGGTCGTATGCTTTATCCAATCGTCTCTCGAATGCATCAGCCGAAAGCTCACCGTGGCTGTAATTTAGAATTAACTGGTCAATCACCTCTTCCCTAACGGATTCGAGAGGCCTATCTTTTAATGGTACAGACATATGGTTGGTTCCGTTCTCTTGATTTATGCTTATAGAAGCAACAACCAAGCCAACATTAAATCATTTATAAAACAAGTGGTTAGTGTTTTTTAATATCAACTTACTCTATTTATTTACTAATATTTAGTTGTACAAAATAGTATTTGGTCAAAATTACCACTATTAGATGGCAGGCAACGCAGTAGCGCAGGTGTAGTTTGATATTGTCAGTCACTTTGCTATGGTAGTAGGTGTTCGCAAAACAACCAAAGGAGATTAGTTATGGCGAAGAAAAGCGATGTCAAAGCGCTTAAAAAAGAGCTGAAAGCGCGTAAAGCAAAGATTGAAAAGCATGAAGCAAAAATCAAAAAGCTGAAAAAAGCGATTAAAAAGGCTTAAAAGCCAAGTAGCCCTAACGTAAAGGGATAAGCAAGTGAGCGGTAAATATACCGCTCTTTTTGCGATTAAATCGAAAGATGGCTATATAGCAACCAAGTTCCCACACAGATTAAGATCACCCCACCAAAGGTTTCAGCTCGACTACCAAGGAACTTTCCAGCCGAATGCCCAATCATCACACCAATTGTTACCATCATGGTGGTGGCAAGGCCAATGAGCGAAGCGGCGAGCCATATATTCACATCAACAAATGCGAGACTGACACCGACAGCCATTGCATCAATACTGGTACCAAACGCTGTGATAATGGTTTTTAACCAAGGTTGCTTTGCGTGCTGTGCTGGCGCATCGTCATTACCCTTAAGGCTCTCATAAATCATATGAGCGCCAAGTCCTAACAGTAAGATAAAGGCAATCCAGTGATCCCAAGCCTCGACATAGCCAGCTGCAGATTGTCCTATTAACCAGCCAATCAGCGGCGTACAGGCTTCAATAACACCAAAAATGAGGCCGATTTTTATGGCTTCGGTAAGCCGAGGTGATTTTAGGCTGGCGCCTTTACCGATTGCCGCGGCAAACGCATCGGTAGACATGGCGTATGCTAACAGTAGCAGGGTGACGAAATTCATTTACATTGCTCCGGTCGGGCGATTTGAGTCCACGACATATCCACACGCCCGACCACAGGCATGGATATATCGATGGTCTCGCCAACCGAGAGGTGTCCGCACCATGGCATTTTGGCCAATTATGTTGATACGAACTCTTCCGAGCATTGGAAGCAGGCTACTCCCCAACGAGTTGCGATAATATCAAGAATTGTTCTAAATAGAAATCTAAGTTTATAGCTAGCTCTACACGATATGGTGAATGAGTTGGCTCCATTTTTAGTTATTTATCTTATAGCAATACACTAAAGCAGCTCCCTTTTCCTAATTCAGAGGTTGCGCTGATCCGTATGGAAACGGTCACCACTTACTATGGTGATAACAGCTGCTAGCTTGCCTCTCCAAACACTCGATTTTTACCATTCTTTTTAGCTTCATATAGCGCGTTATCTGCTCTTTCTACTAACTCTTCAACAGTTTGATTGATATTATCCTCACTAAGTGAAGCGACACCAGCACTAACCGATACAGCTTTTAGTGGTGAAAGTTTATGTTCAATAGCGGTTTCGAAGAAGGTTTGTACCACTCTTTGCGCGATCTCTAAGGCGAAAGAATAGGGTGTGTTTGGCAGTAAGATGGCAAACTCTTCACCGCCGTACCTGTACAGCGCATCCATAGGTCGACGAATATGATTTTTGGCGGTGCTTACAAAAACCTTCAAGACATCATCACCCATCAAATGACCATATTCGTCGTTATAGAGCTTAAAATAATCAACATCCAACATTACGACACTAAGCGGGCTAATGGAGCGCTTTGCACCGCGATAGTGGCGCTCCAAGTCAGTATCAAATAATCTGCGATTAAACGCTTCAGTAAGCCCGTCAACGTATGAATACTCTCTAAGTTGATCGGCTTGCTTTTTATACTTTAGGTGGGTAAGTACGCGATTAAACAGCGTGCGTGCTACTATTGGTTTACTGATGAAATCGACCGCACCTGCATCCCAGCACATTTCTTGCTGATTTTCTTTAATGTTGGATGTCACAAATATGACAGGAATTCGGGCGGTTATTGGATCTTTTTGAAGCTCTGTACAAGCCTCTATACCCGTTATCCCTTCTAGCATCCAGTCCATTAGGATTAAATCTGGCAATGCAAGTTTTACATATTCCAAGGCCTTCTCAGCACTTTCAAAAGCGACGACTTTGCATATGTCTTCTAAACATGCGCATAGCACCTTTTGAGTGAGTGGCGAATCTTCTACGACTACTATGGTACAGTTATTTAGTTCTACTACATCTTCAAACATGCTATTGCCTTTATTCCTGTTTCAGGCTTAGATTGTGTGCTATGTCTTTATGTTTAAAAAGTCAAAGTGCACTTATGTTGCTATTAACAGGATTAATATTAGGTAAGTATCGCACTGTAAATAAAGCATCTGGCACGAATAATAGTGTAGACATTTTTGTGATGAAGCACACTTGTTATTTAACATTTCCATTACTTTTATCTTGAATAATATCGCTTTCCTACTATAGATCTTATTACCTGTTCCCAATGTAAATTCCTATGACAGACTCAACCCCACTTGAGAAAGCAGACAGATTTGTTGGTGATGATTCTCTTTCCGATTTAATTTTTGACAATATTCCGGACTACGCCTTTATCAAAGATGATCAGCTTAGGATCGTAAAAGCGAACAGTGCTTTTCGCTCCATGTATCCAGAAGAAGCCAGAGAGAAAATTATTGGCTACACCACACTTGACTCTTATCAACCAGAAGAAGTAGAAGAGTTTATCAAAGATGATAAAAAAGCCTTGGAAACAGGGTATGCAGAGTGTTTGGAGATTATCAATTTCCCAGATGGTGGCGTAAGAACATTATTTACTCGCAAAAAGCGATTCTATGATGCCAATGGCGCGACGTTTATTTTAGGACTTTCCAGTGACGTGACCGAAAGGGAGCATCTTGTCGCTCAATTAAAGCGCTCCAATGAAGCCTTAGACGAATTTGCTTATATTGCCTCTCACGATTTAAAAGCGCCACTCAATGCGATTTCCAAGTTGGTAACTTGGATTGATGAAGACTACGGCGATGAGTTACCCGAAGGCGCTAAGGAGAATTTTGATTTAATTCAACAACGTGTATCAAGAATGAGTAAATTGCTCCATGACTTGCTGATTTACTCTCGGGTAAATCGAAAGCATAGCGAAAACGAAACGTTTGAATTCAGCGAGTTTACAAAAGAGATATATGACTCTATTGATATTGAGGCGAAGCTGAAATTGGAATGCACTTCTTTAATTGTCACCTTACCAAAAACTGCACTTGAAGTAGTTACCCGCAATTTAATTAGCAACTCGCTTAAACACCACGACTGTGAAAATGGCTCACTAATAATCCACGTTAAAGAAAGCCCAGAAGAGTATGAAATACATTTTATTGACGATGGACCGGGGATCCCACCTGAGTATAGGGAGAAAGTATTTGAAATGTTCCAAACGCTTAAACCTAGAGATCAACAAGAAGGTAGTGGTATGGGTTTGGCAATCATTAAAAAAGTGCTCAATTTCTATGGCGGCTCGGTCGACATTGTGGATAGCAATGTTGGTACTGAGTTTGTGATCAAGTGGCCAAAAGTAGATACCAGAGTTAACCCAAATTAGGTATTCAGTTTATGCAAAATAATGATATTACAGTGCTGGTCGTCGAGGATGATGACATTGACTATATGACCGTAAAACGCAGTTTTGCAAAGCGTAAGATAATGAACCCTATGGTTCGGGCAATTGATGGCGTTGAAGCGTTAGAATTCTTACAGACTAAAAAAATAGAGTATCCATTTATTGTTCTATTAGATTTAAAAATGCCTCGCATGGGTGGGCTTGAGTTTTTAGGTAAGTTGAGGGATGACCCAGAGTTAAAAGATACGGTTGTGTTCGTACTCACCACTTCGAAAGATGAAGATGATATTCATCATAGTTATGAAAAAAACGTAGCAGGATATTTTTTAAAAGAAGAAGCAAGTAACTCAATGATGAGCCTTGTTGATATGTTGGATGGATATTGGCGAATTGTACAGTTTCCAACTAAGTAATGAGGTTGTAAATGAACATATTGCTCGTTGATGATGATGTGGTTGACCGAAAGATGATCCGCCGTTCCTTAGTGAAAGGCGGGATTGAACATCATTTGACAGAAGTTAGTACAGTAGAAGAAGGAATATTTGCGCTAGAAGAGCTTTGCTTCGACCTATTATTACTGGATTACAATATGCCGTCCAAAAATGGTGTGGACTTACTCATCGAACTTAAGCGTATTAACCATATTAAAGATTTAACCATAGTCATGATCAGCAATTCGCATTCTGAAGAGTTGGTTTTGAAATGTCTAGATTTGGGCGTACAGGACTTTCTACTCAAAGAAGAAGTCACCGCATCGCTCTTGAGCCGGTCTATTATCCAAGCAAGGAAACGCTTTGAGCTAGAAAGTCAACTGCATAAAAGCTACCTGCAAGTAAAGCAGATGGCTGAACGCGACTCATTGACGGGGTTGTATAATCGTTACTATTTTGAAGAAACCTGCCAGCGGCTGATGCAAGCCGATAAAAAGCGCTATAAGTGTGCAGGGATCCTTGTCGTTGATATCGTCGATTTTAAAAAGATAAACGACCGCTTTGGCCATGAAATCGCTGATCAACTTTTACTTGAACTAGGAGCAAGCTTTAAGAGGCATACCAAGCAAGAAGATATTGTCAGTCGTTTTGGTGGAGACGAGTTTGCTTGTTTGATGGTGTCTTGTGACAACCCGCTTCAAATTAAAATAGAAGCTGAAAAGCTTATCCGGTTACTAAGCCGAAGCTATTCAATCTATGAGTTGGACATCTACTGCCAAGTAAGAATGGGAATTTCTCTTTACCCACTTAATGGTAATAATGCTGATGACTTAATACGTTTTGCTGATATTGCACTATTTAGGGCTAAATCTTCCCAAAGTGCGATGGCGTGCATTTTCGAAGATAATATGCAGACTGAGTTCCAAATGAAGTATAACGTGGAGCAAGACTTAAGAGGAGCGATAGAGAGGCAAGAGTTAGAGTTGGCATTTCAGCCGATTGTCGATATTCAGCAGGCCAAAGTCGCGTCTCTCGAAGCGTTGATCCGATGGCCTACTGCAAAATACACAAGTAGTCCTCAAGAGTTTATTACAATAGCTGAAGAGTCAAAGCTCATAGAACCGTTGGGAAAGTGGATTATTGAGCACGCGATCACCACATTGAAGCAGATACAAACAAAGTGCGGATATCCTATTCGTTTAGCAATAAACCTGTCGCCATTACAGCTCGGAGACATTTCTCTACCAGCATTTATCAATGATTGTCTAAAACGAGTCGATATTGATGGTACTTTATTTACCTTTGAGCTAACAGAAACTGCGCTTTTGGATGAAAGTGAACGGGTAACATCAAGCCTAAGCCGCATCAAAGAACTAGGCTGCAAGATTGCGCTAGATGATTTTGGAACGGGCTATTCTTCAATATCACATTTGCTCAATTATCCAATTGATATTGTCAAAGTGGATAAATCGCTTACCGACAGAATTGATGTAGACGATAGAGGGAAAAGGATATTTAAGGGTTTGATTGATATGCTTAAGAGCCTACAATTGAGCATTGTTGTTGAAGGTGTTGAGAACTATCAGCAGTATTATGTGTGCAAAGAAGCACGAGTAGATAAAATTCAGGGGTATTACTTTTCGAGCCCTGTTTCCGAAAAGTCCGTAGTGAAAACGATAAAAGCGGTAAATAGAGAGCTCGCCAGAGAATTTAAAGCAACGTAGTAAAAAGATAAAGCCAGCAGTTACGGCCGGCTCCAGCAATGTTTGTATTAAGCGCCTGGACCACATTCCAAGCAGTGCTTGATAATATCCGGGCCAAACTTCAAGTTTGCATTTAGATTTCGCAGTGCCGTTCTTAGGCCTTCTTCTATCACTGGGTGGTAGAAAGGCATTTCGAGCATTTGTGGCACGGTCATCTTGTTTTGTAGCGCCCAAGCAAGTAAATGCGCCATATGCTCAGCAGCAGGGCCGACAAATTCGGCACCTAAGAATAATCCGGTGCCTTGCTCAGCGTAGACTCGCATATGGCCTTTGTTTTTTAACATCACGCGGCTGCGGCCTTGGTTTTCAAAGCTTACCTCTCCGATGGCAAAGCAGCCACAATTGCCATATTGCTTTTCCAACTCTTTATAACTTGCTCCAACCATGGCAATTTGTGGGTCGCTAAATACCGCCGCAAGCTTTGCACGGCGCAGTCCCACTCTCACATCGGGGAAGCGACCGGCATTTTCACCTGCAATCGTGCCTTGATCTGCGGCTTCATGTAGAAGCGGGATCTGGTTGCTGGCATCACCTGCAATAAAAATGGGGGCGTTACCTGAGCCATCAATACATTGCATGGTATGTGGGTCGGCTAGCGGTACGCCTCGGTCATCAAGCTCTAGCGTGGTATTTTCTAGCCCTAAGTTATCAACATTGGGCACACGACCTGTGGCTGCCAACACATAGTCAAACTGCTCGGTTTGCGGTTTCCCTTGTTTGTCAATGTAGGTAAGCTCGGCTTTGTCACCGACCTGTTTCATATCTGATACTTTGGCATCTGTGTCGAGGTAAAACTCATCACTGAACACAGTGGTAGCATAGTCTTTGACGATTGGATCGGTTAGTGGTCCAAGGCCACCGCCGACACCAAATACTTTGACCTTTACGCCAAGTCGGTGTAGCGCTTGACCTAGTTCTAAGCCAATCACGCCGGGGCCAAATACGGCCACTGAGTCGGGTAAATTGTCCCAGTCAAAAACGTTATCGTTAATGACTAAGCGGTCGCCAAAATTATTAAACACACCGGGGTAGCTAGGTCTTGAACCTGTAGCGATAACAAAACGTTTGGCTGTGATCTGAGTGTGGTCGTCCAACTGTACCGTATGGCTGTTGATAAATTTTGCACTGCCGCGTAGTTTATCTTGCTCAGGTAGTTCGTCGACAGCTTCGACGACAAAGCCAACGAAGCGATCTCGCTCATGCTTTACTCTCGCCATAACCGCTTTACCGTCAATTTCAGCGGGTTTTACATTAATACCAAATTTAGGTGCGACTTCAATTTGATGTGCAGCTTCAGCTGCGGCAATCAGTAACTTGCTCGGCATGCAGCCAACCCGAGCGCACGTTGTGCCGTATACGCCAGACTCAATCATCAGTACTTCTGAGGTATATTTTTTGGCATTTCTATAGGCGCTGAGACCTGCTGTTCCCGCACCAATCACGACTACGTCGGTGTTTATCTTTTTCATTTTTTGCTCCGAAATCAGAAAGTGTAAACCCCCATGACAGCCATTAGCTATTGTGTTTTGTTGTGTTGAGGGGGAACATTTTGACTTGGTGAGCAAGTTCACCAAGTCATGTTGTGGGGGATGAGTGATTAAGCGAAATATTCAGCTAAATCATCTGAACCACCGATGTGTTTACCACCGATAAATACCTGCGGCACGGTTTCGCGACCAGACAGCGCTTTAAGACTGGTTAGCGATGCTTGTTGACCAAGTACCAGCTCTTCATATGCCAGTCCTTTTTCTTTTAGCAAAGCTTTGGCTTTTTCACAGAATGGACAGCCAATCTTGCTAATAACGGTAACCGGCTCTGGTTTGATTTGGCGCGGGTTAATGTACTCCAGCATAGTATCTGCGTCTGATACCTCAAACGGGTCGCCAGGCTTTTCTGGTTCGATAAACATTTTGTCAATCACACCATCTTTTACCAGCATTGAATAACGCCAGCTGCGTTTGCCAAAACCTAAATCGTTTTTATCAACTAACATGCCCATGCCGTCAGTGAATTCGCCGTTACCGTCAGGTAGTAGTGTAATATTCTGCGCTTCTTGGTACTGTGCCCATGCGTTCATTACAAACGTATCATTAACGGATAAACACACGATTTCGTCGACACCATTTTGTTTAAATACGCTAGCAAGCTCGTTATAGCGCGGTAAGTGCGTTGACGAACAAGTTGGTGTAAAGGCACCAGGCAAAGAAAATACAACCACAGTTTTACCTTTAAAAATTTCATCGGTGGTGACGTGCTTCCACTCTTCATTTTCTCTAATTGGGAATGTAACCTGTGGTACGCGTTGACCTTCAATATTCTTTAACATTTTGCTTTCCTTCTTAAGTTGATGGAGCCATTATGCCGCGCGCATTTTGATTTGTATAATTGATAGTTAAGATTAAAGTGTTCAATAAAATTGATTGTTTTCAACTTCAAATATTTGTATTTTTTAACCTAGCCAATGCCGCTAAGTTGAGGTTAGTCAATTTTTACGGGAACAGGGAATATTTAGATGAAAGCAAACTTTGAATTAATGGCGGATTACAATCGCTGGATGAACGAAAGATTATATGAAGCTGTTTCGGGATTGAGCGTCACGGAATTACACCAAGATCGAGGGGCTTTTTTTGGATCCATTATGGGATCGTTAAACCATATTCTTGTTGCCGATATTATTTGGCTTAAGCGCTATACAGAGCATAGCCATCATGCTGAAGCACTGAATGCTGTAGCAACAATGCCTCTGCCGACAAAGCTTGATGCGATGCTGTATGAAGATTTTGCAGCGTTGAGACAGGCAAGGGCGGAAATGGATAAGGTGATTATTGAGTTTGCGAATGAAGTCACTGAGGAGGCGCTTGCAGCCGATTTACACTACAAAAACACACAAGGTAAAACCTTTTCTCGCAAGTTTGGTTTTCTAGTGCATCATTTATTCAATCATCAGACGCACCATAGAGGGCAAATAACGACATTACTCAGCCAGATTGGTATTGATATGGGAGAAACCGATCTATTAGCTCGGATCCCCACATCATTTGGTTAGTGCTCTGGCTGGTTTTACCGCTTCGTTATGTCTAGTGTTTTGTGCTAGCAGCAATGAGAAGGGTTGTAAAGCTAGACATTAGCTCTACAGGCCTTTAAAAACCGTGGTCGGTAAAGCCTGTTAAGAAGAATTTCACTCGCTAACTTTCACAATAACTCTGAATAGAGCTCCTCTAGCCACTCATGAAGGTCCTCTATGGAGTCAAAATCTTCGTCTGTTAGTTCTTCATACTCTGTTAGTGAAATAAGATTTAAGTCTATAGCCTCCCGAAGTTGGGCTCTGACTTTAATCAAGTCATAAGGGTAGTCTTCTCCAATGCCGACAGCTCTTCTCAAAATACTGGGGTCATAGCTTTCAACATGACAATAAGTTTTTAAAATGGTTCTTAAAGGATCTTCAAGTTTATTCATCGTATATTTACTTCTTTAGTTCAGGGTATAATGTGTGCAATTTAATGTTACCATCTTCTATTAGATATATAGCTTTGGCATTTCCGTTTGAAAAATCTGTAACCTCGTATCCAGTGGGGTTTTTCTTGGAACCTAGTCTAGTTATTCCCCGTACAGCACTTCTGTAGTTAGAGCCAAAAATATCTTCAAGTGGTATTTATGCGCTCCTCGTTTATTCCGTTGAAACAACGCTATTGAGCGAATCAAGAAAACGTCGGCCCACGTCACACTGACTCCTCAAACCACAAGCCGAATAGCGTAGTGGGAGGTGGGTTATCCGCCGAGAAGTTATGCTTTTCTGGTGTGGTGTTGACGTCGTCTAGGCGTTTTACCGTGGCTTGCATGCCTTCGATGGCAGCGTCTGGGAGCAGTAGGTCGTAGTGCCAACTGGTAGACATGTCATCAAGTGAATCGCGTAGGCCTTTGACGATGTTTTTAACTTCCGTGGCGGATTGTTTTCCTAGGTCTTGCCAGTTGATGTCTCTTAGGTATTTAACTGGGTCGCCTTTACCGACTTTTCTTTGGGTAAAAAGCCGCAGCACGGCAAGCGCAGCCGAGAGCGATTCTCCAGTATTTTTTAAGATAACCTTGCCCACGCCTTTGACTGCTGAGCCCACTACTGGCACTAAACCAATGCCGGTCAAGGTAAAGGCAAGCCAAGCGTCAGTGTCGTTGGCTTCATCATCGTCAGTCAGTAACATGACATTGGCAATGATATCTCGTAAATCCATGACTTGGTCGATAATTGGTATCATGGAAATCAAGGTACCTACCACGATTTGTGACGTAGAGGGGTTTTGATTAAAGTCGCCTTGCAGTGTGCCCCATAACCAATCACCTGCTTGGGTTGCAATGCCATTGGCTTCTATCAGTGGTGCAGTATTGCCGCTGCGTACCATTTCAGCCGCTCGCGCTGGGGTGATTTTTCCATACAGTGGATTTTTAGGGCGATTATCTTCTGGTAGGTAATCGCGTTTATCCTCACCATATTGCACGGTATATTGACCGGGCGGGGCATTCTCAATTTTTGCTTTACCGCTGTCGTCTAAGTTGCCGGTCAGCGTTGTGCCGTTTGCAAATCGAATGGTATAAGGCGCGCCCATAATTGGGCTGCCATCTTGATAGGTGTAAGACAACTCAATGGTACTGCTCGCCATGGTGGCAATGCCATCGGCGGCAAGTGAGAGTCGAGCATTCTCAGAAAGCGCTTGAATTTGCGGTACACTCGGCATCGTGGCGCTTTGTTTGCTGCCAATATCTTGCTCCATGCTACCGTCAAACACGGTCATGGCTTTGCCTTTTAAGGTCAGTAACTTGTCTGCAAAGATGTTGACGTTACCACTTGAGTCAATGCTGATTTCACTGCCACCATTGGCAAGGGTGAGGTTGCCAGAGCCACTGCCTTTAATCGTGATATTGCCTTGGCTTTGAATGAGTTGACTTCCAGCCGGGGCGGTGATGGTGAGATTGTTGTCTGCCTTGAGGTTGATATCACTTTGGATAACACTGCGATGGCTGCGACCGGCCTTAAGGGTGATATTTTGTGTGGCGCTGACGTCAATTTGGTTGGCGGTGACGTCTAGGTTGGTTGCTGCATCAGCAATCACCGACTTTTTACTATTTAGATGGGAAGGGTTGTAAAGCTAACTACTAGCTTTACAACTCAGTTAGAAAATTAGGAAACGTTAAAGCCTGCTAAGAAGTCAGTAAATGATGGAGCAAGTATATCTACATTTTCATAATCGGGATCGGCACCTTCATCAACTTGCTTATCTTTCCACCATATGAATACTCCTCCTTTCTGCGCGCCATCTACACCAATGCAAATAACATTACCAACACCATCATTACCAATAGGCAGTAGCTCTTCAGGAATCCTATCGCAATAAATAGAGAACATAGTTAACAAATCAAAGCTAGTATCATTTTTACCAATTCCAAATAAAACATTAATGTCAAAGTCAAAAAGTAATTCACCGTCAGAATTTTGTTTAGTAAACTGATTTTTAGTAGGCTGACCACCATTAAACTTTAGAAG
Organism: Pseudoalteromonas sp. NC201; assembly: GCF_002850255.1. Taxonomy (NCBI): domain Bacteria; kingdom Pseudomonadati; phylum Pseudomonadota; class Gammaproteobacteria; order Alteromonadales; family Pseudoalteromonadaceae; genus Pseudoalteromonas; species Pseudoalteromonas sp. NC201. Next base: position 531,883 of record NZ_CP022523.1, read on the forward strand.
AAAATCAACATATTCTTTGGGGAACTGAAGTTCAAGCTCATGACAGAGCTCTTGAATCTCAAGTAAGCTTGTTTTTGGATAACTGTTTTCAAAGTTCATTCTAATTTCCTAAAATGAGTAAGTATTTCGACCGCCAGAGTGACCTACTGTTGAGTGTAAGTCACTTGGAATTAATTGCAGCTTTGTGGAGTTCTCTACATGATGCCAGGTATGTGTCGACGGTTGCTTCCAAGCTGGATCTATATTTTCCATCAATTGATTCGCGTTTCTCATGTCCAGCTGTGAACCTGATGTTCCTCTACCAGATGTAGGGTCTGGGTTTAATTTTTTTATATCAACCTCTACAAGATAACCTTTATACTTCATAATATAAGGTCTGAAATCCGCAAAACCTTTTTCGGTAAAGTTAACACCATCAGGATACTTTTCAGCAAGCTCTTTTAATTTTAACTCTCTGATTTTCCTTTTTCTTGGCTGCATTGCATCTAGCCTTTGTTTCAAGATCGTATTTTTATGTATATCTAAACTGTAGTTTTGTCCTGCAAATTCTGCGTTCCGAGGGGGCTTTCCATCAATAAGTTGTAATTTATTGTCTTTACGGTTAGTTAATTTGGGTTTTGTTTTATCAGTTTGAGTTGTTCCAGCCCCCGGCAACTCATTCCCTTTTGGTGGCTCCAATTCATCGGCCTTGGCTTTGGTGGGCTTATCGGTAACGCCTCGAATTGGTGATTGGCCTTGATATTCATCCAGTGCTTTATTAACTCGCTGCCCGATTTCTTGGGCGGCTTGTTGCATATGCTGGTCGATTTTGGGGGTGACGTCGTCTAGGCGTTTTACCGTGGCTTGCATGCCTTCGATGGCGGCGTCTGGGAGCAGTAGGTCGTAGTGCCAACTGGTAGACATGTCATCGAGTGAATCGCGCAGGCCTTTGACGATGTTTTGAACTTCCGTGGCGGATTGTTTTCCTAGGTCTTGCCAGTTGATGTCTCTTAGGTATTTAACTGGGTCGCCTTTACCGAGCTTGCGTAAAACGGCAAGTGCAGCAGAGAGGGATTCTCCGGTATTTTTTAAGATAACCTTGCCTACGCCTTTGACTGCTGAGCCCACTACTGGCACTAAACCAATACCCGTTAGGGTAAAGGCAAGCCAAGCGTCGGTGTCGTTGGCTTCATCATCGTCGGTCAGTAACATGACATTGGCAATGATATCTCGTAAATCCATGACTTGGTCGATAATCGGTATCATGGAAATCAAGGTGCCTACCACGATTTGTGACGTGGAAGGGTTTTGATTAAAGTCGCCTTGTAGTGTGCCCCACAACCAATCACCTGCTTGGGTTGCAATGCCATTGGCTTCTATCAGTGGTGCGGTATTGCCGCTGCGTACCATTTCAGCCGCTCGCGCTGGGGTGATTTGTCCATACAGTGGATTTTTAGGGCGATTATCTTCTGGCAGGTAATCGCGTTTATCCTCACCATATTGCACGGTATATTGACCGGGCGGGGCATTCTCAATTTTTGCTTTACCGCTGTCGTCTAAGTTGCCGGTCAGCGTTGTGCCGTTTGCAAATCGAATGGTATAAGGCGCGCCCATAATTGGGCTGCCATCTTGATAGGTGTAAGACAACTCAATGGTACTGCTCGCCATGGTGGCAATGCCATCGGCGGCAAGTGAGAGTCGAGCATTCTCAGAAAGCGCTTGAATTTGCGGTACACTCGGCATCGTGGCGCTTTGTTTGCTGCCAATATCTTGCTCCATGCTACCGTCAAACACGGTCATGGCTTTGCCTTTTAAGGTCAGTAACTTGTCTGCAAAGATGTTGACGTTACCACTTGAGTCAATGCTGATTTCACTGCCACCATTGGCAAGGGTGAGGTTGCCAGAGCCACTGCCTTTAATCGTGATATTGCCTTGGCTTTGAATGAGTTGACTTCCAGCCGGGGCGGTGATGGTGAGATTGTTGTCTGCCTTGAGGTTGATATCACTTTGGATAACACTGCGATGGCTGCGACCGGCCTTAAGGGTGATATTTTGTGTGGCGCTGACGTCAATTTGGTTGGCGGTGACGTCTAGGTTGGTTGCTGCATCAGCAATCACCGACTTTTTACTCTCCAGTGCCAGTTGTTGTTTGGCGCTGGCAATAAAGGTTTTATTGGTGAGTAGTCGAATTGCGCTTTTAACACTGCCAAGTTGTATGTCTTTGGCTGCAAAAATGTTCATTGCGCCTAGTTGCGCAAGCCAGTGAATATAAGGCTGCTTTTTATCCCCATGTAACACCAAGTGTTGGTTGCCCGCTAAGGTTTGCAACACAATATGCGGGGTTTTTGGGGTGTCATCAAACATCAACAGGTTTTGGCCGCGAGAGCACAACACGTTTTGGGCGTTATTGGCGCTAGTAACAACAGATGGTTGCGTGTCATTAAGCGCAAACCCTAACAGGTAACTTTGGTCAGGGTCGTTGTTCATACAACCGATGAGCACATTACTGTCTGGCAGCAGTGGAAAGTGTAACCCTGTCGGTTGCTTTTGACCACGACAGGCATATTGTGTGAGGCGCTTTACCGATTCAGTCACCTGACTATCAAAATGTACTTGCGTGGCATATTGCCCTTGTGCATCTAAGTGAGGATTGGCCTTTGACCCCGACAGCGAGCGCACTGTGGCGGTAAACACCATCGGCTTGGGGCTATGCTCTGGGGGCGCGATACGTATTGGCTCACCCCGTGGTACACACACCGACTCGCTATGATGCGCAACTTGCTTAGGGTCATTGGCACTGCCTTGCTTATAAATCTGTTTACTGCGAATACAGGTATAATCGCCACCTTTTGCTGTGCCCAATTTACCATTTAACGAAAACGAATAACCGGCATTGGCTTCGGCTACGTTTCCTACCAGCGTGACTTCATTTTTACCTTGTTGATAGGCAAGCTCGAGATTGCCAGTGCGCTCAAATTGCTCAGCGGGATTTTGTGCAGCAGGCTCAAAATAGCTACGCTGGGCCGAGCTGACCGAGGTTGGTGGATGAGCATTCATATGCACTTGTGAGCCACCCATTTTAAAACGATGGCGGCTTTGGCACTGCGTAAACCCAACAAAGCCGGTTTCATGTTCGTGAACCAGACCATCTTTATCCGTTACCGACAGCAAGCCTCGCTCAATATAGGGGCTTGCAAGATTCCCCTCGGCAATCACTATCGACTCAATAAAGTCATGGCATTCAAACCAATAAATTAAGCCGTACTTTGCTAAGAGTCGGGTGAAAAAGGTGTAGTCGTTTTCTAGTGCTTGTACGCACTGCGGTAGCGTGGGTAAATCTTTAGTGACTCGCCATTTTATCCGGTCTTGTGAATAGCCGGCTTTTTGTATCAGCTTATTGAGGACAGACTGAACATTGGCTTGTACAAAGATTTGGCTTTTTTCAGTTTGCTTAAGTAACTCAAGGCGAGGCTTTAAGACCACCTCTGCACCACAGGTGTGCTCAGACACAAAACCAGATTGGATATCAAACAAAGTACCAGTGAAATATGTTGATATTGCGTCTGGTGACTCAATTTCAAACGTGAGCATATTGCCGACGAGTAATTCATCAGCCAGGTCAAATTGGGATTCTAGGTTCGCTTTGAGTAAAAAGCCGCTATTGATACAGGTCGTGAGCTCAAAATCGACGACATGTACAGGATGGTTAGTACCATACACCACAATCCTTGTTTGCATTTTTTATGTCCACTGTTGTTGGTTAAAGCCGTTCCACCAATACGCAGTACTACTTCCTAGTGTGCTGCGATTGGTTTTTATTTGCGCGCTATTGTTACATAAAAGGCAAGCATTTTTAACTCATTTTTTTATTTAGCATTCGAATGCTTATCTTTTGGCATAACGGGTGGTTTTTAAATCTCAAGCCAAATGAAACGGTGTCAGTTTGCCTTCCATGGCTCGTATCAAAGCGCATCCATGCGCTTCTCGTTCATTCTTTTTAAACGACGAAAAAGAACGAACCAAGAAAACGTCGCCCCAACATCACACTTAATCCTCAAATCCTAAGCCGACATAGTGCAACCGCCTTGTAAGGCACGTCCCTGTGCCAGACAAGACTTAGCCGACATCCTGTCGGCACATTGCATATCGACTGATGCTTTTCGGGTGTGATGGAGGGGGGAATAAGTTGTCTGTTAGCTGTCCACAAAGCCATCAGAAACATAGTTGTTTGCAAGCACCACAAAAACGATCGGTGTGAACTCCTAATTAACAGTCTAAATAGTTTTGTGGGAGGTGATTCACTCGCCGAACAGTTATATTTTCTGGTGTGGTATTGGCCGTGTGCACTAGTTTTTCTCTCAAAAGCAGCTAATTTTCCTGCAAGCACCAAACAAAACTATCAGCGCCTTGTATCTCCCTCATCACACCTGAAAGTAAATTGCCAATGAGTCATTTCAACGCATGGATGCGTGAAAAGCGGTGACAGGGCCAAGGATGGCCCTTACACCGTGGTGACGTTCATATTGGTAATTTACTTGAGGAGTCAGTGTGATGTTGGGAGTGCCTTTTCTTTTGCTACCTTTTCTTTGGGCAAGCAAAGAAAAGATAGTCGTAGCCCATGGATGGGCGTCGAAATCCGTCAGGAGGACATATTAGTCTTACCCTCCATGGCTCGTATCAAAGCGCATCCATGCGCTTCTCGTTCATTCTTTTTAAACGACGAAAAAGAACGAACCAAGAAAACGTCGCCCCAGCATCACACTTAATCCTCAAACCCTAAGCCGATATATAATACTAATTGCACTAAGTCTCCAATCAATTTGAAGGGTGAAATACCATATTAGCGTCGTTAAAAATTTCTCATTTAGAACAACTAAATAGCAAAATTTTTGCCTAGCTACTAAAGCTATTTCTCCGCTTCAAATTGCTCATTTACCTAATACAATTGGTATCGCAACCGTCTTGTAAGGCACGTCCATGATGCCAGACAAGGCTTGACCGACATCCTGTCGGCACATTGCATATCGACTTATGCTTTTCGGTTGTGATGGAGGGGGAATAAGTTGCTTGTGAGATCGTCTACGATTTTAGCGATTAAGCTGCTTTAAAGCATTGTAAAAGCTATCATCGCAGAATGCTTCCTAATTCACAGTGCAAATAGTGTTGTAGGAGATGTATGGACTCCTCCCCCTTAACGGGAGAGTACGGTATAAAGATATTGCAAAACACTTTTACCAAATAAGGAGTCCATACATGACACAGTCTAATTTAATTGCTATCGACTTGGCAAAAAACATTTTCCAAGTAGCACAGCTGAAAGGCAATAAACTCAAGTTTAATAAGCCAATGAAACGCGAACCTATGTTTGAGTTGCTAGCAAAAGCCGAGGGTTCAAAGGTCGTGATGGAAGCTTGCGGTAGCGCCCAGCATATTGCTCGCAAAGCGCTGTCGCTGGGGCATGATGTCATGTTGCTTCCCCCTAAGTTCGTTAAAGCGTTTAGGCAAGGCCAAAAAACCGATGCAAATGATGTACTCGCTATTGCCAGTGCAAGCCAAGCATATAACGTAAAGCCCTGTAAAATCATGACAGTTGAAGAGCAAACGTTGCAGTCATTGAGCCAAGCGAGAACCTTAGTAGATAAACAAAAGACTCAGCTTTCAAATCAAATACGTGGATTGCTATTAGAGTTTGGTATTGTTATTAATCAAGGCGATGCTGCGTTAACACAAGTCGTTCCAGATATTTTAGAAGATGCTGAAAATGCGCTCCCCATCGCATTAAAACAAGCACTCGCGGTGAGTTATGACCTATATAAAACACAATGCGACGCTAAAGCACAGCTACATAAACAAGTTGAAGCGATAACCAAGCAAAATGAGAGCTGCCAGCGTTTAATGGCATTAGAAGGTGTTGGCCCAATTACCGCGATAGAGCTGTTATCCTTTTTAGGCAATACCTCACAATTTAGTAATGCCAGAGGGGCGGCGGCATGTGCTGGTGTAACACCGACACAGCACTCATCAGGCGGAAAAGCCAAGATAGGCCATATCCCCAAAAGACGAGGCAATACATTAAGGAAAAACCTGTTTCTCGGTGCAAGAACGGTAGTCAGTAGGCTAAAACATAAAGAAGCGACCACAGAGAAAGAACGCTGGATAAAAAATCTACTCGCCAAGAAGAGTGTGAAATGTGTTGCCATTGCATTGGCCAACAAAACGGTTAGAACAGCCTATGCCTTACTTAAAAACGGCTCAACATACGAGCCAAAAATCTTAGCGGTGTAGCACTGAGTAACAGAAGAACAAATCAAGATAAATAGAACGTAAAAGCAGAAAGCATACTGAGATTACCCCCAGTATTGAACAAGCCAAGATAGAGCATTAAGCGGTGAGACCCACCCTTGAGAACCTGTTAAACCGCAGGTGTATACAAATACCGCGTGGGAGAGAAGGCACAAGGGCGCGAATACATCAAAGAGGCCGAGGTAGCACCTCATCAAGAGCCCGGATATAAGCACGCAATCACACCAATAATGCTAAAAATGGCTTGTACAATTGGAGGAGTCCATATAAGACGGTTTACCCGCCGAGAAGTTAAGTTTGTTGGGGGATGGGAGAGTGCCTTGTCATTAGGCACCAAAGAAGCCCATGGATGGGCGTCGACACTTGTCAGGAAGACGGGCTGACTTTACACATAGTCTCGAGTTAATGTTGAACTTTACTGACTGTGGAGCAATCGTATATTGCTCCACACTAGAATCATTCAGCAGGCCTAGTCATCTAGTTTTACGGCTCCAGCTATCCTATCTATTTTCACCGAGCCTGAGCCTGATTCGGTAATGGTCAAGGAACCGGCATTTACCACACGAATATTTCCAGCGCCGTCTTCTATTTGAACGTGGCCCTTCACTGCTTCGATATCCGTATTGCCTGAACCATCAACGATAGTGACATCGCCTTGGGCGTGACGAACTCGAATATTACCGGATTCATCATCGATTTTAATATTGCGTCCGCCTTCAACAACCAGTGAGCCAGAGCCATCGATGATATCTGCGTTGCCGCTAAAACCGCGAAGGGTTAGATCGCCAGACTCATCTTCTATTTTTATATCTGTGCCGCCAGCCACATTGATATTACCCGAGCCATCCTCCAACTCCAGTGTATCGACTAATCCCTTTATGGTTATGTCGCCAGAACCATCGTCGATAACAAGTTGCTGGACGTTAGTGATATGGATATTGCCACTGCCGTCATCAATTTCAGCACCTTGAATATCTTCCAACGTGATATTGCCAGAGCCATCATCTAGTTTGATAAAACCTTTGATATTTTTGATGGCTATATCCCCCGAACTGTCATCAAGTGTTAGCGCAAGTTGGCTTGGCATGGTGATGGTTAAGTCAATTCTAGGGCTATTATTGCGATACCATTGTACACCAGAACTTGTATCTGAGTCGGCCACCAATATGGCGGTATCACCTGATTTTTCCAGTGTAAGTTGGTAGTTTTCTGCTTCTGTGGTTAACACGGAGGCTTCCACTTGGATCTCTTGTTGATTGTCGTATCCAATGATCTGGATATTACCCGAGGTGGTATTTGCATCAAGTTTGCTGATGTCTGCAGCGTTGAGTTGCAAAGATTTATGGAGTGTTTTGGTTGCTGCTGCGCTTGGAGAGATATGCACAACACAGCCAGATAAAAGGCTAAGTGCAGCTAAACTGGTGAAGAGCTTTTTCATTGTTGTTATTTTCCATAGTGGTGATGACATGATGTTATCATCCAGCAATAGTTATACCAGAATGAAGATATAAAAAAATCAATAGATTAAGAAGGTAGCGAACTTTTGAGTGGTCAAAATAGCGAAATCAAATAGTGAGCTGAACCAAAAGTTTGCAGATATGACTGTCATGTGGTTGTAAATTCGACAATGTAGTCTGGCACTATTGTTTGTTTATTTTCCTAACAGTGCAATGAAAGACACGACCAAGCTACACGCTGTCAATCCGAAATCATTCGTTGATAGTCACTGTAAACCAGACGCAGCAGTCTTTTTAGGAGTTGGAAGTGCCGCCAGCGCTGCAACTCTCGGGTGCTCTGCCTGTGTATTGACCCATAAAGGCCTACCTTGGTTATTGATAGATTGTGGCTTTGATACGGTGTCGCGTTATAAAAAGCATTTTTCGTCATTACCCGATGCTGTGTTTATCACCCACCTTCATTATGACCATGTTAGTGGATTGGAGCAGCTTTACTTTCAGGCTGCATTGAGTCAGCACCAAATCACGTTATATGCCCCAGCAGAGTTAATCGTTGGGTTGTGTAATATGCTCGCGTACACCGGACTGAGCGAAGGGACTTGCGGCGTATGGCAGGTTTTCCGTTTATATCCAATTTCAGAAAGCTTTCTTCATCGTGGGCAACGTATACATAGTTATGCCGTTCGTCATCATGAGCCCAATAGCGCTTTTTCGTTACATCTCCCAGGTAGCTTGTTTTACAGTGGTGATACCAAAGCTATTCCTGAGCTGCTCCATCATCACGTCAGTAACGGCGAAGTTATTTTTCATGATTGCGGTCTTGCAAACAATCCCAGTCACTGCTCCCTTAATGAGTTGTTGATGAGCTATCGTGAAGACATCATTAAAAATATTTGGGTCTATCACTACCAGCATCAAGAAGATGTTGTGAAGTTCGAACGCGCAGGACTCAAAGCGGTGCTTGCTGAGCAGCCGATTGCGCTTTAATTTTGCGACTGAGAGGTTAAATAGGCTTTTAATTCTCGAACAAACTCGCTGCCGATCTCATGGTGTATCGCTTTTATTTTTTCGGCGCACTCAGTGGTGTTGTTATCAAGTGCCGAATACTCTAACGCCTGTAGATGTTCAGCTAGTACCTCTGCACCCACTGCTTTTGCGGAGGTTTTGAGGTAATGGGCTTCGTCTTTTAACGCTTGAAAGGCACGAGTTTGGTAAGCAGTTTTAATTTTTGCGCAACTAGATTTCGATTGTACTAGAAAGTCGGTGTAAAACTTTTTCGCCGTAGCAAAATCATCACCGATTAAATCGATAAGCACCTGAGGGTTGAGGGTTTTGCTCATTGTGTAAAGTCCATATCTAACCATTTACCTAAGGTGTTTTTAAGCTCTTGTAATCGCACCGGTTTGCTAACATAGTCATTCATGCCACTATCTAAACAAAGCTCTTTATCCCCTTTCATAGCAGCGCCTGTGACGGCAACAATAGGAATGGCGCTGCGCTCTTCTTTGGACTCAAATGCGCGAATTAACTTAGTTAATTCATAGCCATCTATCTCCGGCATATGGCAATCCGTCAACAAAAGCTGATATTGCTGGCTTTTATACATCGCCAAGGCCTCTTTGCCGTTATTGGCGATATCACAGGAAACTCCAAGTCTAGAAAGCTGTTTGACGATGAGTTTTTGGTTAAAGGGGTTGTCCTCGGCAAGGAGTATATGCTGCTTACCACTAGTATCCGATTCATCATCGGTAGGGCTAGATACTTTATCGTCTAGTGAAAGGAGCGCATCTAGTTCACTGAGATCGTTTAATTCACCTAAATCAGTCTCGTCACTTTGCTGACTTACTTTCAGCTTGCTCAATAATTGGCCGATAGCGTATTGAGTCTGCGGTGCAATTGGTTTTGGTGTGGTTAACGCTGTACTGTTCAAGTTAGCAAACGCCTTTTCATCAACAAATACTAACTCTGGAATAGGTGAGCGTATTTGCTCTGCAGAGGGGGCGGCTTGCGTTGTGACAGCACGAACAAGTGCAGTATCGTCAGTCTCTTTGATTTCACTGGGTGACTCGATGACTTTGATCTCATTGCAAAAATGCGTGCAGGCATTGTACAACTGAGTCAGCGCCAACGAACTCTGCCAAGGCGCATCACTTAACCAATAAAGCGTATTAAATATAATATTGGGTTGCTGCTGTGTTCTTGGACGCCAAATAGGAATGGTAATGGTGAAAGTTGAGCCTTCAGCGGATTTGCTTTTTAAGGCGACCTTGCCGCCCATTAAGTCAATAAGCTTGCCACATATTGCAAGCCCTAATCCGGTGCCGCCGTACTTTCTCGTGATAGAGCGTTCGGCTTGTGTAAAGGGGGTAAACAGTTTCTTTTGGACTTCTGGTGCAATGCCAATACCATTGTCTTCTATCTTAAATATCAAGTGAGATAAGGCTACGCCCTCGCACGCCCAGTGCACATTGATGGTGACTTTCGCACCGCCTTCTCTATCTGCAACGCTAAATTTGATGGCATTGCTGACAACGTTAAAGATAATTTGCCGCACTCTATTTTCATCGCCAATCACTTCTAGCGGTAGCTTTATGTCCTCATGCACCGTTAATTTTACTGATTTGTCGCGCGCGTGGGCTTCGAAGGTTTTGATAATGTTATTGAGCATTTTGGAAGGGGAGAATGGGTAGCTTTCAAGCTCCATTTTCCCTTGTTCAACTTTGGCTAAGTCTAAAATGTCGTTCAATATTGAGACTAAATTATTGGCTGAAATAGACGCAGTTTCTAAGAGTTCTTGGTTGTCTTCATCTAGATCTGAGAGCGCCATGAGATCTAAGGAGCCAATAATACCATTCATTGGGGTTCTGAGTTCATGGCTCATCATGGACAAAAAGTCTGATTTAGTGCGATTGGCCTGCTCGGCTTTAATAATCGCGGCTTCAAGATCGGCGGTGCGCTCTGCGACGCGTTGTTCTAACTCTTGATTAATGTGTTGGAGCTTTTTCTGGGCAATATATACATCGGTTTGATCGATAACAACACCATCAATACGTGCTGGCTGACCCTGTTCATCAAGTCCTACAACACCTTTGGCATACACTACAACAATGTCCTGGTCGTTAAGCAGGCCGCGATAGCGCTGTTCAAAGATTTTGCCTGAATTCAATGAGGCTTCTAGCGCTTGCGTAACACGTACTTTATCGTCGGGGTGAAGGCTTGCTTCCCAGAGGTGTAAATTGCCAATATCGTCTTCCGAAAGTTTAAAAATATCATTGGCCTGATGATCCCAATTCCAGATCCATTGATTCGCTACTCGTATTGCTCGCCAAGTACCTATTTTCCCCGCTTGCATCGCAAGTTCTTTACTTTCTTCTGCATCATGTAATGCGACTAACATATCTTTTTCGTGAGTACAGTCAGCTAAAATCCCATAAACACTGTGTGTGCGAATACAATACTTAACTTGTTCTCCCTTAAATTCAAACCAATGAATTGTTCCTCTAACCTCAAGTCGGAACTCAAAATGCAGCATAAGTCCTTGCTCAATATGGTGAGCGAGTAGCTCGGCAAATAGCGGCTGATCTTCTTGGTAAATCATGCTTTTTAAGGTGTCCCAGTCAAGCTCTGCTGAGGCCGGGAGACCTATCAGTGATTTGAACTTAGGAGAAAAATACGCAGTCTTGTTTAGGAGGTCGTAGCACCAAACACCTAGGTTTGCGCTGTTAACGGCGTGGCGCAAAATTCGAGTTTGTTCGTCTTCTAATGGATTTTGACAATAATAAGTAGAGAGCTCGGCAATATGTACAAATATTTCGTTACTGCGAACATCATAAAACGACAGCAAAAATTGTACGTTTGGTGATGTGCGCAACGACACTTGTATCAAAGAACCATCAGCAATCGTCTTTTGCTGTTCTTCTACGCATAAAGGAAAGATGAATAAGTCTTCAAGATGTTTATTGATGACGTTATCGACGGGAGCGAACAGTTTTTCCGCAACGGCGGTTGTGTGACTGACATACCACTCAGATGTAACAATCAAAATTGGCATACTGTCTTTTAGTGCTGTTAGCATCGTATCCCCCCATAATATCCTCATAAAACAATATAGCAGTTCATGATTAACTTGCTGGATTTGTGGTCAATCTAGAGAGGTTTAGGAGAATGTGTAAAGCTTGTAGATCGTAGAAGTTTGAGTCTAAGTACGGTATTCATGAGACCCACAGGCATACCGATGCGCACGGTAATACTGAACTGAGCGAATGGCTTAGAAAGAATCGGCTATAAACGATGACGGATTTCACGTTGAGACTAAGCGATTTGCTATATCAAGTCTATAAACTGTAATATGTCTTTGTACCCCAAAAAGGGTGATATGGTTAAAAATAATAAAAGGATTCCAAGTTGAAACGTTATTTATCAGTGGTCATCGCAGGCTCACTCAACGCACTTACGTATAGTGGCCAAGCTTATGCACAGCAAGACCTGACTAATGAGGAGAATATCACCGCGATTGTTGAGCAACAGGTAGCGGCCTATAACAAGCGAGATATAGATGCATTCGTCGCAACGTATCACGATGATGTAGAAATTCACTACTTTCCTGGTGGAATAGCGTATTCCGGGAAAGAAAAACTGAAGAAAACCTATACACAGCTTTTTAATAGGGTCACTTGCCTGAGCGCCAAAATAAGTAACAGAGAGATCCAAGGGCGCTTTGTTGTAGATACTGAGGTTATAGAGTTTTGTCTAATGCGTGATGGTGAGGAATATAAATCAAATTATAAAGCCATCGCGACCTATGAAGTCGTCGATGGATTGATTAAGAGAGTCTTATTCTTAAAAGAAAAATAGTCAGCAGTGTAAAGCAAGATTTTGCTTTCCTCTAACCGTACGAGTACCACATTACTCAGTGGATTACACCGCCTCTACATTGAGTCTTTCTGCGAGTAGCTGGCGCTGAGTATTTAACCCCCTGTAGTCTCTAAGTCCTGCGATAAGTGCCCTGATTAATACGGTATCGGGGTTTTTACTTTGTAGTTGAGCTTCCAATAGAGCGATTGTGTGGTCTACGATCTCACGCTTTTGTGGTGTGAGTTTTAGCTTCTGAGACTTTTCTTGGAGCTGTATAAAAGCTTGTTGGATTTTTTGTTCGTGGAGTTGTCGTTTTTTGGCTTCGATCTCTTTTTGGGACGGGAAGTCCTGCTCGGTTAATACCGGCAACAGTGCTTGATTTGGTAGCGCTGTACAAATTGAGTCCATACATGAGACTACCCAATTAACCAGCTTTTCAGTGTCGAAATCAATACCTTCGATCACGGGAAGCGAAAGGTAGTTAGCTATAATGCCATCAAGCGTCATCGCGAGATCGGTTTTCCATGGACGAACTTGCTCGCCATAGTTTTCAAGTAAAAAGCCTTCTTGTAGCGTAAGCCACGTTAAGCGAAACTCTTGATAGAACATGATCAAGTTATTTGAAAAGCTCAGTGACTCCTCCTGCAATAAGAGTTGAAACATCGCTTGGTACTGCTGTAAATCTTCGTGCTGGAAGCGGATTTGTTGTTTTAACTTGGCAATTGGAGTCAATTTATCACTTTCTAATATCGCTCTTATTTTATCCAGCAGATCCGCTGTTTGACTCTCAAAAACGGCTAATAGTAGTTCGTCTTTTGACTTAAAGTGTAAGTAGATAGCACCTTTCGAAATGCCCACCTTATCGGCGATAGTTTGCATGCTAAAGGCACTATCGCCCTCAGCTAAAAGTAACTGCTCCGCGCATGCTAGTATTAATTTCCGCTTATCAGACATAGCTCCTCCTGTTCACATTGCAGTATACAGTCAATTTAAAAATGACCAATAGGTCAATTTTAAATTGACTAAGTCCAAAAATAGGTCAATTATTATATTGTCTATTCAACGGGGACATAATAATTATGAACAATACATCATCTTTAATTCAACTAGTCAGGCGTACGCGGCCAAGTCGCCTATTACTATCAACTCTGGTTTTGTTTACACTGATCTCTAGTATTTTAGGTTTATTAGTGCCTTTGCAAACGAAAAATCTGCTGGAAGAACTTGGAGAAAATGGTCATTTTTCAAATGAACAGGTAGTCATATTAATTATGGTATTAGTATTTTCCGCTGTGCTAACAGGGTTGATGACTTATATCATGGGTAAAATTGGCAATGAGCAAAAGCTTAAATTACGCGGAGACCTTTTTCAGCACCTCATTCGTTTGCCTGTTTCTTTCTTTGATAACACAAGGGCTGGGGAGCCGGCGAATCGCATCGTAAAAGACACTGAAATTATTGAAAACCTAGTGAGTGAGCAGTCTGTATCTTTTATATCTGGTGTAGTTTCATTATTTGGTTCTTTTATTATTCTATGGTTTTTAGACTGGCAAATGACACTCGTGATGCTCAGTGCAGTTACGGTTAGTTTTCTGATTATCTTACCGTTTTCCGTAAGACTGACGGATCTGTCTAAGTCATTACAAGATACTGAAGCCTCTATGCTAGGAAGGTTAACCGAGCTGTTTGCTAATATCCGCTTAATAAGAGCACAAGGTGCAGAGAAAACAGAAGCTAAAAATAATAACAATGAATTGAAGTCACTCTATAAAACCGCAATGTCAGAACATACGCTCTTAGCTACCATGGGCGCATTGGTGAATTTAGTGATCATGGCTTCGATAGTGTTAGTACTAGGGTTTGGCGCATCAAGGGTTGCCAACGGTGCGATGACCCTAGGCGCTTTTGTTGCGTTTATTATGTTTTTACTGAACATTGTGTTGCCGATGGGGCAGTTAAGCATGGTGGTAGCCGCTTTTAATAAAGCAAAAGGAGCGGCCGTTCGTATTAATGAGATCTTAGCAACGACACCACCAAATGAAAGTGGTCATACGATTAGCCTGACTGATAAGTCAATTTATTTTCGCAATTTATCTTTTAGTTATGCTAATGATAAACCGGTATTTAAAAGCTTGAGCTGTGAATTCTTAAGTGGAAAAACGACCGCTATAGTTGGGCCATCAGGAGTTGGTAAGTCTACACTCTTTGCTTTGTTGCAGGGCTTTTATCAGGCGCAACGTGGTTACATTGAAATTGCTGGGCTTAATGTTGAAGAGTTAGACCGAGCCAATTTAAGAGCGCAAATTGGCTACGTTGCGCAAGAGAGCCCGCTGTTGTGCGGCACCTTATATGAAAACTTGGTCTACGGTGCTTTTAAGGCAATAGATGATGAACAATTACAGCATGCCATTACCACGGCCGATTTAGCAGAGTTTATAGCGACACTACCTGATGGGTTGAATACTCAAATTGGTGAGCGTGGCATTACTTTGTCTGGCGGACAAAGGCAACGAGTTGCATTAGCGCGAGCACTATTAAAAGACCCTGCATTGCTGCTGTTGGATGAAGCAACGGCAAGCCTTGATTCACAAAGTGAAGCAGCTATTCAAATTGCCCTGAAAAATGCAAAAAAAGGTCGTACTACAATTATCGCCGCGCATCGGCTCAGTACGGTTATGGATGCTGATAATATTATCGTCATTAACAAAGGTGAGATTGAGTCACAGGGAGATCATCAGTATTTGATGCAACACTCTTCGCTTTACCAAAGCTTAGTGAATAAACAGTTCAACCTTCAAGCTGCAAGCTAATAACTTTGGTTGAGGCCCGTTAGTTGGATAGGTGGAAAGTGAATGAACAGTAATGTCATTGGTAAAAGATTGAATTAGGGCCTGTTGACCTTTGCTGTTTGATTTTTGTTCTCCTGAGTGTGTTTTGGTCGCGACGCTCGACTTGCCGCCTAGTAATCTAGGCAAAAGTTGAGCAACAATGAACAAAGCGCACTCAGGTGAACCCAAAGGGCAGCGCTTGATTGGCATTTCTACTGTGTTATCGCCTGACTCACATAGAACAACTATGCTACGCAGGCTCTGCCTTGTATAAATACCAATCAAACTGCTGCAAAAACAAACTTGAAAGATAAACAGGCCCTAATACTTTTTGATGTTTTTTTGAAGTGATATAGCACTAAAAGTTTAGGTGTGATAAAAAGTAATCATATTTAACTAAGTGCTATTTTTGTTTTTGGTTAAAAAGGATTGGTTTTTAGGGAAGGCAAATTAATTTTCGTAGGTTTGTTTATGCCCCATAGAGCATCACACACAAGTTCGCATACCTCTATTCCGCTGATTGTAGCGCTAACAAGCGTGTTGTTATTACTGACTTTACTGAGCTTTCCAAGCAAGAGCAAACAGTCTGTAGAAACCAAAGTAACAATACTTAAGAGCGGCGCGATAAAGCATGATGCTCGCCAGACAGAATAAGAATGAAAAATTCTTATTTACCTAAAAGTATCTAATTCATACCATCACCTTACACTTTGTAACAGTTCAGAGTTCTTATATTTTATTTATTTAAAACAGATTGTTACTTTATTTTTATAGCGATATTATCAAATTTCCGCAGGCATTCAGCCCATCATCTCACCTCGATAATTTGCTTATTATTTCTAACTCGGTATAGTTTGACGTCGGTCAGAATAGTAATAATATTGCTCACGTTTATGGGCGCAGGACAAATTGGCCTTACTTCTCAGAGGCAGGTATGCAATTAATTCAGTTAAAGTCAGATGACCCACAAGTAGTCGCGGTGTTTTCTGAAATCGATAAGCTTATGAACAGCTTATATCCAATCGCAAGTGCACAGTCTTTATCAATAGAAGAAATTAACCAACCTAACGTGTATGCCGTTGGCTTACAAAATGAAGAGGGCATTGTAGCGTGCGGTGCGATTGTAAAGCAGTTTGATAAAACCTTATACGGTGAAATTAAACGCTTATACGTAAAACCTAGCTATCGAGGTAAAGGGCTTTCTAAACGTATTATGCAAATTTTGCTTCACTATGCGGGTGAAGCGCAGATCCCACTTATTCGGCTGGAAACCGGCTCTAAGCAAGCCAGTGCGATAAGTCTTTATGAGAGCTTGGGATTTGAGCGATGTGAACGCTTTGGTATGTACCGCGACAACCCGTTAAGTGTTTTTATGGCGTTATCACTAAAATCTTAATGTAGTAAAATAGGGGTTGTCAGTATCGGCCGAGATACTGGCAATTTCTGTCAGCACCATGGTGACTGGTTGGCTTTCTTGTTCTAAAACTAAACACTCCTGAGCGTCGACTATAGTCGTGTTTTTGCAGCTGCCACGCACAACTTCACCACCTTTCATCTCAATAGTAACCACTAGGCGTTTTAGGCACGCCAGCTCGATATAATCATACTGTTGGCAACTGATCATAGATAAGTTCTTATTTGAATAAAGCCACCTGCTTGTACAGATGGCTTTTCAAGCTTGGCTTATGCTTAAAGAGACTTAATTCCCATATTGTAAAGCGTAAAGCCATAAATATCGGCATACTGTTCAATCGTCTTGCTTATTGGTGTGCCTGCGCCGTGTCCGGCATTGGTTTCGATACGAATAAGCGTCGGATTCGGACCTGTGTGTTTGCTTTGTAGCTCAGCTGCAAACTTGTAAGAGTGTGCAGGTACTACGCGGTCGTCATGGTCACCTGTTGTGATCATGGTTGCTGGATAATCTACGCCAGCCTTTACGTTATGTACAGGTGAATAACCTTTCAGGTACTCAAACATCTCTTTGTTGTCTTCCGCTGTACCATAATCGTAAGCCCAGCCAGCTCCTGCAGTAAAAGTGTGGTAACGCAGCATATCAAGTACCCCAACCGCAGGTACAGCCACTTTGAATAAATCTGGACGTTGCAACATCGTTGCACCTACTAACAAACCACCGTTCGAACCACCGTTAATTGCAAGCTTTTCACTTGAAGTATAATTTTCAGATACTAAGTATTCGCCTGCAGCAATAAAGTCATCAAAGACGTTTTGTTTCTGCATTTGAGTACCTGCTTTGTGCCATTTTTTGCCATATTCGCCACCGCCACGTAAGTTTGCTACAGCATAAACACCACCTAGCTCCAACCACGCTGCACGTGTAGGGCTAAAGTAAGGCTTAAGACTGACATTAAACCCACCATAACCGTACAACAGAGTTGGGTTGTTACCATCCAGTTTCAGCCCTTTTTTATGGGTGATGATCATCGGTACGCGGGTGCCATCTTTCGAGGTGTAAAAAACCTGTTTAGACACGTAAGCATCTGAATCAAAATCTACTTTATCTGAGCTATATAATTCGCTGACGCCAGATTTTGCATCGAAAGCAAAGATAGATCTCGGGGTGTTGTAGTTAGTGAATGAGTAATAAAGTACTTTATCTTCTTCCTCACCGCTAAAGCCACTCACAGTGCCTACACCTGGAAGCGCAATGTCACGGATCAGTTTACCTTTGAAGTCATATTGTTTTACCAATGAAATTGCATCTTTGATGTAAGTCGCAAATAGGTAACCTGAACCTGTTGAAACCGATAGTACATTGTTGGTTTCTGGGATCACATCTTGCCAGTTTTTTGGTTGTGGCTGTTTCGCATTAACTTTAACGATACGACGGTTCGGCGCATCTAAGTTCGTGCTTAGGAACAATGTGTCGCCTTCACTGTGGATCACGCTGGTATCAGAGTTGGTATGATCTAAAATTGTTACCCAGTCACTATCTGGTTTGCTTAAGTCACGAATAAATAGCTTGTTACCTGAGGTAGATACCGCAGCAGAGATCACCAAATATTTTTTATCGTCTGTTACACCACCATAAACATAGCGGTGTTTTTGCGCATCAGTGGCACCAAAAATGACCTTGTCTTGAACTTGAGGTGTTCCAATCTTGTGGTAATACACCTTATGTTGGTCAGTTTTTGCAGAAAGTTCACTGCCTTTAGGTTTGTCATAGCTTGAGTAGTAAAAGCCTTCATTACCAAACCACGAAATACCACTAAACTTAACGTCTACCAGCGTTTCACCAACCTGCTCTTTTGTTTCGGCGTTAAGCACAATCACTTTACGCCAGTCACTTCCACCTTCGGAAATTTGATAAGCCACCAATGAGGCGTCTTTACTAAAACTTAATCCTGCAAGCGATGTTGTGCCATCGTCGCTCATGGTGTTTGGATCTAAAAATACCTCAGCCTCACCACCTTCTTTTTGGCGGTACAAAACACTTTGGTTTTGCAGCCCATCATTTTTGTAGAAATAGGTATAGTTGCCGTGTTTAAAAGGTTGAGAAACACGCTCGTAATCAAGTAGTTCGGTGAGGCGCTTTTCGATGTCTTTACGATATGGAATTTGCGATAAATATGCCTGTGTTGCCTCGTTTTGTGATTTTACCCACGCTGCGGTTTCTGCACTTTTATCGTCTTCTAACCAGCGATATGGATCCGCTACTTGCGTGCCAAAGTAGTTGTCTACAACGGTGCCTGTTTTAGTGATTGGATATTTCACAGATTGTGTCAATGCCGCATTATTGGATTGTTCATTTTCGGTATTAACACATCCGACAAGCGCAAGCGCTACGGCTCCAGCTAGTATCTTCTTTATCATGGTGGGGGTTCCTATTGGTTCTTATTAGCTACGATCTTGCCGCAGTTTCTTGCGCTTTACTCAGCAATAAAACTTTTTGGTGCGGCATTTTTTATTGAGCACTTCTCAGTGTTGGGCACTAGTCGTGCTACGAGAATAGTGTGGATTTTAGTGGAGTCGGTGTATTTGTCTACAAATTGTAGACAAATACACGAGTAAGAAGGTTAAATTGAAGTTGATTTGGCGTAATTATTATTGCCTTTGCATAAATATTGTTACTTCGGCCATCACAATACCAAACTTTTCGATATAAGAGCGGTTCATAAGGGTGGTTTGGTCAAAAGACCACATCCAATCATCAAAGTGTACTTCATAACTGGTATCATCAACGGGTAGGTCCATTCTATACTGCCAATTCATTGCATTGCCGAAGGTTTCGCCTGATGCTGAGTTGAGGATATCGTCGGCGCGGCCGGTATATTTATTGCCTGCAGCTTTTGTAATAGTCCAAACTCGCGTTTGAACCCCGTCGCCGAGCAAATAGTTGAAGGACTCATCTAAAATAAGTTCAGATTTGGTGTTAATAGAGCCCTTGATATCGACAGTAAACTGTTGAACTAAGTTGCCATCTCTGTCTTGGACTATTCCCCACGCTTTTACATCACCAACAAAAAACTCGTAGGGGTCAAATTGCGGTTTAAGTGTAGCGTACTTTTTACCGTCAATCCCGGAGCTGCAAGCCGACAATAAAAGTAAGGTGAGTACTGCAAGAGTGATGCGCATTGTTTTCTCCTTAGGCTTGAGGCCTCTTTGAGTGCTATTGCTTCTATTATGTCTTGTTGAACAAAGTATTGATGTTGAAATTGAGGGAAAAGGAGCATTAATTATTCTCATTTCAGGCCCAAAAGTTCAGCTCGCATGGCAGGTTCGGAGGTTTTTTCACCGAGCCAAATATTGAAAAAGCGGGTCGTAAATTCCGAATCTTTCACTTCGCCAATAAGCTTTTTATCTTGGTAAAACTGCGTAGTTCCCCCAGGTGTTCTTACGCCAAATAGCATTGTGCCTTTAGAGACATTGGGAAAAATTTTTTCCATTTCTGCCAGCCATCGCTCACCTTGACTTGAGTTAGTAAACCCTTGTTTCTCTATTTCTTTCAGTGATCGTTTTGCTATCTCTTTGCCGTCTAGCTCGCGTAAATATCTTAATGCCAACACAAAAGGCTGATCTTGAGAGTAGACTCCTTGGGGGGCATAAAGGCTGGCATCATAAACATCCCAAAACAAATAGGTCATTCGACTTGTTTTGCCGACTTGTTGAGGGTTTTCTATAAATTGATTTACAAGAGTACTGGTGCTTGCGAAACCCTGAGTGCTGAATAGCAACATCAAAAAGGCAAAGATGACCCTTTGCATACTAACCTCGTCCTATAATAAAAATCAGTTGGCTTGTTATACGAACGAGCTGGAGAGTTTGTTCACTTTGCTGCTGCCTGAAAGGTGCTGTCATCCCCCTTTACAATTTGTTAAGCTGACTAAAACCTACATACAGGAGCCATTATGAGCCTTTCAATTCGCCCAGCAGAAGTAGCTGATGCCGCGACGATACTGCACTTTATCAACGAACTTGCAATTTATGAGAAAGAGCCAGATGCCGTGCTCAATACCGTGGAAGAAATAGAACAGAAACTGTTTGGTAAAGAAGCCAGAGCACACAGCGTTATTTGTGAACTAGATGGCGAAGCAATCGGGTTTGCAGTGTATTTCTTTAATTATTCTACTTGGCTTGGCAAGCACGGTCTTTATCTTGAAGACTTATATGTATCACAAGATAAGCGCGGTGTTGGTGCAGGTAAAGGGATCATGAAATACCTCGCAAGACTTGCACTACAAAAGGATTGCGGTCGCTTTGAGTGGGTGGTACTTGACTGGAACAAACCATCAATCGACTTTTATGAAAGCATCGGTGCTAAAGCACAAAACGAGTGGATTATTTATCGCCTAACAGGACAGGAACTCATCGATTTTGCTGAGCAGGTATAGTGAAGTTTATTAGTCTGTTGGCTATACATTATTTGAAGAGAAACCCCCGATCTTTAACAATTGAGCCGAGTAAACATACGTAGAATTTGTACCCAATATTTTTGGTGAAAATTGCAATGGTGATTTTTGTTAATAGAAACAGTGACATATCTTTAGAGTGTTCCCCGTACGCACGGGGCTAAACCGCAATTAAGCCACCAGCCGATTACAAGGAATACGTGTTCCCCGTACGCACGGGGCTAAACCGACATTAAAGAGGTTGCGCCATCTGATGTGAAAGTGTTCCCCGTACGCACGGGGCTAAACCGGTGGTCGCGGAAAAGGCTGCGCCTGTAGTGCGGTGTTCCCCGTACGCACGGGGCTAAACCGTTACTTCAGCAATGATAAGAGTACACATTGGTGTGTTCCCCGTACGCACGGGGCTAAACCGCAATCATTAGCGCCATGAACTTAACCGCTATAGTGTTCCCCGTACGCACGGGGCTAAACCGGTAAACCCCATTCATTTAATACCACCCGAACAGTGTTCCCCGTACGCACGGGGCTAAACCGGGTTGTATATGACTCGCACCGAATTTGTAAACGTGTTCCCCGTACGCACGGGGCTAAACCGCGGGGTTATAATGATTGAAATCAACAAATTAGGTGTTCCCCGTACGCACGGGGCTAAACCGGCATTGATAAATAACAGGAATTAAATTTATTTGTGTTCCCCGTACGCACGGGGCTAAACCGGCGAAATCAGGGGGAATCGTTACAACATTTCTAGTGTTCCCCGTACGCACGGGGCTAAACCTTTTGATTGGTGTAAGCCCTAAGCTCCGTTGATGTGTTCCCCGTACGCACGGGGCTAAACCGTTCAAAAATAGGCGCTGGAGCTTGTTCTTTGGGTGTTCCCCGTACGCACGGGGCTAAACCGCAACTAAATCACGGTAGTTTGAATCCGTAACCGTGTTCCCCGTACGCACGGGGCTAAACCGCAACTAAATCACGGTAGTTTGAATCCGTAACCGTGTTCCCCGTACGCACGGGGCTAAACCGATGTTGTATTGTTGTTGATTTCTCGATATCTAGTGTTCCCCGTACGCACGGGGCTAAACCGCTACCAACGTTTACCGCGATTACGGCCAATGTGTGTTCCCCGTACGCACGGGGCTAAACCGCTTGTATGTTTTATGCCTATTACTTTACAGCGCGTGTTCCCCGTACGCACGGGGCTAAACCGCTTGACCATCATTGCTTATCACGATGGAGAGGGTGTTCCCCGTACGCACGGGGCTAAACCGTTATATTCAAACGGCTTGTGGCACTTGGCATGGTGTTCCCCGTACGCACGGGGCTAAACCGGTTATTGGGTTGGGAACATTTCCTGACACAGAGTGTTCCCCGTACGCACGGGGCTAAACCTAGAGGGGGCGACTGTATGGGTTGGTAACAACTGTGTTCCCCGTACGCACGGGGCTAAACCGGGCAACCCCTAACGCGTCCTGAATTAGCAAAGGTGTTCCCCGTACGCACGGGGCTAAACCGCATTCAGCCAAACTAGAAATAGGCGCATTTGTGTGTTCCCCGTACGCACGGGGCTAAACCGAATATATCGAGCCGCCCACGGCGGGTACTCGCGTGTTCCCCGTACGCACGGGGCTAAACCGGGTGGTTTATGACCAAAAGGCGTACGCTCATAGTGTTCCCCGTACGCACGGGGCTAAACCGTTACCCAGTGGCAACACCGCTGAGCTGTACACGTGTTCCCCGTACGCACGGGGCTAAACCGGTGCAGTTGCACATTGGCGGTTGGGCTGAGTAGTGTTCCCCGTACGCACGGGGCTAAACCGAATCTTGAGGCAACATATTCACTTTTGGTGAAGTGTTCCCCGTACGCACGGGGCTAAACCGGAAATTCTTTCCTGTGGCACTTGTAATAGATTGTGTTCCCCGTACGCACGGGGCTAAACCGAACTGCATTTCTTCTACGCTTGGTTGTTCAAAGTGTTCCCCGTACGCACGGGGCTAAACCGTGGAGTGAAATCGTTTTGCATACTGCTTTGCAGCGTGTTCCCCGTACGCACGGGGCTAAACCGCAACTAAATCACGGTAGTTTGAATCCGTAACCGTGTTCCCCGTACGCACGGGGCTAAACCGTGCACGACCTCTACAAATCCACAGCGACCAAAGTGTTCCCCGTACGCACGGGGCTAAACCGCGGTTTGCGTTGTAACTCTGCAAAATGTCAGGCGTGTTCCCCGTACGCACGGGGCTAAACCGCCGCCAGAACCAACACAAAAGGTAACACGAGAGTGTTCCCCGTACGCACGGGGCTAAACCGTCCAGTGCTCTCACAAATGCACGCTCTCAGTAGTGTTCCCCGTACACACGGGGCTAAACCGCAGCGTGGTAGCTCACTACTTTTCTGCAATCCGTGTTCCCCGTACACACGGGGCTAAACCGCACCTGTTACCACACAGCCGAGACTGCTGGGTGTGTTCCCCGTACACACGGGGCTAAACCGCGTATTTTAGGCGTTGCGTGGGATTCGGTTGTGTGTTCCCCGTACGCACGGGGCTAAACCGCTAGTAAACCTGAAAACATTACTAATTCACGAGTGTTCCCTGTACACACGGGGCTAAACCGACTCGGAACTACTACATAAGGTTTTAATTGAAGTGTTCCCCGTACACACGGGGCTAAACCGCGTAGCGTGTTCAAAACCCAGTATCTCGACCAGTGTTCCCCGTACATACGGGGCTAAACCTGAGTTATTCAGGTCTGAATCATGTGCTGTATTCGTCCGTGAAGCAGCATCCCTCACGCATCCATGCGCTCACCTTAGCAGGCTGCGAAACTGTGTTTTGGTCCTACTTCGCCCCCGTACGCACGGGGCTAACCAGTAGAACATTTTAGTAGGAAAGAGGCGGTGGACAGCTTGGCTGGAAGTGGTGGCAGGGTGAGACTCGAACTCACATCATATATAAACTGCATATAACCGTTACCCATTGGAAACACTGCCGCAATAGTTGATTATTAATCTATCATCAAAAAAATGCTAGCGTGATCTCTCTGTCAGTTTGTCTCAGGTCAATGACTTACTTTGTTTGTTTTGATACATTTATTTTACGAAAATTTTACCAGAGTGTTTTATGCAGGCTAAGGAAGAGCTGTATTTTAGATATATTGAAGCGGTATTGTTTTGGCAGGGAGAAATCCAGACCGGTACTTTCCAGAGCAAATTTAAGCTTTCAAGGCCCAGCGCACGGCGTTATGTCACCGACTTTATTGAGCGTTATCAGATTGCCGCAAGCTATAATGAGTCTGAGAAAGCCTATGTGCTGGCAAGCCCCTTTACACCTAATTATATCTCTCAGGATTTTACTGAGTATACTAGTCTCACAGGGGAACAGTACATACACAATCTGAGTTCCTCAACGATTACTTCGCTGGCATTACCACACAGAAAGCTTAACCCCACCATTTTGCGGCCCATATTGAATGCCTGTCGGCGACAAAGCGTGCTGGATATTCGCTATCAGTCTATAAAAGAAGGCGGTGAAACCGAGCGCGTGATCCGCCCTCACACGCTGATTAACTCTGGACTGCGCTATCATTTGAGAGCCTACTGTGAAAAAGCCAAAGGCTTTAGAGACTTTTCATTATCGCGTATCGTCTCTGCTTCCCCAGAATTTATCAGCAAAGCGCAAAAGTACAAAAAAGACGACGAAGCCTGGCAGCAGGAAGTCACTTTAACCATAATCCCCGACCCAAGACTCAGCGAGTACGCCCAGCAAGTTATCGCTCACGACTTTGATATGCACAATTACCAAAAGCAAATTAAAACCAACGCTGCACTGATCAACTACCTGATCAGCATTTTGAGGTTAGATGTTCAGCACCCACACCCGGAAGCACAGCAAATTGTGATGGAACCAGCCTGCTATAGAGAGCTAAGGGCCAGAAGGTTGTTATGGAACAGTTAAACAAACGCCCCAGACCGGGTAATTTCTTTACTGGTTGCAATTGCAGGATTGTCGGCGTTTTATTCGCGTCGTAAGCTGAGTGTATTGAAAGCAAGGACCAGAGCAATATGACAGATCTAAACAGTTTGATGTTCAAATACTGGGGTAAAGCCAGAAAGCCACTTGAAATTGATTACTGCATGAGTGAGATTAATGGCGAGTCATTACAAGATATTGTTGAACGCCATCCAGGCGTTAATTCTGTCGATCACCTCAAAGCACTTGCGAGCAAAAAAGGGTGGCAAATCGCCAGGCAGGGCGAAACTTTTCACCGTTATCACCTACTTGTATTTCATAGCCTAGATGTGGCGGCGGTTGCACTGACTTATCTGGATTTGAATAAGCAATTTACACAAGATTTGGCCGAGTTTCTGGGGTTAACTATTCCACAGCTTAAGTCTTTGGTCGGATTCTTTGTTGCGATTCACGACTTGGGTAAATTTGCATCCGCTTTTCAAAATCTCGCTGAGTTTTATGACAGCAATCTAAGTCAGGGAAAGTCCAAAGAGCCATATTCTGCAAAAGATGCCCGACATGATGGGTTAGGCCATCATTTCTGGAAAATGTGTCTAAAGCAGCTTAAAGAAAATAATATTTCAGCTGCATTACATGAAGCTTTGAAGAAGCTTGGAACTGTTAGGATCATACTAAATGCTGTGTTTGGCCATCATGGTGATCCTGTTGTGGCCGGAGAGTTTGGTAGAAAAGACAAGGATTATTGTATTGATGAAAATTATTGTGCGTGTATAGAGTTTATCCAGCTTAGTCTAGAGATGTTTGCCAGTAACTTTCCTGTTGAAAAGTTTGCGGATACGTTGTGGCGAAAACACCTTAGATATGCCAGCTGGCATATCAATGGCATATGTATTTTGGCTGACTGGCTGGGGTCCGATACGGAATATTTTGCTTATCAGTCACAATCTATGGCAATTGATGCTTATTGGCAGAAAGCTTTAAAAAAATCACATAATGCTCTTTTAGACAGGCAACTCACAGGAAATGTTGAAGTTTCGCCTTACGATTCTGTTAAAAAGCACTTTGGCTTCGATACACCAACGCCACTACAGGCTTTTGCTGAGCAGGTCCCTGTTGGTTCTTCACCTCAATTATTTATTTTGGAAGACGTGACTGGAGCAGGTAAGACGGAGGCCGCACTGATCCTAATACATCGTTTGATGTATGCAGGTGCTGCTGATGGATTTTATTTTGGCTTACCTACCATGGCCACATCCAGTGCAATGTATCATCGCATTGCAAAGCATTATCTTCAGATGATGTCGATTGATGGTAAAAAGGCGAGTTTGGTTCTGGCACAGGGCGCAAGTATGATGGAAGAAGCTTATCAGGATTCGCTCATATATAATCAGCTTCCTGATATCGAGTATGGTAATTCCGACTCCACAGCGAGTCAGGCCTGTCATGTTTGGTATGCTGACTCTAAAAAGAAAGCGCTGCTTGCTAAGGCGGGCGTTGGCACTATCGATCAGCCGTTGCTTTCCATTTTACCTTCTAAACATAGCGCTCTTCGGGTTCATGGACTGGTGCGAAAAATATTAGTCCTTGATGAGGTACATGCGGCAGATCAATATATGTTTACGATGCTGGAAGATTTATTAAGGGTTCATTTAAGGTTTGGTGGCAGTGTCATACTACTAACGGCGACATTACCCCATGAAAGGCGCAACCGGCTTTGCAATATTTGGCAAGAAGAGCTGGGTCTTGAGCATGTAGAAAACATCCAAAATTCAGAGTTTCCGCTGGTAACCGGAATTGACCAACAAGGCAAACTGAAAGAGCAACCTGTTGGTAGTCTGTCCAGAAATCAGAAATCAGTACGGGTTGACTTCATTCACTCAGAACAGGATTGTATCGACGAGATACTGAAGCGAGCAAAGCGAGGAGAGGCAGTTGTTTGGATCCGTAATACCGTAACGGATGCTCAAAACGCTTATGCTTTACTGGCAGAGCATTATCCACAAGAGCATATCATTCTGTTCCATAGCCGCTTTGCCTTATACGACAGAAAACAAAAGGAAAAACAGGTATTAAGTAAGTTTGGCAAAGAGAGTGGGCCTGAACAAAGAGCTGGGAAGATACTTGTTTCAACTCAGGTATTTCAGGAATCGATCGACGCGGATAGCGACTTTATGATCAGCGATATCTGCCCTATTGATGACTTAATTCAGAGAGCTGGGCGGTTAAAAAGGCATATCCGTGATGCTAATGGTAACTATAACGATAAGCTAAAAGAAGATGAACGGCCTCCTGCATTATTAAAGGTGTTTTGCCCGGAGTGGCAAAATGAACCTGAAACAGACTGGTTACATAAAGGGCATTCTGGTACAGCTGCAGTTTATCGAAGTTCAGCAATTATTTGGCTAACGCAAAAAGTATTAAGAGAAAAAGGGGGTATGTACTTGCCTGAGAAGGCGCGAGATTTGGTTGAGGGGGTTTATAGTCAAATGGCACTTAATACACGCCCAAGTAACTTAGATTGCCACCATAGCGAATATCGGGCGCGGGAACAGACTATGGAAAACACCGCTAAACAGCTAAAGCTGGAATGGGACAAAGGTTACAGCCGTGAAGCGGGAAAAGTGTGGTTAGGTGAGGAGCTGGAAATAAACACGCGTTACAGCGACAGAGTCAATATTCAGGTAGTGATGTTAAAGCTGACCGAAGGGGAAGAGCTAACTTTCTATGCTGATGGTTTGGCTAAAAAGCATTTGTTACAGCACAGTGAAATTCGGGTAGATGAGGAGTCAATAGCTAAGAAGCTAGCGCCAGTTCCAAAAGAGTATAGCGAGCAGCTGGAGAGTCTTTTCGAGCGCTACCCCTCATTGAAATACAAACGGTTCTGGTTACAAGGTAGTGATGAGAATTATCTCTATGAAGATAGTAAAGGTTTGATTCAAAAGGAATCCCCGTGAGCACGGGGAACATAAGTTTCAATGTGCGGAAGATAATCCCCACACCGGGTGAGCTCCAAGCTTTGGAGAACAGTTTATTTTAACTTAGGGATGCAGAAGTGCAAATAAATAATCAAGGTGTGTGGATTTTCGTCGGAACAATGGATTTTTTTAAGGTGTGAGGATTTTCATCTGAACACTGAACAAAGTGCTTGCAATATAAGGATGGCTCAATGACAATGTGTTACAGGTTGTTTTGAAGATGTAACGGGGCTGCATCTGCAAACCCCGTACACCTGTGTGAGAACTTGGATAGTAGCGAGGATGCAACCTGACTTCAACTCAGCCCCAATCTTTCAAAGGAAAAAATATGACTAAGACAAACCAAGAATGTGAATTAGTTTTTCGTTGGGTTAAACGCACTAGTTGTGGAGCTGTTTTAAATGCGGAAGAGTTTCGTCTGAAGATTTGGCCACTCAGCCTCTTCAAGTTGTAATGGATTGATTCACTAATCATGGGGGCTTACCCCCATTTCAATTAGGGAAAATGATATGAGTAATTTAGTACAAGATCCTTGGCTATATTATCGGCTCAAGGATAACTCAATTAGGCAGTTGCCTTTGTCGGCAATAGCAAATCCGGATGTGATGGACTTTGCCTTGCCACGCGCCGATTTTTACGGAGCAGCCTATCAGTTTGCAATTGGGCTATTGCAAACCTGTTGTTCTCCCGAAGAAGAGGAAGACTGGCATGATTGGTATGAATCCCCTCCATCGGAACAGGCATTAACCGAAGCGTTCGATAAAGCGGCACATGCATTTAACTTATTTGGAGAAGGCCCGCTGTTTATGCAGGACTTAGATCCACTGGACGGAGCAAGCACGCAAAATATCAATACGCTATTGATAGAAACACCTGGCGATAACACGCTTAAAAATAATGTGGACCATTTTATAAAACGTGGTAAAGCAGCAGCGCTATCTCCAGATATGGCGGCACTGGCGCTCTTCACATTGCAAATTAACGCCCCAGCTGGTGGTGTTGGCTACAGAACTGGACTACGCG
Source organism: Pseudoalteromonas sp. NC201 (assembly GCF_002850255.1). Lineage (NCBI taxonomy): Bacteria > Pseudomonadati > Pseudomonadota > Gammaproteobacteria > Alteromonadales > Pseudoalteromonadaceae > Pseudoalteromonas > Pseudoalteromonas sp. NC201. The sequence goes on from NZ_CP022523.1 coordinate 561,137, forward strand.
GCGGCGGGCCACTTACTACCTTATTGTTACCCAACGATGAATCTCCCAGCCTGTGGCGCAAGTTGTGGCTAAATGTCTGTATTGAACCCCAAGTGAGTGATGCACAGTTACAAGGTGGTCAGATCTTTCCCTGGCTTGAAAGCACCAAAGTGAGTAAAGGTAAAGGCGCTGAAGTGCTATCAAAAGATGTGCACTTTCTTACGCACTTTTGGGCAATGCCGAGGCGCATACGGTTACAGCCAGAGGAGTCTGCGGGCACTTGCTCACTGACTGGCCATCAATGTGAGGTGTTGGTTAAGTCTTTTGCCACCACGAACTATGGCAACAACTATGCAGGGAGCTGGTGGCATCCGCTCACGCATTACCGCAGTAACCCGAAAAAGCCGAATGAAGATAACCTATCCAGTAAAGGGCAACCCGGTGGCATTCAGTATAAACAATGGCACGCCTTGTGTTTTGCCAATGCAGATGAGGGGAATCACCCAGCCAGAGTGATCCGTGAATTTTACGATATCAAAATGGACTATGTAGATCTGCAGCCGCGACTTTGGGCATTTGGTTTTGATATGGACAATATGAAAGCCAGAGGTTGGTACGATAGCCAGTTTCCTATATTTTTGCTTGATGAAGCAAAGCGTGCGGATGTTATTCACGACTTAAATTATTCGATCCAACTGGCTTTAGAGTTCAGTAGCATGATGCGTATGCAGATTAAAGAAGCGCTGTTTGACAGGCCTAAAGATATAAAAGCAGATTTAGCGCAACATGTGTTGTGCTACTGGCAAAACACAGAACGCGACTTTTTTACTGTCGCTGAAGCTATTTGCATTCAGGGAGAGTTGCAAAGTGAAGATGCCAAACGCTGGTTTTACCGGGCACTCAATGCCGTATTAGATATTTTTGATGAAGTTGTATTAAGTATCTCAATGGATAATCAAGCGATCACCAGAAAAATTGCCGCTAGACAAAAACTGACGGCTTGGTTGCATGGTAAGAAGACCAGTAAAGAATTTAAACAGCGTTATAACATAAAGACTGAAAACAAGGAGGCGCACGCCGATGATGTTTAATTACAAACCGCAAAGCCAGTTGTTTAGATCAACCAGCTGGGATGCCTTCCACTGTGTATACCGTTGGTGGATCTCGATGTCAAATGACGAGGAGAGGCAGTCTGCACATAGAGTGAAGCCTGCGCCGACCGTGTTTCGTGCTCAACTAAAGCGTGCCGCAAGGTTAGATGATGTGTATCTGACGCAGGGGTTTTCCGCACTGTGGCAGGATTTACCGGCTGAGATCCATGACAACCAAAAACATTGGCTGATGCCCTGTTTTGCTGTGATAGCTAAAAGTCTCAGTATGGTTCGAGGGCACCATGACAGTGGCAGTTTTGCCCATGATTTAGGACGAGTCGAAGCGGAAGGAGAGAAGCCCTTAGTCAGTGAGTTGCGATTTCAGAACCTTCAGGCTGCAAAAAACGAGCAGGAATTTGTTACACAATTGAGCCGTCTTCTGGCCCAGTTGAACAATAAAACAAACATTTTAAGCCTAGCAGACGACATCGCCTGCTGGTTTGAAGAACACAATTATCAGGCGCCCAGACGGGCTGACAAGCGGATCGCCGTACGCTGGGCGATGGACTATTACAAAGATGTAGCGAACAAGGCATAAATAAGGAAAATACCATGAGCAAATTTATTCAGATCCACACTCTTACATCATACGCACCTGCAAATCTGAACAGGGAAGAAACCGGTAGACCGAAAACAGCCAAGTTTGGTGGCTTTGAAAGGCTGAGAGTCAGTTCGCAAAGTTCAAAGCGCAATTGGCGGGTGAGTGACGTATTTCAAACGAGCTTAGCTGAACACATTGGTACCCGAACTAAAAAGTTGGGCGTTGAGGTTTTTAACTACCTAACCGAAAAAGAAGTAAAAGAGGAAGACGCCAGAGCTTGGGCAATTGTGATCGCGGGAGTTTTTGGCAAAGGTAAAAAAGACGCGCTGGAGATTGAGCAGTTAGCGCACATTAGCCCCAGTGAAAAAGCAGCGGTATTTGCTCTGGCAGATCAGCTAGCAGCTGAAAATCGCGGGCCGCAAAAAGATGAGTTGCAACTACTTAAAGCAGAAAACCAAGCCGCAGATATAGCCTTATTTGGCCGCATGTTGGCATCGAGCCCAGAGTTTAACGTTGAAGCGGCGTGTCAGGTTGCGCACGCAATCAGTGTTGAAAATGTCACCGTAGAAAGTGACTACTTTACCGCGGTGGACGACCTCAACGCAGGAAAAGGAGATCAAGGTGCTGCGCATATTGGTGACAGCGGTTTTGCTTCTGCGGTGTTGTACAACTATATCTGCATTGATAAAGAGCAGCTGGTAGATAACCTTTCTGGTGATTTAGAGCTTGCCAACAAAACCATCGCCTCATTGCTGGAGTGCATCGCGAAAATCTCGCCAAAAGGCAAACAAAATAGTTTTGCATCTCATGCTTATGCCTCTTACATTCTGGTAGAAAAAGGGGAACAGCAGCCTCGTTCACTTGCAAGTGCTTTTGTAAGCCCTGTAAAGGCCCTTGACGAGAGTGAGAACGTGACGCAAATCGCTGTTCAGCGTTTAGAAAGCCAAATCGAGAACTTTGATTCTGTTTATGAGCCTTGTGCAGATAGTCGTCAGTCTATCAATGTATTAACCGGTGAAGGCAACTTTAAGTCTTTGCAGGCTTTTGCTGCTGATTAATGGGGTCTCTATGAAAACCAGTAATTATTTGGTGATCAGACTATACGGGCCTTTAGCCAGTTGGGGAGACGCGGCTGTGGGCGGCGACCGACCCACCAATATTCGCCCGACACGAGGCGCATTGCTTGGTTTGGTTGCTGCTGCGCTTGGCATTAAGCGTGAAGATAAAGCCGACTTAAATACGTTAAACGAAGCGTTAAGCTGCCATGTTAAACAGTACAATGCGGGTAGCTTGCTCAGAGACTTTCATACAGCGCAAGTACCGAGTGAAGATAAAAAAGTGCGGCTATACACTCGGCGTGACGAACTGGTTAAGTCGAAAAAGGTAAACACCGTACTGTCAAACCGTGATTACCGGGAAAGCGGGCTGTGGGTTGTTGCGCTAGAATCGAGCTCTTCAACGTACTCGTTAGAGGTGATCCGCGCTGCATTGTTACGGCCTAAATATATGTTGTACTTGGGACGTAAATCTTGCCCATTAGCAGCACCGCTGTGCCCGACCTTGGTTGAAAACGTATCGCTAAAAGCGGCATTAGATCATGAGTTCCCACCGATACTAGGTACTGAGCAGGCCGATTCAATTTGGCTTAAACCGGATAAAACCGTGAGTTACTACTGGCAGGGTGACAGGGCAGATCTCATCGCTGAGCAGACAGAGCGAGTTCATACTCAGAGTGTACGGGATAATCCGATAGACAGGAAAGAATGGCTGTTTGACTTGCGCACCGAGCATCAGCTGGTGGTTGAATATCAAAGGTAAGGAGGAGCTAGTGTTTTTAAGTCAGATAAAGTTGTTGGGTAATGCCATGGCCAGAGAGGAGCGTCAAAAACTCGCTGTGAATGGTTGCTACGCCAGCCACCAGTTACTCTGGAAGCTGTTTGCCGGTGAGCAAAAACGCGGTTTTTTATATTGTACCGTCAATGACGCGCTCGATCAGTTTATGGTGCTCTCGGCACAGGAGCCGAAAAACTATAATGAGATATTTGCTATCCAAACCAAGCGATTCAACCCTGTATTATATCAGGGACAAAAGCTCGGCTATCAAATTACACTTAATCCGACGGTGTGTAAAAACAACCGTCGCCACGATGTGGTGATGAACACACAGCAAAGTTTATTGCTAAGCGAGCTTACAAAGTTGGGGGTAGATCCTCAAGTGAGCAAAAAATCTCGGCTTAAAAGCCAATTGTTGGATTTTGCTGATGATGGTGTTGTCGCTAATTGGAAAGCGGAATTGCAACTTTCTGAGCAAATAGCACGCAGCGATCTACTTGAAATGTGGTTAAGGTTTAAAACTGATTTAGTGTTGCGCCAGTGGTGGAGTGAGCGGTTGTTGAGCCTGAGTGCCAGAGCTGAGTTAGCTGATTGCGATATTTTTGCTTATCAGCAACACCAGGTTGCAAAAGGGAAAAACCAGATCCGCTTTTCTACTGTCGATATAGTCGGTCAGCTTGAGGTGACAGACCCCGAAAAGTTTACTGAGGCATTATTCAACGGCATCGGCCGCTCCAAAGCTTTTGGCTGCGGGCTGATGTTGATTAAACCTTTGTAATCTAATCAGTAAGGCGGGGAGACTCGCCTTTTTCTTAGCTAATTTTTTACTTAATTTGGGAGTGCAGGGAATGGCATTTCTTCCTTTAAAACCTATTCCAATTAAAGATCGTAACTCCATGATTTTTATTGGTATGGGGCGTATTGATGTGCGCGACGGTGCATTTGTTGTGATTGATGAAGTAAACGGCGAGCGGATGCTTATTCCGGTGGGTTCTGTGGTGTGCATTATGCTGGAACCGGGTACTCGGGTGAGTCATGCGGCGGTGAAGTTGGCAGCGACCACGGGCACGTTGCTTATTTGGGTGGGAGAAGCGGGAGTCAGGCTCTACTCTGCGGGTCAGCCCGGCGGTGCGCGCTCCGATAAATTGCTCTATCAGGCCAAGCTGGCGTTGGATGAAAACCTGCGACTTAAAGTCGTACGCAAAATGTTTGAGCTACGCTTTGGCGAACCGGCACCGGAGCGACGCTCGGTTGACCAGCTTCGGGGCATTGAAGGCACGCGCGTGCGCAAAACCTATGAGCTGCTTGCCAAACAGTATCAGGTGAGCTGGCAGGGACGACGCTACGACCCTAAGGATTGGGCAAAGGGCGATGTGATCAATCAATGTATCAGCGCCGCTACGTCTTGCTTGTATGGCGTCACCGAAGCAGCAGTGCTGGCCGCTGGCTATGCGCCTGCCATTGGCTTTTTGCATACAGGCAAGCCATTGTCGTTTGTGTATGATATTGCTGACATTATAAAATTCGATACCGTGGTGCCTGTGGCGTTTAAAATTGCCAAACGGCGGCCACAATCCCCCGATCGTGAAGTACGCATCGCCTGTCGCGAAGCGTTCCGTAAAGACAAGGTATTACCACGCCTTATCCCGCTGATTGAAGAAGTATTAGCCGCCGGAGAGGTAACACCGCCCGAGCCCTATGCTGACGCACAACCGCCTGCTATTCCTGAGCCTGAATCCATAGGCGACGAGGGCCATCGCAGCGGAGGGTCACTATGAGTATGTGCATGGTTGTTACTGAGGCGGTGCCACCGAGGTTAAGAGGTCGTCTGGCGGTGTGGCTGCTGGAGATCCGCGCCGGTGTGTATGTAGGTGATGTGAGCAAGCGCATTCGTGAAATGATCTGGTTTCAGGTCAGTGAGCTGGCGGAAGACGGCAATGCGGTTATGGCTTGGGCAACTAATACCGAGTCGGGTTTTGATTTTATCACTTACGGCGAAAACGCCAGAATGCCTGTCGATTTTCAGGGCCTGAGATTGGTGAAGTATACGCCCAGAGCAAATGATAATCCGGGAGCTGATTAGCGAACGCCCCACTTTTTAATTCGATTTAATGCTCTTTAACAAGTTGGTGATTAAGATTTATACCTCATAGTGAGAGGTGCTTTTGTACCTAAAATTTTCGGTAACTTTTACTAGGTGATTTTTCTTTATTAAAAACAAGTATATAATTTTAGAGTGTTCCCCGTACGCACGGGGCTAAACCGTGAGCGAAACACTCGCCATTGATGCTACCGACGTGTTCCCCGTACGCACGGGGCTAAACCGGAGATAGTTTAGCGCGCAATTGTGTTTTTAGAGTGTTCCCCGTACGCACGGGGCTAAACCGCATTCAATACAGTTGCACACTATGCAGTACGTGTGTTCCCCGTACGCACGGGGCTAAACCGATTTATTGAAGTGGAGAGCAACTAGCTATGGCGTGTTCCCCGTACGCACGGGGCTAAACCGTTAAATTTAACTATACTCAAGCGCTGGCGATTGTGTTCCCCGTACGCACGGGGCTAAACCGTCACCACATATACAATTTCATCACCCATTTTGGTGTTCCCCGTACGCACGGGGCTAAACCGCTACAGCTGAGTTTCTTCATATTACTGAGAGGGTGTTCCCCGTACGCACGGGGCTAAACCGGAATTAACATGCAATGCGTCACTATCACCGAGGTGTTCCCCGTACGCACGGGGCTAAACCGTGACCACAACCACCGGAAAGGCAAACATAGGAGTGTTCCCCGTACGCACGGGGCTAAACCGTCATGATTCGGGCATTAAAAGAGGTGTATTGAGTGTTCCCCGTACGCACGGGGCTAAACCGCATCTCAGATTCTTTCAGTGGTGACTTTTCAAGTGTTCCCCGTACGCACGGGGCTAAACCGTGTTTGTTGTGCAGTGAGCCGTCGACATATGTGTGTTCCCCGTACGCACGGGGCTAAACCGTTCTTCAATGTCTTCTGTTTTGAATAAATCATGTGTTCCCCGGTAAGCGTCGCCTGAACCACACCTAGCTACTGAATACGCTCAGCCTATAAAGTACAACTCTGACCTCAATTCGGAGCTGACCATGCCTAAACACAAAACCGCAGAGCAATGGCTGCAACTTATCGAACAACAGGAACTCAGTGGTTTGTCTGTCACTGACTTCTGCACGCAGCACAACCTTAGTACCAAGTCTTTTTATAATCGCCGAAGTAAACTTCGCACTAAAAAACCACCTGAGTCATCTTTTATTGCCGCTAAGCCTGCTGCATCTGAGTCCGTTTCTCTGCCTGAGTTGTTACAGCTCAAGCATGGTCAGAATACGGTGTTGTTGCCATCAAACACAGATGCTCTGTGGTTGGCTGCACTGCTCAGGGCGCTGTCTTGATCTGCTGGCACAATGAGTCTGTTTACTTGCACCGCCAGCCAGTAGACTTTCGTAAATCCATCAATGGCCTCTCGGCGATTGTTGAGCAAGAAATGGCAGCACACGCGATGAGCGGTCAGGTGTTTGCGTTTTGCAATAAAAACAAGGACAAGCTGAAGGTGTTATATTGGGATAAAACCGGCTTTGCCTTGTGGTACAAGCGCCTTGAAAAAGACAAGTTTAAATGGCCCGACAAAGAAGACGATGACGTCATTACACTCAGCGCCGAACAATGGCAGTGGTTATTGTCTGGCTTATCGGTCATTGCCCACAAGCCGCTCAGCTATGGTTATAACGTATGATCATAACAGGGGTTTTTAGATCACGAATTAATCTAAGCTATTAATTTAAAAACAGTTACTCTGTTGATACAGTAGACTGYATGAAAGAAATGAATAAACTGCCTGATGATCCTCAGCAGTTGAAGCAGATCATTGCTCAGCTTCAGGCGCGTAATAACTACCTCGAAGAACAATTCAGACTGGCCCAGCAAAAACGCTTCGGGGCCAGCAGTGAGTCGCACCCTGCACAAGCTGACTTGTTCAATGAAGCCGAAACGCTGGTTGAAGAAGCACCTGAGCAAGACGTGGAAACCATCGAATATCAGCGCAAAAAGCCGACACGTCAGCCACTGCCAAAAGATCTGCCCCGCGAACGTGTTGTGCATGACATCGACAACAAACAATGTGACTGCTGTGGCGGTGAGCTGCACAAAATGGGCGAGGATGTGAGCGAAAAGCTGGAGTTTATCCCGGCCCAGGTCAAAGTCATCGAACATGTCAGACCAAAATACAGCTGCCGGCACTGTGAAAAAACACAAACCCGGGTTGAGATAAAACAAGCCCCAGTCCCACCGAGCCCGGTCCCGAAAGGTATTGCCACGGCCAGTTTGCTGAGCCAGATCATCACCAGTAAATATCAGTATGGCTTACCGCTGTATCGGCAGGAAAGCCTGTTCAAACAATATGGTATCGCACTGAGCAGGCAAACCATGGCGGATTGGGTGATCCGCTGCGCCAGTTTATTCAAGCCGCTCTATGACAGGCTGCACGAAGTGTTGCTACAGCAACCGGTACTGCACGGCGATGAAACCACGGTTAAGGTGGTGAAAGAAGACAAACAGACCGGTTACATGTGGCTGTATTGCAGCGGCACGGACTCGCCTGTGGCAGAGGAAAGCATCCCCAATATTGCCCTGTTCGACTATCAGAATAGTCGTGCGGGTCGCTGTCCTGTGGCATTTTTACAGGGCTACAACGGCTATCTGCAAGTTGACGGCTATGCAGGCTATGAGCAAACGCAGGCGACACTGGTTGGTTGCTGGGCGCACGCAAGACGCAAGTTCAAAGAAGCCGCAGATGCGCAGGCCAAGGGTAAAACTGGTAAAGCGAACTGGGCGCTCAACCATATTCAAAAGTTATATCGAGTTGAGACTGCAAACAAAACAGCAAGCGCAGAGGAGCGGCAGGCTGCACGGGTACAACAAAGCGCACCGCTGCTGGCCCAGTTTAAAACCTGGTTAGATAAATCAGCACAAACGGTGGTACCAAAATCGAAGCTGGGCGAGGCCGTCCACTATACGCTAAGGCAGTGGCCGAAACTCATTCACTACCTCGATGACGGACATCTAAAGATAGACAACAACCGGGCAGAGCGCGCTATCAAACCGTTCGTCATAGGGCGAAAGAACTGGCTGTTTAGCTTCACCACAAGTGGCGCTGAGAGTAGCGCAATCCTCTACAGCGTGATCGAAACAGCCAGAGCAAACGGCCACACCCCATTCGATTATGTGATGCATTGCTTAAACGAATTAGCCCAGCCACAGTACGATATCGACAGTTTACTGCCCTGGCATGTTAGCCTCTAGGTGTAGTTAGCCGTACGCTTACGTTCCCCGTACGCACGGGGCTAAACCGAACTAACCCCGACGGCATTTATGTAATGGGTAGTGTTCCCCGTACGCACGGGGCTAAACCGCGCTTCAGTTTGCTAATGATGCGAGTCGGTCTGTGTTCCCCGTACGCACGGGGCTAAACCGTCTCTTTGACCCAAGCGCAATTACCCAAGCTGGTGTTCCCCGTACGCACGGGGCTAAACCGGGTTTAATGTCATGCAATCACTGCCTGAAAAGGTGTTCCCCGTACGCACGGGGCTAAACCGGCATTCCTCAATGTCTTGTATTTGACCATGAAGTGTTCCCCGTACGCACGGGGCTAAACCGAATTAATTAACGAGCTATCAACTCCACGTAGGGTGTTCCCCGTACGCACGGGGCTAAACCGTGTTGTTTTTAGTTTTTTTTGGTGTTTTTTGGGTGTTCCCCGTACGCACGGGGCTAAACCGGACGGTGAAATGAGTGATTTAATAGAAACGATGTGTTCCCCGTACGCACGGGGCTAAACCGGCAGAAAACCAATGACACTAAACCAAATAGCAGTGTTCCCCGTACGCACGGGGCTAAACCGCGTTAGGCTTAGCTACTAATAGCAAAGTCACAGTGTTCCCCGTACGCACGGGGCTAAACCGTGCATTAAACTCATGCACTCCAAACCTCTCAAGTGTTCCCCGTACGCACGGGGCTAAACCGATGCACCGGTTGAAGATAAGCAAGAAATTAAAGTGTTCCCCGTACGCACGGGGCTAAACCGCGAATCAGGATAACCATAAGCCGCCGAGTCATGTGTTCCCCGTACGCACGGGGCTAAACCGTATGTCTGACAGGGAAAACGGTTTAACTGAACGTGTTCCCCGTACGCACGGGGCTAAACCGTATTCGGCGGTGATGTTTTTGTCAGACCCAGCGTGTTCCCCGTACGCACGGGGCTAAACCGTAACGCGCTTTGTATTTATCGCTGTATCAACAGTGTTCCCCGTACGCACGGGGCTAAACCGCTGTAGCTCAATCTCAGCATAACGTGCAGAGTCGTGTTCCCCGTACGCACGGGGCTAAACCGCACGGTGTTGATGAATGCACGTTCGTTGGCTGGTGTTCCCCGTACGCACGGGGCTAAACCGTTCTGGGTGCTGTTCACTCGCCATAGCTTGCTGTGTTCCCCGTACGCACGGGGCTAAACCGTCGATGATTGAACCAACCATCACCTTTTTTGAGTGTTCCCCGTACGCACGGGGCTAAACCGCTCCCCTAAATTCATACCTTTGCAGCTTTCTTGTGTTCCCCGTACGCACGGGGCTAAACCGTTTTTGATTTGTGCAGGCGTGACACCCTCTAAGTGTTCCCCGTACGCACGGGGCTAAACCGTCACTCTTTTGAATAGCCATTTACTTGCCTCCGTGTTCCCCGTACGCACGGGGCTAAACCGGTAATTTGCTCTTGGCAATCAAACGGAATATTGTGTTCCCCGTACGCACGGGGCTAAACCGCCTTTTAGCGCTTCGCGGCAACGTACACCGCGGTGTTCCCCGTACGCACGGGGCTAAACCGCGATGTTAGTACTAACCCTACTATGGCTATGAGTGTTCCCCGTACGCACGGGGCTAAACCGTACTTCTTGTAGGTCGCCATAGCCACCCCATTCGTGTTCCCCGTACGCACGGGGCTAAACCGTCCTCCAGACTGGATGAGGTAAACGATAAAATGTGTTCCCCGTACGCACGGGGCTAAACCGGGGATTATAGTTCGGCTGATATTACTGACGAAGTGTTCCCCGTACGCACGGGGCTAAACCGTAGCTGTTGGGCTTCGTTCATCTTGGGTGCTCGTGTTCCCCGTACGCACGGGGCTAAACCGATGAAAAAGAGTTTACTCAAATACAAGATGAGAGTGTTCCCCGTACGCACGGGGCTAAACCGATACTTGAGATTGCAGGAACGGGCGTCACAGAGTGTTCCCCGTACGCACGGGGCTAAACCGCACATCGTAATCATAATGGCCTATCCGTGGAGGTGTTCCCCGTACGCACGGGGCTAAACCGCAAAAAGCCGCACTCCTAAAACAGCAAGAAGAGTGTTCCCCGTACGCACGGGGCTAAACCGCTCTCTTCTGTATTCAGCATCTCTCATTGCTTGTGTTCCCCGTACGCACGGGGCTAAACCGCTGGCAAACCATAATGAACTCACCCGTTTTCTGTGTTCCCCGTACGCACGGGGCTAAACCGGCCAGCGCCACCACCAAGGCCCGCGATTCTTAGTGTTCCCCGTACGCACGGGGCTAAACCGTACGTAAGATGCGAGCGCCTGCTCTAATACCGGTGTTCCCCGTACGCACGGGGCTAAACCGATAGTTTCGTAAGTTAGGCCAATCGGTAGACTGTGTTCCCCGTACGCACGGGGCTAAACCGATGGGGGACGATATTTTGCGCTTAATGCGTATGTGTTCCCCGTACGCACGGGGCTAAACCGACATTAACGATATTGTTGAGACGTACAATCCTGTGTTCCCCGTACGCACGGGGCTAAACCGGAAAATCACTATGAAATTAGTATCTAAAATCAGTGTTCCCCGTACGCATGGGGCTAAACCGGAGGCTGTTTTATGTCTATTCCAAACGTGGATGTGTTCCCCGTACGCACGGGGCTAAACCGGCGAGGAAAACAGCGAAACAACGAGCAGCCAAGTGTTCCCCGTACGCACGGGGCTAAACCGCCATGAATGCCGCCGCTCAAATTGGTGAGCAGGTGTTCCCCGTATGCACGGGGCTAAACCGGCCTCGTGATTTCAATTCCGCAACATTCAATCGTGTTCCCCATATGCACGGGGCTAAACCGCGTGTTAATGTTGATGCACGCGACCAGACTAGGTGTTCCCTGTACGCTCGGGGCTAAATCTGAGCGACTCAGGTCTGGACCATGTGCTGGAATTCGTCCGTGAAGCAGCACCAGATGCTCACCTCATTGAGCGGTGAAACAGCGGCGATTCTAGGCTCGCCTGTAATCTCGGGATTAAGTTATAGCCATCATTGTTAGCTAGTTATTTATCCACATGACCTAAATCACGCTCAGGATCTAACAAATCTCTCACCCTTCTTTTGAGCACTTTGGCTTCAGGAAAACCTTCATCCGCCTTTCGGCACCAAATTAACGTATTGTTATAGTAAATTTTGAATACGCCTTTACTTGCTGGCACTAACGCGACTTGTTGTAAATCGTCAGAGAAAGTTGAAAGTAACTCTTGTGCAAGCCAAGTTGCTCGCAACATCCATTGGCAAAGTACGCAGTAATGGATAGTGATGGTCGGTTTTTGCATGAATTTACGTTTTTTTGAAGGCTGTGATGGGATTCTAGCACTGTGATTTATCATATGGCTAGCTTGAAAAAAACGGGGGTCGCCCCCCGAAATTATCCAGGGAGACCTTAATTATAAGGTCAGTCTTAACGTTACGGACTATTTGTATAGTAACAACCCCTTTTGTGGCAAGTTGAAGGGTTGCCGTGACGAAAATTGGGATACTAGTGATCGCTTCTGTATTCACTCAGAGTTGCATTTAAATTGTCAATGAGGTTTTGCCTATTTAAAAACTCTAACTGGATTGCTCGGCGCTGAGTTAATGATAGATCAGGGTGCCAAATGGAGAAAATAAGTACAATCCGATCTCGGTCACTACCGTTGTGCGCTAAATGCAAATAAGAGTCGTCGAATATGGTGAGTTGATGTTCTTGCCATAAAATGCGGTTACCATCGACCTCTAAGTAACAGTCGTGGGGAATATCTATAGCCAAATGTACTGTTAGACTGTGATTGGAAAGGCCATAATGTGGAGTAATAGTTTGGCCTTTTGCTAGCTTAGAGTAAAACACTTCGTATGGGGATGCCGTCAAGCCGTAGTAAGGCACTTTCTCTAAAGCCTTTTTTAGAATAGGAAAGTGCTTTGACACCGAAACGTCTTCGATCCCCTCTTTAAAAATGGATAGTGCTTGCCAGTTGTTGCTGTTTGCAAGCTTTGGGAATACGCTTTCATACTCTTTACCCGATAAATAGGGGGTAAGGTGCGAAGATGCGGTATTAAAAGTAGCGTGAAACTCTTTAATGATGTCGGGGATCATGGTGCTAAAGCTTTCATACCATGAAAATTGCTGTGCCAGCCAGATTGGTTTTGCAGTTAGATTAGGTACGTAAAAAAGATGTGGTGCTTGAGGTGTTTCAAAGGGCTTACTACTGTATTGAACCCAGCGTCCAGACTCAATGCTTGATGCAGTACCAAGGTTTCTTTCCATACATTGCCAAGCTTTTTGAAAACGTTTAAGCGTTTGAGGAGCTGTGCTATTGGCAAGCTGAAGCCGTTTAAAGCTGCCTGTCAGTGTTTCACACAGGGCATAACATGCTAGTGCCGTATTCTCCTCGCTCTTAGTCTCTAGTAAATATCCAAGGTACAAGTAAACTAGATAATTTTTGGGCGCAAGATCAATGCAGTGAAAGTAGGCTTTTTCACTTTCGGCTAACGCCCCAATTTGTTCTAAAATTACAGCTACACGATAGCTTAGCTCTGCACTCTGTGGGTAGGCATCGAGTAACTTTGGTAGTAATAATGGCCAACTATTTTGCGATTCGCATTCTAGGATTGGCTGTAAAAGTGTGTCAATGTTGAGAGGTTGTATCTCTTCGTTTGCCATCAAAATAATATCTCTTGTTAATTATTGATTACGCCAATATCGAGTGGCAACGTCATTCGATAGCTATTGTCTGATGCGTTAAATGGCTGTGTTCCATGCCAAAAATAAGAGGGGAAGATCACGATTTGTCCTCGTTTAGGTTTTACAGTTTTAAATGGTGGAAAATCGTAAGGAGGTGCTAGGGGAGGTCTACCAAATTCAATTACCCCATTGTTGCTATCGTCGTTTGGCGTGTTGATATATAAAACCACACTTATCCAGCCAGCGGGGTGGATATGACTCACGTGGAAGCCTTGCTCTGTTAATTTGACAGACCACGAACCAGTAATTAATTTATCCTTATTTAAATGAGCCAAAAATGGGTGCTCAGGCACTAACTCTAAGTTATTGAGACATTTTTCAATATCTTGCAGTAATTGAGCTCGAGCTTTGGTGATGACTTCGATATCTCTATTAAGCAAGCCACCAGAAATTTGTGAACCATTTACTAAAGTTTGCTCACTTGGTGCTTGCTTACCTTGATGAAGCGTTAGTAAACAAGACTCTAATTCTTTAAGAAAGTCTTCACTATTTTGATAGCCGTTCGGAGTGTCTAAGGTTGTAGTAAGGACAAAGTTTGGGTTGCATAAAGCACGATGCTTTTCTTTGTCCGTGGCTTGATACACTACGCTTAGCCAAGCTAATGCAAGTTGTGAGTTAGGCTGTGCTTGCAACACGTACTCAAGTAGGGATTGTGCGGTACTAAACTCCCCAAGTTGGATTGCAAATTTTGCTTGCTCACAGATCCTGTCATAATTAACGGTTAGCTTATTGGCATCATCTAAATGTTTATAGGCAGTGTTTAGCTCATTGTTCGTGGCTGCCAAACGGCCTCTTAACGCTAGAAGCGTGGCTGATTTGTCTGCATAACCCGACTTCTGTATGCATTGCTCGCATAATGTGTACTGATTGGTGTTCCAGTAAAGTTCGGCTAGACACTCTGTAAGTTGCTGTTGATTATTGGCTGACTCTAGTGCTGTTATTAAACTGCTAGCAAAAAGCTGATGTTGCCCGCTTTGCCAATAAAGTTCGTTCAGTGCTTTATGGACGGTTGGGTTGTGTGGCGCTCGCTTCAGTGCCTGAGTGTAGGCTTGTTGTGCTGGTTCAAACTGACCATTTGCAAAAAAGCAGTCCCCAAGATTATAAAGCGGCTCGTAGTGTTCAGGTGCGCTTTGGTGAACAAACCTAAAGCATTGAATTGCTTGTTCAAATTTAGCTTGTAACTTATAGCAAAGGCCTAAATTGTGTATTGCTCGAAAAGCAACCTGAGAGTGTTGCGGTACTGATTGATAATAGCTGATCGCTTGTTTGAGGTTTCCCTTTGTTTTTTCAATGTCTCCGAGAATTTTGGTGAGTTGCCCAGAAGTATCGAGTGATTGTCCTTTCAAAGCCCACTGATAGGCCATGTCGAGGCGGTTTTGTTCGAGATAAAGAAGCGACAAGTTTTTAAGTAAATCTAGATTCTTTGGCTCAGTATTATACAGCGTAAGGTAATGAGACTCTGCTTGGTGCAAATCACCCGATAGCCAATAACATTTGGCTAAATGAGTTAAGATCTCGGTTTTAAGTGGCGCGAGCTTAGCGGCATCACTTAATGAGTTTATTGCACTTTGCCATTCGGCTAGTGACTTATAGCAAATTCCCAAAAGGTAATGTAGGTCGGGGTGAGGCGAATCAGTATACGGCTGAAGCTTCGTTAACGCTTGTTGATATTGTTTCTGTTGGAGCAATTTGAAAGCATCTTGAACTGCGATATTGATTTCGGATGTTTGCTTCATGTTATTTTTTCTTAAACGGTCAATTAGGCTAAGCTGCATACCCTTTATTTTAGTCAAACTTTATCTAGTTGCGAGCAAAGTGACGCTGCTTGAAGTTTTGTTAGTATTAATCAATCTTTCAGCGAGCTTGATTTAAAACTTAGTAACCTGCTGTGAATAAAAAAGCTATTACACAAATAACTGAAAAGGGAGCCGAAGCTCCCTTGTTTTCTGTATTAGTGGACTAGAACGTGTACACAGCGCTTAAGAAGTAGCGAGGACCTATTACGTCATACAACTCTGGGAATGTATTTGCTTGCTGTTGAGCGTCACCTAGTGGTGTTGGCTCTGTGTCTAACACATTCTTGATACCAAATGTTGCTTGTAGGTGATCTGTGAAGTGGTAGCTCGCACTAAGGTCAAGGTACCATTCTGCTTTAGATATAGGCACAATTTCGTTTTCGCCAGTATCTTCATCAACTTCGCTCATATATCGAACTAGCGCCGCTATGCTCAAATCACCTGAAGTCCATGTAAAGCGGTTATTACTTTGGAACTCAGGACGTGGTATACCACAAGTATTACCAAATTTACCAGCACAGTAATTAGTTTCTGTGAAGCCAACGCTTGGCGTTCTGAAGAACTCATCCAAGATTGTGTTCTTAGAGTTAATGTTCAGTGTTGAACCATTTTCACCGATACCAAAGCCAAGCTCTGTGGTCCAGTTGAAGTTAACGTCATAGCCTTTGGTTCCTAGCGACGCGATGTTCGCGTTTAGCGCTGTAACAAGGTCTACGTTACCGTCAGGACGACGAGTAATTGCTTGACAGTATTCAGAGTTAGGATCTTTAAGTTGGTTGTAACAAACATCCAGAATATTGTTTACGCCACCACCTAGTACATCGATTGCATCATCAATCGTGATATCGAAGTAATCGATTGTCACATCAAAGTTTTCGGTTGGTGTAATAACAAGACCGAGAGTAACGGTTTCTGATGTTTCTTCTTTCAGGTCTGGATTACCACCGAAGCTACCTTCGATTTGCGCATTTGCTTGCTCAAATACGCCAACTTGAGAAGCTGAAACGCCGTGAGCCTCACAAAGAGCTCTATCTGTTTTTCCTTCTACAAAACCGTCTACGCTACATGGATCGGTTGCGCTAGGGAAACCATTTGCTGCGCCTTGGAATAGTTCTGAGATATTAGGCGCACGAACAGATTCTTGGTAACCTGCTCGGAAAGATACGTATTCATTCACTTTCCAGTTTATAGTTGTTGCAAATGAAGATGCATTACCAATGTTTGAATAGTCAGAAAGACGTCCCGCAAACCAAAGTGTAATGTCTTCAGCAAATGCTGCATCAGTTACTAGCGGGATATCAATCTCTGTGAATATTTCATCAACGCTATAACTACCAACTGTTGGCTCGCCAGCGTTAAAGCCCAAAACATCACCGGATGCTAAGAACTCATCAGGGCGGAAGCGTGAATCATCAAAACGGCTTTCGTAGCCAATTACAAAACCAATTGGCATATCAGCAGATGGTACAGTAAATGGTAGCTCACCAGCAAAATCGATGTGGATAATTTCTTGCTTAATGTTTGTTACGTTAGATGCCCCGACGTTGATAAAATCAATCGCTGCTTGTGAAATATTGCCTTCACCGAAGATGTTCAATGGTGCACAGCCACCTGACGTGTCTTGACATGCACTACCATCGTCAGTTACTAAAATAGCTTGTCTGAAGCGCGTTTCAGAAACGTCGTTATTAAGTAGGTTAGAGCGGTCCAGCTCCGAGCGGCTGTAGTAAGCGTTGTATGCCCAGTCACCAATAAAGCCATCAACACCTATCAACACTCGCATCGCATTACGTGTATCAATCGATTGACGTGGACCGTTTTCAACCATACGACGACCGATTGTAGCGAATGTAAAGTTACCATCGGCGTCAAGCTGACTAACCATATTGCCAGTTGGTTCACCGTCATCATCGAGTTCTGGCACCAATGCTTTCATTGCGGCTTGAACGTCTGCACCGAAGTATGGACTGTCAGGGTTAACCACCAAGCCATTTACGAACGCTGGAGTCGGAGCTAGTTGTGATGGCACTTCGTTGCGAATGAAAGATAGTTCACTATATAAGCGTGTGTCATCATTGATGTAATAGTGTGCAAAAGAGTTAAGTGTTAAACGCTCTTGTGGTAGTTGTAGGTAGTTATCAGGGGCATAGTTAAATGCATCGGCTGATGTATATGGTAGGCCTTCACCATTTGGACCAAAACGACCTAGAGTTGTACCATTAGGAAGTGTAGGGCCTGCAAATATTCTTGTCCCAGGAATACCAGATGACCCACCAGGCACTAAACCTGTATCGCCTTCAGTGAGCGTTACGTTAGTAAAGTCTCTGTCGCCTTGGAAGATTGATTCACGTTTAGCGTAACCAAAATAAATAGTGGCGTTGCCTTTACCATCGGCAAAGTTTCCACCCAGGGTGAGGTCTGTGTTGAACTTTTCCCCGTCGCCTTCTTCAGTGATGTCGTATAACGCAGAGATTTCAGCGCCTTCGAAGTCGTCTTTCAATCGAAAGTTTACAACACCTGCTAGTGCATCAGAGCCATATACCGCACCTGCACCACCGGTAATGATGTCTACACCTTCGATAAGAGAAGCAGGAATAGTGTTTAAGTCGACAACACCTGTTTGTGTTGCTGGTACCCAGCGGCGACCATTAACAAGAACAAGGGTACGCTCATCACCTAGACCACGTAAATTTACTCGCGCGGTACCATCACCAGGGTTATTTGAGCTTGGTCCGAAAGAAGGAACTGTTAGTGGTAACTCGGCAAGTTTCTGCTCGACGTTTAAGTTACCAGATATTGCAAATTCAGTACCGTCTAGTTCGATAACAGGTGTTTTTGCCGTTAACGCGACACGCTGAATACGAGAGCCCGTAATAGAAATTCTTTCGACTTCGTCATTAGCACCATCAGCAGCTTCTTCAGCTGATGCTTGAATGCTCAAACTTCCACCGATTAGGCACGCAGAAGTTATAAGCATACTTAACTTAGAACGCTTGAATTGTTTCATGATATCCCCTGATAGGTTTGTTTTGGATACCTTTGGCGAGCTTGCTAACTCATCACAAAGGCTTATTAGTATCACGAGGAGGCTATGTCGGAAGTCGGGAATATGCCAGTTGAGATACGTAAGGTGACGGAAAGTAGTGACGACAGGAGTTAAAAAAAAGATCAAATTTAATTTGCGAATTACACTGTGACAATCTATAACAATTATTTGTTAACTATTGTGAAATGAGATACAAAGTATTAGTATCTTTGTTAACCTGTTGATGTCTTTAAGGTGATGAATGAAAAAAGTGACAATCTTGATTCCCTGCTATTTGTCTGCGCTTGGCGTTGAAATGAGTACAAAGTTAAAGGAAGTCGCTGTTTGTTCCCAGTTTGTTTACTATCAAACATTTGTTGATATTTTGGAAACTATTGAGTCGGGTGAAATAGACTGTTTGTTAATAGATTCTTCGTTTGAAAGTGATCCCAAAAAGCAAGAATTGATCGCGAAAAAGTTCTCATCTGTTTCGACTATAAAGATCACTACAGATACCAAACTCAGTTCTTGTACAGTGATGTCTCTTGAAGGGCGAGATAAGACAGATACGCTTATTGAGAACATACTTCATACCGTATTCTCAAGTCCTCAGGAGCTAACCTCTGAGTACATGCCAAATCAACGACTAATAGTGAAAGACTCCGGGCATATTCATGTTATTAAAGTTGAAGAACTGGCTTGGGTTGGAGGTGCCGGTAATTATGTTGAGCTCCATTTGATAAATAGGCAGCGCTCAATACTTCATCGGGATACCATGTCTGCGATGGAAAAAAATTTAAAGATGTTTGGCTTCTCTAGGATCCACAAGTCTTCACTCGTTAATTTGAATGCAATTAGTGAACTTAAAACAAGAGATAATGGTGATTACGATGTTATTTTGGAAAATGGCGACTCACTTCATCTATCAAGGCGATATAAGCAGAATTTATCTTCTCTTTTACAGTCCAACATAAGCTGACACTTTAAGTCAGCTGATGCCCTTCGCAAAGTTTACAAACTCGTTAAAAATGGAGTCCTTAATCAATCTGTCTGGTGTGAAGGCGTAGTAATTTTGGTATGCACTTTCAATTGTGCCTATAAGGTTTACATCATAATGGCGCTTCAATTCTGATTGTATTGACAGCGGAGCTGGGAAGATACCGAATCCTTGTTGGCCTAATGCTTTCATTAAAGCACTATCATCTACATGACCAGCCACTTTAATTTCTATATTTTGCTCTTGGAGCCAAAATTGAATCGAGTTAGTTACAGGGCTGTGCTTTGCTGGAAGAATGAGCGACTGATCTTGTAACGATTTTGGATAATTTGCACTGAGTTGCTCACTGTTTGAAGCTGAACCATATAAGCCAATTTGACTTTTTCCAATCTCGTGGCAAAAAACATTGAAAGGAAGGTGACTATCAAGTGGCTTATCTGCAAGCACGATATCGAGCTTATGCATGGCCATCTGAGCTAGCAATTCTGATTGTTGACCGTCAATACAATGTAAATTGGCAACTTGCTCATTTTCTATCAGTGGAGCAAGCCACTTTGAAACCAATGATTTTGGAATCGCATCAGAAATACCAACTTTTAATGTACGATGTATAGCTGTTGCGCCATCTTGTGTTGTCTCCAACCACTCTTTTGCAATCGAAAACATATCATCCGCATACTGTTTGGTTAAAATGCCGAAGTCAGTCAATCTGAGACCTCTTCCTTCTCTTATGAATAGAGGTTTCCCAAGGCGTGCTTCCAAACTAGATAGTTGCGCACTAATTGTTTGAGGTGTCAAATGAAGGACTTTGCTTGCACCAGCAATACTGCCTTCATTGCTTACTTGCCAAAAATAGTAAAGGTGATTGAAGTTTATATTCATATTGTTCGTAAAAATCTTACTTTAGGTTAGGTATAATCAGCTTTTCTCTTTTGGTGAACATTAGTAGATTTGATCTCACGGCGCAAGTATAAGTTGAGAGAATGCAGCGAAAACACTTTGATATTCGAGTCATTCTAAGTTTTCAATACAGTAATATTTGATGCGATTGTCTGAGGTAATGATGAAACTGAATCTTGTTGGTGTAAATGAACCTATAGCGGTGTCGAGTAAAGTGGTTTTCACTAAAGCGATAAATGCAGCGTTAAGTGGTTATACAAACAATATTCGAAAGATAAATGTACGAATTGAAAAACAGGTGGATAAGCAGGTTGGCAGGCTTACCTTATGCCAAGTTGAGCTTTTGTTACCTGGATTACCGACGTTAAAGGTTAAGACCAAAGGTAAAACCCTGCTGCAGGCGTTAAACCGTGCATTAAGCAATTGTAAGCAAATCTTAAAACAGAATTATTTTAAGCTCAGTTAGTTTTTGAGGCTGAGTGATTCCATTCCCAAGCACTTGCAGCGGCAAGGATGCCGCGCAATTTTTTACTAAAGATATTCGATAAATTACCGATATGTAGGTCAAAGGAATCATGTTGGCCAAACAACAATGAACGTTAACTTTTTAATTCACTCCCCAATTCAATCAGCTACGAGTCAGAAGGAGCAGGAAGCCAAAGTTGAAGAGACGAACTCGCCCAGACCTCTTAGGTTATCTGAAGAAGATATGTCTAAATTGTCTGGAGAAGAGGTAAAGGAAGAGCAAGAAGAAGCCGCACTGCCTCCGCATATTCAAAAAATGGTTGAAAAGCTCGAAGAGTTAAGAGAAAAAATTAAAGAGGAACAAAAATTACTTGATGAATTAAAGGCAAGTGACTCTTATTCTGATGAAATGAAAGCTGAGTTGGTGACACAAAAACTTGAATTTATACTGCGCATGCAGAGCCAAGTTGTTGAGTTGACGAAAAATATTCAAGAAGCGCTAAAAGAAGCCGGGATCAGCGATCCGGGGGTCTTGTTAAAAGCACTAGCTTAAAAGTCCGACCAATAGGATTTTCCCTTGCGCCATGTTTGGGCGTTGGCAGCATATATCTATCCTCATATTTGAAGCAGTTTTATACAGACGCTTCAATTTAGGAAAAGGTTTAGTGACTAGCTGTAGGGCTTTTACTCTTAGACTTCTTCTTGTTATTCCATCCAAAAACGCATAAGAAGTTGAGTTTAATGCTGAGTGGCAAGCGGTTAACATGTGCTCTGTGATCTGGTGTTGATGAATGGCTTCAAATCCTGCCTGATCTGTTAAATTTCCAGTGGAAGCGGCGAGCACACAAACTGAATACACATCAAATATCCCTATTGCGCGTACCTTCTGACTACTAGGATCCTCGTATGCAACCATGACGCAAGGCAGGTTATCAGGATCATACTCCATTTGATTAATCTGATAGAGCCTCAGTTCAGTGTCGATATGTTTATTCATAAGTTTTTCAAGTTGTCCAACTTGAGGCAAAGGAACGCCTTTGTGCAGAGTATGAATTTCCCTTGTTTTTGAGCTTTCCTCTGCGGCTTTGACCAAGGGCATGATTTTATTGTGGAGGTCATCATCTGCAAATGGTTTAGACAGCACAAATGCCGCTCCGTAATCAAGGGCTAGCTTTATTTGCTCGCGGTCGTCCACAGTGGTTACCATTGCCATGGTCACACCCAGTTGTTTCTGTTTGATAGCTTTAACTAATGCGAGTCCCGAAATATCAGGCATATGCCAGTCAGTTAATACAATATCAGGATGCCAAGAGCCGATAATTTTCAGGGCTTCTTTTGCACTTTGTGCTTTCTTTATCAACAACTTGCGATATCTAAAACGTACTAAACCGCGACGAATAATCTCAAGTGTTGCCGCACTGTCATCCACGAGCAATATCTTCACAAATTACCACTTTATTGAAAAATATAGATTTATTATAGGCACGATTTTTAACCAATACTAAAATGAAAGTAAGAAAATAATGAGTGTGCAATATGTTTCTAGGTAAACTACCAATTGATGTATTTATCTATATGGCGGTGAATATCGGGCTGCTGATATTGGCTTTTTGGTTCTATATTTTGCTGTTAATCCTCCGAGAGTTTAGGCTCTTTGCAAAGGCTGCTGGTGGAGCTGGGACATCCAACCCAGAGCAACAGTATCTACTCCAACATTGTCGCGAAGCGATAAATAAGTCGATGAAGTTTGTTGAAGATAATCAACATACCATTCAAGAGTTGGCTAATTTACAAGTCCATTTAGAGCAGCAATTAGCAGAGGTTAAACGCTCTACACAGGATCATATCTCGACCGAAGAACAAACTCGCATGGACGATTTAAACAGTAAGCTACTTAAATCGCATCGATTAATAAAGAAACTTAGGGGGGATCTGTCGAAGGGTTTAGAGCGACTGAAGCAAACAAGAAGAAAACTTTATGACCAATATGAATCTACAGAGGAATTACAAAAAGAAAATGACACATTAAAGCAGCAGTTGGAAGCTTCTAAAGCGATGGGAGGTACGTCCGAGCAAGAATTGGAGCAATTGGTCGCTACCTTTGAGAAGGAGCGTCAAGATATGTCTCTAACGATTAATGAATACAAACGACAAATAGCCGAACAAAATCAGGCTTTGCAACAGCTAATGGTGCAAGAGCAAGAAGTAGAAGATGGGCCAAAGCTTCAGGCTATCCAAAAAGAGTTGGAACAAACGCGAGAAGCATTAGAGCACTTGTCTAAAGAAAAAAAGTTTATCGAGAGTCGGTACTTAGAGGTTGTCAAAAATCAAACCAAATAGTTAACAAAATGTTTTATTTCTCGTGACATTAGTCTTGGCTTTGTGTAAGGTTTAGGCACTCAGGTTACCAGATTTGTTTTAAGCTTTTGAGGTCTACTTCGCTAGATAATTCATGCTTTGGTATTAAATTGTTGGCTTCTAATAATTAAACGAAGAGATGTGATTGTGGTGGAATAGTTAGTAATAATGCTCCAAAAATACATAGTACTCAATAGCTAAGGCAGTGGTAAAAGGATTATTTCATGGCCTATATTCCAGATACGAGCGCTCAAGACTCGGTGGTTGAAAGACCAAAGAAAAATAGATTATTCATAATAGTAATTGGTATTTTTATATTAATTGCTGTTTTTTTTATGACCCCCATTTTTACACAGTGGGCAAGCGGTCAAACAGCTGTTTCTAGCGATAAAGTTCACATAGCATCAGTGAAGCGAGGTGACTTCATCCGCGATATTTCTGTTCAAGGTAAAGTCGTGGCAGCGCGGCGCCCCACTATATATAGCCCTGCTCAGGGAACGGTTACCTACTTGGTAGAGTCTGGTGACAGTGTGGTGGAAGGACAAGTCCTCGCCGTTCTAGATAGTCCTGAGTTGAAAAGCGAATTTGCACAACATCAAGCACAGTTAAACAAGTTAGAAACGGAACTTCAAAGGCAAATTATTCAAGCCAAAAAGCAAGACTTAGCACAAGAGAATTATTTAGGTAAAGCGACTGTTGTGTTAAATGCAGCAAAGCGGGAGATGCGCCGTTCTGAGAACGGTTTGAAAACGCAAGTTGTAAGTGACATTGACTATCAAAAAGCCAAAGATGATCTCGAAAACGCAGAGCGTGAATATCGCCTAGCAATTAAAGAAGTGGAGTTACAAAAAGAAAGCCAAAAATTTGAGATCCGTACCAAAGAGTTAGAGTTTGAGGCGCAAAAAGTAAAAGTGGTGGAGCTTCAGAGGCAAGTTGCTGCTTTAAAAGTACTGTCGCCGGTAGGTGGATTAGTTGGTAACTTGACGGTAGAGCAAAAAAATACAGTCGCCAAAAATCAGCCATTACTTAGTGTGGTGGATCTCTCAAAGTATGAGATAGAGGTGCAAATCCCAGAAAGCTATTCAGACGACCTTGCGCTGGGAATGTTGGCTGAGGTAAGTCTTAATGGAGAAGTGTATAGCGGAGAAATAGTTGCTATCTCTCCAGAAATTGAAAATGGTCGAGTTGAAGGGAAAATTCGATTTAAAGACGACACCATTCAGGGGTTAAGGCAGAACCAAAGGTTAACGAGTCGAATTGTGATTGAACAAAAGCAAAATATTGCCTACCTACCACACGGGCAATACATAGAAGCCTATAACGGACAGTTTGCTTACGTAGTAAAAGAGGGTTCTGCAATAAAAACACCAATACAAATCGGATTAAGAAGTATTGGGCAAGTAGAAGTACTTTCGGGGCTTAATGTTGGCGATCAGGTGATTACCTCTGACGCGCGAATCTTTAAAGACGCTCCCAGTGTGAAAATAATTCAATAAGGAGCTGTAATATGCTATCCATGCGTCACTTATCCAAAGCTTACTATACCGATACAATAAAAACTCAAGCCTTGCAGCCATTTGACTTACGTATAGAGCAGCGGGAGTTTGTTTCAGTAGTCGGCCCATCGGGTTCAGGAAAAACGACTTTTTTAAACATTACAGGTCTGTTAGAGGATTTTTGTGACGGGAGTTATGAGCTAGATGGCATCAATGTTGAAAAGTTAAGTGACAAAGCTAAATCTAAACTACGTAATGAAAAGATCGGTTTTATTTTCCAGAGCTTTAACTTACTTCCGGACCTCAACCTTTACGACAATGTTGATATGCCTCTTCGCTATCGTAAATTATCTTCAAAAGAACGTCATGAAAGGATCATGGATGCGTTGAATAAGGTGGGCCTTGCCTCACGTAAGGAGCATTACCCATCGCAACTATCAGGAGGTCAACAGCAAAGGGTCGCGATTGCTCGTGCAATAGCTGGTAAACCTTCATTTTTACTTGCTGACGAACCAACGGGTAATTTAGATAGCAAAATGGCAGATAGTATTATGGAATTGCTCATGGATATTAATACACAAGGAACGAGTGTAGTGATGGTAACGCACGATACGCATCAAGCAGCCAAAGCACAGCGCATTATTGAGATCCGTGATGGCGTGATAATTGAGCGTAAACACTGTAACAAAGCGATTGCTTAGGGATAAGTTATGTTTGGCTACTATCTTAAATTGGCACTTATTTCATTGCGAAAAACGCCGTTTTTATCATTTTTAATGGTGGTCACAATTGCCGTTGGAATAGGTGCTGCAATGACGACTTATACGGTTAGTTATTTATTGGCAAAAGACCCTATTCCTTCTAAAAGCGACAAACTGTTTAATGTTCGCCTAAATAGTTATGGACCTGATAAACCTTTCAATATTTCTCAAGGAAAGGAAGTCCCACCTTTTATTCTTAGCTACCAAGATGCGATAAATTTGCAAAATGCTAAACGTGGTGTGAGGCAAACACCTCTTGCTAGTTTCAAGATGATGTCTCGAGCGACCGAGCAGCCTATTACTGATGCAAAGATGACGTTAATAAGAAGTGCTTATCGTGACATGTTCGGTATGTTTGAGGTGCCATTTAAATTTGGAGGTGCATGGGATGAGACTGCTGACAAAGACGGTCTGCAAGTTGCTGTAATAAGCAATGAATTAAATAACAAGTTATTTAATGGAGAAAACTCAATAGGTAAGTCGTTGCTGATAGGTGATTTGCAATACCGCGTCGTTGGAGTGACTGACGATTGGTATCCAGTTCCCAAATTTTTTGACAACAGGACCCGTGCCTTTAATAAACCAAGAGACATTATTATTCCATTTCAGGCACAGATAAATAATCAACATTGGACTAGCTCTGATGTTTCTTACCAGTGTTGGAAAGAACCCGCTGATGACTCTTTTTTGGCTATTTTGGCATCTGAATGTGTTTGGGTCTCATATTGGGTAGAGTTAAGCTCAGCCGCAGCGAGAAATCAATATATGGACTTTTTGGTTAACTATTCGATGGAACAAAGAGAATATGGCCGGTTTTTACGAGAACCTCTGCATCAACTATTCAATGTTAAAGAGCAGCTTATTGAAAGAAAAATCATTAAGGATGATGGCAATGTGGCGATTTGGTTGGCATTTGCATTTCTGATTGTTTGTTTACTGAACTGTATGGCTATGATGGTTGCCAAGTTCCATGCTAGGTCTGGCGAAGTTGGGCTTCGCAGGGCAGTTGGTGCTTCCAAGCAACATATTATCGCTCAATTTACTGTTGAAACCTTCATTATTGGCTTAGTGGGAGGGGTGTTAGGCTTGATATTGGCTCAGATTGGGTTGAGTATAACTGCGCAGTTGTATAGTCACTTATATGCTGAAATGTTGGAAATGACACTAAGTATTGTTGTTATGACGATTGTACTTGCGGTAATAAGTGCGGTTACTTTTGGCTTGCTACCGACGCTACGTGCGGCAAAAGTTCAGCCATCAAGTCAGCTGAAATGCCTGTAGGAGTCTTCCAATGAGAGATTTATTGCCAATTTTAAAAACTTTAAGCAAAAATAAAGCATCGCCATTGTTGCTCGTCCTGCAGATTGCGCTGACATTTACCATTCTAGTAAACACCATATATATGATGGTAATTAAAGAGCAAGAACTGACAAAGCCTACTGGCCTTACGGAGCAGCAGTTGTTTAGTTTTAGCACTAATCTTGAAGGTACTGATGAAGAAAAAAATGCGGCGCTTGATACTGATCTTGCAGACATTCGTGCGTTAGCCAGTGTTGAGAGTGCAAGTACGATTACTAGTATGCCGCTT
Source organism: Pseudoalteromonas sp. NC201 (assembly GCF_002850255.1). Lineage (NCBI taxonomy): Bacteria > Pseudomonadati > Pseudomonadota > Gammaproteobacteria > Alteromonadales > Pseudoalteromonadaceae > Pseudoalteromonas > Pseudoalteromonas sp. NC201. Next base: position 588,138 of record NZ_CP022523.1, read on the forward strand.
ACTAATTGGGGTCGCTCACTAGATGTTGGTTTCACCCCTGAGGAAGATGAAAGGATAACTCACGCAGGCTACTATGGTTCGGATGACACCATCGTTGATACACTCGGATTGCGTGTCGTAGCAGGAAGAAATTTTAAATATAATGACGTGATACACAAATACTTTGATGGTCACTCTGAGTCCGCAAGTGTTTTAGTCTCGCAAGCTTTAGCGCATAAAATTCGCCCGAATGATTGGCGTAGCGTGGTTGGAGAAACTATTTATGTTGAATCTGTACCGCAAAAGGTTGTGGGTATCGTTGAAACTATGAAGTCTCCTTGGCGGTTCTGGTATGCGTACGATATGACTGTGATTGGATCGATTAGAGAGCATTATGAAGAAACAATTATTGTTGTTAGAGCGAAACCAGACCAGCGAGAAACAGCAATGGCTGAAGTTCAAGCATTATTACTTAAAAAGCCTGGTCGCCAGGTTGATGCGTTTAAGTCCTTTGAACAAATAAAGACAGAGAACTTGCAGGCCGATTATGCAGTGAGCCAAACATTAAAGGCGGTAATTGCCGCGTTGGCATGCGTTACTATATTAGGAATATTTGGTCAGGCAAGATACACCGTTCATAAACGTCGCAAGCAAATCGGTACTCGACGCGCGCTCGGGGCGACTCAGGCCGATATTCTACGCTACTTTATGATTGAAAATGCGGTGGTGTCTTTATTTGGTATTACTCTGGGTATAATCATCGCAATCACTGCGAATATTTACTTGGTTAATTACTTTGGGCTCACCAGTGTACCCGGTGATTATTTGATTGTTGGTGCGATTATTATGCTCGTTGCTGGTCAGTTAGCTGTTACTTACCCCGCAATGGTTGCTGCAAAAGTACCACCTGCTATTGCAACTCGTACAGCATAATCAGTTTTCAGTGCTCGTTGCTGCTATTTCAAGCCTTCAGTTACTTTGCTAAAATGGTAAACGGAGGCTTGAAAAGACTATGCTTAAAATCTCAAATAACGTCACGCTTGCAGAGTGGGAAATCGATATTTCCGCTATTCGCGCACAAGGTGCGGGTGGACAAAACGTCAATAAAGTCTCCAGTGCCATTCATCTTAGGTTTGACATCAACCGCTCAACATTGCCTGATTTTTACAAATCGCGGCTACTTGCACTTAAAGACTCAAGAATTACCAAAGAAGGTGTCATTGTGCTTAAAGCACAGAGCTTTCGCACCCAAGAGCAAAACAAAGAAGATGCCTTGGAGCGGCTAAAAACACTGATCCTCGCGGCCACCAAAGTTGAAAAAACACGCAGAGCCACCAAGCCAACAAAAAGCTCGCAAAAGAAACGCCTGAATCAAAAGACCAAACGGGGCCAAACCAAATCATTGAGGGGGTCGGTCAATTGGTAAGGGTTTAATTGAACTTAGCCTAGTTGTTGAGGATGGTTTTGTTTTTCTTGTATCTAATAAAAGCAAGGTTTGCCATCAAAATTAAAAACCCAATACTTAAATAACCCAAAAACAATATGAAAGTAAATGAGGTGATTTTTAAATCAACACTGGATGCTATTAGTAGAAGTATATTGGAAAGAATACTCGACACAAAGATGGTTACAGCTACTGTATTAGCATGTTTTAATCGCTCAGAAGAGGCTGACAGTGATATTAGCGCTACTATAAACCAATGATAATTTGAAAAGGCTTCCTCTTTCACAACAATGGTGTAAATCATTGTTACGATGAAACCAAGCATCGGTAACAAAGCTACAGAATTTAAAAATTTACTCATAATGTCCTCTTGAGTGTATATCGCTAAGCAGATTGCTCTTCCCCAAAAGTAACACCGTTTGGCGTTTTTACTGGGATCCTAAATCTAAGAATAATACTACAATTATTGGTGCTAATTTGGCAAAACATGTTTTGCCGACAGATCATCTCAATAAATAACCTGAGCTGCGGATAATTAATGCCTTCCTAGTAGCCAGTTTTAGCGCTAACTGCGTAAATTCGCCTTGCCTACAGGAAGTAGGTACCTTAGTGAGAGCAGGACGCAGAAGCGGTGTTATCTCTAAAACTCTCTGGCTAGACAAAGAGGTAAATTAAGTTGTGCGTTAACAGCAATGAGTTAACTCATTCCTTTTCCAAACCTCAGGTTAAATAACCTGAGCTGTGGATAATTAATGCCTTTCTAGCAGCCTGTTTTAGTGCTAACTGCGTTGAATTCACTTCCAATAGCCAGCTATTGGCGCGTAAATTCGCCTTGTTTTCCCTAAAACTCTCTGGCTAGACAAGGAAAAAACTAAGTTGTGCTTTAGCAACAATGAGTTGGAACATTCCTTATCCAAACCTCAGGTTAAATAGATTCATAGTTATTTGTCTCGAAGGGGGTGCTGATTTACTTTGAAGTCGCTCTGAGTGGTCCCCAAGCTCGTTACTTTCCTCCAAAGAAAAATCTATTTTATTGCTTTTTATTTCAATGCAATAGCATATTTCGTCAATGTTTTCATAAAAAGTGTTTGCTTTTTAGTCTGTAATGTTAAAAAGTAACAGTGTAATCTTTATTTTTTGTTAGTAAGTAACATGTGATGTGTTAGGGGCGTTTAGAGCACGTCACTGTGTGGTAGGTTTTTGGGCTGTGGTGCTAGAGATGGCATTGCTGGCTTTTTCACTGGTTTTTAAAAAGAAGAAAGGAACAAAAAAATGTCAAAACTAGTCACCGGTATTGGTAAACATAACCCTAAACGAAGCAAACTGAGCCTTGTGGTTTCATCTGTACTTCTTGGGTTTTCTCCACTTTGGGTTGCCGCCGAAACTGTGGGTCAAAATGACAGCGATGTCAAATCTGCGACTGAGAACGAAGCGGTTGAAGTCATTGAAGTTCGTGGGATCCGAGGCAGTATCAATAGTGCCCAAAACATCAAGCGCTTCGCTGATACGGTCAAAGACGTGATCACGGCGTCAGATATCGGGGCATTACCAGACAAATCGGTGACTGAAGCGCTGCAACGTGTACCGGGTGTTACGATTGAGCGATTTGCATCGTCCGATGACCCTAAACATTATGCTGATGAAGGTACAGGCGTGTTGGTTCGTGGCCTAGACAGGGTTCGCTCTGAGGTGAATGGCAGAGACGCTTTTAGTGCAAATCCGTCAGGCGGTCTGAGCTATGAAGACTTTCCTGCTGAATTGCTAGGTGCGGTAGAAGTGGTTAAAAACCAAACTGCGGATCTTATTTCAGGCGGTATATCTGGCACGGTGAACCTTATCACCCGCAAACCATTTGACTCTGACGACCGGCTTATCTCGTTCAATGCAAAGGCCAACTATGGCGACTTTAGAGAAGAAGTGACGCCTTCGTTTTCAGCGTTGTTTTCCGACAGTTGGGAAACCAGTGCAGGTAAGTTCGGATTCTTAATTGCGGCTTCCTCATCAGAATATCAGACTCGAGGAGATGGTGTTGGCCTTGGCAATTTCCACTCTCGAGGCGATTCCTTTATTCCTACCTTGGATCAATGGGGTGGCATAACCGGTGTTGAACCATCATCGCCTGTGGATGGCCCCGCTTTACCAGGGCAACCAGCTGGCAGTGTATGGCATGTGCCTGTCGCTATCCATATGAGCACGGCAACTAATGACCGTGAACGTACCGGCTTAACCTCTTCACTGCAGTGGGCAAATGCTGATGAGACCATAGTTGCGACATTAGAGCACATTCGCTCAGAAGCGTCTCTTGAGTGGAACGAGCGGCAAATAGGACAAGCAGCTCAAGGGTTTAAAGGTTTTATGGGGTCTTCACAAAATTGGACTGAAAATACGGAAAGTGGCCACCCACTAACTACAGATGATGGTTTTGTGACTTCCGGTATTGCACTTGGCGTGAGCCCCGAAACGCCATTCTTCTATCGTAGTCGCTGGAATTACAACGAAAATACCGTGAAGGACACTTCATTTAAACTAACGTTAAAACCAATAGATAGATTGACGGTCGATTTTGATTACCAGCGGATCGACTCCGACAAAGAAGTGCAAAACTACAGTATGTCGGGTCAAACACGGGGAAACCATGTTCATGTTGTCTCGCCTTATTTCCTCGATATGCGTGGCTCAAGGCCGACAGTAGAGTTTCTCAGTGACAATATTCTAACGGCAGGTTGGTCACCCAATGAAGATTGGAATGGACCTGTGCCTAACCTGTTTTTGGGCAGCGGTATGGAGCAGGTTGAGCGCAATACGGCAGAATCAGACAGCGTTAAACTGGATTTTAAGTATGAGCTAGACGGTCATTTCACGAGTGTCAGTTCCGGTTTTTATATGTCAGATAAAGACCTAACGGTGCGAGATACCGCTTACGAGGGCTGGTCTGCAATTGGCACCCCTTGGATCCAAGATGACCGAAATGCCGCCGCGGCGGTAAATCGTCCAGAATTATTTGAGCGCGTTGATTTTTCAGATTATTACAATGGTCAGGTATTACAGGGGCCAGTCAATAACTTCTTGTTCCCAAGTATGGATCTGGTGAAAAACTACGCCGACTCTTTGCGCCAAGGTTGTCGTGATGGTTGGCACAATGCCACCAACAGTGCGGCAAACAACGGTACATGCTCTGGCACTTATGTACCTTATGCAGACAAACCCAATCGCGTTGAAGGCCCATTCGCCGCACACAATATAAGTTCGACCAACGAGAAGCGTACTGAATTTTACATTCGCGGTGATTTTGACTTCGAGTTTCAAGACATTCCAGTGGTGGGTAACGTTGGCCTGCGCTATGTAAACTATCAACTAGAGTCTACGGGCGCTTTGGTGCAACCCGCCCTCATCAAACGTGGTGAAGAGGGGACATCACTTAATAATGTGATGCAGCAGGCAGAATATAAGCGATATTACGACATTGCAGGGGGAGAGTCCGAACTCAGTACCGTTGATGGCACAGATTATAGCACTTTGCTTCCGAGCTTAAATTTGAGTTTTGGTGTATCAGAAGACGTAGTGGTGCGATTTGGTGCATCAAAAGCGTTGTATTACCCAAGTTTAGTTGATGCCAGAAATATCAGTATTCTTAACTTGGATTACACTCGCGTGCTACAAACTCCCGGCGCTGATTACGACGAGGCAACTAACCCCGTTGTTGGGCTAGACGATATCAGTCTAACGGCGCTTTCTGGGAATCCATATTTAGAGCCTGAAGAAGCAATAAATACTGATTTAACTACCGAATGGTATTTCGCGTCCGCAGGTTATGTGACGGTAGGACTATTTCACAAAAAGCTAGATAATATAATCCGTAGCCGCGCCTTTGATCTTGATGTTTCTTATGGCGGCGAAGATTATGATGTCTCTGCTTATGGCCCTGCTAACACTGGCTCTGGCACCATTCGTGGGATGGAGTTTTCCTACTCACAATTCTACGACATGTTACCGGGTGCATGGAGCGGTTTAGGTTTGCAACTTAACTTTACCTATATCGATCAAGATGGACTTGAAGATCCAAATGAAGTCTCTAAAGGCACGCTTGGTTTCGATGAAAATGGAAACCCGCTAACCGATAATCGTAATACCTTCCGAGTGTTTGGAGGTTTGCCGCTACAAGGTTACTCAGACCAAAACTTTAATATCATCGGTATGTATGAGTACGAGGACATTTCTTTTCGCCTTGCATACACTTGGCGCTCTGAGTATTTGCTCACACTTAGGGAATCTGAAGAGTACGTCCCTGCCTATGCAGAGGCGTCAGGTATGATGGATGCAAGCTTGTATTACACCATCAACGAGCATTGGAAAGTGGGTTTTGAAGCCAGCAATTTATTGGATACGGAAACAAAAACCAAGTATCAGATGGACCAAGCTGGGACAAAAACGCAGGCACTCAACTTTACCACGGATAGACGTTTTGCATTGAGCGTCCGTGCGACTTTCTAATGTCAGCAAAGGCCAAGTGCAGCTTGGCCTGATACCAATCGCAGTAAGTCAATGTACTATTTTGACGTGTGGAACTAATGTTTAAACTCAAGGATTTGAATAAACAATGACAATATTAGCGAAAGGCACTGGTGACCCATTGCAACTAGAAGGTTGCGGCTGGGATATTCTCGCAGAGCAGGTCAGTTTGCCAGTTGCAGTGATAAAGCAAGACGCCATCAGCCACAACGCGAATTGGATGGTGAATTTTGCAAAGGAAAGCCAAGTATTATTGGCACCCCACGGCAAGACGACGATGTCACCAGCGCTATTTACACTACAGCTTGAACATGGCGCATGGGCTATCACGGTAGCGACCGTACCACAAGTTTCCGTAGCCATAGTTGCGGGCGCAAAACGAGTGATCTTAGCGAATCAACTTGTTGGCGAATATCATATGAAGCAAGTTGCTAGCATGCTTACTGATACTGACGTTGAGCTCTATTGTTTTGTTGACTCTATTGCAAATGCCCATGCCTTAGGCACATTTTTTACTCAGCATTCGCTGCGCATTTCCATTTTACTCGAGGTGGGAGTTGAAGGTGGTCGCGCTGGTTGGCGCAATCTTGCAACGATAGTGCAGCTAGTCAATGTATGCCAACAGTATGCTAGTTTAGAGGTAGCTGGCATTGGGTTTTATGAAGGCGTGATCCACGGCCATAACGCCGAGCAAAGGATTGCCACATTCGTTGACTCAGTAATAAAAACGGCGGCAGATTTACGACAAAAAAATGTGTTTTCAAAGGCGTTACCTATTATCACGGGGGCGGGGTCTGCTTGGTACGATGTTGTGACAAAGACACTAAACAAAAGTGAACAGGCTCAGCAATTTCGTTTTGTGATCCGTCCCGGCTGCTACCTTATTCACGATACTGGGATCTATCAGGATGCGCAGCAAGCGGTGTTATCACGGAGCAATCTCGCTTGCGATTTGGGAGAAAGTTTGGTGTCGAGCTTAAGTATATGGGCTTACGTGCTTTCGACTCCAGAGCCGGGTGTCGCGATAATTGGCATGGGTAAAAGGGATGTCGCATTTGATGCTGGCATGCCCACACCAGAGCTGATTTACTCTCCGCCGTCAAAGCAGCTGTGCTCATTAGGCGGCGCGGTAAAGGTCGAAAAAATCATGGATCAACACGCTATGGTAAGTATTGCATTTGGATGCGAGGTGCAGGTTGGCGATATGATCTGCTTTTCGACTTCTCATCCTTGCTTGACCTTTGATAAGTGGCGACAAATTGGTGTTGTCGAGCGGGATTGGGTGATCACCCAAACCATTTCTACCTATTTTTAATTGAGGCGAAGCTGTGGACATTATTAGCAAAATTAAGGAAGGTTTGGGGCATTTTAGCCCAGCGGAAGAAAAAGTCGCTCGGCTTATTTTGGCTGAGCTTAACTTTGCCGCAAGCGCATCCATTAGTGAGTTAGCTGAAAAAGCACAGGTCAGTCATGCCAGCATCACACGGTTAGCGCGTAGCTTAGGCTGCATCAATGTACGTGACCTTAAGTTTCAGCTGACACAATCAGCCGCAATTGGTGAGCGTTTTACAAATCCTGAGCCAATTGAAAAAGAAAAGATTTCTCATGTTTATACCTCTATTCAGGAGATCCTTACGCTCAATGCGGGACTCATCGATGAAGCGGTTGTGGAGCAGGCGAGTGAAGTGATTTGCGCCACACGTCATTGCTTAATTTTTGGGGTTGGTGGTGGTAGCAGCCTGATGGCACAAGAATGTCAAAATCGCTTATTTCGCTTGGACGTACTTAGTAATGCTCACTCCGATCCTATGATGATGCGCATGGTTGCCGCAACCGTGAATAAAGGGGATGTGGTGATTTGTCTCTCGCTTAGTGGTGTTTCTCCTGATGTGAAAGCGGCGGCGCTTATCGCCAAAGAGTATGGTGCTGAGGTTATTGCTATTTGCCCAGTGAGCGACTTGGCGGACATTGCCGATCACCACTTAGCCATCAAAACTCAAGAAAGTGATTACATCTTTAAGCCCAGCGCTGCACGCTATGCCATGATGGCGGCAGTGGATATCTTGTCGAGCGAAGTTGCTATCCGCAATCAAAAGCGCTCAAGAGAAAAGCTTCGACGGCTTAAAACCCAGTTAGATCAGCATCGAGATAAAAACAGCAATATGCCACCTGCCGATAAACGCTTTCCGCTGGGGGATTAATGCTGAGCTCATCTCCTTATGTTGATATCCTCATTCAAGGCGCAACGGTGTATTTTGAACCAGATTCTGAAGCGCAAGTGGTGGATGTCGCGATTAGCAAAGACAAAATTGTTGCGCTTGGCAACTGCAGCCATTTGCAAGCACTGCAATGCATCGATGCCACGGGCTTAGTGCTCGCGCCTGGTTTTATTGACGTACATACCCATGATGATCTTGAAGTTCTGCGAGGCCCACATATGCTGAGCAAAGTGAGCCAAGGTGTCACCACCGTCATTGCCGGTAATTGTGGCATTAGCGCAGTGCCTTATTGTGCAGATCAAGCGCCGCTTGACCCCATTAACTTACTCGGGGAACAGTCAGAATTCGCCTATCGTGAACTACAGGATTATCAACACGCCTTTAGTAAGGCTGCTCCGAGTGTCAATTTAGCCATGTTAGTTGGTCATACAACGCTCAGAGCGCAGGTCATGACGGATTTATCTCAAGCCGCCAATGCGCAAGAACTTGAACAGATGAAAACCTTGCTGCATCAAGCGATGGCGCAGGGGGCGATAGGCTTTAGTACTGGCCTTGCTTATTACAATGCGAAGGGGGCAAGTCAAGCTGAAGTGAATGCGTTGGCCGAGGTTGTTACACCATTTGATGGTATCTATACCACGCATTTACGCACAGAATTTCAAGGAGTCATCCGAGCTATGGATGAAGCCTTTGCTACGGCAGAGCATGCCAAACTGCCGCTGGTTATTTCACATATAAAATGCGCTGGTAGAGAGAATTGGGGCAGAGCGCCTGAGGTATTAGCGCATTTTGAACTGCATAGAAAAACGCATCCAGTGAGCTGCGATTGCTACCCTTACGCCGCGAGCTCAAGCACCTTAGATCTTAATCAAGTGACGGAGGAGACGGACATTTTTATTACTTGGTCGGAGTCTCATCCAGAACTTGCACAGCAAAGCTTGGCAAACATTGCCACGCAATGGCAAGTGTCTCAGCGTGATGCTGCAAAGCGCTTGCAGCCAGCGGGCGCTGTGTATCACTGTATGCTGGAAGATGATGTGCAGCGGTTTGTAAGTTATGAACACAGCATGGTGGGGTCTGATGGTTTGCCGTGCGATCCGCATCCGCATCCGAGACTGTGGGGGACATTTCCGCGGGTGCTTGGACATTACTGTAGAGAACAACAATCGCTGCCGTTGGCATTGGCTATCCACAAAATGACAGCGTTACCAGCAGCGCGCTTTAAGCTGCGGCAACGTGGCAATATTCAAATTGGTTATTTCGCCGATCTGGTGTTATTCGACCCCAACCGGGTGTTAGACCAAGCAAGTTACAGTAATCCAAAACAACTTGCCTCAGGCATTGTGAAGGTTTGGGTGAATGGCAAGCTCAGCTATGTTGAGGGCGCGAATGCAGACACCATTGTCGATTTCGGCCGAGCAGGGCGATTTTTAACGCGTCAAAACTAATAAAAATCAAAAATCATCAAGAGGTTAACATGACAATAAGAAGAATAGGTGCTGAGGGCGGCACGGGCACTGGTGGACAACACTTACCCTTTGCACGAGCGGTTGAAGCTGGCGGTTGGTTAAAGGTCTCGGGGCAAACGCCAATGCGAAATGGTGAAGTGGTTGAGGGTGGCATTGTAGAGCAGTCGCGTCTGGCCATAGAAAACTGTATCGCGATTATGACCGAGGCAGGTTATGGCCTTGAGCATGTTACGCATGTCTCTGTGGTATTAACTGACGCAAGATATTTTCAGTCCTTTAATAAGGTTTTTGCAGAGTATTTTTCAGCGCATCCTCCTGCGCGAATTTGCATGGTTGCCGACTTAGTCGTGGACTGTAAAGTAGAGGTTGATGTCACCTGTTACAAAGGCGAATAGACGTTATACGAACAACAATGTTCACAGGAGGAGAAGCATGACGGATAGTCAGCAAGTGTATTTGCTTATTTTTCTGTTGTATTTGTCTGCCATGATAACGGTGAGTTGGCTGGCATCTCGGTGGCAACGGTCAAATTGTGACTATTTATTAGCTGGGCGAAAAGTACCGTTGATGCTGACACTAGGCACCACCGTTGCCACTATGGTTGGCACTGGCTCGTCGATGGGAGCGGTAGGCTTTGCCTATCAACACGGTTGGGCGGGCACGCTTTATGGCATTGGCGGCGCGCTAGGTATTTTATTGCTAGCTTGGTTGTTTGCACCGGTTAGGGCTGAGCGCTTTGCGACAATGAGCGAAGAGTTAGCAAGCTATGTAGGCAATCATCAAGTCGTTAAAAAGCTCTTAGCAATATTGATTTACGCGGCAAGTGTCGGCTGGCTTGGCGCACATTTGATTGGCGGGGGCATGTATTTAGCTTGGCTCACTGGGTTAGATGAGATCAGTGCAAAACTGATTATTGGACTGGGGCTTGCGGTATACGTAACCTTAGGTGGATATTCGGCGGTAGTCTGGACGGATGCTATTCAGGCCGTTATTTTGTTTTCGGGCTTTTTGTTGATGACCTACTTTGTAGTCGAGGTGGTCGGTGGTTGGCAAACACTAACCAGTGCTTCGGTTGCAGCGGGAGCTGGGCTCTTTTCATATCAAAATATTGGTTTGTTGCCTGCTATTTCAATGGCGCTGGCAGTGCTGGTGGGCGTATTGGCAACACCATCGTTTAGGCAGCGGATCTACTCCGCCAAAAGCATAAGCAGTATTCGTATGTCGTTTATTATCTCGGGATTACTTTATTTAGGGTTTTCATGTATTCCTGCTGTGATTGGTATTGGTGCTTATGCAGTTAACTCGAGTTTAGACAACCCTTCATTTGCTTTTCCCTATTTGGCGTTAACGGCGATGCCGGTGTTGATTGGCGGCTTTATTTTATTGGCGGGTATTTCCGCAACGCTTTCTAGTGCCAGCTCCGATGCCATTGCTGGAGTCAGTGTGTTGGTTGCTGATATTTATCTGACTTGGTGTAAGGGAAATATTGCGCCACACAATCCGCTTTTGGTCTCTCGTATTGCCATGTTGACTACCGTATCGCTGGCATTATTTATGGCGGTGCTGTCGAGCGACATTATCAGCTATATCACCAAAATGATTTCCGTTGTATTAGCGGGGCTTTGTGTGATGGGGTTATTGGGGCGCTTTTGGCAAGGTTATACTTGGCAAGGCAGTTTAGTCACCTTGATGGCAGGTTCAGTGGCTGCCCTACTCGTTGGTATGAACGACGATTGGCAGGCTTATTTTGGTAACCCGATTATTCCTGCGCTGCTCAGTGCTTTGGTGTTTGGTGTATTGACGAGTATCGTGACAAAACCCAGTGTTACCGCATCGTCTGAAAAAACGGAAGTGGCATCATGAAAGGCGCAATAAAACAGTTGCTGTGTTTTGGTGAATGCATGGTGGAGCATAGAGCAGATGGCACTAGCTCGTTTGGCGGTGATACCTTTAACACGGCTTGGTACATGGCTCAGTTACTCAAACAAAGCAACGATAACCACATCGCAGTTAGTTTTGCCAGCGCCATTGGTACGGACAAGGCCAGTACAAACTTGCTTGATATATTGTCAAACACCAACATTAGACAAGACTATATTTCGCTTGAACCACATAGCGCGCTTGGCGAGTACTGGATTACGCTCGATGAGAAAGGAGAGCGACGCTTTACCTTTGCCCGTGAGCACAGCCCTGCAAGGCATTATTTTAAGCGTGATGAGACGTTAACTCAGGCACTTCACAACAAGGAGATTGATGCAATTTATCTCTCTGGAATAAGCCTTGCCATTATATGTGAGTCGCAGAGAAAGCACTTGTTTGAGGCGTTAGCCGCGTTTAAAAACAGAGGTGGGCTCATATTTTTTGATAACAACTATCGCCAAACCCTTTGGCGTAGCGATAACCCAAAATTGAGTTATCAGGCTGTAATGGCGCTGGCGGACATCGCATTTTTAACCGACGAGGACGAATATGCAGTGTATGGCACCGCAAATGTGGACGAAATAATCGCAGAGCATCAAAAGCAAAGATCACAACTCTTAGTTATTCGCCAAGGTGCTCAGCCATGCGTGCTCGCGCCAGCTGATGATTCTTCACCTATTTATATCGCGGCGCAAAACATAGCGCCGCAGCTTATCTTAGATACCTGTGGTGCAGGAGATGCATTTGCGGCAGGGTTTTTAGCACATTGGCTGAAAGGTTGCGATTTGCAAACGGCTGCTTGCTTTGCACACCAAGTTGCCGCCGAGGCTATTCAGCATCACGGCGCGCTGATATCCGCCGACTTTCTGCCAAAGCTTGTTACTCAGGAATAGTGTAATGATGAGAATGTATTTTAGTGTTTTTTTATTCACCGTGTTGTTGCCGATTTTAACTGCAAAAGCAACGCCACTGTCGCTTATGCCCATGCCGCAACAAGTGAGTATGACCGAAGGCTCGCTAGTATTTGATAACGAAATCAAGGTTGCGATACACGGCTTTAGTGCGCAGAGGCAGGCATTTCTGCTCGCCAGAATGCAGCAATACATTGAGCGCATTACTGGAAAACCTATTCCGATACGGGTAGTAAAGCGTGGCAAAGCGGACTTAACCATTCGCGTAGAAAATATCGAAACCGAGTTACAGTTTCCTCAGCTGAATATGCCAGAAGACTACCAGCTTCATATTGAAAAGGGTGGAATAGTGCTTGGCGCAACCTCCGTTTTCGGCGCGCAGCACGGTCTTGCTAGCCTATTACAATTGGCCCAGAGTAATACATCGAGGCAATTCATACTCCCCTATACAACGATCAGCGATAGTCCTCGCTTCCCTTGGCGTGGGCTACTTATTGATAGTGTTCGCCACTTTATGCCAATTGCGACAATAAAGCGCCAACTCGATGGCATGGCCGCGGCAAAGCTAAACGTTTTGCACTGGCACTTAACTGATGACCAAGGCTGGCGAATGGAAAGTAAGGTGTTTCCTAAGCTGACTCAACTGGCTTCAGACGGATTGTATTATCGTCAATCAGAAGTGAAAGAAGTGATTGAGTATGCAAGCCTTTTAGGGATCCGTGTGGTGCCTGAATTTGGTATGCCGGGGCATGCAAGCGCGATTGCCGTCGCTTACCCAGAGCTGATGACTAAATCGCAACCTTATGAGATGGAGCGCCATTGGGGAGTGTTTAAGCCACTGCTCAATATCGCAAGTCCTGATGTGTACATCTTTATCGACGATTTACTGGCTGAGATGACGAGTCTATTTCCAGACGGCTACCTGCATATTGGGGGTGACGAGGTAGAGCCTGAGCATTGGTTGGAAAGCCCTGAAATACAGGGGCTAATGGCAAAACATGCGTTGAAAGACGGTCATGACCTGCAAAATTACTTTAATACTCGTGTACAAAAGATTATCGCTAAGCACCAACGTGTGATGATGGGGTGGGATGAAATTTTTCATCCGGCGTTGCCTAAAGATACTGTCGTGCAGTCTTGGCGTGGTCATGATTCGTTAAATGCAATTGCAGAAGCAGGTTATCAAGGCATTTTATCAACCGGGTTTTATATTGATCAGCCGCAGTATTCATCATTTCATTACCGTAACGACCCACATCCGGTTTTACCGACAGTGTATCTCACTCAACCGCAAGTATTAAGCTTAGCCTTTACGGTCCCACGCCTAAAAGGCAGCGCAGTCAAAGGCGAGCTTGTGGTGTTGGGTGGACAAGTGCTTATAAAGCTTAATAACAACCGCCATCAGCTAGCACAAACAGACAAGCCAATTACTAGCAAGACTCAGCAATTTACCGCAGCCATGGATAGTTGGATGGGACCGTTACAGTTTGAGTTTAATACAGCGCAGCAACAAGGCGCGGTAATGATCGGTAATAGCCGTTATCCGCTCACACTTGAGGCGCTTGAAAAACCACAGCCTGTCGAGGTTTCAACACCGTTAAGCCAAGTAAACGACGGGCGTATTTTAGGTGGTGAGGCGACCATTTGGAGCGAAATGGTCACCGAACATAATCTTGATATCAGAATATGGCCGCGACTTTTTGTGATTGCCGAGCGTTTATGGTCTGCTAAAACGCTTACGGATAGCAAGCAGATGTACGCGCGATTGGATCATATAAGCGATTTTGCACATAACGTCATTGGCTTAGGTCATAAAACGCAGCAACAAGCGGGTTTTAGTAGGCTTATCAGCACAACCTTGGATGAGCCAAAGCGCAAGGCTACGCTTGCATTACTCACTCATCTTGCAGAGCTTGTAGAGCCAAGTCACTATTACACGCGTCATCATATTAAGTTCTTAAACGACGAGTATCACCAGTTTGCAGCGCTTGATAAATTTGTCGACTATGTTGCGGTTGAAAGCCGTCAGGTGAGGCTACTTGAGGAGCGAGTCGCAAGCTATATCGCTGGTGATAACACTGCGTTAGCGCACATTGGCGCGATATTGCAACGTTGGCAATCGGGGCTTGAGGCGTTAACACTGTTACAGCAAAGTCCAAAACTTACAGAAGCACACTCATCGGCGTTAACGGTGACGCAGTTTATTGCATTGAGTCAGCAAGTGCTTGAGGTTTGTAAAGGGGCTTTACAGGCTCCGCACCTAGATAGCCATCTGCTAGCGCTGCAAAATTTAACGGATGAAGTGGTCATAACAGGAATTTATCCAGTTCGAGCGCTTTACCTTCATTGTAAATAGGAAAGTCATGAGAAAGGTCATACTCAGTTTATTTTTGCTACAGAGCAGTGGTTATGTAGCTGCCAACACGGTTGTAGATACACAAGATTGGATAACGGATGGTGTTTTCACGCAAGGTATTGAGGGACCTGCGGTGGATGATGCCGGCGTGTTGTATGCGGTTAATCATCAACAGCAAGGCACTATTGGTAAAGTGATTGCGCAAGGCAGAGCGGAAACCCTGCTGACGTTAAAAAATGGCTCTATTGGTAACGGTATTCGCTTTGATAAGCAAGGCAATATGTATATAGCCGATTACGTCAATCATAACGTGCTTAAAGTCACCAAAGCGGCACTTGCACAAGGTGGTGATTTGTCACAATTCGTGACGGTATTTGCTCACGATAATCGCATGGATCAACCTAATGACCTTGCGATCATGGACAACGGAATTCTTTTCGCCAGCGATCCTAATTGGCAAGCCAGTAGCGGTAAACTTTGGCGTATAAATACAAACGGAGCAGTAACCCTATTAGAAGCGGATATGGGCACCACCAATGGCATTGAAGTTAGCCCTGACAATAAAACACTTTATGTGAATGAAAGCGTGCAGCGTAAAGTATGGCGCTATGAGTTAGACGAACAAGGCAATATTAGTAACAAACAATTATTTATCTCGTTTACCGATTTTGGCTTAGATGGTATGCGCACGGACAACCAAGGCAATCTTTATATCGCCCGTTATGGCGCTGGTGTGGTCGCTGTGGTTTCACCTCAGGGCAAGCTAATTAAAGAAATTAAACTGAAAGGCAAGTACCCGACCAATGTGGCTTTTGGCGGCGAGGAAGGTAAACGCTTATTTATTACCATGCAAAAACGCGGCGCTATCGAGATGGTAGAATTACCTAATGGTGTTTAATTGATATTTATACTTCGAGAAGTATAAATATCAAATCATAAATTTGAAATATGAGCTTTTTGATACTTTAATTACATCATTAAAGTTACAAGGAGTTACATTGTGTCATTGCTAAACCCTAAAGTAGGTCCTGTTATTGGTGTTACTACAGAGCAAACGGTTCGAGTTATGTGTGGTATTCAGTCTGCGGGAAAGGACGCTAAACCTAATTGCGGGTGGATTAGGATAAAACCGGCAGATGGAGATTGGGAGCAGCCAAAGCAGTTCAGGTTTAATCAAAACTTTTTTTATACGGGAGTGATAGAGCTTACCGGTTTAAGGCCAAATACTACTTATTGTTATCAAGTCGGTTATAATCCAACCTTTTCTGAACAGCGCATTGAAAGTGAGTCTAATTGGGCTGATTTACCTGAATATTCTTTCTCAACTCTAGGTAGAGAGGGATTCCGGTTTTGCTTTGGTTCGTGTCTTAGAAATAACGGTGATGAACGTTTTGGAAAAGCGCTTAGAGTAGTGAAAGCCTTTAATGAAGAAAAGCCGTTGGATATGATGCTTTGGTTAGGGGATCAAGTATATAACGACATGTATCTAGGTTTAACAATAAATAACTCAAGTACCAAGGACTTTAAGCGACTTTATCGTAAGTTTTTTGATAATCAATATGTTAAAGATATCTTATGTGCCATGCCTAATTACATGGTTATGGATGATCACGAAGTAGAAGATAGTTTTAAACACGGAGCTATTGACTACCAAGATACTAAAGTCAACTGGTTGACTAAAGATAAAGATAGGCTCATTAACAGCATTAATGCTTTCTATTCTTATCAGGCGTCACATGGGCCAATTTTTGATGTTATACCAAGTGATGTGCCGGGGGTCTCTTACGTTAAAGGGCAGGAGCACAATCAAGTACCTGTTCGCCATTATGCAGCGGTAGATTTTGGCAGCATTGGTCTATTTTTAATGGACTCTCGCAAAGAGCGAAGCTCTCAAGGGCTTATATCAAGAGCTCAAGAAAATGCCCTATTGGATTTTCTTAACTCTCATTATAAAGTTAAGCTAATAGGGACTTCTGTCACTTTTTTGGCTGATAATTATTCCAATGCAGACGCGGCGGATAATTGGAAAAAAGCTGCAGAGCAACGGAAAAGAATTTTAGATCACATGACGAAGAAAAATATTACAAATGTGTTCTTTTTATCTGGAGATGTTCACTCTCACTTCGCTTGTCGGCTTAACTATGAAGGAAAGCCCACTTCAATCCATCAATTAGTTTCTGGCTCATTATTCTGGCCAACTAGCTTTATAATTAACTCTATTCGTTGGTTTAAAGATGATGTTAGGTTTAGCAAAGCCATATATGGAGCCAGTAGATACTCGATATCAGAACCATTATCGACAACAGAATACGACTTTTATGCGAGCAATGGTGTCGCTTATGTTGAAGTTAAAGAGTCCGAGCTTATATTCGAAATAAGAGATACTAAGGGAAACGTGATCATTAGTAATGTGTTTCCCCTTGAGTGATATCTGTAGTGTTTTAAGAAGGTATAGTCCAGATGCCCTCCAAAATCTTGTGGAGGGTACATGATGATATTTTTGCTGTGTCGCAATTTTATCTTATATTTTCCGCATTGTGTCATGCCGAGTTTTATCTTAAAGTCAAAAGGAATCATACAATTGCGCTGCTTTAAAGCTATTTAACCTGAATTCGGGAAAGAAGTTAGTTAAGCTACCAAAATACCAAAGTTTAAAAGTGTAATATCACTCTAGCCAGAAGTTATCCCGAGTTCAGGTTATTTAGTCGACTTTCCTGCAAAATAAGTATCTTTTAGCTTGGTAATGACTTCGGTGCTTACCCAATAAATGTTTGATACATCACCGGGTTCATTATATCTGCCAAAAAACAGGTATTTACCATCGGGTGTAATTCTTGGAACGGTTTCTGAGTAACGGGTATTAACCCCTTCACCTAAATTAATAGGACTAGACCAAGTGCCATCATGCTCCTTAAAATAGACATATAGGTCGTTGTCTTTTCTACTATCATCGCCTCTGTGACGACTATTAACCAATAGGTAATCGTTAGCGGGCGAAATAAAGCCATGAAATCCAAAGTCAATGTCAATGGCTTTGGGAGTCGTAAACGCGCCGTTTTTATTTTCAGCGGTATACATTTTGCGTTCTGACATATTGGAGAAAACAGGTTCGCCATTTGCGCTTTGGTTGAAGTCTGAAAACTTACCCGTATTTATTGCCGAATCGAATCTTTTGGCCTCACTCCAGCCATTTTTGCTACGGGTAACGTACCAAATTCCAGACTCCTTGGGGTCATCTGAACGCGCAGTAAAGTAAATCCGGTTGTCGTTTAAGCTAACGTGGGGAACCAGTTCATAACTCATTCTTCCACGGGTGAAATCTGCGGTTTGAGGTTGAGTCCACTGTCCATTTTCTACCTTTGAATACATGATTTGTGGGCTTGAGTCTACAGTTTCTTGCTCTTTAAAGGCAGTAAAATACACTTCTGTAAGGTCTGGAGAGAACGACACGCCGAATTCATAACGACCATGAATGGAGATGATATTAGGAGCAAAGAGCTGTGCGGTTGACCCTGGTGGTGTCTGACCGAGCCAAGGTCCTTTTAGCCTAGGAAAGGCTTCATTAGCATGGACATCATTGGTGAGCATGATGACTGCAAAAAGCAAAGAGGTGGCGGGCTTTATAAAATTCATCCTGTTCTCCTTAGGCACTTGATAAACCTGCTCACAGTCGCAGGGGGTTAGCGCTTTACATTATTATTTTGAACAGCGAACACTGTATCATCTTTGAACTAACTCCGTGTCTAAAAAAGCTAAGTTGGTTTAAGGGCCTCAGGGCCTTTTTTGTAATGGTTATAACAGCCATTGTGTTTGTCGTTAGATTATTGCACTTTCAACCACAAGCTACCTAAGTCCAGCGCTAGTGCACCAGACTTTTTGCTAGGTTTTCAATCAGTAAGAATTGTTTGGCTATGTCGTCGGCCCAGCTGGGATCGTATTCTTTTTGTAGCTTTTTAGGGCTAAATAGGTTGGCTCCATAGTCAAGAGAGATCAGTATATCGCTACCTTCTATAAACATTTGGGCTTTTACTTCGGGGATTTTTAACCCTTTTGGTAGGTGACTGGATGAGAAGAACGTTTTGACTTGCGACAATTGCGCCATATATTCTGGCGTGAGTACTTCGCGGCAGGTTTCTTCATCTTTAGCATAGACTTGATACTCTTTTTCAAAGTCTTTTTGTTCAAATTTAACTCGCTGTAATCCTTTTAAAGATTGACGTCGATTTATCAGCATGTTCCAAAGCCCCGCATCTTGTAACACTACGATTGGAGTATCTACAGGTTCAGGCATACTCAGTTTTATAACTGCACCATTAAACAAACGTTTGCTGTCATTGTTCTGGTGATGCGTGCGTATATGCACTTCAGTAAAGTAAAAGGGAATGCCATTTACTTCGCCGTTAAATCCATCTTCAGCCACAGCTCGGCCTCCTTTGGCTAATATACCTGCACTGATAGCTTCCTCGCAGATAAGTAAATTACCGCCGACTGAATATTCTAAGTTAAGTGCTGAAGCAATTGGCGCTATCATATAAGCTCTAGTTAACACACCCTTAGTGAAAGACTTAAGAGAATGTTTTAACAAAAAGTAAATAGGAATTATTGAGATTAAGAGAAAAGGCGCAAAAAATAGTAGGGGGATTGCAATACCAACCGCCCACCATTTATAGCGCTTAAACGACTTCAATTTATTGTCAAGATCGCTATCAAAGCTGGATGTGGTTTTATCTAAATTGTAATAGGCCTCTTTTAACTGCATCTCAACGCCAGCTAGGCGTGGATCAATATGATGCAGAGACCTCTGTTCTAATAATGGCATAACTTTTCCTTGTAAGTCGCAATGGAGATTGAGAAAAAATTGTACCTTGTAATACTTTATAAAGTAAGTGATAAGAGTGGTGAATATAATAAAAGGCGAGTTCAACTTTTTACGTGACGTCTTTCACTAGGGCGTTTTGACCTTTGCTGTTTGATTTTTATTCTTCTGAGTGTGTTTTGGTCACGACACTCGACTTGCAGGGCATAAACCAGTTCGTACGCAAGCTTTGGCCTATTTAACTCAAACCCATGTCGAACATAAATTGAGTATCCGAATACCTGAGTGTTGTTTACTATCGTCTCGTCAATAAAACCTCGGGATTCCCCGTTGCTTTTAATGGCTTGTTCGCGATAGGAAATGAGACGGTATCAAGATGAATGACGCAAATTTTTCTGGATGCTTAATCCCTTTTTATTATTATCAATGGTCAAGTGAGGTTTGATTTGGCACTTCGACACAGGCAGCGAAATCTATGATCACAAAAGTATCTGAAAAAGTCATCATCTCACATTGGCATATGGTTCTAAGGTCGTTATTTTCCTTGCCTATTGTTGTTAAAAACACTCTATGGTCAATCTACACCTTATAGAAGCGTCATGGTAAAGGGCCAAAATTTCATAAGGAAATATTAAAAACCCGCATAACTTTAGATGCGTCGGGCTTTTAGTTTATTTATATAAATTGGATAAGATTAAAAATGATAACTGACAAATACCGCGATGTTACTAATACTACTTTTGAAACAAACTAATGGTTGTAGTCAACACTCAAGGCGATAGTGTCGCTCAAATGCCAGTAGGCTATTACTAAAACAATGCACAGCATCCCACCTTGGCTTAGATACACGACTTATTTAACCTCTGGCCTATTGCAACAAATTTAACGCAGTAGAAAGGGATAACAGCTGCTAGAAAACATATTGTTATCCCGAGTTCAGGTTACTTATCAAGGCTGGCAGTCAAATTACCGCTTATTATACAGGTGCATACAGTCTTTTAGTTTGGGTAGTCGTGACTATGGATAACTAACTCATTTATAGCAGCCTGTTTCGGCGCCAACAGCTGAAATTGGTATAACACCTCCGATTTGGTACCTAGACTTTGGCAGGACACGAGAGCGAAACTATCCCTAAAACTCTCTAGTAAAATAAGGAATGCTCTAACTCTTTCCTTATGCAAATCTCTGGTTGAAAATTGTATTTTTTGGAATTTCTTATTGAGAATGATTTTTATTAGTGTTAACTTCTTAGGGAACATAACTCAGAATTTGTTTTTATCGTTTTTCATTTGTTAATATTTTGTTGTTCTGATGCGGTTAATAATGGGTGATGTAATAGATAGCTATATACGACTGAATAACTAAAAGTGAAATTCATTCTTATCTGACTTGTTGATATGGTGAAACATCCGGCTGTTCTCGGTAACTTACATGTTTCTCTAAAGGAAGTATTAGCTACAGATGCCTGAGTGATACGGGGATTGGAAGGGGGGTTAAAAATGACTATGTGTAGTGACATTGAAATAAGTACAGCGAATAAACAGCAGCATATTGATAATGTGGTTGGGCAGAATTTTGTGCAGTTGATGCCAGGGCTTTCTGTGAGCCTATCTTCAGCGCAGGATTTGGGGGCGGCAGATACTAAACATATATTTCCTGGCGATGACCAATATATTCACATTAACAATGTTCTTGCGGGGAAGTTTGAAGCGACGGTCGGTAATACGCTGTTACAATGTGAGTGCGGAGACTTCAATATTGGTTTTTCGGGTGGGGAGAATTTCTGTGCTTACCATAGTAATGATTTTAGTAACTTAGAGATCATGATAAAACCCGAAGTGCTTAATGAGCTTGCTGGTGAAGAGCTCAGTGGGGTAGATCTAGGGAAAAGTATGTCATTCTTTGTGAAGCAAAGTGGCCCCAGTAGAAAAGTCAGCACATGTGCGAACCGTATTCATAAGTTGATAAAAGATCAAGAAGCCAACCCTCTGCTGCTGCATTCCGCTACGTTAGACTATCTATATTGGCATCTCACTGCACTGAAATCAGTTGACACGAGCAACCAACTCCCGCTTCGAGAGAAAAAGCAGCTTATTGCAGCTAGAGATTTTCTATTATCCGATCTTAGTTGCCCACCTACCATTTCAGATGTGGCTAAGGTGGTTGGATTAAACCAGTGTAAGCTAAAAAAAGGCTTCAAGGTGCTATTTAACAATACGGTTTATGGTTGTTTCCAAGAAGAAAGAATGCACAAAGCAATGAACCTATTAAAAGACAATAATGTAACCGAAACAGCCGTCTCGCTGGGTTATAGCAATGTAAGTCATTTTAGCGTGGCTTTTAGAAAACAATTTGGGGTGTTGCCTAAAGAAGCGAGACTGAACCTCGCTCCCAGTATTGTTTGTGGTTAATCATTTTTGAGTGTGTGCCCTGCGGGCTTTGCCCGCAACACATAAATCCATTCTCCGTCGTCTTTTTCTGTTAACCAACGGCCTGAAGCGTTAGCGTTTTACTCAAAGTGATGTCAACAACACCTTCACCTTTAAAGTTCCAAGTTATGTTCAAATTACTCTGACTGGCTAAAAAGACTAGTGCTTCTTGCTCCATTTCTCTCACTATGTCTGCAAGCTCAGGGCAACCGAGCTCTTTAAACATAGCAGCATACGCACAGTCGGTGATAGAAATGCAAATCGTTGAGGAGTCAGCCTTTGATTCGCTTAGTGTAAATAGGCCAAGTTTGGCGTAGTTTCTAAGCCAAGTGAGCCAGTACTCTAAAATCACATTCTCTTTGTTTTCGAATATATTAAAGGATTCAGGATTAGGCCATAGCCAGCGCATTTCCATTTTGCCTGTCTCTAGAAACATGTCACGATATAATCGGTAGGCTTTATCCTGCCCTAGTAGTTTCCTCGCGTTGCCATAACCTGAGCTAAACATACTCATATCTTTAGTGATGGACTTCCAGATTTCGGTATATTCTCCTTGGTGTCTATCGCGCCAGTGCTGTAAGCCTTTATTATCTCGACGCCATGCTAACAGCGTAGAAATTACAAACTTTGCAAAGCTATACCTACTGGTGGCCTCTTTAAGTGCTCGCCATATCTCTGATTTATAGAGATATTCTTGTTGCCTTTTTGCCATTTTTGGATGTTGCTTTGTTACTGTATACCAATTTAACCCCAAATTTCTGAGACTATTGATGTCTGGTGATACGCTGTCTACCCAGCCAAACTCTTGATCTGCTCGATGTGTGTTCTGGGTGTTTGCAGGTTTTGCCGTGACACCATATAAAGCCAATGTTTGCAGTAGCTTTTGGCGCGTTTTATAAGACAAATGCTCTACGGCTTTGACGCCATAGCTGTCAAAGAACACATTGTTTAGCCAACACTCAACCACAACACATGCCATCTTGGCGGTTAGTTCATAAGAAGAAATAACCCCGTGTAACATTAGTCCTGATTGCGGATTATTGTCTGGGTAAACCCATAAACAAGTATCGGGATCTGACTCTTTTTTGGTTTTGAGCTTTTGCCCATTATTAAAAAACATCTTGGAGAAAAATGTATTTTTACGTTCGCCTAAGCGATATTTACTCATAAACTTTGCAAATCTAAGCGTTAGGTGTTGGATGTGATAACGACTATCTAGGTGCTTTATGTCTAGGTCTTCAGCAACATACTCACAACCAAGCCCAGCGACTTCAGGTGTTGCAAATGGAATTAGGTCGGCTGGTTTTTTCAATGCTGGAAAAGTAAATTGATGTTGTGCGTCCTGCCAAGGCGTCTCAACCTGCTTGCGAGTCCCTTCTCGCCAGCAGGTTAAGTGATTGGTAAAGCTTGCTAAAATCGCTTGTGGACTGGTCTCGCCGCCACCATAGGCTGCGCCCATATACAAACGACATTGATAATAGCCCGTTGCAGATGCTTTTTTATGCGCAAGCTCAGTTAACAGTAATGTTGAAATACCAGGGGAGAAGCCCATACCTGTGAGTAG
Organism: Pseudoalteromonas sp. NC201; assembly: GCF_002850255.1. NCBI lineage: Bacteria > Pseudomonadati > Pseudomonadota > Gammaproteobacteria > Alteromonadales > Pseudoalteromonadaceae > Pseudoalteromonas > Pseudoalteromonas sp. NC201. The sequence continues at coordinate 611,754 of NZ_CP022523.1, forward strand.
CAAGCGTTGTTTTGATTGGGCCTCAGTATTCAGTGCGTGTATTTGATCTGCAGCCTGTAGGCTGTCATTAATGTCGAGGGCATCTATATTCGCGTTCAAGCACAGTTGATGCGCCTGTAGGGCAAATTTATCCATTGGACCTAAAGCAATCACAGCTAAGTCGAACTTTTTGAGTGTTTCAATGCTTTTGGCTTTGTCATTTATATCAAAAGGAACAAAGTTAATATGCTCTGGCAATATGCCCGCTTTTGGTGTTCGCCGTGCCGCACAGCTTATTTTTAAATCTGAGAGGCGTTCACTGAGTAAGTTGATAATGCGCCTGCCCGACTCACCTGTACCTCCCAAGACGATGATATTTTTACTCATGCAGCCTCCTGCTTGGTGTTGTTGTCTGATTTAGAAAGAATAAGCCCTGCAACGACACCTGCTTGTTCGAGATCTTTTATAAAATGATTGGCATCAACAGCTTCATGTAGCATCATTGGACCTGTTTTGGTGATTTGATTGTTTAATAATTGCTTAGCCGTTATGCCGATGATAAAGCCTGTAGCCTGATAGGTATCTTCTAGAATGATTTGGCCATGGTGTACGCGTTTGTCAGCACATTTAATTTGGACATCGACGGCGTAAATTGGGTCGAGCTTACGCATATCTTTAGCTGAGGCCTTACATAACCATCGCGCCGCACGAGCGATAGTTTTATGGTTTTTGTACATCTTGAATATCTTCGCAATCATGCAAACAAACATAGCGCGGGGCCCTAGATTAGCACCGTAGACTTTAGCTGTTTGTATGTCATGTTCGTTGGCGAGTTGCACAATTTCTTCTGCATAAATCAACATAGTAGATGCGGTGCCTATGGGAGCAGGAAAGTGTGCTTTAGTACCAGCTTTTGAGAACTTTTCACGTTTAACTTGCTGGTTTTCCAAGTAGCAAAAGCCACGTTCGTGACCAAAGTCTCCTAACCCATTTATAATGTCCCATGCCGAATTGTAGCTCCAAGCGTCTCGGCCAACGTATTGCACTTCTAAGGATTTGATGTCCGCTCCACGGCTACATTGTTGAATAAGATAGGCGGGGAATACGCCTGATAAGCCCGGTAGCAAACCGGCGTTGATGATGAGCGGTACTTCACTACTGTGCTTCTTTTCATGCTCGTGGAGAGACGCGTACACTGGATCGTAGCCACCAGCATCAATAATTGGTACGCCTAACTCTTTACAGGCCAATACTATTTGATCGCCAATAATGCCTGAGGGGCCAACACAGGCGACGACCAGATCAGTATTCTCTAACTGAGTTTTTAAATCGTCGGTGTTTTGGACATCAAATTGTACAGTATTTATTCGGTCTTGATGTTGCGAAATTGCACTGGGTAATGAGGCTTTTCTACGTGAAGCAAACGTAAGTGCGGCTTGTGTATGCTCAAGTAAATACTCAGCTGCTTTTAAGCCTACTTGACCTGTACCACCGAGCAATAACACGGATTGAGCTTGCATGGTAACTCCCTTAATAAGCGTATCAACGCATTGATATTATTTATACAACGTCACGGTGGCGCTTAGTGCGTGCGCCACTTTCCACTCGTCATTGGTTTAGAAATTAGTACCTATAGTGAGGCCTATGGTTCTCGGGTTTCCTGCTTCTGCCGTGACACCGAAACCAAAGTTAAATTCAACTTTTGAGTAATATTCATCAAGCGCATTCTTCACCCATAAGTGCGCGTACCAGCTTTCGCTTTCAAGTCCTACTTTGGCATTTAAAAGGTGATATGCAGATTGCTTCATTTGGTTACCTGCATCAAAGTAGTGATCGCCCATATAAATGTTTTCTAACTGTGTGAATAAGGTGAAGTCGCTGTTGAGTTCTGTACGATTGCTAATGGACAGGTTGGCACTGATCTTAGGCGTGTTTGGTAAACGATTATCGGAATAATCTTCTATTGCACCAGTTGCAAAGTTCACACTTTCATACTCGCTATAAGTGGCGTCAACATAACTACTTGAGAAGCCAATGGTCCAATCCGGGTGAGGCTGGTAGCGCGACTCAAATTCAACACCCCGGCTGGTACTTTCGCCTGCGTTATCAGTGATAATAGTTGTGTTTTCTAACATCTGTTGCACTTGTTGGTCGTCTAAAGAAACGTAAAATGCAGTGATTGAAAAGCTCAGTTGGTTTTCTAGCGCTAGTGCTTTATAGGCGATTTCATAGTTATTACTGTATTCAGGCTCAAAGCTAGGCTTGCTTAAGTTGGGATATAAAGTGTCAAATCCTCCTGCTCGGTAACCTTTACTCCAAGACGCGTAAACAAGGTCATTATTGGCAGTTTGATAAGAGAGGGCTAATTTGGGTAGAACTTCGCTGAATTCTTCCTTGCCACCGTGTTGCGAGGTTACTCCAGTGGACTGAGAGTCGATGTTAATATCGGCTTCTCGCTGTTCTTTATGGTAGCGTAACCCTGCAATGACGGTAATATCCTGAGTGATTGCGTAGTCAACCTGGCCAAATACTGCCCAAGCTTGGTCATCTTTCCCGATAATCGAACGATCAATCATGGGTCCACTACCTGGGTACATAGAGGAGAAGTTTAGATCATTTCTTGTCGTACTCTGGGTATCTGATTGATAGGCATAGAACCCGACTAGCCAATGGTAGTCTTCAGTATTTTTAGAGCTCCAACGCATTTCATGGGAGAGCTGATCAAAGTCGTCCTCAGAGTGACTATGGAACTGATATCCTGCGTCATTGCCTGTATCTTGATCCGCGGTGTTCAGGTTATCCCAGTCACGCCAGCTTGTGATCGAGATGAAGTTTACATTGTCACCGCTATAATCCAGTGTAACCGAAGCCCCCAGTGCATCGCGATCGTCAACTCCTTCAAAATCATGTTCTATGTGATCTGGGTTGGCTTTGATACGCTCAAGTTGTCCCATCGCATACGAATCGCCACGAAAACGTTCATAATCCACCACAAAATTGGCTTCAAGATTGTCTGACGCGATCCATCTAAGTTTAGCTCTCGCACTCAGATCGTCGCGTGCACCAAAGTCTTTATCTAAGTAGGTATTTTCAAGATGTCCATCGGTGTTGTATGCCGAAGCTGATAAGCCGAGAAATAGATTATCCGCAGTCAAGGGGGTATTCACACCTAATCTAACCCGCTTTGAGCCAAAGTTATCTGCAGAAAAGGCGCCTTTGAACTCCGGCATTTCGTCTGGTTGTTTGGTGATGATATTAATAACACCAGCCAGAGAATTGCCCCCATATAGTGTGCCTTGAGGGCCCCTTAGGACCTCAATACGCTCTATATCCACAAGGTCCAAATCAAAAATACTATTGCTACTATAATTCACGCCATCGACGTAAAAACCTATGGTGGGTTCGGTGAATAAACCCGGGCCTATGCCACGAATAAATACATTACTGTCTCTTCGGCCACCCCAGCTATAAACGTGAACACTCGGGATCGCTTGTCCAAGATCTGTGATTGAATAGGCTTCAGAGTCGACTAGTTCTTGTCCAAAAATAGCCGTTACGCTAGAAGCAACTTCCATAATATTCACGGTACGCTTTTCAGAAGTAACCTCAATTCGTTCCAAGTCGATATGTTTGGCTTGATCATCAGCAAATACTGCTGAAGAGAAAACGCCTAAACTCATTGCTAACAAGGTACGCGAAATGTGATAGTTGAGTTTAGAAGTGGAGAAGAGAGGTTTGGCCTCAGACGTCAGCTTATAACGAAACATAGTAAATTAGCTCCTAGTAACAACGAATAGTAGAGTAGTTGGGCATTGAGTTATGCTGCGCTAGAAATGGGTTTTTAGGCTTACTTCTCGTCAGCGTTGACCATTTGGTCGGCCCTGTTTTTATTGCCCGTTATTGTCTGAATAAGCAAGGAAAGCCACTACCCGAAAACGGCCATTACCCCTCTGTGCGGTTTTTTTTAAAGGTAGTTAACAAGGCTGATAGTAATTAGGGCGCTTATGTGGCAGCCCTAATCGTTTGTAATGGGGGTTTACAGAGATAGATTTTGCACTTTTGCGTCATGTAGCGTCATTTGGTGAAATAATATATCTAGTTGTTTTTCATGTTTAGGCTGATTTACGGCTTGCAACAGCTTCAGGTACAACTGTTGTGCCGATATGGGCTGTGAAGCACTCTGCACTCGATAATGTGCTAGGGTATCATTGATCACATTGCTAAATTGCTCATTATCAATGAGCTGTGACACTTCATAAACAACAAGCTGCGATTTACTTTTGGCGTATGGTTGGTGCGTCAATGCTAAGGCGTTTTTCTCCACACCGGACTCTTTAGTACGTGCTAATAAGTAGTCATTTTTAATGCTAGCCAATAGTTGTTGTGTTGCTTTGCTACTCAATCTTGATTTGGTCAGCGCAAACCAAGTTGGCACCCCCTCAGACAGTATGGGGTAACCTGCGGTGTTTGCGATTGCGATATTCTGCCACCAAACCTGAGCAACTGCATCGTGTACGGTGTATTCTAACCAGTCGGAACTGGATGGATCATGATAATTGTTTTGCCAAGCGGACATTTCGGGGATAAGCACTAAATTTGCGCTAACCGTTTGTTCTCCCATACCCTGAGGTAACGCTGCTATTTTTAAGCTGTTGTATGGGTAGGTTCCAAATATTGCTTCGCCTTGTTCAAGTGCATGTTTTGCTCGTTGTATCATGGAATTTAGGATGGTTTCATCGGCGTTAAGGTAAAACAGTTCTATGGGAATATCTTGTCCGGTTTTTGCGCTTGTCCATATAGACTGGTGAATTTTGTATCCGGCGCTCACAATGACAGGATCCCAATGACTCGCGGTCATTGTTTGAAATTCATAGCTGTGGCGCTGTCCTTGTGTTTGGTGTTTCTGTAGATCCCCCGGCGCCACAACTACTTGATTGTTGGGGACGTCAATTTTTAGTTTATAGGTGAGCAGATCGGCGTCGTCGTGTTGGTACAAGTCTAGTGTTTGTGATTGGCTGAAAAAGTCTGGTGCCAGCGGGTCGAGGTTAAACTTCTCTCGTAACACGTTGTCTTTGATGATGTTGTTTTTCTCGAACCCAATGGAGGGCCAAAAACTTGCATCAATATAGCTGGCATTTTGTGTCACTTTGCCAATGTAATCAGTTGCGTGATTACTATAGCCTTGATATTTGACTGAAGCCGTAAAACTGAGCTGACTTTGTTGCTCATGAATGAGAGGCGTATTCAAGCCCCAAACCGAGGCATGATGCGCTTTGTCTAAAGCGAGCAGTGAAAGCGCTTGACCAGAAAGTAAGATTTCATCAAAAGCGGTATAGTTGTTGGTGTTGAGTAGCAACTGCTCGATTGCATTCTGGTGTGAATTAACCAGCGTTAAGTTGGCCGTGTATTGTATAGCGCGCTGATTTGGGTGTAGCGATATGGCAATTTCAGCGTGGCGAATTTTAGGCTGCGGTTGTGTATCGAATTGCCGGTATTGGTTTTCGTAGTCGGCTTGCACAGCATAACCATCGGCTTGTGTTTCAAATTGACCGTTAATGATCATCTCTTGATGAATTGAATAGGCTTGATAGCCAAAAACAGTGCCTGACAACAGCATAATAGCCAGTGATCGCGGTGTAACCTTTTGTGGTAAAGCTATTAATCTTTCTTTAAAAGGTGCAAGCACACCTCGTGTCCACAGCCAGCTACTTAATACTAGCAATACACAATAAAAACTGAGCCAGTAGAGCATAAGATTGAGATCTCTGATGATAAATTGCTCGGTAGATGCAATTTCGGAAAGTTGAGCAATAGATGGCCATGCCCATAAATACATAAAGTTCTCTATCGCGTGAGTTTCATTGAATATCGCAGGAGAAATACAGAGCACCACGGCACATACCTGTGCGGCAACTTTAGACTGAAATAGCCCGTAACTAATGATAGCTATAAACACGTAAGCGAGCATTAATGGCAGCAAAACGAGCATACTCAAATGCAATAAACTTTGCCAATCAGGGTCAAAATAACCTTTTATAAATTGTGTACCCAATAAGCCGGAAATAGGCACTAGCATTAATACGACAGCAACAAAAACAGCGCAGATTATATGGCTTAAAGGAGTTTGCCAATCGGGCGTTGGGCACACAGCGACTAGCTGTGCGGTATTTAGCTGGTGGTCTTTGTGGCACTGATCAACTATAAAAAAAGCGGCGGCAAGCATGGTAAAAATCAAACTGGGATAAATTAACACGGGAAGCAGCGTGTGCGTTCTTGGCAAAATAGCTGCGCTGCCCTCTATGCCTGGCAAACGGTAGCTTAAACCAGCGATGATCAGCATCAACGAAAGCGTTAACATTGATAGGTAAAACGCCTTATTAGTAATGATTTGGCGAGCTTGAAGATAACCGGAGTAGGCGCTGAATTTAAGCCAGTAGACTGTGGCTTTATTGGTTATCAAGGTTAATGGGTTCATATTTAGTTTGCTTGAACTGTGCGTGTGTTGTTGCGCTTTTGCAACGGGTTTTGCTGAGGCTTTTTTGTTGTTACTGATTCTAAATTTCGTTAAATCGAAGCGCCACCATGCAAATGCCAGCAAAGACAATGCGAGCGTTAAGTAGAGCAAACGATTGTAAAGTAATGCACTCTCTAAGTTCAAAAACTGGGTCATTCTTTGCTGTGCGGTCCAGTAAAAGATTTGCCCTTCAACTGTAACCTTACCCAATGGATCAACAATTTGCAGCCAAGGAGCTTGTGGTGCGCCATCACCAAACAAAGCGGTGATAATGACAAACGAGCCAACGGCTATCATCATCGCTGCATAAGCTGGTGTAGCGCGTCCAGTGAGTGCCGTGAGCGCAAACGGAATAGCGGTATAAACAATGCAAGCTGGGAGTACCCAAAGCAGTATAGCGTGTAAAATATGGGGCCATGAAGTTGCTATAAAATCACTATCTGGGTAGAGTCCAAAGAGGCTTGAGATCAGAGGTAAAGTCACCATGGCGATGACAACTGAGCT